>CAKPSH010000008.1 GCA_934183325.1 uncultured Clostridia bacterium
AAGGGGATAATGTTAGATGTTTGGCTAAAAGAATAATGGGCGTTGGCAGCGGATTTGTAATCAGAACATGTTACAATAAATAAAAATAATATTATTTTTATTTTTGGAATTATTTTAATTGGAATATTAATATATAAAATTACAAATTTAATAAATAATTATATAGAAAAAAAGATATCAAGTAAAAAAATAAAAAATATACTTTTTGCTTTTTCATTAATAATTTATATTGTTGCAAATATAATAAATATAATTATTTTTAATCCACCAATTGTTGGAGATCAAATACATGCTTATAATTTAGCACAAACTTTTTATAATGGAAATTTGGAAGAATTTTTACCGAATTTAACTTATGCAGGAATTCCACTAAGTTCATATATGCAAAAATACCATCAACAAATTAGTTTGGCATTTGTTTTTAGTATATTTTTTAGAATTATACATTTTGATGGTATAGGAATATTAAGAGTTTTAAATATAATTGGAAATATATTTACATTTATTGCTTTATATAAAATAATGAATCAATTATCTAAAGATTATAAAGTAAATAAAATATTAGGAATTATATTAATACTTACATTTATTCCTTTAATTTTATTAAATACTTTTATATATGGGGATTTATTAAGCTTAGGTTTATCTTTATTTTCTGTATATTTTATGATGAAATATACGGAAACAAAAAAATTAGTATATCCAATTAGCGCATCAATATTTATGATGATAGCATATATGATGAGAATGAATTGTTTAATATATATAATTGCAACTGTTATATATTTAATTTTAGATATAATAAAAAATTATAAAATAAATACTAAAAAAGAAAAAATAATACAATGCTTAATTATTATCTTATATATTATTTTATCTATGATACCAACAACATTGGTTCAAAAATATTATTTAAACAAATATAATTTAAAACAAGAAGAAGCATATCCTAATATAAGTTATTTCTTAATGGCAATGGAAGAATCATGGAGAGAAAATGGCTGGTATAACGAAGATATAGGAGAATATGCACTAAAAAACACAGAAAATGCAAAAATAGAATATCCTGAAAAAATAAAAGAAAGATTAAAATATTTTATAAATAATCCAGGATATACTATAGATTTTTATTTTAAAAAAGTTGCCTCTATGTGGGCAGAAAATACATATTCTTCAGTAAGAAGTAATATTGGAGACGAAGATGAAGCAAAGAAAATTTATGAACCATTAGCCTGTTATGAAAAAGCAATGCTAATGTTAAGCTCAGTTTGCTGTTTAATAACTATTATAAAAAATAAAAATAATTTATCTTTAGATTTAATATTTTTAATAACTATTTTTATAGGTGGTTTTGCTTTTCATATATTATGGGAAGCTAAATCAAGATATATAATACCATATATAGTAGTTTTAATTCCTATTGCATCAATAATAATTGATAGAAAAGAAATAATGAAAAAAGATAAAATTAAATTATTAGATGAAAAATAGAATAAATATAAAAAATAAAAATCCCTTGTAAAAAGGGATTTTTATTTATAAATATTTAATTATAAAAGAATTCTTTAATATTTTTCATAAATATAATATTTTCAATTATATCAATTACAGCATATATAATCATAAACACACCAATTGTAACAATAATTGCTCCTGAATTTAAAGTTACATATAAACCACAGCAGAACATTGCAATAGATAAAATTAAACTATAAATCCATATAGGTAAATTTAAGCTTTTTAGTTTAAAAGAAGCATTAACTTCAATAATTGATGTATATACTATCCATAAACCTATAATAATTCTAAAGATAGAATTAATTGTTGAACTAAATAACATAATACAAATTCCTAACATTATTGCAGTAAAACCATAAGCCATATCATAATTTAATACATCATATTTTCCTTGAGAAGCAATGTAATTTATTATTTTATAAATACCAGCTATGATGAATATTGCACCAAGAATATATGCTACTACTTTTAAGGTACTATCAGGTTGCCATATTAAAATTCCACCTAATATACCAAAAACTATGGCTTCTAAAATTGAAACTAAGCTTTTCTTTTTTGATAATTTTTCTAAGTATTCCATATTATCCCTCCATTTATTATTAAATTTAATATAATGTTAAATATTGTGCAAAAGTATTATATATTAAATTCTTAAAATCGTCAATTAAAAGGGGACGGTGAGTGAAAACATAAAAAATGAACCATCTTTATTAAACTTTTTGGTCTAATAAAGAGGGTTCACTTCAGGTTATCTCTTTTTATGATTATTGCATACTTTCGATTTTATCTATCCTTTTTAAAGCAGATTTAAATGTATTATAAAGTGAGGCACTAATTGAACTATTTCCATTTTCATATTGTGAAATTGTTGTTTTTAAATCGATTAGTTTATATCTATCTTTTGTTCCAGAACCTTTATTATAACAATATACTGGAATATAGCTTATATCATCAATACTGATTTTTCCTGTTTCTCCAGATTTAGTTATTTGTAAATTTAAAATTATAGTATCTTGAGTATTTATATCTGTTTGATTAGAAACAAAGTTACCTAAAGAATAGATTACAAATCCATCTTTAACTGAACCATCTTCTAAAGTTATAGTTCTTTTTTCCATAGGTTGAAGAACATGAGCATGGCTACCAAGTATAACATCAACTCCATTATCGAATAAGAAATCAGCAAGTTCCTTTTGTTCATTATTTGGTGTTGTGGCATATTCAATTCCCCAGTGCATATTTACACAAAGCATATCAACATTAAGTTCTTTCGCAGAAGCTATCTGTTTACGGATTAGGTCTTTATCGATTAAATTGACACTGTATTCTTTTCCAGCAGGAATGCTAATTCCGTTAGTTCCGTATGTAAATGCAAGAAATGCAATATTTATTCCATTGACATTTTTTACTAAAATTTTATTTTGTTCTTCAATACTTCTGGATGTTCCCATATGGTCAAATCCAAGACTATCCAATGTATCTAGAGTATTTGTAATTCCTGAATAACCTTTATCCATACAGTGATTATTTGCTGTACATAAAACGTCTACACCAATGTCTTTTATTGCTTTCCCTAATTCTGCAGGAGAATTAAAGGTAGGATATCCACTATATCCACGAGCTTCTCCAGCAAAAGTGGTCTCCAAATTACCAATAGTTATATCTGCCTTAGATGTATAAGTAGATATATCAGTAAAAAATGGTGAAAAGTCATAAGTTTTGGTAGATGCATTGTAAGCAGCTTTATAATTTGGACCATGACACATAATATCACCAATAGCAGAAAGAGTAATGGTAATATCTTCTTTTTTCGCTTCTTGAACAGTATTATCTTGAGATGAATAATTATTGTTATTATCATGATTTGTCTTAGTAGAAATACCATATCCTATGCGAAAAATAATAACACCAACTACCATAAGGAAAAGGATGATACGAGACCAATAAATTTTACGTTTTCCTTTTTTCTTTTTATAAGAGTGTTTTGAGTTTTTCATATTATTCCTCCAATAAAATTATATGTATAAAATATCACATAATAGGATAAAATTCAACAAATTATGAGTTTTATTATTGTAAAATAATTGGGTTGATAAATTGGAAAAAGTAGTATATAATATTAATATTGTTAAATCGAGAGGAGAAGGAAAATGCTAGTATCAACAGGAGTTACAATTAGATTTGGAAAAAGAGTTTTATTTGAAGATGTAAATATAAGATTTGGTAAAGGAAATTGTTATGGAATAATAGGTGCTAACGGAGCTGGAAAATCTACTTTTTTAAAAGTTTTATCTGGTGAAATAGAACCAAGCAAGGGAGAAGTTACTCATGATAAAACAGAAAGAGTATCTGTTTTAAAACAAGACCACTTTGCTTTTGAGGATTATAAAGTTATAGAAACAGTAATAATGGGAAATGAAGAATTATACAAAATAATGAAAGAAAAAGAGGCAATATATGCAAAACCAGATTTTTCAGAAGAAGATGGAATGAGAGCAGCTAAATTGGAAGAAAGATTTGCTGAATTAGATGGTTGGAATGCAGAGGCTGATGCTGCAACACTTTTAAATGATTTAGGAATATTAAGTGGTATTCATGAGAAATATATGAAAGAAATTGAAGCAAAAGATAAAGTTAAGGTATTATTAGCTCAAGCATTGTTTGGAAATCCAGATATATTATTACTTGATGAGCCTACAAATGATTTGGATTTAAAAACAATAGATTGGTTACAAGAATTTTTAATTAATTTTGAAAATACAGTAATTGTAGTATCACATGATAGATATTTCTTAAATAAAGTTTGTACACATATTGCAGATGTTGACTTTGGAAAAATAACTGTTTATCCAGGAAACTATGATTTCTGGTATGAATCAAGTCAGTTAGCACTAAGACAAGCTAAAGAGGCAAATAAGAAGAAAGAAGAAAAGATAAAAGAATTACAAGATTTCATTGCAAGATTTAGTGCAAATGCATCAAAATCAAAACAGGCTACATCAAGAAAGAAATCACTAGAAAAAATAGAATTAGAAGAAATTAAACCTTCAAATAGAAAATATCCATATATTGATTTTAAACCAGATAGAGAACCTGGAAAAGAAATTTTGAAGGTTGAAAAAATTTCTAAAACTGTAAATGGAGAAAAGGTATTGGATAATATATCTTTTACGGTAAAGAGTAATGACAAGATTGCATTTTTGGCAGACAATGAAATTGCAAAAACAGTATTATTTCAAATTATTGCAGGTGAATTAGAACCAGATGAAGGAACTGTAACATGGGGAACAACTATTTCAAATGCTTATTTCCCAAAAGATAATAATTATCTATTTACACAAGATGTTAGTATTACAGATTGGTTAAGACAATATTCAAGAGATCCAGATGAAACATATGTTAGAGGATTTTTAGGAAGAATGCTGTTTTCAGGTGAGGAAGCATTGAAGAAAGTTAAAGTATTATCAGGAGGAGAGAAAGTTAGATGTGTACTTTCAAAATTAATGCTTTCAGGTGCAAATTTCTTAATTTTTGATGAACCAACAAATCATTTGGATATGGAAAGTATAACATCAATAAATGAGGCAATGATTAAATTTAAAGGAAATATTTTATTTACTTCACATGATCATCAATTAACACAAACTGTTGCAAATAGAATTATAGACATTAAAAAGGATAAGGTTATTGATAAAGAATGTACTTATAATGAATATTTAGAAATAGAATAAAAACATCCTAGGCATAGCCTAGGGTGTTTTTATACTGGAAATTTTTTTCTTATTTCTTCAATTTCATCAAAATGATTATTTAGAATATCTAAAAATACATCTGCTATTTGAGGATCAAATTGAGTTCCCTTGCAACGTTCAATTTCTGAAATTACAACATCCATTGAAAGAGGATTACGATAAGAACGTTTTGAAGTCATTGCATCAAAGGTATCTGCAACAGCAGTTATTCTTGCCAAGTAAGGTATATTTTCTCCTGAAAGTTGAGATGGGTAACCTTTACCATCATATCTTTCATGATGATATTTAACAATTGGTAATAAATCACTAAAGATAGAAGCATTAGATAAAATACGAACACCGGTTAAAGGATGCTCTTTTATTTTAGCATATTCTTCATCAGTTAATTTATCTTGTTTTAATAATATACTATCTGGAATACCAATTTTACCGATATCATGAAACAAACCACCAACTCTAAGTGTTTCTAATTCAGCAGGAGAAATATTTAAATATTTTCCTAATAATACTGAATATTCAGAAACTCTATCAGAGTGTCCTCTGGTATAAGGATCTTTTGCTTCAACCGTATATCTTAATGCTTGAATACTTTCTATGTATGATTTTTGTAATTTATCATTAGCCTCAACAAGTTTGCTATTTATTTCTTTAATAAGATTCATTTGTGCAATTGATTTTATTCCTGATTCAATTAATAAAAGTAATTGATCAAATTTATCACTTTTTTCACAATAACCTTGAATATCTAGTCTTTTAATTGTTTCAAGTGGAGGAGCTAAGTCTTTATGACCAGTTAATAATAGAATATACAATTCTTTATTAAATTTTCTTATTTCTTCAACGACTTGATCACCATGAATTGGATCCATTAAAAAGTCTAGAACCATTAAATCAAAATGTTCATTTCTAACTTTTTCGATTGCTTCAAGTGGATTTGTAATTCCAACTAAATCATATCCTGATCTTTTTAAGAAAACAGATAGGGAATCAACTATTCCTATTTCATCATCAACAACCATAATTTTATATTTGCTATTTTCGTTATTTGGTTCAGCTTGCATAAATTTTCTCATATAAACGACCTCCATTAAATAAAATGTAAATGACGTTATTTGCATTATATTAATAATTAAAAATAAAAGCAAGAGATTTTACTGAAAAAGTAAAAATATTTAGATAGGAGTAAGAAAAGAACGAATTAAGAAAGAAATGTTTACATATAAATTATTATAAAAGAATAATAAAAAACACAAATGTATTAATACATTTGTGTTTAACTTTGGAGGCGACACCCGGATTCGGACCGGGGATCAGAGTTTTGCAGACTCGTGCCTTACCGCTTGGCTATGTCGCCATAATATGGAGCAGGTAACGGGAATCGGACCCGTAACTAAACCTTGGCAAGGTCTCATTTTACCACTAAACTATACCTGCATAAATAGACTCTTAAAAAAGTCACTTAAATATAATACCAAAGCATAATTAAAAAGTCAAGTGTTTTATAAAATATTGTGCTTTTTTGAAAATTTAATAAAAAATATTTATACATTCAATTAATTACAAGATGTAAAAAAGTTATATGATATATATATATATATATCATATTTGGTATAATTTATTTTATTCATAAATATGTAAAAAGTTCCATTAAAAATGAAGCAACAAATTAACATAAACGGTTGAAAGATAAGAAAAAATATTGTATAATGACATAGTATTAACTATAGTTTATATTTATATATAAAAAACAAGGAAAGTGCTAAATCCCTAAATGAATTTGAATATATTATAGTGAGTAGTAACAAAAAAGTAATAATAATGTAAAATTATAATGTAAAAAAGATAGAAGTCAGATTTTCCGTAAATATTTATAGAGTAAATTAAACAAAAGAAGAAAGAGAAATGTCAATTATTGGTATTGACATTATCAGAAAAAATTGTAAAATACAGTTATAAAAAATTAGGAGGAATCACAAGTTATGAAAAAATCTATCGCAAAAATTAGTGTTATACTAATGATAATATTAATAGTTCTTCAAGCATGTTCTTATGCAGCAAATGTAACAGCAGGATATACTTTTGGTATAAATAATATGAGAACAGATGGAGCTAATAAATATGCATATGCATTCGCAGCTGCAAATGATCCAACTCAATATGCTTATGTATGGAATGTACAAAGATATAATAATTCAATAGCAGTAACTGATGAAACATACTATTGTTTAGCACATAAATATGGAGATTTTCCTAGTTTTGGGCAAATGTTACAACAAAATACTAAAGTAACAGATACAGTTGGAATATCTACATCATCATACACAGGAGCATATAACTTAAAAGAAACAGGAGTAATAGATACAATAAATGCTTTATATAATGGAACTAAAGGAAATACATTAACAGGAACAACATATAATAGTATATTATGGATATTAGATCATATGTATGTAGCAGGTGAAGATAACTTAGATGATTTCCTAAAGAAAGTAGAATGTGTAGATACAGCTTCACATGAGCCAACGCAAGAAAATGTTTATGATGAAATGCAAACAATAAATGGAACAGATCATAAATTAACAGATATAGATATGGAAGTAATACAACAATTAGCAATGTGGTATTTTACTAATTCTGAAGCTGTAAATCAATATCCAGCAGTATATTTATCTGTAAATGGTGGAAATCTAGGAACATATTCAGATGTATATAATACAGTGTATAAAGAAGGTCATACTTATGGTGAAATTAGAGATTATTTTGCTAATATGGTATTCAATTATTTAGTTGAAGGAGCAAAAGATGCAGCAGCTAATAAATATACAGGAGATAATATAACAACAGCATTATTATATGTAAATAGTAAAGCACAACCAGTAGTAAGAGTAACGAGAGAAAAACAATTAACTGGAAAATATAATGTGGTATTAAAAAAGGTAGATGGAAATGGACAAATATTACCAGGAGCAAAATTCACAGTTAATGGAAATGAATTTACAACAGGAGCAAATGGAGAAGTTCAAATTGCAAATGATGTAGAAATTACAGAAAATAATGTGTCAATACAAGATAAATATACAATAGTAGAAACATTAGCACCAAATGGATATATAAAATATGATGGAACAATAACAGCAACAATAGGAAAAGGCGAAGCAGATGACGGGTTAAGTTATATACCTAAAACAGCAACATTAGATGATACAAGTAAAAATTCAGGTGCTGTAAGTATAAAATTAGATAATAATACAAATACAATAACAATTACAGTAAAAGATGAAAAGATAACAGGAAAATATAATGTAGTACTAAAAAAGATAAATGAAAATGGACAAACATTATCAGGAGCAAAATTCACAGTTAATGGAAATGAATTTATAACAGGAGCAAATGGAGAAGTTCAAATTGCAAATAATGTTAATATAACAGCAGATAATTTAGGAGTAACAGATAATTATACAATAATAGAAACACTAGCACCAAATGGATATATAAAATATGATGGAACAATAAATTTAGCAGTTACAAAGAAATTGGCTGAAACAGGAAAAAATTATGAAATTAATGGTGCAACATTAGATGATACAAGTAAAAATTCAGGTTTTGTAACACTAGATAATGATACAAATACGATAACAATTACAGTAAAAGATAGAGCAATGTCAGGAAGATATTCTGTAAGGATTAATAAACAAAATGAAGAAGGAGAAGTACTTCAAAATGCTGTATTTAAAATAAATGGAACAGAATATCCAGCAACAGATTCAAAAGGATTTGTAACAATTATAGATAATAAAGAGATTACAGCAAATGATTTAGGAGTAGAAACTTTTGAATTAGAAGAAATTGTAGCACCAGATGGATATCTAATATATGATGGAAAAATCACATTAACAATAACAAAGGGAATTTTAGCAGATGGTGTAAGTTATGGTATAGTTGATAAATCATTAGATGCAACATCTACAGCATCAAATAGAGTTAGAGTAGAATTAGATAGTGCAACAAATACAGTAACAGTAATAATTATAGAAGAAAAAATTGAAGGAGTATATAACGTAAAAATTAATAAACAAAATGAAGAAGGAGAAGTACTTCAAGATGCTATATTTACAATAAATGGAACAGAATACCCTGCTACAGATTCAAAAGGATTTGTAACAATAGTAAATAATAAAGAAATAACAGAAGATAACTTAGGAACAGAAAAATTTGTTTTAAAAGAAATAAAAGCACCAGAAGGATATTTAATATATAGTGGAGAAATTACATTAACAATAACAAAAGCTCTATTAGAAAATGGAAAAAGCTATGGAGTAACAGATGCAACTCTAGATGAAACATCAATAGCATCAAACAGAGTTAAAGTAAAGTTAGATAAAGATACTAATACAGTAACAGTAATAATTATAGAAGAAAAAATTGAAGGAAATTATACAGTAAAAATTAATAAACAAGATCAAAATAGAAAAGTTCTTCAAGGAGCAACATTTACAGTAAATGATAACAATTACACAACAGATGCAGATGGATATGCAACAATTGTAAGTAAAAAAGAAATAAATGAACAAAATGTAAATGAAAAAGATAAATATACAATGAAAGAAATAAAAGCACCAGATGGTTATGTTGTATATGATGGAACAATAGAACTAACAGTAACTAAAAAACAAGACGGAGAAAGATATACATTAGATACAGCAACAATAGATGAGATTTCAAAAGCTTCAGGAAAAGTTGACATTAGTATTGATAAACAAACAAATACAATAACAGTAATTGTAATTGAAGATAATATTGATTTATCTTTAAGAAAATTCATTTCAAAAGTTGTCGATGAAAAAGGAAACAAAGTATATACAGATGCAGAGTTAGCAAACAGAATTCCAGATGTAAAAACAGAAAAATTAGTAAATGGTAGTGCAACTACTGCAGATTATAATCATGATAAAGAACCGGTTATAGTAAGCATAGGAAATACAGTTACATATACATTAAGAGTATATAACGAAGGAAATACAGAGGCTTATATAACACAAATTACAGATTATTTATCAAGTTACTTAGAATTTGTAAGTGATGAAGAATGGTATATAGAATATGGACAAGATACAGACAACTATGCAACAAAAGTAACTTCAAGTGGTATTACAAAAATAACAGGAGCAAGTGAAAATTTAACAAACTTAGTAGGAACAACAATAGGTGATGGAATATTATTACCAGCATTTGATAAAACAACAGGAAAAATAAGCTATATTGATGTACAAGTTTCATGCAAAGTATTAGAACCAAAAGCAGAAGAAGGACAAGAAAAGTACAAAATAACAAATATAGCAGAAATTACAGGAATGTTAGATAAAGACAAAAATGAAATAAATCAAGATGTAGATTCAAGAAAAGACAATGTAAACCTACCAGAAGATGAAAAATCATGGCAAGAATATAAAGATGAAGAAATTGGAAAGAAAGATTACATACCAGGACAAGAAGATGATGATGACTTTGAAAAAGTAATTATTGTAGCTCCAAAATATGATTTATCTTTAAGAAAATTCATAATAGCAGTAAATAATACGAAATTAGTAGATGCAAATGGAAAATATACAAGAGAACCACAAGTTGACACAACAAGTTTAAAACAAGGTATAATTGAAAAAACTTATGGTACAGCAACATATAACCATACAAAAGAACCTGTTACAGTAAAAAGAGGAGATATAGTAACATATGTAATAAGAGTATACAATGAAGGCAATATGGATGCTTATGTAAGTAAGATAACAGACCATCTACCAGAATATTTAGAGTATTTAAAGGATGATGAACAAAATAAAGCATATGGATGGAACTATGATGAAAATACAAGAGAAATATCAACACAAATAACAAGTAAAACATCAAATGATACAACTGGAATATATGCGGACAGAGAAAATGGAAAATTATTATTAGCATTTAATGGAGGAAATACATTAGATTATATTGATGTAGAAATTAAGTGTAAAGTATCTGCAAAAGCAACAGCAAATGAAAATCAAACAAATATTGCAGAAATAACAGACTTCACAAATAAAAATGATGAAAAAGTTGAAGATGTTGATTCAAAACCAGACGGAAACTTAGAAATTCCAACAGATAAAGATTTACCTGACTATAAAGAAGATGAAATTGGAAAGAAAGATTATATACCAGGACAAGAAGATGATGATGATTTCGAAAAAGTATTTGTAAAAGGTGAATTTGATTTAGCATTAAGAAAATTCATAACAAAAGTAAATACAGTAAATGTAAACAATAGATATCCAAATTTAAGTATGGGTGAAGATGGAAACATTAAATATACACATACAAAAGAACCAGTAGAAGTATGTTATCAAGACACAGTAATATATACTATAAGAATATACAATGAAGGTGAAGTTGATGGATATGCAAATGAAATCACAGATGATGTACCAGAAGGATTAGAATTTATAGTAGATAATGATACAAATAAAACATACAGATGGAAAATGTTAGATGAAAACGAAGAAGAAACAGAAGATGTAAGTAAAGCAAAATATTTAGTAACAGATTATTTATCAGAAGAACAAGAAAAAGCAACAGGAAGAACAAATAAGATTAAAGCCTATGATGCAGAAAAAGGTATAACAAATGATAACCCTGATTATAGAGATGTACAAATAGCATTTAAAGTAACATATCAGGTAACAGATCCAAATGAAGAAAGTAGAATACTTGTAAATGTAGCTCAAATATCAGCAGATAGTGATGATGACAAAGATTCAAAACCAAATAGAGATGAAAAATATGATGATAAAGATCATGAAGATGATATTGATTATGAACAAGTAAAAGTAAAATACTTTGATTTATCACTTTTAAAATGGGTAAGTCAAGCAATAGTTGTAGAAAATGGAAATACAACAGTAACTGAAACAGGACATACAGGATATGAAAATCCAGAGCCAGTAGTAAAAGTAGAAATAAAATCAAAAGATATTAATAAAGTAACAGTAAAATTTGCATATAAAATAAAAATAACAAATGAGGGAGAAATTGCTGGATATGCAAAAGAAATTACAGATTATATACCAGAAGGATTAAAATTCGTACAAGAAGATAATCCAGATTGGTATGAAAGAGCAGACGGAAAAGTAGCAACAGCTCAATTAGAAAATACATTGCTACAACCAGGAGAAAGTGCCGAAGTAGAAATAATATTAACATGGATAAATGGTGAGAAAAACTTAGGAACAAAAATAAATATAGCAGAAATAAGTAAAGATGAAAATCCAAGCCATACACCAGATATAGATTCAACACCAGATAATGAAGTACCAGGTGAAGATGATATAGATGATGCACCAGTAATGTTAGTAATAAAAACAGGAACAGAAGAACAAACACAATATATAATATTAACAACTGTAGTAGTAGCAATATTAACTATAGGTGTAATAGGAATTAAAAAGTTTGTAATGTAATATAAAAAAAGAATGGTATTAGAAATTAATATCATTCTTTTTTGCTGCCTAAGAAGAAAAAGAATGGTAAGAAAAAACTATTGAAATAAAGACAAATGTAATAAAAAATGTTAAACTACAAGGACTTTACTAAAAAAATATTATATGTTAATATATTTTTACTAAGAAAGGTGGTTTAATAATATGAAAAAGACTAATATAGTACTTTTAATTACTCTAGGAGTAATTGCTACCATCGGAAAAATTATTTTTATGAATGATTATATTTTTATAGTAAAATGGTGTTTAACATTATTAACCATAGGAGTAATATTCTATCCTTTAACATTAATTATATTTAAGAATTTTCATGATGGTGGATGGATTTTTTCTAAGGTATTAGGAATTGCAATTTCATCATTAATAGTATGGTTACTTTCATATATGAAAATATTAAAATATACAAACGTAAATTGCTATATAATTATTGGTGTATTATTAATAATAAATTTAATAATTGCAAAGAAAAATAAAATAAAAATTAATGGTGAAAAAGTAAAAAATATATTAATATCAGAAATAATATTCATAACAGTATTTATGTGTTGGACATATGTAAGAGGAATGTCACCAGAAATAGATTCATCTACAGAAAAATATATGGACTATGGATATATGAATGCAACAATGAATTCAGAATACATGCCAGCAGAAGACATTTGGTATTCAGGAGAGCATATTAACTATTATTATTATGGTCAATATGTATCAGGTTTTATTACTAAGATAGCTAATTTGCAAGTAAATGAAGGATATAATTTGATGATTGCATTTATTGCAACATTAACATTTGTACTGCCATATATGATTGGATATAATTTAGCAAATAACTTTATAAAAAAAGATTCTCATAAAAGTGCAAGAAATATTATAATATTAATTGCTATAATTTCCGGATTATCTGTATCAATAGGAGGAACTCTACATTATCCGATATATAGGTGGATATCAAATACAAAAGATACATATTATTATCCAAATCCTACAAGATATATAGGATATAAACCAGAAACTAATGATAAAACAATAACAGAGACACCATCATATTCAAGCATATTAGGGGATTTGCATGCACAATATATAGATTTGATTTTTGCATTTACTGTATTAGGGATATTATTAAGTATAATGTTAGATGATCAAGAAAAAACATATAAGAAAAGAAAATTAGATATAAATATATTTTTATTAGGAATAATACTAGGAATACAAAAAATGACCAATTATTGGGATTTACCAATATATTTTGTGGTTATAAGTTGCATATTAATTATTAAAAATCTTATTCAAAATGGATTCAACAAGAAAAATATATTAACAATAATTTTACAAATATTAGAAATTATAATTATAGAAGAGCTAGTAAGCTTACCTTTTTCTAAGGATTTATATATTAGTGCAACTAAAGTGTATTTTACAGATAGACATTCACCATTATATAAATATGCAGTATTATGGGGACTACCAATATTAGTATCTGTAATTTTTATTGTAAAATTGGTTTATGACTTTTTAAAACAAAAAGATAAAACTGAGAGATGGTTTAAAGGACTAATAAAATATATAAAACAGATGAATAGGGCAGATATATATGTAATGATTTTATCAATATGTTCAATTGGATTGATTATATTACCTGAAATAGTATATTTAAAAGACATATATGGAGCTGACTATCAAAGAACAAATACAATGTTTAAATTAACATACCAGGCATATGTGATGTTTAGTATATGTATAAGTTATATTATTGTAAGACTATTATATAAAGCAAAAAAAATAATTTATAGAATATTTTTAGTGCTAGTATTATTAATACAAATATCAACAATTCCATATGGTATTGATGCAATAATAACGAAATATAAGAATGAGAATTATAAGGGAATAAATAATTCTGAATTGTATATAAGTGAAAATTTACCAGATGATTATAGAGCAATCCAATGGATAAAACAAAATATAGATAGAAAATCAATTATACTTGAAAAATCAGGAGATAGTTTTTCTAGAGTTAATAGAGTATCAGTATTTACGGCCAATCCTACGGTACTTGGATGGTATGCACATGAATGGTTATGGAGAGCTGATGAAAATTATCAGGCTCCAGAAGATGAAAAAAATAGATGGCAAGATATATATGTGTTATATACGACAAATGACGAGAATAAGGCAAAAGAAATTATAAATAAATATAATATATCTTATATTTACATTGGAAATGTTGAAATTGAAGATTATGCAGGAAAAATAAACCTAGATTTATTATTAAATTTAGGGGAAACAGTATTTGAAATTGGGCAAGAAGAATGTATAAAAACACCGGTATATATTATAAAAGTAGACTAAAAAATACTAGGTAGGAGTTGAATTGAAAAATTAGATTTATGCTTGAAAAATCGGCATAAATCTAATTTTTATTTTTAAATAAAATTTATTAAATTAGTTTAGTTATTTCTTTTGAATAAATAGCATCATAACTTGTATATAGAAAAATTTACTTTACAGTATAGATTAATTTAATCTTATTACAATTATTTATTTTTCAAATGATATAAATCATTATCTAAAAGTGTTTTTACTCTTATAGGAGTTTTAGGGTCTGTAGCTTTTAATGCTTCTTCAATAAACTCAGGATGTGCAATAAGAAAATTACGCATTGTTGTATCTGGATCTTTAAAGAAATTATCAAGCATATCTTTTTGAGTTTCATTTATAAGTCCTTTTTCTAGAGCTTGTGAAAATAGAGAAGAATCGATTTGAACTAAAGATAATGGTAAAACATTAAGGCTTTCAAGAACTCTGCTACCTCCTTGCATTCTATCCACAACAACACAGCTCCATTTTATATTTGCATTTAAAGTTCTTACAGCAGGAACCCAAGCTCTAACATAGCTAGAAGCTTCTGTAACTAAATCTGCAATATGTAAAACTTTTGCACCATTTAAATCTTTTACTTCTTTAGTTTCAGAAAAATTACTAGTACTGACAACTGCAGATAAATCTTTAAATAATGTTATATGTGGTTTATTTAATAAATATGCAATCATATTAGAAAAGAACCAATCTCTTCTTTCTCCACCAGAGACATAATCAATTTCATCAATATTAATATTTTGTTCAATATGTTTTTTCATTTCATCAATAACATGTTTATAGATAGTATTTTCATTATATTGTTTTAAGGTTTTTTCAAAAATTTCTTTAGGTAATAATAGTTTTTTTGATTTTTCTTCATCAATAAAGGCTAATAATTCAACAGCATCTTTCTCAGTGCCATATAAAAAGTGCGTATTTATAAAATATGGACCAATTTTACCTGATGTATACCAAAATGGTTTGTTATCAGGACATACTCTTACAGCATTTGTTTCAAATAAATATGATATTAAATCACTCATTTAATTACCTCCAATTAATTATTTTACCAATTATAACATTAAACAATATAAAAATCAAATTTAAAAATTAATTTATAAGTAAATGAAAGCTAAGAAACTTGCAATTTATATAAATATATGATATTTTATTTACATAAAAATGCAATTAAGACCGTTATTAGATTATCTAAAGGAGGTATATACAATGAAACGGTACGAAAAGATTAAGCTTGAGGCAGATAAAGATGTAGCTCTGGAGGTTATAGAACAAGATGGACAGCTCATTATAAAAGCAGTTCATGCTGAAAAAAGAGATACCTATTTTTACAATTATGCACATTCGCCAATTGAAATTGAATGTTCAAAAGGAAGGAAGAAGCAATTAAATGTTGAAGCTATTTTTACTGACATGAATGATTACAGCCAGAATTATATGAATCCGCCAATTCCAGAAGGATACAAATATATTGAAGGTAGTTGGAAAGATGGTTTTGTAATTGATAGACAGAACGATGGAAGCCAATTTGTATGGATCCCAGTTGGAAGTCTAGAACCAGATGGAAGATTAGGAGAATATAACTGTATTGAAAAATTTGGAAGGAGAGGTTATAACGGAGAGAGATTTGTTAATTATAATGAACAAATGTCTGAAGAACTTGTTAGACAGGCAGAAAGTGTTATGAAATATGGAGGATTTTATATTTCACGGTACAATATTTCTCAAAATAGTGGAGAAGCACCAAAGTCTATAAGAGGAGTTATGCCTTTGACCAAAATTAGTTGGGAAAAGGCTGTTGAAATAGCTGGAAGTTTAGAAAAAAGAAAAGATGTAACAAGCCATTTGATATATGGAAGCGAGTATGATTCGGTACTTGCTTGGTTATTGAAATCAAAAGCAAAAACTTTTGAAGAATTGCATGAAAAATGTGCTAAATGGGGAAATGTTGGAAGGAGTGAAAAGAAAATAGAAGTAACTGGAAGCAGAGAAGAATGGTGTGTTAATCACATATATGATTTTAATGGCAATGTAGCTGAATACACACAAGAAATGTACGATGGACAGTCATATTGCATTGCACGTGGATATAGTGCATTACACAATGATATTTGCGAATTCTATTCAGTGCTAAAGAGAACTATATGTGAAAAGGATGAAGAATATGAGGCTGAGGGATTTAGAGTAGCACTTTATATTCAGTAGGAATATTGTTTCTCAAGTAAAATCTAAAAAAAGGGAAGCCCCTGTGTACAGGGGCTTCTCTTTTTAGAAAAAGCTTAAGGATATGTGAAATTACCACAGTAAAAAGCTCTTGATTTATAAGCAAAATAATGATAAGATTAATAAAATTCATAATTGGGAGGTAATAATATATGACATTACTTTTGAAAAATGGTACAATTTTAGATTATGCAAGTCACGTACAAGAAAAAATGGATATTTTAATAAAAGAAGAAAAAATTAGTAAAATAGGAAAGGAAATAAATGATGAGGCTGATAAAATTCTAGATTGTACAGGGTTATATATTATGCCAGGAATGATAGATATGCATTGCCACTTACGTGAGCCTGGATTTGAGCAAAAGGAAACAATAGAGACAGGGTCAAAAAGTGCAGTAAAAGGTGGATTTACAACAATCTGTCCAATGCCAAATACAAAACCAACACCAGATAATCCAGAAACACTAAAAATGATAATAAATAAAGCTAAAGAAGTTAATTTATGCAATGTTTTTCCATATTCAAGTATTACTGTAGGAGAAAAAGGAGAAGAAAAAGTAAATTTTAAAGAAATGCTTGAAGCAGGATGTATTGCTTTTTCAGATGATGGATGTCCTGTGTCAAATGCAAAAACAATAAGAGAAGCAATGATAGAAATAAATAAATTAGGAAGTTTTACTTCAGAACATTGTGAAGAAAAAACAGTATCAGCAGGAGCTATTAATGCAGGTAAAATAGCAGAAGAGTTAGGTGTTGAAGGAGTGTTACCAGAAGCAGAAGAAATAATGGCTGCTAGAGATATAGTTATTGCCGAAACAAATAAATTACATGCACATATATGCCATATTAGTACAGAAACTTCTGTAAATATGATTAGAGATGCCAAAAAAAGAGGAGTAAATGTAACTTGTGAGACATGTCCTCATTATTATAGCTTTACTGTTGAAGAAGTTTTGACATCAGGTGTAAATGCAAAAATGAATCCACCATTAAGAGAAGAAAAAGATAGACAAGCTATTATAAAAGGATTAAAAGATGGAACAATTGATGCAATTATAACAGATCATGCACCACATACAAAAGAAGAAAAAGATAAAGGTTTAGCAAGTGCACCAAATGGAATAATAGGATTTGAAACAGCTCTTGCTGCAACAATAACAAATGTAGTAAAACCGGGATATATAGATTATATGGATATGGTAAGATTAATGTCATATAGACCAGCAGAAATTTTAGGGTTAAAGGATAGAGGACAAATAAAAGAAGGATTTAAAGCTGATTTAACAATATTCAACCCTGATAAAGAGTATATATATACAGAAGAGATGATAGTGTCAAAATCTAAGAATACACCTTGGATTGGAAAAAAACTTACAGGAGAAGTAAATTATACAATAGTAGATGGAAGAATAGTATATTCTAAATAAGTTATAGGGGATAACTAGAGATGAAAATAAAGGATATGATAGTATTAGTTCCAGTATCATTTTTAACTACTGCCTTAAAATTTGCAAGATTTGATTTAAATGATAAGGACAAGAAATATATTGGTGAAAATCACTTATATCATTGTACTGCGTCGAAAGAAGTAGCAGAGAATATTATAAAATCAGGATATTTAAGACCCGCAACAGGAGCTTTAAAAACAATAAATTCTTATGGTCATGCATCAGTATGCCTATTTGGAGGAATTCCAAATACAGACAATTTTATGAAAAATTTGAATATGAATTTATATACAGAGCCTGATAGAATAACAAATGCGGTTGAAATATGTATACATGAAGATGAATTAAATAATAATTATAAATCTAGAAAAATAAGTGATGAAGCAATTCTGTATGAAGGCTATTGTATTTTACCTCAAGATAGAGCGAAAGTAGTACAACTAGTAATGGATTTAAAAAGAGATAAAGAAGGCAATCCATTATTAGATGAAAAAGGTAACCCTGTTGGATTAGAAATGAGAAAAAGAACGTTAGATGAAATAAGAGAAAATCCAGATGAATATATACCAAAAAGGGATTACCTAGAATATGTAATGGAAAAACAAAAAGAATATGGGATGAGCACAAAGGAGAATTCTTTGCATAAAGCAATAACAGAAGTTTCTTTTTTAGGAAGAGTTGGAAATATGGAAGGCAAAGAAATTATAAGATCTACTAAAAAGAACATTAAAGATATATTAAGAGATTGGAAAGATAATATAAGAAGAAATTTTGATACAAAAAGAGTTGACGAAAATCCAGATTTAAAGATTGAAAGATTATCAAAAGGAAAGGCATACTTAGAAAGAAAAAATCCATATGATGATCCAAAATTTGCATTAGCAGTTACAAGATTTGGGTATGAAGGAATAAAGCAAAGAAGTCTAGAAGAAGGTCTAAATGAATTTACAAATAGTGAAGCAGGAAAATTCTTAAGAGATAAATATAATCAAATAGATAAAGAACCAATAAAGAGGAAGGGAATACATGGACTGGAGCATACAGATAGGGTAGCATTGTTAGCTACAATGATAGCAGAAAATGAAAAAATTTTGGATGGAGAGGATTCAGACAGAAAAAAAGAAATATTAAGTTTTTCAGCATATTATCACGATATAGGTAGAATATTAGATGTTGGACCACATGCTAAAAGAGGAGCAGATTTAGCTAAAAAAATTGAGATGAGGACATTGGATGGAGATTTATTAAGTGATACAGATAAAAGAATTGTACGAATGATTATTGAAGGACATGAAGGAAAAGATGAAAAAATAGATAAACTACTAAAAAAATATCAAATACCTGAAGGAGACAAAGATGTGGCAAAACAACTACTAGCAGTAATAAAAGATGCAGATGCATTAGATAGAGCAAGATTAACAACAAAATCAGCATTTAGTACAAGAACAAATTTAGATTCAAAATACTTAAGATATAGAAGCAGTAAGGAATTAATGGAATTCTCTTATGGATTAGAATATATTAGCAGTAATATAAAAAATTTTGGAGATATATTAAATTATAAAAACAGAGAACCTAATGCACATTATCAGACAGCTGAAAGTAGAAAAAGAGAAAATGCTTTTAGAAATGGGTTAATCAAAGGAGCAAAAAGCAGTGAAGTACAACAGTCAATAGATAATGATAATACAATAGATAGAGATAATGAAAAAAATAATGAAGGACAAGAGTATGGAGATTAAAGAGGAGGAATAAAAATGGAAAATGCAATTGATAATTTAATTGATAAAATAAAAGAAATGAATAATCCAACAGTAATAGGACTAGATCCAAGATATGATATGTTACCAGAATGTATAAAAATGAAATATACACAAGATGTAAAAGGTGCATGTGAAGCATTCTTAGAATTTAATAAAGAATTAATTGATGCAACTTGTGATATTATACCAGCAGTAAAACCTCAAATAGCATTTTATGAAATGTTTGGAATAGAAGGTATGAAAGTATTTGATGAAACATGTAAATATGCCAAAGAAAAAGGAATGATAGTAATTGCAGATATGAAAAGAGGAGATATAGGAACAACCGCCCAGGCATATTCGAATGCAGCAATAGGAAAAACAAAAATTGGTGATATAGACCATAGCATTTTTGATGTTGAGTTTGTAACAGTAAATCCTTATTTGGGAACAGATGGTGTAAAGCCATTTGTTGATGATTGTGCTAAATATGGAAAAGGTATATTTATACTAGTAAAAACCTCTAATAAATCATCAGGAGAAATACAAGATTTAAAAACAGAAGACGGAGAAGAAATTTACAAAAAAGTTGCAAAATTAGTAAATGAATGGGGAAAAGAACTTGTAGGAAAACATGGATATAGTAGTATATCAGCAGTGGTAGGAGCTACATATCCAAAACAACTTAAAGAATTAAGAGAATTAATGCCACAAGCATATTTCTTAATACCAGGATATGGAGCTCAAGGAGGAAAGGCAGAAGATATTGCATTAGGTTTTGATGAGAAAGGTTTGGGAGGAATTATTAATGCTTCCAGAAGCTTGATGTGTGCTTATAAATCAGATAAATGGAAGAATGAATTTACCGAGGAAGAGTTTGCAAAAGCAACAAGAGCAGAAGCAATAAGAATGAGAGATGAACTAAATCAAGCAATAAATAATAGAAAATAAATTAAGGAGGAAAAATCAATGCCATTTAATTTAAAGTGCAAATTAGTAAAGAAAGAATTCTTAAAACCAGATATATGCAAAATGATAATAAAATCAGAGCAAATAGCATCTGAGGCAAAGCCAGGACAATTTTTAGAAATTAGGGTAGTAGATAATATTGAACCTTTATTAAGGAGACCAATTAGTATTTATAATGCAAATGAACAAAATGGAGAAATCGAGTTCATATTTCAAATAAAAGGAAAAGGAACTGAGATATTATCACAAAGAAATGAAGGAGAACTATTAGATGTAATTGGACCTCTTGGAAATGGAACATTTAAATTTGAAAAATATAAAAATATAGCAATTATTGGTGGAGGTATAGGAATATTTCCATTACATGAATTATCTAAGAGAGCTAAAGAAAATAATGTAAATACCAAAATTTATGTTGGATTTAGAAATAAAGAATTAGTATTATTAGAAGAAGAACTAAAACAGGTTTGTAATGAATTAATATTATGTACAGATGATGGATCTTATGGAAAAAACGGATTTGCAATAAATTTCTTAAAAGAAGATATTGAAAAGGAACCAATAGATTGTATATATGCCTGTGGACCATTACCAATGTTAAAAGCGGTACAACAATATGCAATAGAGAAGAATATACCGTGTCAAATATCATTAGAAGAAAGAATGGCTTGTGGGCTAGGGGTATGCTTAGGATGTGCTGTTAAGACTTCAAATAAAGAAACAACTGAATATAAACATGTATGCAAAGATGGACCAGTTTTTGATGCAAAAGATGTTGAAATATAGAAGGGAGCAAAAACAATGAATACAGAAATTGAATTTTGTGGAATGAAAATGAAGAATCCAGTAACAGTAGCTTCAGGAACTTTTGGATATGGAAGAGAATTTGCACAATATATAGATTTAAACAAATTAGGGGGAATAGTAACAAAGGGAACCTCATTAAAACCAAGACCAGGAAATAAAGCACCAAGAGTTTGTGAAACTGCTAGTGGAATGTTGAATTCAATAGGATTACAAAATCCCGGAGTAGAACATTTTATGGAACAAGATTTGCCTTGGCTTAGAAGTTTTGATACAAAAATAATAGTAAATGCTTGTGGTAGTTCTGTTGAAGAATATGTTGAACTTGCAAAGGTATTAAATACACTTGATATAGATGCCGTAGAATTAAATTTGTCTTGCCCAAATGTTAAAGCAGGATGTATGGCATTTGGAACAAGCTATGAAGGAGTAAAGGAAGTAACAACACAGGTTAGAAAAGAATTAACAAGAAAGCCATTAATTGTAAAACTTACTCCTAACGTAACAGATATTGTAAGTCCAGCTAAAGGAGCAGAAGATGCAGGAGCCGATGGAGTTTCATTAATTAACACATTATTGGGAATGAAAATAGATATTGATAAAAGAAAACCAGTTTTAGCAAATAATACAGGAGGATTATCAGGTCCAGCAGTAAAGCCAGTGGCTGTTAGAATGGTTTATCAAGTAGCACAAGCTGTAAATATTCCAATTTTAGGACTTGGAGGAATAGTAACAGGAGAAGATGTAATAGAATTTATGTTAGCAGGTGCAACAGCTGTATCAATAGGAACAGGAAATTTTATTTCTCCAGATGTATCAATAAAAGCAATTGAAGATATTGAGAAATATATGAAAAAACACAATATAGAAAATTTAAAAGATATAATAGGATCAGTTCAAATGAACTAATAACAAAATGCGATGCCGTATATAGCGACATCGCATTTTGTTTGGGTTACTCTAAGATCTCCCTAAGACTCAGTTCGATCTTGTTGTAATCCTCGTACCGGATAATCCGGTAGCTGAGCTCGAGCTGTGTGGTCTCAGCTACCTCCTTTGCCAGAAGAGGCATTGCAGAGGCAAGGTACTCCTCTGCGTTGTGGAGTATTCCCTCATATTTGCTAGCCACACGAAAAATCTTGTGGCTGTTGCAAGCAGAGAGCAACACGCTGGCACCTGTAACACGGTTCTTTCCGCCGTAGTTACCAGTGAGCCAGGTTTCTTGGACCATATCCTCGATCATGGGAAAGAGGATAGGTCTAAGCTCATTTGCGAGCCTTTCCACCGTGGGACGATGGAATCTAGTAGATTCCACAAAAAAAACCTCCATTGTTTGTACCTCATGTTTGTAGAAGAAATAAATTCCTTCGGGTGTTGCTTTCGAGAGTAATTTACCCTCTGAACAATATAATTATAGCACAATTATGTAAATCATGCAATAAAATTTGGAAAATTAACAAAAAATATTGACAACTTGTACAAAAATATGATATACTGTTATCCTGAAAATTATGTCTATAATTAAATTATATTAGTTCTAGTTAAGAGAGGAATTGGGCATAAAAGTGTTCTATAAAGCGAAATCTTTAATTGAAGCTATAAAGAAAATAACTTTATATTAGTTTTATGTTTCAAGAAGGACTCTTCCCAAAGAGAATATAATTTTTCTTATATAAAGCTTCATATTTTAAAATAAGGAGTGAATTAGTTTCTATGAAAGAAATCAAACATGAAAAATCTATTCGTTACACATTTGCCAAAACTGGTGATAGTGTTGAAATGCCAAATTTCATTAAAGTTCAAAGAGATTCTTATGACTGGTTTATTAAAGAAGGTTTAGGAGAAGTATTAAAAGATATTTCACCTATTATCGACTACACTGGAAACCTAGTATTAGAGTTTTTTGATTATTATATGGAAGAAAAAACAAAATACTCTTTAGAGGAAACAAAAGAAAGAGATGCTACATATTCAACAAGATTACATGTTAAAGTAAGATTAATAAATAGAGAAACTGGAGAAATAAAAGAGCAAGAAATTTATTTAGGTGATTTCCCTCTTATGACAGATAGTGGAACATTCGTAATAAATGGTGCAGAAAGAGTTGTAGTAAGCCAATTAGTTCGTTCACCAGGATGTTATTATGCAACAGATTTTGATAAAACAGGAAAACAAATTTATACAGCTACTGTTATGCCAATTCGTGGTGCTTGGATAGAATATGAAACAGATTCTAACGATATGTTCTATGCAAGAGTAGACAGAACAAGAAGAATCCCTGTAACAACATTATTAAGAGCATTAGGATTAAAAACAGATAATGAAATAATTTCATTTTTCGGAGAAGATGAAAGGATACTTGCTACATTACAAAAAGACCCAATAAAGACTCAAGATGAAGCTTTAATAGAAATATATAAAAAATTAAGACCAGGAGAATTACCATCAGTAGAAGCTGCAACAAATTTATTTAATGGATTATTCTTTGATGCAAGAAGATATGATTTAGCAAAAGTTGGTAGATATAAATTCAATAAAAAATTAGCTCTTGCAGATAGAATTGCTGGTCAAGTTGCTTTCAATGATATAGTTGATACTGAAACAGGAGAAGTTTTAGTAGCTAAAGATACAGTTATATCAAAAGAAATGGCACACACAATACAAAATTTAGGAATAAATATTGTTAATGTCAAAATTGAAGATAAAAAAGTTATCATAATAGGTAATGGAACAGTTGATATTCATGAAGTATTAAAAGATGTTGATTTAAGCGAATTAAACATTAAAGAAGATGTTAATTACTTAGTATTAAAAAACATAATCGACAATACAGATTCAAAAGATTTAGTAAAAGTTATTAAAGAGAGAATGGATGAATTAATACCAAAACATGTTACTACAGAAGATATTTTAGCTTCTGTTGGATATTTATTAAATCTTTCACACAAAATTGGTAAAGTTGATGATATAGATCATTTAGGAAATAGACGTATAAGAAGTGTAGGAGAATTATTACAAAATCAATTCAGAATTGGTTTAACAAGACTTGAAAGAGTTGTAAGAGAGAGAATGACAATTCAAGACTTAGATGTTGTAACACCTCAAACATTAATTAATACAAAACCAATTACATCATCAATAAGAGAATTCTTTGGAAGTTCACAATTATCACAATTTATGGATCAAACAAATCCACTTTCAGAATTAACACATAAAAGAAGAATTTCAGCATTAGGACCTGGAGGACTTTCAAGAGAAAGAGCTGGATTCGAAGTTCGTGATATTCACTATACACACTATGGTAGATTATGCCCAATTGAATCTCCAGAAGGACCAAACATAGGATTAATTTCAGCATTATCTTCATTTGCTATAGTAAATGAATATGGATTTGTTGAAACACCTTATAGAAAAATAGATCCTGAAACACACAAAATTACAGACGAAATAGTATATATGGCAGCTTATGATGAAGATGGACATATTATAGCTCAAGCTGATGAACCTATTGGACCAGATGGAAAATTCGTAAATTCTAAAATTAAAGTTAGATATTTAGATGAAGTTACAGAAGTACCAGCTGAAAAAGTCGATTATATGGATGTATCTCCTAAACAATTAGTTTCAGTTGCTGCAGCAATGATTCCATTCTTGGAACATGATGATGCTAACCGTGCTCTAATGGGTACAAATATGCAACGTCAAGCTGTACCACTTATGATTACAGATTCACCAATTGTAGGAACAGGAATTGAATATAAAGCAGCAAAAGACTCAGGAATAATGGTATTAGCAAAAAATGATGGTACAATTAAAAGAGTTACTGGTGATGAAATCATAATAGAAACTACAAAAGGAGAAACAGAAACATATAAATTGCGTAAATTCAAGAGAACAAATGGTGCAACATGTATAAATCAAAGACCAATAGTTACTCGTGGAGAAAAAGTAAAAGCTGGAGATGTTATTGCTGATGGACCAGCTACACAAAACGGAGAAATGGCACTTGGTAAAAACGTAATTATAGCATTCTCTACATGGGAAGGATATAACTATGAGGATGCTATTCTACTAAGTGAAAGATTAGTTAAAGAAGACGTATTTACATCAATACATATTGAAGAATATGAATGTGAATGCCGTGATACAAAATTAGGACCAGAAGAAATAACAAGAGATATTCCAAATGTTGGTGAAGATTCATTAAAAGATCTAGATGACAGAGGAATTATTAGAATTGGTGCTGAGGTTAGACCAGGAGATATATTAGTTGGAAAAGTTACTCCAAAAGGAGAAACAGAATTAACAGCTGAAGAGAGATTATTAAGAGCAATCTTTGGTGAAAAATCTAGAGAAGTAAGGGATACATCATTACGTGTTCCACATGGAGAAGCAGGAACAATTGTAGATGTAAAAATATTCGATAGAGACAATTCTGATGAACTAGGACCAGGAGTGAACCAAGTAATAAGATGTTATATCGCTCAAAAGAGAAAAATCTCTGTTGGTGATAAAATGTCTGGACGTCATGGAAACAAAGGTGTTGTTTCAAGAATTTTACCAGTAGAAGATATGCCATTTATGCCAGATGGTACACCAGTAGATGTAGTACTTAACCCATTAGGTGTTCCTTCTCGTATGAACTTAGGTCAAGTTTTAGAGGTGCATTTAGGAGCAGCAGCTAGATTATTAGGATTAAAAATTGCCACACCAGTATTTGATGGTGCAACAGAAGAAGAAATAGTTGAATTACTTGAAAAATCAGGATTATCACCAGATGGAAAATCAATATTATATGATGGAAGAACTGGAGATCCGTTTGATAAGCCAATTACAGTTGGTGTCATGTATATGTTAAAACTTCATCACTTAGTTGATGATAAGATACATGCTCGTTCAACAGGACCATACTCATTAGTTACACAACAACCTTTAGGAGGTAAAGCACAATTTGGTGGACAACGTTTCGGAGAAATGGAAGTTTGGGCACTTGAAGCTTATGGTGCTGCACACACATTACAAGAAATGTTAACAGTAAAATCAGATGATGTTGTTGGACGTGTTAAGACTTATGAAGCAATTGTTAAGGGAGAAAACATCCCTGAACCAGGTGTTCCAGAAGGATTTAAGGTATTAATTAAAGAGTTACAAAGTTTAGGACTTGATATGAAACTATATAATAAGAATAATGAAGAAGTAGAATTAAAAGAAAACATAGATGAAGGAATAGACTTTAATCTTGAAAGAGAAACTCATGGAGAAGAAATAAAAGCATTAGATGATGAATTAACATCAGAAGGATTTGAAGAAGTTAATGATGAAGAAAATGATGAACTTTATGACGATAATGACATTTTAGACGATGATGAAGACATGTTTGATAATGATTTAGCAGATGACAATCTAGATAATGATGATGACGATTTAATGTAATTAGACAAGGAATAATGAATATTCATTATTCCTATCTAAATCTATAAATATTTAAATAATTTAATATAAACACATAAAAATATATTTGTTATCAATAGAGAATTGTTCGTGCAGTGTAAACAATATATTGGGATAATGTGGAAAACTATGTGAATAAAATCAAATTGGAGGTTCAAAATTGGACGAGTTAGAAGTTTTTGATAAAATAAAAATAGGAATAGCATCAGATGAAAAAATAAGAGAATGGTCAAAAGGTGAAGTAAAAAAACCAGAAACTATCAATTATAGAACTTTAAAACCAGAAAAAGATGGTCTATTTTGCGAAAGAATATTTGGACCAGTAAAAGACTGGGAATGTCACTGTGGTAAATATAAAAGAGTAAGATATAAGGGAATTGTCTGTGATAGATGTGGTGTTGAAGTAACAAAATCTAAAGTTAGACGTGAAAGAATGGGACATATTGAACTTGCAGCTCCAGTAGCACATATATGGTATTTTAAGGGAATTCCAAGTAGAATATCTTTATTACTTGATGTTTCACCTAGAAATGTAGAAAAAGTAATATATTTTGCATCTTATATAGTTACAGATAAAGGAACATCTGACTTATTAAAATGTCAAGTATTAACAGAAAAAGAATATGTTGAGGCTGTCGAAAAATATGGAAGAGGATCTTTCAAAGCTGAAATGGGAGCAGCAGCATTAAGAAAATTATTAGCAGAAATCGATTTGGAAAAATTATCAGCAAAATTAAAGAAAGAAATCGAAAAAGCTAGTGAACAAAGAAGAGTTAAAATAGCTAAGAGATTAGATACTGTTGAAGCATTCAGAATTTCAGGAAATAGACCTGAATGGATGATAATGAATGTTGTACCAGTAATTCCACCAGATTTAAGACCAATGGTTCAACTTGATGGTGGTAGATTTGCAACATCAGACTTAAATGACTTATATAGAAGAGTAATAAACAGAAATAACAGATTAAAGAGATTATTAGAATTAGGTGCTCCAGAGATAATTGTAAGAAATGAAAAAAGAATGTTACAAGAGTCTGTAGATGCATTAATTGATAATGGCAGAAGAGGACGTCCAGTAACAGGTGCTGGAAATAGAGCTTTAAAATCTTTATCTGATATGTTAAAAGGAAAACAAGGAAGATTTAGACAAAACCTATTAGGAAAGAGAGTTGACTACTCAGGACGTTCAGTTATCGTAGTAGGACCAGACTTAAAAATATATCAATGTGGTGTACCAAAGGAAATGGCAATTGAATTATTTAAACCATTTGTTATGAAAGAATTAGTTGGACGTGGAATTGCACACAACATCAAAAATGCAAAAAGAATGGTAGAAAAACTTAGACCAGAAGTATGGGATATTCTTGAAGAAGTAATAAAAGATCACCCAGTAATGTTAAACCGTGCTCCAACACTACACAGATTAGGTATACAAGCATTTGAACCAGTATTAGTTGAAGGTAGAGCTTTAAAATTACACCCATTAGTTTGTACAGCATTTAATGCTGACTTCGATGGTGACCAGATGGCTATACACGTTCCATTATCACCAGAAGCACAAGCTGAAGCAAGATATTTAATGTTATCAGTTAATAACTTATTAAAACCTCAAGATGGTAAACCAGTTACAGTACCAACACAGGATATGATATTAGGAAGTTATTACTTGACAATGCAAGTTGATGGTGAAAAAGGTGAAGGAATGCACTTTAAAGATGTTGATGAAGCTATACTTGCATATCAAAATGGAGACCTTGGATTACATGCTAAAGTTAAGATAAGAATGACAAAAGAAATTGATGGTGTAATGAAGAGCAGAAACATTGAAACAACAATAGGTAGAGTAATATATAATCAAGGAATACCACAAGATTTAGGATTTGTTGATAGATCAACAGAAGAAGGAAAATTCCAATTAGAAATAGACTTCCCTGTTATCAAGAAAAACTTAGGTACAATTATTGCAAAATGTATTGATGTACATGGGTTAAATGAATCTGCTGAAGTTCTAGATTATATAAAAGCTACAGGATATAAATATTCTACAAAAGGAGCTATTACAGTTTCTGTTGCAGATGTTAAAGTGCCAGAAGCAAAAAAAGAAATTTTAGCACAAGCTGAAAAAGAAGTAGATAATGTTACAAGACATTATAAACGTGGTTTAATTACAAACGAAGAAAGATATACTTCAGTAATTAAAATATGGGAAAAAGCAATTGATGATATAACAGAAGCAATGAAAAATAACTTTGAAAAATTAAACCCAATATACATGATGGCAGAATCAGGAGCCAGAGGAAACATGAACCAATTAAGACAAATTGCTGGTATTCGTGGACTTATGGCTAGTACAACAGGTAAAACAGTTGAAATACCTGTAAAATCATGCTTCAGAGAGGGACTTGGACCTCTAGAATATTTCGTATCATCACATGGTGCTAGAAAAGGATTAACAGATACAGCTTTAAGAACTGCTGACTCTGGATATCTAACAAGAAGATTAGTTGATGTATCACAAGACATCATCGTAAGAGAAGATGATTGTGGTACAAAAGAAGGAATTGAAATCTATGATATTAAAGATGGAAATCAAATAATAGAAAAATTCCAAGAAAGACTTGAAGGAAGAATGCCTTTAAATGATATATTAGATCCAAAAACAGGAGATGTTCTTGCTAAGAAAGATGAAATGATGACACCAGCAATTGCTAAGAGAGTTGCAGATGCAGGAGTAACATCAACTATAATACGTTCACCATTAACATGTAGAACAAAACATGGTGTTTGTGCTAAATGTTATGGTATGGGACTTGCAACACGTCAACAAGTAAGTATTGGTGAAGCAGTAGGAATTATAGCTGCACAATCAATTGGTGAACCAGGTACACAATTAACAATGCGTACATTCCACCAAGGTGGTGTAGCTGGAGGAGATATTACACAAGGTCTTCCAAGAGTTGAAGAATTATTTGAAGCAAGAAAACCAAAGGGAATTGCTATAATAACTGAAATAGCAGGAACAGTTAGTATTTCTGATGAAGGAAACAAAAAAGAAGTTACAATAGCTTCAAATGATAATGCTAAAAAGTATTTAATACCTTTCGGAGCAAAATTAAAAGTTAAACCAGGTCAAGAATTAAAAGCTGGAGATCCAATAACAGAAGGATCTATAAATCCAAATGAAATACTTGCAATTAATGGACCAAGAGGTGTATATGAATATTTATTACAAGAAGTTCAAAAAGTTTATAGAAACCAAGGTGTTGATATAAATGATAAACACATTGAAGTTATAGGACGTCAAATGATTAAGAGAGTTAAAGTTGAAAATCCAGGAGATACATCATTCTTTGCAGGTTCATTAGTTGATATGTATGAATTTGCTGATGAAAACGAAAAACTACAAGAAGAAGGAAAACAACCAGCAACAGGAAGAAGAGTATTGCTAGGTATTACAAAAGCTTCTTTAGCAACAGAAAGTTTCTTATCAGCAGCATCATTCCAAGAGACAACAAAAGTATTAACTGATGCAGCTATTAAAGGTAAAGTTGATCCATTAATAGGATTAAAAGAAAATGTAATTATAGGAAAACTAATTCCAGCAGGAACAGGTCTTCCAGTATATAAAGACATAAAAATCAATACTGAAGAGGATGAAGAAACAACAGAAGGTACTTCAGAAGTAGAGGAATAAATAAAAAAGTTCTTAGAATTAAATTCTAAGAACTTTTTGCATAAAGTGCTTGCAAAATAAAATTGGCTGTAATATAATAAAAAAAGATAAGGGAGTAATTAACATAGAAATATATGTAATAAAGTCAACAACACTGATGATGGAATCATCTGGCTTTATTTGAAAAAATGAGACTTGTCTGCAAAATATTTGCAGATAAGTCTCTTTTTTTGAATAGAAAATTCTGCAAATAAAAATAATAAAAGATGGAGGTTCAAATGAAATTTTATTTAGAAGAAAAAGAAAAGGTTTTGAGTGAGTTAGACTCATCAGAAGAAGGATTAGCAAGTGAAGATGTCCAGAAAAGAAAAGAAAAATATGGATTAAATAAACTTGCAGAAGCAAAAAAAGAAGGCATAATTAAAAAAATTATAAAATCTATATTAGATCCAATGATTATTATGCTTTTAGTAGCAGCAGGAATTTCAGCTGTAACAGCAATTGCACAAAATGATACATTTACAGATGTATTTATTATTCTATTTGTTGTAATAATAAATACTATTTTAGGAATTGTTCAAGAGAATAAAGCAGAACAAGCAATTGATGCATTGAAAGAAATGACAGCGGTTACCTCAAAAGTACTTAGAGATGGCAAAATGAAGGTGGTAAAAAGTGAAGAACTAGTACCAGGAGATATAGTTATTTTAGAAGCAGGAGATGCTATTTCGGCAGATTGCAGAATACTTGAAAGTCATAGTATGAAAATAGAAGAAGCAGCAATTACAGGAGAGTCAGTACCAGTAAGTAAAATTATAGGGATTTTAAATCTTGAAAAAGAACAAAAAGATATTCCATTAGGTGATAGAAGAAATATGCTTTATAGTGGAAGTACAGTTGCCTATGGAAGAGGAAAAGCAGTGGTTGTAGAAACAGGAATGAATACAGAAATAGGTAAAATTGCAGAAGCCTTAAATATGGCAGAAGATGAAAAAACACCATTACAAAAGAAGATGGCAGAATTATCTAGTATACTTACAAAAATTGTTATAGGTGTAAGTGTATTTGTATTTATACTTGGATTAATTAGAAGTGGAGATTTTAGTGGTAAAGTAATATTAGATACATTTTTAACAGCAATAGCATTAGCTGTTGCAGCAATTCCAGAAGGATTACCTGCCGTTGTTACAATTATTTTATCAATAGGTGTAACATCAATGGCAAAAAGAAATGCATTAGTTAGAAAATTAACAGCAGTTGAAGCATTAGGATGTACACAAGTAATTTGTTCAGATAAAACAGGAACATTAACTCAAAATAAAATGACAGTTGTGGATATTTATACAAATGATAAAGAAATGCTAACAAAAGCCATGTGTTTATGTAATGATTCAAAGATTGATGAAAATGATGAAAAAGCAACAGGAGAACCAACAGAAAATGCATTAGTTGAATATGCAAAAAAAGAGGGAATGCTAAAATCAAAAATAGAAGAAATAATGCCAAGAGTTGGAGAAGTACCATTTGATTCTAGTAGAAAAATGATGTCAACAGTTCATCAAAATGGTAATAGGTATATACAATATACTAAAGGTGCGTGTGAGATATTATTAACAAGATGTTCTAGATATATAGAAAACGGAAATATAGTAGAATTAACAGAAGAAATAAAAAATGATATTATAAAGAAAAACAAAGAATTTGCAGATAAAGCATATAGAGTTTTAGGTGCGGCATATAGAGAATATAGTGAAGAACCATTAAATTATGAATCAGAAAATTTAGAAAAAGATTTGATATTTATAGGATTTGTGGGAATGATTGATCCTTGCAGAAAAGAAGTATATGGAGCGATAGAAGAATGTAGAAAAGCAGGAATTAGACCTATTATGATTACAGGTGATCATAAAGATACAGCAGTTGCAATAGCAAAAGACTTAAAGATAATAAAAGACGAAAAAGAAGCAATAACAGGTGAAGAATTAGAAAATTTATCAGATGAAGATTTAAAAAAAGTTGTAAGAAAATGTTCTGTATATGCACGTGTACAACCAGAACATAAAACAAGAATTGTTAAAGCATTGAAAGCACAAAATCTAATAACGGCAATGACAGGGGATGGTGTAAATGATGCACCTTCAATAAAAGCTGCAGATGTAGGAATAAGTATGGGAATAACTGGAACAGATGTAACAAAAGGTGTTTCAGATGTAGTGTTAGCAGATGATAATTTTGCTACAATAGTTAATGCTGTTGAAGAAGGAAGAAAGATTTATGATAATGTAAGAAAGGTTTTACAATTTCAATTATCAACCAATATGGCAGAAGTGATAGTCGTATTTATATCATCATTGTTAGGTGTAACAATGATTACACCAGCACATTTATTATGGATAAATCTTATAACAGATAGTACTCCTGGATTAGCATTAGGAATGGAAAAAGCAGAAGGAGATATAATGAAGAGAAAACCAAGAAATGCAAATGACAGTGTTTTTTCAGATGGTGCAGGTAGAGATATGATTTTCCAAGGATTATTTATGGGAATAATAGTAGTATTATCGTATTTTATTGGAGAATTTATGGAATCTGGAGTTTGGGCACTTGCTTCTTCAGGAGAAGGAATGACAATGGCATTTTTAACCATGAACTTTATTGAAATGTTCCATGCTGTAAGTATGCGTTCACAAAGAAATTCAATATTTAATATGAAAACAATGAATTGGTGGCTATTTGGAGCATTTGCATTAACAACAGTTATAACTATAGGAATAATAACAATACCATTCTTTGTAAATCTATTTGAATTTACACCAGTATCATTAGTAGAATTTTTAACAGCATTCGGTTTAGCATTTTTAATATTACCAATAATTGAGATAACAAAATTAATTGAAAGAAAACATAAAAAAGTAAATGCTTAAATATGAAAATAAAAGTTACTTCTAAAAAGAAAAGAATTCAAATTATTAAAATTTTTTCTAATAATTTGGGCATGTTTCGAAATGAGAAGTAACTTGTTTTTATATTTAATGATGAAGAACATATAAAATTCTAATATTGTATTAAATAGACAACGATGGTATAATAAAAAATGACTAAGTAAAAAAGGAGAGATATAAAATGGAAGAAGAAAAGGTTGTAACAAAGACGGAACAAACAAAAAAACATAAGAAGCTTAAAATTTTTAGTATAGTTATTGCTGTTATTATTGGTATGATTATAATTGCTCTTTTAATATATTATTTTTATAATAAAAAACAAAATGAAATGGAAGCAAATGAAATACAAGCATTAGAGCGAATATTAAAAAATAGTGAAATGGAAATTGAATATGGTAGTGAGATTACCTATGAAGAATTAAAAAATGAAAATATAGATATGGAAAAAATGAATGATAAAATTTTATATCAAATATTCATAAACGACGAGCCTAAATTGAATGAAGAAAACATAAAGTTTATGCAAGTTGGAGAAGTAAATATAAAAACTGAATTAAAATCAACAGATGAATCTAAAAAAAGATTAAAAATAAATTGTGATAAATCAAATTTTATGAATTTTATCAAAAATTTTAAAATTACTTATGATTCAAAAGAATACTTAGTTGAAAAAAATAATACTTATACAGTAAAAGATACAAAAAAGCCTGAAATAGAAGGCGTTTCAGATAAAGAGATTTTTAAAGGACAAGACATAGATTTAAAAGAAGGAATTAAAGCCACAGATGTTGTAGATGGCGAGTTAGATGTAACTGTAGAAGGACAAGTTAATAAAGATGAAGTTGGAGAATATCCAATAAAGGTTATAGCAAAAGATAAAAACGGAAATGAAACGGTACAAGAATTTAAAGTAATAGTTAAAGAAGAAGAAAAAATTCAAAGTAATCAAAATAAAAAAACATCAACAAGTTCATCATCAAAATCAAATAATAGTTCTTCAGGAAAGAGTAATACAAGTTCAACAAATAATGGAACATCAAACAATAATAATCAATCTAGAAGATATAGTGCTTATATAATAAAGAAATATTATAAAAATTGTACAGATGATCAAATAGATGAAGCAGAGAAAATAGCAAAAAATATAGCATCAAAAGCAAAGGCTTCAAGTTCAGAACCTATAACACAAGTATCAAATGCAGCTAAAAGCGTAAGTGAATATTATTATAAATACTGCAATTATGATTCTACATATTCTAATCCATATTATAGATCTCCTTATGGAGTATTTTGTGCAGGAATTGCGACTTGTTCAGGAACAACAAGAGCCATGGGAAGAGTGCTTGATTATATGGGATATTCTTGGACACATGTAAATGAAAATCAATATACACATCAATGGAATGAATTTTATATAAATGGACAAAAGTGTTGGGCAGATGGAATGATGGGATTTGCAGGAATAGGTGATTATCCGTATTAATTTAAAGTAATAATAAAAAACAAGAAAAAATAGTACAGTATTTTTATATTGTACTATTTTTTCTTTAGTATATAATCCATATTTTAACGAGATTCACCATCATTCAAATTTTTAGCATATTCATCAATCGAAGTAAAGTTAAGAGGTACAAGCGAATCTGTATCCAATATAACATATTCGCCAGCAGGAAGAACTTTGAAACTGTCTCCAACTAGTCCTAGAGAATCACTAGAGATATATTCATCAGGAACCCAAGAACCATTATTATAGGTATATCCAATTGTTATGTTAGGTTTATTAGGTTTTAATAATTTACCAATATTTGCTGATTTATTATCTTCCCAATTAATACCAGAATCAGTAAGTTCAGTGCTAATTTTATCAATAACATCCATACGTTCTTGAAAAGACATATTTTTATACCAATCTCTGTCAACTAAATTTTGAACTTCCAAATAAAGAGAAGATATATTTCCAATAGATGGAAGAGAGAAGACACATCTTATTAATGGTTGGAGTATTCGCTCATGATTAGGAATTTTATCATTAAAACGTTCTACTCCAAGCTTTAACACAAATTCTCCGATTTGAAAAACCACACTTGATCCTCCAACTCCAATAATAGAAACATATTGTTCATAATGATTGATATCTAAATCTTGTCTATGCAATAAATCAAGTGTTACATTACTGATTGCATATTTTACGTCTTTAGGAGTATACTTAAGCATCTCTATAGCTCTCTCTAACATAGCTTTAGGAATAAAATCTGAATCTAAAGCTATTCTCATCTTATGTATTAAACATTTTATAATTAATTCGTAATTAGTTTTAAAACTCAATAAATTCACCTTCAATAAAAAATATAGATTATTATACAATAAAAAATGTGAAAAGTAAACTTAAATTTACATAAAAGCAAACACAAATAAATCTTAAATAAAAATTCATTAAAAGACTTGTGAAAAGTTAATTATTATGATATATATAATATAGTTATGTGGTAGCATAAGAAAGGGATGTATTTTATTATGGAGATGGAAAACATTAATGAGGACAAGAAAACCGTATTAATAGTTGACGATGAAAAGCCAATAGTAGATATATTAGAATACAATTTAAAAAAAGAAGGATATAATACTTTGGTGGCTAATGATGGATTAAGTGCTGTAAATATCGCTATAGAAAAAAGACCAAATATTATTTTGCTTGATATTATGTTGCCTAAGATGGATGGATTAACAGTATGCAAAAAAGTTAGAACTGCATTAAATATTCCAATAATTATGCTTACTGCAAAAGAAGAAGAAATTGACAAAATACTTGGACTAGAATTAGGTGCAGATGATTATGTTACAAAACCATTTAGTGTGAGAGAGCTCATTGCTAGAATAAAGGCAAATCTAAGAAAATATGAACTATCTGGAAATATAGTGGTTGAAAATGAATCAAAACAAAATGAAAGAAAAATGATTATTGGAGATTTACAGTTAGATATAGATAAATTTGAAGTAAAAGTTAGAGGAAAAAAAGTTGATTTAACTGTTAGAGAATTTGAAGTATTAAGATATCTTGCAAATCAACCAGGTCAAGTAATATCAAGAGAGTTACTATTAGAAAAAGTATGGGGATATGAATACTTTGGAGATATAAGAACGGTTGATGTTACGGTAAGAAGAATAAGGGAAAAAATAGAAGATGACACAACAGATCCTAAAATCTTAATTACAAAAAGAGGAATAGGATATTATATTGCAAAACCTGAATAAGAGGATATTAAGACGACCGAGTTAGATTCGGTCGTTTTTTGAAATGAAAGGAAGAGAAAAATGTTAGAAAAAGCAAAGAAAAAATTAGGATTAATATTTATAGTAACAGAAATTATATGTATTATAGCTATAGGATTAACAACAATTATTACATTAAATAATTTAATAATTAATTTATCTACAGAAACAAATAATATAGAACTAATAAAAAATAATATATATAATATTGAAATGACTCTAGTAGGAATAGCCGTATTATGTATTATATTATCATTTATGCTTAGTATATTAGTGATAAAGAAAATTATTAACCCAGCAGAAGAATTAATTGAAGAAACAGAAGAAAAAATAAAAGAAGTTTCAATGCAAAAGAAACAGATAGAAACAATGCTATTACATATGACAGACGGAATATTGGCATTTGATATAGATGGAAATATATCATTAACAAATCCAGCTGCAACTAGACTGTTAAGAATAATGCCAGAAGATGACAGCTTTGACAAAATATTTGGAAAATATAATGTTGATATAAATTTAGAAAAGGTGATATATCTTGAAAATTGGACTTCTACGGCACAAAGAATAAAGATAGGAGATAATTATATATATGTATTCTTTGCACCTCTTAGAAACGAAGCTGAAACACCTAATGGGGTTATAGTTGTTATTCAGGATATCACTGAACATGTAAAACTCGATAATATGAGAAAAGAATTTGTAGCAGATGTATCACATGAATTAAAAACACCAATCACTTCAATTATGGGATATGCTGACACATTGTTAGAGGGAGAATATGATAAGGAAACACAGGAAAAATTTTTGAATGTAATATCAACAGAAGCAAGAAGAATGGCAAAACTTGTAACAGATTTATTAACTCTTTCTAGATACGATAATAATGAAGACAGAACAAAAAAGACAGAATTTGATCTTGGGGAATTAGTAAAACAATGTCAAGAAAAGTTACAAATTGAAATTGACAAGAAAAATCACAAAGCAGAATGTTTTGTTACAGCAAATGTTCCTGCTGTATATGCTGATAGAGATGCTATTGAAAGAGTGGTTTTAAATATATTATCAAATAGTATAAAATATACTCCAGAAAATGGTAGTATAAAAATGTATGTTGGTTATATATATAATGATGCCTATATAAAAGTTATTGATAATGGATGGGGAATACCAGAAGAAGATTTAGAAAGAATATATGATAGATTCTATAGAGTTGATAAATCAAGAACAAGGGAAATGGGTGGAACAGGTTTAGGTTTATCAATTGCAAAAGAGATTCTTGATAGAAATAATGGAACGATAGATATAAAAAGTAAAAAGGATGAAGGAACAGAAGTAGTAATTAGAATCCCAATAAAAAAATAGAAACTTATGCTGAAAAGTTTAGAAAAATCATTGAGAAAATATGCAAATTATTATATAATATATAACAGACTGAAATTTAATAAAACTTTATATTGAAAGGAAATGAAGAAAAAGATGGAACAAGAGAAAAGCACAAAAATAAAAGATATATTAGAATGGGGTTATTGTATTATAATTGCATTAATCTTAGCCTTAGTTTTTAGATATTTTATAGGAACTCCAACAGTAGTACAAATGTCATCTATGTATCCAACATTTAAGCAAGGAGATAGATTAATTTTAAATAGAATAAGTGTACATTTAAAACGTGAATTTAATAGGGGAGAAGTTATAACATTTGAAGCACCATCATCAGATTATAAAAGTTCAGCAGAAGTAAATTCAAATAATCCTATAGCTAAATATGAGCAAAATATAAATTCAATTTTTAAAAAATTTACATACTATGTATTAGATATTAATAAAAAAAGTTATATAAAGAGAGTAATAGGTTTACCAGGAGAACATATTGAAATAAAGGATGGAAACGTTTATATTAATGGAGAATTATTACAAGAAGAATATCTACGAGAAGGTGTTACTACAAATAGTACAATATTTACAGAATTAACAGTACCAGATGGATATATATTTGTAATGGGAGATAATAGAAGTGATAGCATGGACTCAAGAAATTTTGGATGTATACCAGTATCAAAAGTAGAAAGTAAAGTTTGCTTAAGATTTTGGCCATTTAGTAAATTTGGTACAAAATGGTAAAAGGAAAAAAGTATTATGAAAAATGATGATATAAAAAAATTATTAAATAATACAGTAAAAGAAAAAAGGGTTTTACATAGTTATATGTTTCTTGGAAGCAAATTTTCTGCAAAATTAGAACTTGCGATAGAATTTGCAAAGGAAGCATTATGTTTAGAAGAAAATGCACCTTGTAATAATTGCAAATCTTGTCTTGAAATGGAAAATAATAATCATCCAGATTTTCTGATGATTGACCTAGAAGCTGGAGAAAATACTATAAAAATCGAACAAATAAGAAAATTGCAGGAAGAAGTAATTAAAAAGCCAATTGTTTCAGAAAAAAAAGTGTTTATAATTAATAATAGTGATAAGATGACAGTTGGAGCACAAAATTGTTTGCTAAAAACCCTAGAAGAACCTCCTCAGTATATAATGATTATTTTATTAGCTGAAAATGAGAATTTGATTCTGAACACTATAAAATCAAGGTGTACAAAAATCACCTGCATAGAAGAAAATAAAATAGAACTTACTGAGGAACAAAAGGATAGATATAATGAACTTGAAAAAGTATTTAGTAATATAAATAAATATAAGTTATTAGATGTTTTGAATAAAATTGATGTTCTCTATAAAAATGAAAAAGACATTATGGAGAATTTAGATTTTATAAATATAATATTAAGTAAAGACCTAATAAACAATAAAAAAAATATAAAGTATATTGAAGCTGTTGAAGAAACAAAAAAAAGAATTAAGGCTAATGCAAATTTTACCATGAGTATAGATAATTTATTATATAATATATGGAAAAATTAATGAGACATTAAGAAAGGATATAGTGTATGAAAACAGTAATAGGAGTTAGACTTAGAAGACCAGGAAAAATATATTATTTTAATCCTGGAGATAAAAAAATAAATAAAGGGGAATACGTAATTGTTGAAACAACTTTTGGACAAGAATATGCTGAGGTTGTGATGGCAAATAAAGAAATAGAAGAAGAAAAAATTGTTTCTCCATTAAAAGATATTGTAAGGGTTGCAACAAAAAAAGATAAAGAACAACACGAACAAAATCTAAAAAAAGAAAAAGAGGCATTTGATATAGCTCAAGAAAATATAAAGAAACATAAATTATCAATGAATTTAGTTGATGTTCAATATCAATTTGATAATAGCAAAATATTATTTTATTTTACTGCAGAGGGAAGAATTGATTTTAGAGATTTAGTCAAAGATTTAGCTGCAATATTTAGAACAAGAATAGAGTTAAGACAAATAGGGCTAAGAGATGAAGTTAGAAGAATAGGTGGAAATGGAATTTGCGGAAGACAGTTATGCTGTTGCTCATATTTAGGAGATTTTGATATGGTATCTATAAAGATGGCAAAAGAACAAGGCTTATCTTTAACACCTTCTAAAATTTCAGGATGTTGTGGCAGATTAATGTGTTGTTTAAAATATGAAGAAAATGTTTATGAGGAAAAAAACAAAAAATTACCAGGTGTAGGTGCAACTGTAAAGACAGAAGATGGAGAAGGTATAGTTGAAGGACTAGAAAATTTAAAAGAAATAGTTAAAGTAAAACTTGTTGATAAAGATAATAACACTTTCCATAAAAAATACAATATTGATGAAATAAAAATAATAAAAGATGTAGAAAAAGATTCAACAAATTATGAAGCAGATGAGGAATTAAAAAAATTAGAAAAGCTAGACAAAATTGAAATGCAAAATAATCAAGATTAAGTATAGAAAACAAAGTGGAAGGAGGTGTTCGTTATGGCATATAAGATTACTGACAAATGTATAAAATGTGGAGCATGTGCAGCAGCTTGTCCAATGGAATGTATAGCAGAAGGAGATACAAAATATGTAATAGATCCTAATAAATGTGTATCATGTGGAACATGTGCAAGCGTATGTCCAGTTGAGGCACCAGAAGAGGAGTAAAATAAAAGAAGCAAACCATTATAAGTCTGCTTCTTGTTTTTATTTTATATGGAAAACTATCTATAAAATAGAAAGTTTCCATATATTTTTTAGTCTGCTATTAAATCTTCACGTCCAGCACCTGTACCGATGAATTTAATAGGAACTTCAAGAACTTCTTCAATTCTATTTAAATATTTTTGAGCATTTAATGGTAATTCATCTCTGGTTTTACATTTAGATATATCACCAAAGTTTCCATCAAATTCTTCATATACAGCTTCACAGTTGCTGATATAATCAGGATTTGTAGAAAAATCTGTTGTTATTTTTCCCTTATGATTATATGCAACACATAATTTTATTTTATCAAATTTTCCAATAGTATCCATATGATTGATAGCAATACCTGTTATACCATTAATCATAACAGAATATTTAACAGCAACTAAGTCTAACCAACCACAGCGTCTAGGTCTACCAGTAGTAGTTCCATATTCATGACCTAATTCACGTATTTTATCACCATCTGCGTTAAGTTGTTCTGTAATAAATGGTCCTTCTCCAACCTTAGAAGAATATGCTTTTATAACACCATAAATTTCTCCGATATTTTTAGGGCTAATTCCAGAACCTGTACAAATTCCACCCATAGATGGATTTGAAGAGGTTACATAAGGATATGAACCAAAATCTATATCTAATAAAGTAGATTGAGCACCTTCGCAAAGTAATTTTTTACCATCTCTTAAGCTATTATGTAATAATACAACAGTATCAACAACATAAGGTTTAAGAATTTCTGCATATTTTGAGTACTCATCATATAGTTTTTCAGCATCAAATTTTTCTTTTCCATATATTTCAAAAATTTTATTTTTACTTTCAACATTTCTAAATAAAACTGATTTAAATCTTTCAGGACTTACAAAGTCTTGAACTCTAATTCCAGAACGTTCATATTTATCACAATAAGCAGGACCAATTCCACAAGAAGTTGTACCGATTTTAGAAGCACCTCTTGCTTCTTCTAATAATTTGTCCATTGCTACATGATATGGCATAATTATATGAGCTTTATCACTAATTCTTAAATTACTAACTGAGAATCCGTGATTCTTTAGATTATCAATTTCACTAATTAAAACTTTTGGATCAATAACTACTCCATTACCAATTACGGCTAATGTATTTTCATTTAATATACCAGATGGAATTAAATGAAATGCATACTTAACACCATCAACCTCGATAGTATGTCCAGCATTATTACCACCAGTACAACGTATTGATACATCAGCATTTGTTGATAGGTAGTCAATTATTTTCCCCTTTCCTTCGTCACCATAAAAAGCGCCTAAAACGACGTCAACTTTTGACATAGGACCTCCTCTTGATGAATAATAAATTCATCATAAAAACTAAAATTATTTTTTGAATAAGTAAAGAAACCTATTAACAAAAAACATATATTATTATCTTACAAAATAAGAAAAAAGTCAATACCAATTGCAAAATGGCGAAATATATGGTAATATAGAAAAGTATTCTTAATATTGAAAAAGGAGATAATATTAATGGAAAATGAAATATATGTAACACCTCTAAGTGGAAGATATGCTAGTAAAGAAATGAATAAAATTTGGTCACCAAATGCTAAATATTCTACCTGGAGAAAACTATGGGTAGCCTTAGCAGAAACAGAAAAAGAGTTAGGAATAAACATAACTGATGAGCAAATCAAAGAAATGAAGGAACATATAAATGATATAGATTATGGTATAGTCGAACAAAGAGAAAAAGAATGCAGACACGATGTAATGAGTCATGTTTATGAATTCGGTGTAAAATGTCCAGAAGCAAAACCAATAATTCATTTAGGAGCAACTTCTTGTTATGTAACAGATAATACTGATGTTATTTTAATGAGTGAAGCTTTAAAAGTAATAAAACAAAAACTACTAGTTGTTATAAAAAATTTATCAGAATTTGCGGAAAAAAATAAAAGTATTACATGTTTAGGATATACACATTTTCAACCAGCACAATTAACTACAGTAGGCAAGAGAGCTACATTGTGGATGCAAGATTTATTAGAAGATTTAGAAGAACTAGAATTTGTGGAAAGTCATATGAAATTATTAGGTTGCAAAGGTACAACAGGAACTCAAGAAAGCTTTATGAAATTATTTAAAGATGAACAAAAAGTAAAACAAATAGATGAAAAAATAGCTGAAAAGATGGGATTTGAAAAATTCTATGCTGTTTCAGGACAAACATATACTAGAAAATTAGATTCAAGAGTATTAAATATATTATCAGAGATAGCACAAAGTGCTTCAAAATTTGCCAATGATATGAGATTACTTCAACATGAAAAAGAACTAGAAGAACCATTTGAAAAAAGTCAAATAGGGTCTTCTGCAATGGCATATAAAAGAAATCCAATGAGATGCGAAAGAATAAATTCACTTTCAAGACATGTTATGATTTTAGCACAGGATCCAGCAATTACAGCAGCAACACAATGGCTAGAAAGAACACTAGACGATTCTGCAAATAAAAGAATATGTATTCCAGAAGCATTTTTGGCAGTAGATGGTATATTAATACTTTATGGAAATATAAGTAAAAATATAGTTGTATATGAAAATGTAATAAAAACAAACCTAATGCAAGAACTTCCATTTATGGCGACAGAAGAAATAATAATGAATGCTGTCCTAAAAGGTGGAGATAGACAAGAATTACATGAAAAAATAAGAGTTTATTCAATGGAAGCAGCAAAAGAAGTTAAAGAATTTGGTAGGCCAAATGATTTAGTAGATAGAATTGCTAGAGATCCTTATTTTGGAATGACGAAAGAAGAAATATTACATGCGTTAAATCCAAATAATTTATGTGGAAGAGCTCCACATCAAGTAGATGATTTCATCACAGAAAAAGTAAAACCTATTCTTAATAAATATGCTGATTTATTAACAGTAGAAAATATAGAAGTTAATGTATAATAAATTAGAAAAAAATAAAAAAATTATATACTTTTGAAATAAATAAATGTATAATAAAAAATATTCGGTGCAAACGAAAAGTTATGCACCATAATTTATTTCATAGAAGAGGTTTGATATGTTTAAAAAATTAAAAGAAGAATGTGGAGTTTTCGGAATTTATTCGAAACATTCAAATGAAAATTTAGCAGGAATTATAAGTGTTGGACTTTCTGCATTACAACATAGAGGAGAAGAAAGTTGTGGAATAGCAATTAATAAAGATGGGCTTATTTCTTATCATAAAGATCTTGGACTAGTATCTAAAGTGTTTCCAGAACATATTTTAAATAAATTACCACAAGGGAAAATGGGAATTGGACATGTAAGATATTCAACAACAGGCGAAGCAAAAAAAGAAAATGCACAACCAATGGTTATTAGACACAAAAAGGGAAATTTAGCAGTTGTTCATAATGGAAATTTAGTAAATGCTTTTGAACTTAGACAAGAACTTGAAGAAAATGGAGCGATATTTACCACAACAAGCGATACAGAAGTTATAAGCTACATCATAGTACAAGAAAGATTAAAATCAAATTCAATAGAAGAAGCTATAGAAAAAGCAATGAAACGTTTTAAAGGTTCATATTCATTAATAGTTATGACTTCAAGAAAAATAGTTGCGGTTAGAGATCCTCAAGGATTTAGACCTCTTTGTATTGGAAAAAATGAAGATGAGTATGTGTTTGCATCTGAAAGTTGTGCTTTAGATTTAACAGGTGCGGAATTTGAAAGAAACGTAAAACCAGGAGAGATAGTTGTTGTTACAGATAACGAAATGAAATCAATTCAAACAAATATAAATGAACCCAAAGGTTTATGTTCTTTTGAATATATATATTTTTCGAGACCAGATTCTGTGGTTGATGGTATAAGTGTTCATAAATTTAGAGAAGATGCAGGAAGAATGTTGTCACGCCAAGCACCAGTGGAAGCAGATATAGTTGCAGGTGTGCCGGATTCAGGATTAGATGCTGCTCTAGGATATTCAAAAGAATCAGGAATTCATTATGATATGGTATTTACTAAAAGCAAATATGTAGGAAGAACTTTTATTCAGAACTCACAAGGAGAAAGACAAAGATTAGTTGGAATGAAATTGAATCCAATAAGACCAGTAGTAAAGGATAAAAAAATTATTTTAATAGATGATTCGATAGTTAGAGGAACAACAATAACAAGAATTATAACCAGATTAAGAGAAGCAGGTGCAAAAGAAGTACATTTGAGAATTGCTGCTCCAGCATTTATAGATGTATGTTATTTTGGAACAGATATTGATGACAAAGAAAAACTAATTGCCTATAATAAATCAGTAGAAGAAATAAGAAAAGAGATAGGAGCAGATACCTTAGAGTATTTAAGTATAGAAAGTCTAAAGACTATAACAGAAAAATGTGAAGTTAAAGGACTATGTACAGGATGTTTTACAGGAAAGTATCCAATAGAAGTACCAAGTGAAATTCAAAAAGATAGATTTGAAGCTATAAAAATTTAATAATATATAAAAATTGTTCTTATTAAGAAAAAAGATCTAATAAGAACAATTTTTTTGTAGTAATTGCTTAGTAATAATAAATAATATTTAAGTCGCACTTTATAAAAAGTAGAATATAATAATATTAAGTCGAATAAAGGAGGCTTGAAATGAAGGATAATATACTGAGCATAAAAGATATAACTAAAGTTTATCAAGCTAAAAATGGAGAAACAAAAGCTCTAGAAAGTATAAGTTTAGATGTAAAAAAAGGAGAATTTGTAAGCATTATTGGACCAAGTGGATGTGGAAAATCCACAATACTTTCAATTATTGCAGGACTAGAGGAAAAAAGTTCTGGAAAAATATATGTAGATGGGAAAGAGATAAATGGTGTTTCAACAGAAATAGGATATATGTTACAAAAAGATAGTTTACTTGAATGGAGAACTATATATAATAATGTTATTTTAGGACTTGAAATAAGAAATATGAAAACAAAGGAAAATGAAGAATATGTAATTGAATTATTAAAAAAATATCATTTATATGAGTTTAAAGATAAATATCCCACACAATTATCAGGAGGAATGAGACAAAGAGCAGCACTTATAAGGACATTAGCAATTAAACCAAAAATATTATTACTAGATGAGGCTTTTTCAGCATTAGATTATCAAACCAGAATAATGGTAACAAAAGATGTCTATGATATTTTGAAAAAGGAAGGAATAACTGCACTTATTGTAACTCATGATATTTCTGAAAGTATAAGTTTATCAGATAGAGTTGTAGTATTAACTAAAAGACCTGCTAAAATTAAAAACATACATGAAATAAATTTTGATATGGATAATAGAACTCCAATAAATTGTAGAGAAAGACCAGAATTTAGTGGTTATTTTAATACATTATGGAAGGAGCTGGATATAAATGGATAATAAAATAATTTCAGAGGAAAGGAAGAAATACTTAAGAAAAATAAAAGCAAATAAAATAGCTGTTGTAGTGACACAGATACTCATATTAGTAACTTTTATTGTATTATGGGAAATGCTTGCAAATATGAAAATTATTAATAGTTTTATTACAAGCAGTCCAAGTAGAATAGCGAATACCTTTATGAACATGAAAAATAATAATCTAATGATGCATTTAGGAGTAACGGCATATGAAACAATAATAGGATTTTTGGCAGGAACAATAATTGGAGTAATAGTTGCAATATTATTGTGGTGGTCAGACTTTTTATCAAAAGTTTTTGAACCATTTTTAGTAGTATTGAGTAGTTTACCTAAAACAGCATTGGGACCAATAATTATTATATGGGTAGGAGCTGGCACACCAGCAATAATTGTTATGGCAATAGCAATTTCTTTAATTGTAACTATATTAGATATTTTAAATGGTTTTATAAATACTGATAAAGAAAAAATAAAAATGGCTAAAAGTTTTAATGCAAATAAATTTCAAATCTTAACAAAAATTGTAATTCCAAGTAATATTTCAACTTTTATTAATACTTTAAAAGTAAATATAGGTTTATCTTTAGTTGGAGTAATAACTGGAGAATTTTTAGTATCAAAAGCAGGATTAGGTTATTTAATAGTATATGGTGGTCAAGTATTCCAATTAGATTTAGTAATGACAAGTGTAATTATTTTAGGAGCAATGGCTGCTATTATGTATGGAAGTGTATCAATATTGGAAAAAGCAATATTAAGAGGAAGAAAATTAACATAAAATTGAAAAAAGTGCATAAATATGATATAATTAAAATGTATGGCACATAAATTGTGCTGGTAAAGGAGGTTAACTTTAAGTAGCTTCAAGAAAATAGAAATAACAATAAAACAACAAAAGGGAGACAAAAAGATGAAAGTTAGAACTATTTACCCTCAAGAAGAAGAATTGGTATGGAATTCAATGAAGCAAAGACTTGACATTTTTGATGAAGGTCAAACTTTGGTTGGTTTTATCCCGAAAGAAGAGTTGGGCTTCAAAGCCCCTGTGGAAGGGAAAATCCGAAATCTAAAGGAACGAGAATATTTCAATGTTTTGACTATCTCAGATATGGAATGGTCCAGAAAAGCCTATCAGAATGAACGGAAAAGTGCAATTGAAGTTGGAGAAACATACGTAGGAGTGATAGTTTCAACAGCTAAAAATGGGCTTTTTGTGGAAGTTTTGGGGGATGTTGAAGTATATATCAACTGTTCACAGACCTCAAGAGTGTATAATATTCCCAATAAGTTTTTTAAAAAGGGGGAGAAAATTGATGTAAAGATCCTGGAAAAGTATCAAGACGAATATGGAAGAGTCTTGGTTAATGCTTCTAGGAAGGAAGCTGACACTACTCCCGCTGTAAAGGCAGGAGAGGTAAGTATCGTAAGAATTGCTCATCCTGTAAAAGGAGGGTACCTCTGTGAGGTAACTCCAAATACTCAAGGCGTGGTTGATACCTTGGATGACCTTGAGGAAGGGGATGAGATGGTCGCTGTTATCAAGAGAATAACTAGCAATGGTTATATTCACTTGGTGCCTTACGACTATTATAGGTAACCTCGCCCTTGCCCAATACCGTGTTACGGTATTGGGCAAGGTGCTTTTTTATATTCTTAGGAAAGTCATCTATGAAATAATGAGTTTTCTTAGAAGATAATTATGGAAGAATTAAATTTTCTTATGTGCCTTTGGCACTTAGAAAATGTTATTCTTGTTTTTTATGCATTGTAAATTAATATATAATACTAGAATGTAAGCAAAGAGAAAAATTAAAGCAAATAAATGTTATTTAATCTTAACCAAAATTATTTCTTAGCATAAACTATATAGAAGTATAAAAAAGAAGGAGGAATAATTTTGAAACAAAAAATTATTGCAATACTTGTATTAGTTACAATTATAGCAGGATTAATAGGATTTTTTATTGGAAGGGCAACAGTTTCAAATAATAATATTGGAAATGAACAGACAAATGTAGAAAACACTAAAACAATAAAGAAAATTAGTGTAATGGAGGTTACAAGATCTATATTTTATGCTCCACAATATGTAGCGCTTAATAAAGGCTTTTTTAAAGATGAGGGGTTAGACATAGACTTAACAACTGGATCTGGTGCTGATTCTGTAATGACCGCGGTATTATCAAATCAAGTAAATATAGGATTTGCTGGTCCAGAAGCATCAATATATGTATATAATCAAGGAAGCACTAATTATCCAAAAGTTTTTGCACAATTAACTAAAAGAGATGGTTCATTTTTAGTAAGCAGAAACAAAAATGATAATTTTAAATGGTCTGATGTAAAAGGAAGTGTTATAATTCCTGGTAGAGTTGGCGGAGTTCCAAATATGACTCTACAATATGTTTTAAGAAAAAACGGCATAAATCCAGAAAAAGATGTTACTTTAGATACCAGTATAAGTTTTGATTTAATGGCAGGTGCATTTTCAGCAGGAAATGCAGATTATGTAGCACTATTTGAGCCAACTGCATCAGCAACAGAAAAATCAAATGCTGGATATATAGTATCTTCAATTGGTGCACAAACAGATGAAGTGACATATACTACTTATTTTGCAACATCAGATTATATAGAAAAAAATAAAGAAGTAATACAATCTTTTACAAATGCAATTGATAAAGGGTTGGAATGGGTAAAAAATCATTCAGCAGAAGAAATTGCAGATGAGATAGAAGGATATTTTCCAAACACTGAAAGAGATTTATTAATTACAGTTATACAGAACTATATAGATATTGATCCTTGGAACACAACTCCTGTAGTTTCTGAAAAAGGATTTAATTTATTGCAAACTATAATGGAAGAAGCAGGACAATTAGATAAAAGAGTAAGTTTTGATAAAGTAGTAGATAATAGTTTCGCTGAAAATGTGAAATAAAAAGATTAAGGCTGTTATATTTTTATAACAGCTTTTTTATATTCTTAGGAAAGTCATCTATGAAATAGTGAGTTTTCTTAGAAAATGATATTCTTGTTTTTTATAAAATATATTGCAAATTTTAGTTTTTATGATAAAATAATACGGAAAATTTGTTTGATTAACGGAGGAAAAAATGATAGCATTCATTAAAGGAAATATTGAAGAAAAATCAGCAGGATATATTATTATAGAAGCTGGAGGAATTGGATATAAAGTATTTATGCCAGAGCCAGATATAAGTAAATTAGAATCAAAAGGGGAACAAGTAAAAATACATACATATTATTGGGTTAGAGAAGATAATATAAGTCTTTATGGATTTTTAACAAAAGAAGAATTAAGAACTTTTGAAATTTTAATATCAACAAGTGGAATAGGAGCAAAATCTGCGATTAGCATTTTATCTAATATTACTCCAACAGAATTTGCGTTGGCAATAATAAATGAAGATACAAAAAAACTTACAAAGTTGCCTGGAATTGGGGCAAAGTCTGCAGCGAGGATGATATTAGAATTAAAAGATAAATTAAAGAAACAAGAATTAGAAAGTAATGAAAAGATACAAATTAAAGATATAAAGATGCAAATAGCTATAGATGAAAACATTAAGGAAGCAACATCAGCATTACAAGTATTAGGATATACGAGAAAAGAAATAGAAAAGACATTAGAGAAAATTGATGCAAATGATATGAGCATAGAAGATATAATAAGAAAAGCATTATTATTATTAGGAAAACAATAATAAAGTAAAAGGAAGTAAGAATATGGATTTATCACAACCATTAGCATATAGAATGATGCCAAAAACATTGGATGATTATGTAGGACAAGAACATGTATTGGCAAAAGATAAAATATTATATAGAACAATAAAAGCAGATAGACTATCAAGTATTATTTTGTGGGGACCACCTGGATGCGGAAAAACATCACTTGCTAAAGTAATAAGTAATACAACAAAATATCAATTTGCAAAATTAAATGCAGTAACAGCAGGAGTTTCAGATATAAAAAAAGCAATAGAAGAAGCTAAGAATCCCTTTTTAAATCCAAGTGGAAAATGTATTTTATTTATAGATGAAATTCATAGATTTAATAAATTGCAACAAGATGCATTATTGCCATTTGTGGAAAATGGAACAGTAATATTAATTGGTGCAACAACAGAAAATCCATATTTTGAGGTTAATAAGGCTTTAATATCAAGATCAATGGTGGTTAAGTTGGAACCATTACGTACAGAGGATATATTTGAAATTTTAAAAAATGCTATTCAAAGCCCAGAAGGACTTGCAAGTTATAATATAGAGATTTCGGATGAAACCTTGTTGAAGATTGCTGAAATATCTAATGGAGATGTGAGAACAGCGTTAAATGGACTAGAAATAGCAGTATTAACTACAGAAATGGATAGCACAGGAAAAATAAAGATAACAGATGAAATAATGAAAGAAAGTATACAAACGAGAAAAGCTATATTTGATAAAAATGGAGATACTCATTATGATAATATTAGTGCATTTATAAAATCAATGAGAGGTAGTGATTCTGATGCAACATTATTTTATTTAGCAAGAGCAATTAATGGGGGAGAAGATCCGGTTTTTATAGCTAGGAGAATAGTAATAGCAGCTGCAGAAGATGTAGGAATGGCAAATCCAAATGCATTAGTAGTAGCAACATCAGCAATGCAAGCTGTTTCGATGGTTGGAATGCCAGAGGCAAGAATAATACTAGCAGAAGCAGCAGTTTATGTAGCAGAATCAAAAAAATCAAATGCATCATATATGGGAATAAATAAAGCTTTAGAAGATGTAAAATCAAAAGATACAGGTATTATACCAATGCATATAAGAAATGCGCCTGCTGAAGGAATGGAACAATTTGGGTATCACGAAGGTTATAAATACCCACATGATTATCCAGGACATTGGGTAGAACAACAATATTTACCAGATGTTATGTTGGGAACAAAATATTATATAAAAGATGAAAATATAAAATAGGGAAGAAAATAAAACTTCCCTATTTGTTAAAATAGATGGTAAACATTAACTAAAAAGTAAACAAAAAGAACAAGTAAAAAATCAAATCACTTGTTCTTAGGTTTATCTGGTATGTATTCCAATAATTCGGAGATCTCGCAATCAAATACCTTACAAATATTATTTAAATGTTGAATATCAACTCTTTTTACTTCTTCATAATACATTTTAGATATTGTAGCAGGTCTAATATGTGCTTGTTTTGCAAGAGCAGATTGAGTCATTTTATGCTTACCTAATAGTTCAGAAATTTTAATTCTAATCATTCAAACCTCCATAAATATATTATTTTATAAATTATATTATAAATTAACGATTTTAGTTGTATTTTATCATTTTGTGTATTAAAATAATACGTTGGAACAAGAATATAACGATAAAAGTAAGAAAAAGTTAACTACCAGTAAAGATTTTACAAATATTGGAAAAAGAAAGTTGATGTGATATTTTGAAAAAAATTAGTAATGAACAACAGAACAATCCAAAAGATAAACTATATTTAAGAGAAATGGAAGTTCTACTAGACAAATTAGATAATATAGAAAATGAAAAACTTAAACTTGATATTATTTATCAAATCTTTAAATGTGAAAAAATATTAATAAATAATACACAAAATTTAATAGAAAAAAATGGTATAAAAAAATAGAAACTAGTTAAAATAATTTATTATGAGAAAAAAAATTATTATTGGATTATTATCAGGTTTTATAACTGGTTTATTTGCAACAGGAGGAGGGACAATACTTATACCAACCTTTGTATATTGGTTAAAAATTGATGAAAAAGTCGCAAGAGCGACATCTATTTGTTGCGTTCTGCCAGCAGTTATTATTAGTTTTTTATTTTATATGAAAGAAAGATATTTTGATATAAAATTAAGTATAATATGTGCAATAGGAGGAAGTATTGGAGCAATTTTGGGAACAAAATTATTAAATAAATTACCAGATACAATATTAAAAATTTGTTTTATAGCATTTTTAGTATATGTTTCGATAAGATTTATTATTTAGAGGGAGAATATGGAAATATGCTAAGTTTTTTAATAAGTATAATATCTGGAATAGCTACAGGAATTGGAATCGGAGGAGGAACTCTTTTAATAATTGGTTTGACATTATTTTTAGGAATTGAACAAAAGGTGGCACAATCAATTAACTTAATATTTTTTATACCAACAGCTATAACTTCAATTATTATAAATACGAGAAGAAAGAAAATAAGATGGAGAGTAGCAATTATAGTGATAATATTTAGTATTTTCGGAGCAATTATTGGAGTTAATATAACAATGCTCTTAGATATTAAAACATTAAAAAGATTATTTGGTGTATTTATAGGATGTATAGCTATATATGAGATATATTCATTACTAAAACCGTATATAATTAACAAAAAAAGAAATAATAACAAAAGATAAAAAGTGAAAGGAGGTTTATGCTTAGTTTTAAGCATAAAAAATAATATGAATTTTGTAAAAGGTATGATATTTGGTACAATGGTATCAGCAGGGATAATGATGATGTATACAGAAGGAAAGGGAATGAATAAAAAGAACATAATGAAAAAAGGAAAACAAATGGCCAAAAAGATGGGAATAATGTAAAAAAATTAGGAGGGGACAAAATGTCCCCTAAATTATTTATTTTGTTGAGTATTTATAGAATTGTCACATCTTAAACCTTCACAAGGAAAAGGAGGTTTTGGACCACAAAAATCAATATCTATTCCTCTTAAACATTTACCTTTATGCTCACATTTTGCACATATTTTAACATGTCTAACTTTATTTACCCAAATATCAATTGCATATCTTTTATCTGGGCATAAAGGACCAAATACAAATTCTCCATATTCGTCTGTAAAAGTATGAGAAACAGGTTTTCTAATTTCTTCGCCTTTTTCATAACAGATTTCTATTAATTTAACAACTGCATCAACAGCAGGCATATCATAATGGTCTTTAATTACACCAAAAATTACATTTCTTTCATCCTCAGGCAAATTGATATCAATGTCAAATTGTTTACCAGCTTCAATGAAACCATTAACCTCGACAACAGGACATTTTTTATTAGCATCTAATTCCATTAAATCAAATCCTTTCAATAAAATTTACATAGTAGAGAACATTTACTTAAAATTAATTAAGTAAATACCTTAATATATATTATGTAAAATAGAATTTAATGTGATAAAAGCATAAATATATGACAAAATTATTGAAAAATAATTAGATTTATGGTATAAATTTATTATATTAAGAAAAGGAAAAGTGATAAAAATGTCAAAAAAGAAAGTTGATAAATCAAAATTATTTGAAAAAATATTAGCAATAGCATTAGTAGTGATGACATTAGTAAGTGTTGCTGGAACATGTGTATATGCAATAATTAACTTAGTAAATTCATAAATAAGAAGGTGAAGGTATGACCGAAGCAAGTGGAAATATAAATAATAATTTCTGGATATTTATGGAAAATTATGTGAAAACATTACAAAATAACCCAATGAACCTAATAACATTTGTATTAGATATTGTGATAGTATTATTTGTATTTGTAAAGGTATTTAAAATAGTAAAAGATTCAAGAGCGTGGCAATTGCTAAAAGGAATATTATTACTTATGTTTATAATGGCAATTAGTTCTATATGCCATTTTTACATATTAAATTATATTTTAACATCAATTATTACCTATGGAGTAGTATTTGTAGTGCTGTTTCAACCAGAATTAAGAAGGGTTTTGGAACAATTAGGTAGTAACAGAGTTGGAAGATTTTTTGGATTTGATGAAGAATATACAGCAAAAACTAAAGAAGATATATATAAAGTTGCAATTGCTGCAAGCGAATTAGCTAAAGAAAAAATTGGAGCATTAATTGTTATAGAAAGAGATATAAAGATAAAAGACATTATATCAACAGGGATTATGATGGACTCAGAAATATCTCCACAATTGTTGGTTAATATCTTTACTCCAAAAACACCATTACATGATGGGGCAGTAGTAATAAGTGGAGGAAGAATAAAAGCTTCTGCCTGTATGCTTCCACTGGCAAATGATAACGATATTGCAAGAGAATTAGGAACTAGACATAGAGCAGCAATAGGTATATCAAAAGAATCAGATGCTATAGCAGTAGTTGTTTCAGAAGAAACAGGAAAAATTTCAATAGCTAAAGATGGAACATTAATAGCCGATGTTCGAGAAGATACATTGAAGAAAATTTTAATAAAAAATCTTATTACAAAACAAACAGAAAAAAGAAAAACTAAAAAAGAAAAAATTAATAGATTAAAAATAAAAGTAAAAAATAAGTTTACGAAAAAACAAAATAAAACAAAGGAATAGAAAATTGGATAGAATATATTCTATCCAATTTATTATATAAAATAGTATTTTAATAAAAGAGAAAGGAATATAATTATATGAAAGTTATAGTTATAGGTGGTGGACCAGCAGGTATTATTGCAGCAATTAAATCAAAAGAAGAGAATAATGATGTAACAATATTAGAAAAAAACGACATTTTAGGGAAAAAGATTTTAGTAACAGGCAAAGGAAGATGCAATATTACAAATGGAGCAGAAATTTCAGAATTTATAAATAATATACCTGGAAATGGAAAATTCTTATATAGTGCATTTGAAAATTTCAATAATAAAGATATTATTAAATTATTAAAGGAAGAAGGGCTAGAAACAAAGGAGGAGAGAGGAAATAGAATTTTCCCTGTTACGGATAATGCTAATGATGTAAGGGTTAGCTTATCAAAAAAAGTACGAAAGCTAGGAATTGAAGTATTGACTAATACAAAGGTCGAAAAAGTAATTGTTAAAGATGGAATTGCAATTGGTGTAGAATATAATAATAATGAAAAAATGTATGGTGATAAGATTATTATTTCAACAGGGGGAGCATCATATCCAACCACAGGATCAACAGGAGATGGATATGAAATGGCTAAAGAAGTGGGGCATACAATTAAAGAAATAAGACCATCTTTAGTACCTTTAGAAACTTATGAAAAAAGATATTGCAAAGAAATGCAAGGTTTAAGTTTAAGAAATATAGAAATTAAATTAATAGATACACAAAAAGATAAAACAATATACAAAGATTTTGGAGAAATGATGTTTACTCATTTTGGTGTAACAGGCCCAGTAATAATTAGTTCATCAGCACATTTAGTAAGATATAAAAATATTAATCAATTAATGAAGGATAAAAAAATAAAGTTAATTATTGATTTAAAGCCAGCACTATCAATTGAAAAATTAGATGATAGAATATTAAGAGATTTTGCTGAATTTAAAAATAAGGAATTCAAAAATAGTTTAGATAAGCTATTACCACAGAAAATGATACCAGTTATAATCGAATTATCAAAAATTGAACCAGATAAAAAAGTAAATGAAATTACAAAAGAAGAGAGAGCAAACTTAGTAAAAATAATAAAAAATCTAGAAATATATATATCAGGATTTAGACCAATTAGCGAGGCTATCGTTACAGCAGGGGGAATCTCAACAAAAGAAATAAATCCTAAAACAATGGAATCAAAAATAGTGAAAAACCTTTATTTTGCAGGAGAGGTAATAGATGTAGATGCATATACAGGAGGTTTTAACCTTCAAATTGCATATTCTACAGGTTATACTGCTGGAATGAATAATTAAACAGGAGAAAATATGTTAAAAGATATTAAAACAATAGAATTTGATAATTGTGAGGAATTAATTGAAAAGAAATCAAGATTTATAGCTACTTTAAAATATGTAGAGAGTGAAGAAGAAGCAATTAATAAAATAAAAGAGATAAAAAAAGTATATTATGATGCAAGACATAATTGCTATGCTTATAGAGTAATTGAAAATGGAGAAATTATTCAAAGAAGTGGTGACGATGGAGAACCAAGTGGAACCGCAGGAGCCCCAATGCTAAATATACTTGAAAAAAATGAAATAGTAAATGTATTAATTGTTGTAACTAGATATTTTGGAGGGATATTACTTGGAACAGGGGGGCTTGTAAAAGCATATTCAAGTTCATTACAAAAAGCAATTCAAAATAACAGATTACTTGAAAAAGAATATGGATATGAAGCAGAAGTAATTGTCGATTATGAGAATTTAAAAAAAATAGAGTATTTTTTTAAATCAAATAATATAACAGTAATAAATAAAGAGTATTTAGAAAAAATCAGGTATATAGTAGATTTATCAAATGAAGATTATGAAAAAATAAAAACAATATTTCCAGAAAATGTATTTGAAAATATAAAATATAAAATTATAGGAGAAAAAATAATATCGAAAAAGAGCATAAAATAAAGCGAAAACACAAAAATAACTTGAAAAAATTTCCAAAAAGTATTGCAATGTAAAATTAAAAGTATTATAATCAAAAATGTAAAAATTTTACAATTAAATATACTTAGGAGGAATTAATAGTGAGTGGAAAAATTTCAATTTTAATAGCAGATGATAATGCTGAATTTGCTAGAACTTTAACAAATTACATTGAAAAAGAGGAGGACATGGAAGTAGTAGCAGTTGCAAAAGATGGAAATGAAGCAGTAAAAATGATTGAAAATGTACAACCAGATATAGCTTTATTGGATGTAATAATGCCACACTTAGACGGATTAGGAGTATTAGAAAAAATTATAGATTTAAATATAGCAAAGAAACCAACATGTATAATGTTATCAGCAGTAGGGCAAGACAAAATAACACAAAGGGCAATTGAATTAGGAGCTAATTATTATGTAGTAAAACCTTTTGATATAAATCTTTTAATAAAAAGAATTAAAGAAATAAAAAATTATAAGGCTCCACAATTTAAGACAACATCACCTCAAATTAGAGAGAACTATAAAGCACCATACATAGAGATTAGAGATGATGCTAGAAATGATAAGGAGAATCTAGAGGCATTAGTTACTAATGTGATTCATGAAGTAGGAGTGCCAGCACATATAAAAGGATATCAATATTTAAGAGAAGCTATTATGATGGTAGTTAATGATATTGAAGTAATTAATCAGATTACAAAACAACTATATCCTGACATTGCAAAGAAATTTAATACAACACCAAGCAGAGTTGAACGTGCAATTCGTCACGCAATAGAGGTAGCTTGGGGAAGGGGACAAACCGAAGTTGTAGAAAGTATATTTGGATATACAGTATCTGCAAGTAAAGGTAAACCAACCAATAGCGAGTTTATTGCAATGATTAGTGATAAATTAAGACTAGAATTAAAAAGTGCATAAAGAATAATAAGAAAAATAGTAGATATTTTCAAATATATCTACTATTTTTCTATTAGAGTATAAAAAAAGTATGTGTAGTTACGATACACATACAGACAAACAATATACACAAGCCGAACCAAGGTACATTGATTTATGTATTTATATAATATCCTTTTAATAGCAGTTTGTCAAATATAATCTCAAGAAAAAAACAACAGATTAAACCTTAGCAAATGGAAAAATGATGTAAAAAAATTAAAGATCTAATTGTTTTATAAATTCAGCACAGTTTTTTGAAGCGAATTCTAGGTATGTATTAAAGTCTATGCTATTTGAACCGTTAGGTGTATCAGAAATGGAACGAATTATAATGAATGGAATATTACTCAAAAAACATACTTGTGCAATTGCAGCACCCTCCATTTCTAAACAATCACAATTAAATTTATCTCTTATTTTATTTTTCATATTAATATCCGTACAAAAAATATCACCGGAAGCAATAGTACCAAATAAAATATTTTGATTTGGTATTTGTACTTTTTTACATTTATCAATTAAAATTTTATCACTTTCAAAAAATTTACCAGTATCAGAAATAAATCCTTTTTCACGTCCAAAAGCAGTTACATCAAAGTCATGTTGAACTAACTTTGTTCCAATAACAATATCACCTATATTTAAAGTGCTATTAACACTACCAGCAGAACCAGTATTAATTATGCAATCTATATTAAATTTATCAATTAAAATTTGAGCTGTACGAGCAGAATTAACTTTTCCAACTCCACATTTAACCAATAAATAAGTTTTAGTATTAATGATACCTTTATAAATTACTAAATTATAAATACTTATTTCTGACAAGTCAGACATACAATTTTTTATAGCATCTAATTCTTTATCTTCTGCAACAATAATTCCTATATAATTTTCCATAAATTAAAAATCTCCTAAAATATTATAATAATATATATAACATATAAAAATGATAAAAACAATAAGAAAATATATAAAAAGCTTGTCTTAAAAAGTCATATATGCTAAAATAAAAATATAAAATAAACAAAAAAAGGAGAGATAAAAGATGGATGCAAAAACTACAGGAATAGTAGCATATTTAACATGGATTGGCTTCATAATCGCTATATGTGCAGGAGATAAAGAAGGAGCTAAATTCCATTTAAATCAAGCTTTAGTGGTTTTATTATTTTCACTATTATCTGTAATACCTTGTATTGGATGGATATGGGGAATATTCATGATAGTATGTTGGATTATGGGATTAATAGCAGCTATTAATGAGGAAGAAAAAGAAATTCCTTTATTAGGAAAAATAAAAATAATAAAATAATATTAGAAAATCCACCTCTATAAGAGATGGATTTTTAAATATGATGGGAGAAAAATGAAAAAAAGTATAGATGACTATGTATATATTTCAGTATTTTTAACAATTTGTTTATTAATTATTATATATATAATTTATAAAATATTAGGTCAGCCACTAATAACACAATGTTTAATTTATAATAAAACAGGAATATATTGCCCAGGGTGTGGTTGTACAAGGGCTTTTATAAACATGTTGCAAGGTAATATCATTCAATCATTAAAATATAATCCAACTGTAATTTATTCTACAATTGTTATTGTTGTATATATGTCTAGTCAAAGTATAGGAAGGATATTTAGAATTAAAGAAAGAAAATATATAATGAAATATAGCTCAATATATATTTATATTGGAATATGTATTTTAATTGGAACTTGTATAATAAAAAACATAATTCGATAAAAATCGCTTGCAAAAAAAAAGAAAAAATATTAATATGATAGTATCAATAAATAGGAGGAATTAAATTTGGATAATTTATTTAGTTTAGATGGAAAAGTTGCAATTGTTACAGGAGTAAGTCGCGGTTTGGGAAGAGCTATGGCAATTGCATTAGCAAAAGCAGGAGCAAATATTGTGGGAGTTGGACTTAGTGATATGTCATCAACAGAAGAAGAAATTAGAAAATGTGGAAGAGAATTTCTAGGAATACATGCAGATTTAACTTCAACAGATAAAGTTGATGAAATTGTGGAAAAGACAGTGGAAAAGTTTAAAAGAGTAGATATATTAGTAAATAATTCAGGAACGATTGTAAGAGAAGATGCTATACATTATACAGAAGAAGATTGGGATAAAATTTTAAATTTAAATCTAAGAACATTATTTTTCTTATCACAAAAAGTTGCTAAAGAATTTATAGAAGAAGGTGCTGGAGGAAAAATAATAAATATAGCATCAATGTTATCATTTCAAGGAGGAATAAGAGTTCCAGCATATACAGCCAGCAAAAGTGGAGTTATGGGATTAACAAAAGCATTAGCAAATGAATGGGCAAAATATAATATAAATGTAAATGCTATAGCACCAGGATATATGGAAACAGATAATACTAAAGAGATTAGAGAAGATGAAAGTAGATGTGCAGAAATATTAAATAGAATACCAGCACAAAGATGGGGAACTCCAGAAGATTTAGCAGGAGCAGTTGTATTTTTAGCATCTAATGCATCAAACTATGTTAATGGACATATTTTGGCTGTTGACGGAGGATGGCTTGCTAGATAGTTTTAGTATTAATGAAAGGGAAGAAATATGAAAATAGCGTTAATAAATGAAAATAGTCAAGCTTCAAAGAATAAAATAATATATGATGCATTGAAAAAAGTAGCAAATGAAAAAGAATATGAAGTTTTTAACTATGGCATGGAAAATTCAGAAGAAAATAATTTGACATATGTTCAAGCAGGACTATTAGCAGGAATTTTAATTAATTCAAAAGCTGCTGATTTTATTGTAACTGGTTGTGGAACAGGAGAAGGTGCTATGTTAGCACTTAATAGTTTTCCAAACGTACTTTGCGGACATATTGTAGATCCTACAGATGCATATTTATTCAGTCAAATAAATGCAGGAAATGCAATCTCAATGGGATATGCAAAAGGATTCGGCTGGGGAAGTGAATTAACATTAGTTAATATATTTGAAAAATTATTTGAAGGTGAATTTGGTGGAGGATATCCAAAAGAAAGAGTAGAACCAGAACAGGCAAATAAAAAAATATTAGACAAGGTAAAGCAAATAACTCATAAAGATATGTTAACAATTTTGAAGGAAATAGATAAAGAATTTTTATATCAAACGATAAATAGAGAACAATTCAAAAAATATTTTTTTGAAAACGCAGAAGATGGAGCAATAAAAGATTATATAAAAACAATAATATAAGGCAAAACCGAGGAAAATTATGTTTCCTCGGTTTTGTTATAGAAACAGCCTTGATATAAGTTATTTTCTTTTAAAATTTTATCTATTCCATTTAATATCCATTTTTTATGAATATTCCATTCTGGTGCAAGTAATAATTCTTTTGGCGCATCACCAGAAATTCTATGAATTATTAAATTTGGAGAGATATGTGTTAAAATATATGTTAAACATTTAAGATAATATTCAAGAGTAATTGGGATATATGTCCCATTAAGTAACATATTAGCAAGAATAGTATGTTTAACAACATAAGTGGAATGGATTTTTAATCCTTGTATATTATGACTATTAATAAAATCTACATTATTAATAATATCTTGAAAAATTTCATTAGGAAGTCCAACCATAATATGTGTTACAATATCTATATTATATTTATTTAAAAGATTAACTGCTTTAGTAAATTGAATATTAGAATAGCCTCTGTTAATTAGAATGCCAGTAGTTTCATTAGAAGTTTGAAGTCCAAGTTCAACCCAAACATAGTACTTATCTGAGTAAGTCTTTAAAAGTTGGCAAATCTCATCTGTAATACAATCTGGTCTAGTTGCGATTGCTAATGCAACTATATTTTTATTTATTAATGCAGAGTCATATTTAAGCTTTAGATTTTCAATTGTATCGTATGTATTGGTATAATTTTGAAAATACGCAATAAATTTATTTGCTCTTTCAGATTTATAACTTTTAAAATAATTTTCTACTTGTAAAGAAATATCATTAAATTTAATATGATCTCCAGAACCTCTTTCACTGCAAAAAATACATCCACCAGAGGAAATTGTACCGTCTCTATTTGGACATGTAAAACCACCATCAATACATATTTTTAATGTTCTTTCACCAAATTTTTCTTTTAAATATTTGTTTAAATGTTTATATCTTTCTTTTTCTTCCATAATAAACTAGTATAACATAGAAAATAATAAATTTCTAGAAAAAATGTAACAATTATAGAAAGAAGTATACGGGAATATTAAAAAAATTAATATGTTGGAATGCTTCTTTATATAATTGTTAACTTATAAAGAACTAATAAAGTTTTAAAGTATCTTCTATAACATACGAAACAGGTAAAATGTCATCTTTATCAACCTCAACCTTGAAATGTGTAGAATTGTCACTAGATTTATAAACAGATACTGTAACAACACCTATTTTATTCATAAGAACGCCCCCTTTGTTCATAATAAAAATAATATAGCACACAAAAAACGCGAAAAATGTCGAAAACGAAAGAAAATATAAAAAAACTTAAAATATTAACAAAAACAAAAAGAAATGTTAGTTATAAAATTTGCTAAAATAGTAAAAAAGTTGTATAATAAATAAGCTATGCCTTAAGAAAGGAAGGAATATTAATATGAATATTGCAGAAAACTGGAAAGATTATGAAATTATAGATATGGCAGATGGTGAGAAACTTGAAAGATGGGGAAATATTATTTTAGTAAGACCAGATCCACAAATTATTTGGAAAGATAAAAGTTTTCCAAATAAATGGAAGAATATTAACGCAAAATATAATAGAAGCAAAACAGGAGGTGGAAGCTGGGAATATGTAAATAACTTACCCAAGGCGTGGCAAATTAAATATAAAGAATTAACCTTTAATATTAAGCCAATGGGATTTAAACATACAGGGTTATTTCCTGAACAAGCAGTAAATTGGGATTGGATGATTAATAAAATAAAAAATGCTGGGAGAGAAATAAAAGTACTTAATTTATTTGCGTATACAGGAGGAGCAACAGTTGCATGTGGTTATGCAGGGGCTAGTGTATGTCATGTTGACAGTTCAAAAGGTATGGTAGCTTGGGCTAAAGAAAATGTAATATCTTCAGGATTGGAAAAAAGACCAATAAGATATATAGTTGATGATGTAAATAAATTTGTAAATAGAGAAATTAGAAGAGGAAACAAATATGATGCCATTATAATGGATCCACCATCTTATGGAAGAGGAGCAAATGGAGAAGTATGGCAATTTGAAAATGATATTGCAGACTTAGTACAACTATGTACAAAAGTTTTATCTGACAAACCTCTATTTTTTCTAATAAATTCGTATACAACAGGAATTTCATCAAAGGTATTGGAAAATATTATAAGATTAAACATAAAAAATAAGGGAAAAATTTCATCAGGAGAAATTGGATTACCAATGAGTAATTCTAAATTAGTTTTACCAGCAGGAATTTACGGACGTTGGGAAGAAGTATAAATTGACGGAGGAATATAAGTAAAATGGTAAAGTTAAATATTTTATATGAAGATAATCACATAATTGTTGTACAAAAAATACCTAATATACCTTCTCAAGGGGATAAAACTGGTGACACAGATATGTTAACACTAATAAAAGATTATATCAAAGAAAAGTATAATAAACCAGGAAATGTTTATCTAGGTTTGATTCATAGACTAGATAGACCTGTTGGTGGTGTAATGGTATTTGCTAAAACTTCCAAAGCAGCTGCAAGATTAAGTGAGCAGGTAAGAAATAAAGAGCTAAAAAAAGAATATTTAGTAGTTGCAGATGGAAAGTTTGAAGAAAAAAAAGGACATTTAGAAGATTATTTATTAAAAAATGAAAGAAATAATTTAAGTAAAGTAGTAGACTCAAATGTAAAAAATGCTAAATTAGCTAGTTTAGATTATGAAGTAATAAAATATAATGAAGAAATTGATTTATCAGTTGTAAAAATCAATTTACATACAGGAAGGCATCATCAGATTAGAGTTCAACTTTCAAATATAGGACACAGTATATATGGAGATCAAAAATACGGAAAAAGAGGAAGAGGAAAACAAATAGCTTTATGGGCATATAAGTTAAGTTTTAAACATCCTACGACAAATGAAAAATTAACTTTTGAGTGTTTACCAGAAAAAATTGGAACATGGAAAATCTTAGATTAAAATAATATATAAAAATAAGGAAATCATTTATAAAAATATTAATAAAATATTTTGTAAATGATTTCTTTCTTTTTATAAATAAATATAATACAAAGAACAAAATTAGATATAAAATAATGACATAATAAATGAAAAGGACAAGTTAAATATGATAGATAAAATTTGTAATTTGATTTTAAAAAGAATAAGAAAAGAAATGCCAGAGGTTGATGATGAGCGAGCAGAAGTTATTAATTATGGATTACAAATGATAATAGGGGAAGTTCCAAAGTTACTTTCAACTTTGTTAATAGCGTATTTATTGGGAGTATTAAAATTAACTTTATTAGCATATTTTCTTTTACTACCATATAAATACTTTGTTGGAGGAGTTCATGCAAAAACACATTTAGCTTGTATGTTAACCACACCAACAATATATTGTGGAAATGCTCTCATAAGTAAAACTTTACCAATAATACCGATTAAGTATAGAGCAATATCTGTAATTGCCATTTGGATATTTAGTATGATGGTTATAAGTATTTATGCTCCAGCAGATACAGAAAATGTGCCTATATTAAGAAAAAAAGAACGAGCATTTAAAAAGATAATGTCATATATAGTCATGACAGTTACACTTATAATAGCTCTATTAATAGCAAATAAATATAGTATTATATCAAATCTCTTAATTATAGGTTGTTTAATAAATTCAATATTTATAACTAGACCAATGTATAAACTTTATCATAATAAATATGGATATGAAGTTTATACAGATTAAATTTAGGTAATTAAAAAAGTATAAAAGCCGGCAATACTTTTTAATTATATAAAACATTAGATGATTACGATATTATAAAACCAGGAAAGGAGAGAATAATATGGTAAAAACAATATCAAAAATAGCAGAAAAAACTGCAAAAAATGCAAATTCAAGTTGTTGGATTTTAGGAATTGTACATCAACCTAAAATGCCAGCATCTCTAATAAAGAAAGATGAAAAATAATTAAAATCAAATAATATTTCCTTAAAATGATAGAAATTCGATTCTATCCAAGACTTAAAAGTTACAAATATATACATAAAAAAGGCTACCTAAAAACGACTATAGGTAGTCTTTTATTATTTGTCATATATTTCCAATTGCTGTGTAAAAAATAAAGAATCTTTTGTAGTGTATAAATTTAGGTTTTTAGATTTCTTTAAAAGTTTTTGAACTTCCCAAAGGCCCAATCCATGAGGCCTACTTTTATCGGATTTTGAGGTATATCCTTTTTCGTTAATTCTTTCTAAATCAACATCTTTATTATAATAAGTATTTTGAATTAATAATAATTGCCTTGGAGATTTTTCGTCTCTCCTAATTTCTAAATTAATAATTTTATCATCACATTTTTCGCATGCTTCAATTGCATTGTCAAGTAATATACCAAGAATTCTAGTAAATTCATATACTTTCATATTAAGTGTAGAGAGTTTTAATGAAATATGAATTTTCATAGTTATACCTAAATCAGATGCTTTGTGAAATTTTGAAGTTAAAATACTATAAACAGCAGGACTATCAATAATAGTTGGATTTAACATTTCAAGACTTTTTACATCTTCACAGTCTAATTGTAATTGTTTATAATATTTTTTTAATCCATCCATATTATTGGTATCAATATAACCATTAATAGCTTGCATAATATTACCAAAATCGTGTCTAAAAGTACGAATATCATCATATAGTAATTTCAAAGTATTATTGTAATCTTGTGCTTGTTCCAAATCTTGACTAGTAAGTTCAAGTTTAGTCGTTTTGAATAAACTAAATATACTGATAAAGAAATACGCGCAAATTCCTAAAATACTTAATAAACATACTAAAAATGGCAGATTACTACTATAATAACAGAAAACATAGAATTGTGTACAAACAATTAATATTCCAATAATTGAATTTATAAGGATTACT
>CAKPSH010000009.1 GCA_934183325.1 uncultured Clostridia bacterium
AAAATTTAATTCTTCCATAATTATCTTCTAAGGAAACTCACTATTTCATAGATGACTTTCCTAAGAATATAAAAAAATGGAAGCCTTTAGCCCCCATTTTTGTTTTCCTTTTTTATTCTCTCTATTTCCAACTTTGTAGCTGCAATTTTTCTTTTTACCTCTTTCAATTCTTCATTATAAAGTTGTATCATTTCTTCTATTTCTTCATCTGTTAAATCATATACTGATATAAAACCATTATCTAATTTCGTTTTTTTGTTCATTTTATCAGCATTTACTCTTAGACTTTCAAAGTTTTCTTTTTTCATTACTACGGTATTTACACCTTCATCATATTTCTGTGGTTTTGGTTCTATTAGTAATGGTTTTTTAGAAAAAATATTCTTAATTTTTTTATATAAATCCATTAATATTTTTCTCCCCCCATCTTTAATATTCTTATCTTTCTATACCGTTTTCTCCTCTTAAAGTTGCTTTATATCTATCTAAACTTTCTAATGTCTTTTTTAAAGCTGATAATTCTTTTTGCATTTGAACTAATAAAGTATTTTGACTTTTCCTTAGTTCTGATTTTTCACTTGCTACTTCACTTTTTATATTTTTTAATTCATCTATTCTTTGACTATTATCTTGTACCATTTATTTACCTCTTATATTATTTTAAATTTTCCAAATTTCCATAATATGCATCAATTAAAAGTTGCTTTATCTCTGAAACTAGTGGTAATCTTGGATTTGCTGTTGTACATTGATCACTAAATGCTTTATCAGCAAGAGCATCAACATTCTCCATAAATATTTGTTCATCTAATCCATATTCTTTTAAACTTAATGGTATTCCTAAGTTCTTGTTCATCTCTATTATTGCATCTATTAAAGAATTTACTCCCTCTTCTGTTGTATCTGCTTTCAATCCTAATCTTTTTGCAATATTAGCATATTTTTCATCTGCTATAAAATATTCATATTTAGGGAATGAAACAAATTTTGTAGGTCTTGATGCATTATACTTTACTACATAAGGAAGTATTATTGCATTTGCTCTACCATGTGCTATATGGAAATCAGCACCTAATTTATGAGCAATTGAGTGATTTAATCCTAAAAATGCATTTGTAAATGCCATACCTGCTATACAACTTGCATTGTGCATTTTTTCACGAGCTGTTTTATTGCTTCCGTCTTCATATGCAATCGGTAAATACTTGTATACTAATTCTGCAGCTTTTTCAGCCAATCCATCTGTGTAATCTGATGCCATGTTAGATACATAAGCTTCTAATGCATGTGTTAATACATCCATTCCTGTGTCTGCTGTAATCTTCTTTGGTAATGACATTACTAAATCAGGATCCACAATAGCTACATCAGGGGTTAATTCATAGTCTGCAAGTGGATATTTCATATTTCTAGTTTTGTCAGTGATAACTGCAAATGATGTTACCTCTGAACCAGTTCCAGATGTTGTAGGTATAGCTACCATCTTACAACATTTACCTAGTTTTGGGAATTTGTAAGTTCTTTTTCTTATATCCATAAATTTAAGTTTCATTCCTTCTGGGTCTGCATCTGGATATTCATAAAATAACCACATTCCTTTTGCAGCATCAATTGGGCTTCCTCCTCCAAGTGCTATTATTACATCTGGTTTGAAGTTTTTCATTTGAGCCACACCTCTATTTATTGTATCAAAAGATGGATCTGGCTCTACTTCTGCAAATATTTCTGCATGTACATATTGAGTTCTTTTTCTTAAATAATATAAAATTTTATCAACATATCCAAATTGAACCATTGATTGATCTGTTACAATAAATGCTCTTGTTATATCTGGCATTTTTTCTAGATATCCTATTGAACCTGCTTCAAAGTAGATTTTTTCTGGCACCTTAAACCATTGCATATTAACTCTCCTTTTTGCTACTCTTTTTATATTTATTAAATTTACTGATGATACATTATCTGTTGTTGAATTTCCTCCAAATGTACCACATCCTAATGTTAATGATGGTAAATTTGTATTATATATATCACCTATTCCTCCATGAGTAGATGGTGAGTTAACAAGTATTCTTCCTGCTTTTATTACTTTTGAGAATTTTTGTATTACATCATTATTCTCTGAATGGATTACTGCTGAGTGACCCATTCCTCCAAAATGTATTAATTTATCTGCTAGTTCAATTCCTTCGTCTGAATTGTTTACTATATAATATGCAAGTACTGGACTTAATTTTTCTTTAGAAAATGGAAAATCATTTCCCACTCCTGTTTGATATACTACAATTACTTTTGTATCTGCTGGAATATCAATTCCTGCTAAATCAGCTATTTGTTTTGGACTTTGACCAGGAATACTACTATTTAATTTCCAGCTTCCATCTTCGTTTCTAGTAAACATTGCATTTTTTAATTTTTCTGTTTCTTCATCATTTACAAAATAGCAACCTGCCTTTTTCATTAATTTTGTAAAATCTTGTTCTATTTCTGAATCAACAATTACTGCTTGTTCAGAAGCACAAATCATTCCATTATCAAATGATTTTGATAATACCAAATCATTTACAGATGTCTTTAGCTTTGCACTTTTTTCTATATAACATGGCACATTTCCAGGACCAACTCCAAGTGCTGGTTTTCCACAAGAATATGCTGCTTTAACCATTCCTGTTCCACCTGTAGCTAATATTAAATTAATTCCTGGATGATTCATTAATGCATTCGTAGCATGAATAGAAGGTTCTTCAATCCATAAAATACAGTCTTTAGGCGCACCTGCTTCGACAGCAGCGTCTCGTAGAATTTTTGCTGTTGCTTCACTACATTTTTGTGCTGATGGATGAAAACCAAATATTATTACATTTCTAGTTTTGGCTGATATCAAAGATTTAAAACTTACTGTAGATGTAGGGTTTGTAACTGGCGTTACCCCTGCTATGATTCCAACTGGTTCTGCTATTTCTTCATAGCCTTCTTCTTCATTTTCGTTTATTACTCCAACTGTTTTGTTGTATTTTATACTATGATATATATATTCTGATGCAAACATATTCTTTGTAATCTTATCTTCATATATACCACGTTTTGTTTCTTCAACAGCCATTTTAGCTAATTTCATATGATTTTCAAGTACTGCCATAGACATTTTCTTTACTATATTGTCTATTGTTGCTTGATCTAGTTTTAAATACTCTTGAGATGCTATTTTAGCTCTTTCTACTAAAGAGTCTATCATATCATCTATTTTCTTTTTTTCTTCTTCATTAATATCTTGTGCCATTAGTTTCTCTCCTCCATTTTAATCGTTAGTTATCATTTTATCCATTATATTATATAATATACCTAAAATTTGTCAAGAAAATATTTGTGAATTTTATATTTTGTATTTATAATATTTATTTAAATTCTTTTTCTAATTTCTCATTTAAATATATTTTAGAAATTAGTTTAAATTCTTTTATACATTCGTCTGTTATATTAAATCCAAATATTTTTTTAGGTGGAGCCATTATCGTATATTTTATTGCATCACGCGTTCCTGCACTCATGGATATTGCACCAGTATCTTGTTTACTACAATTTTCGCACTTAAATCCATTATCTCTTATACTAAAATGCGTTATATTTTCATTTTTTCCACAATTAACACATTTATTTATTTGAGGTGTGAATCCTATAATAGATGTCACTCTCATTTTAAATATACTAGTTATCAAATCTATATTCATATCTGTTTCAGAAATCATATATAGTGTATTTAATAATAATTGTAATAATTTATAATTATTTTCGTTTTCTGTTGCTACATCTTGTACAATCTTTGTTATATTTGCAGCACATTCTAATTTATCCAAATCTGTTCTTATATTATAAAATACTTCTATTATATCACATGAATTTATATTATATGTATTGTTTCCTTCAAATATTATATAATCAGCAAAGCACAAATACTGTGTGCCAGCAAGTAGAGCACTTTTGGGTTTTCGTGCTCCTTTTGCTGCACACCCAATTTTTCCGAAGACCCGGAGTAAGCAGTGTTACCATTTTGTCTGAGTCTCCCATACTACTTTCAAGTAAAACAATTCCTTTAGTCTTTATAATTCCCATCTATTTCCCCTGTTTTGTTTCTATCTCTTTTATTTTTTTATATTCTAAGAAAATATTTATATCTCCTGTATTTTTAAAGGTCTTCCACGCCATTTCTTTTAGCATAAAATCACTCTCCTTTAAAAATAGCTTTTGTTTTTTTATTATTTTTTATACTTCAAAAATTACAATTTCATTTTGTTTTAAACTTTCTTGTACATCAATAATTCTTTGATTTGTTGATCCTTTAAATTTTAAATTTGGAATTTTTTTCTCAATTTCAAATTTTCCATCAACTAAGACATCTATTTCATTTAAACACTTATCTGTTTCTTCATCTTTTCTATTTTTTAGTTCTTCAAATGTATATCCTGTGTAACACCACACATTAAAATTAGGCTTTTCTTGTTTTACGTTTTTTATAAACTTTAGTACTTCCCCTACATTTTCTTTGCAAAGTGGTTCTCCTCCGCTTATTGTTATTCCCTTTAATATTGAATTTTCTTTTATTTTATTTAAAATTTCTTTTTCTTTTTCCTGAGTAAATTCTTCCCCATATTTGTAGTCTTGTGCTATTTTATTTTGACATCCTACACATCCATGTGGACATCCGCTTACAAATAACACAGCTCTCCAGCCTAGTCCATTTGATATGCTTTCATCGTAAAATCCTGCTATGTTCATTTTAACCTCTTTTCTATTTTTTAAGGCAGGTTCAAACCTGCCTTATATGTATATATATTATTTTTTAATTTGCTCCCTTTATACCAGTATCATGAGTAACTCTGTCCTTCAATTCTGCTAATTTTCCCGCATTCCAGCGTGATGTAGTTCCTACTAGGTATCCTGTTATTCTTTGGATTGTGTCTATATTTTTGCTTCCGCACATTGGACATTCTGTTAGTGTTGCATCTGCATTTTCAAATCCACAATCCATACATCTTGATCTAGTATGATTTACTGAACCATATCCCATATTATATTTATCCATTAAATCTACTACTGCTTCTACACTTTCTGGATTGTGTGTTGCATCTCCATCTAGCTCTATATAGAAGATATGTCCACCTCTTGTTAGTTCATGATATGGTCCTTCTATTTTTGCTTTATGTTCTGCTGTACATTTATAATATACTGGAACATGGTTACTGTTTGTATAATAATCTTTATCAGTAACCCCATGTATTATACCATAAGTTGCTCTATCAATTTTTGTAAATCTTCCTGATAATCCTTCTGCAGGTGTAGCTAGTACTGAATAATTCAAATCATATTTATCAGAATATCCATCAACTTCTTCCTTCATTGTTCTAACAATTTCAAGACCTAATTCTTGTGATTTTTCTGATTCTCCATGATGTTTTCCAGTAAGAACTATTAATGCTTCTGCAAGTCCTATAAATCCAATTCCCAAGGTTCCTTGTTTTAATAATGGTTCAACTTTATCATTTGGTGCTAATTTTTCACTACCATTCCATAAACCTGCCATTAATAATGGAAATTGTTTCTTTAATGCTGTGCATTGGAATGTATATCTATCATATAATTGTCTTGCACATACTCCTATATATTGTTCTAGTTTTTGCATAAATATTTTCTTCTCTAGTTTTAGGAATTTATCATTCATTGATTTTTCACTACCAATTCCTATTTCAAAATTCATTCCTAATTGATTTTGTGCTTCTTTATTTGCTTCAATTGCTAGCTTTACAAAGTTTATAGTTGTAAATGATAAATTTCCTCTTCCTATTGATGTTTTTTCTCCATGTCTATTTTCAAATACTCTTGTTCTGCATCCCATTGTTGCACATTCATATTCATATCTCTTTGGATCATTTGCATTCCATTTTTCATGTTGATTGAATGTTGCATCTAGATTGATGAAATTTGGGAAAAATCTTTTAGCTGTTACTTTACAAGCATATTTGTATAAATCATAGTTTTTATCTTCTGGTAAATAATTTACACCCTTCTTCTTTTTCCAAATTTGAATTGGGAATATTGGTGTTTCATTATTTCCAACTCCTCTTTCAGTTGATTTTAATAATTCCCTTATAACACATCTTCCTTCTGGAGAAGTGTCTGTTCCATAGTTTATAGAACTGAATACGACTTGATTTCCACCTCTTGAATGTATTGTATTCATGTTATGTATGAAAGCTTCCATTGATTGATGTACTCTGGCTACTGTATTATTTACTGCTGCTTGTACAAATCTTTCTTCACCTTTCATTCCTGTCAAATCTTTCTTTATATAATCTTCTACCTCATAATCATAATATTTTGTTAAATCTTTTCCTACTGTATCTCCTACTTTGTCAAGTTCTTCTTTAAATGTAAGTCTTACAAATGGCGCTAAATAATAGTCAAATGCTGGTATTGCTTGTCCTCCATGCATTTCGTTTTGTACTGTTTCCATTGAAATACATCCCAATATACTAGCTGTTTCAATTCTTTTTGCTGGTCTTGAACTTCCATGTCCAGCTTTAAATCCATTTTCTAATATTCTATCTAATGGATGTTGTAAACATGTTAAACTCTTTGTTGGATAGTAATCCTTATCATGAATATGTATATATCCGCTTTTTACTGCTGCTCTTGCTTCTGGTGATAATAGAAAATCATCAACAAATGGTTTTGTTGTTTCACTTGCAAATTTCATCATCATTCCTGCTGGTGTATCTGCATTCATATTTGCATTTTCTCTTGTAATGTCATTTGATTTTGTTTCTATAATTTCAAGGAACATATCTTTTGATCTTGCTTTTCTTGCAACATCTCTATTATATCTATATGTTATATACATTTGTGCAACTTCTTTTCTTGAAGATGCCATTAATTTTTTTTCAACTAAATCTTCTATTTCATATACTGTTGTTTGTATTTTACCTTCTAATTGTTTTTCTACACCATCTGCTATTTTATTTGCTAATTCTAAATCTATTCCTCCTGGTGTTTGCATCATTGCTAAACTAATTGCTTTTATTATTCTTTCTCTATTGTATTCTGCCATTCTTCCATCTCTTTTTACTACTTGCATTTTATTACCCCCAAATAAATAATATTTCTTAGCTCTTTTAGAGTGTCTAAATAATACAAAAAAAAATCTTGTAAGTCAAGATTTTTAATTTTATTCATTTATATTGATTTATTCTTACTCTATCAACGTTTTCATGCTTTTATTTATTATTATTAAATTTTTATTTATGTCTTATATTCTTATTGCATATCAATATGTTTAGATATTTTATTGTTGTTTTGTAAAATATTACATTATTGTTACAGTAATATTACAATATTGTAATATTTATATAATAATCAAATTCTTAAAGTTACACATATATAGAAATTCATGTTTTTTTATTATATTATATGGTATTTCTTCATTTATAACTTTTCTTATGCACTAAAAAACAAGAATAACATTTTCTAAGGAAACTCACTATTTCATAGATGACTTTCCTAAGAATATAAAAAAGATGGCTAAGCCATCTTTTTTATTCTTCAAATATTCTTGCAAATTCTTCTCCATCGATTTTTTCTTTTTCTAGAAGAACTCCTGCTACCTTATGAAGTTTATCTATATGTTCACTTAATATTTGTTCAGCACGTCTATATGCTTCATCTATAATTTTCTTTGTTTCAGCATCAATTATTGCAGCTGTTTGTTCTGAATAATTTTTAGATTGAGCTAAATCTCTTCCTAAGAAAACTTCCTCTTGTCCTGCGCCAAACATTATTGCTCCTAAAGTTTTACTCATACCATATTTTGATACCATATCTCTTGCAATTTGTGATGCACGTTCAATATCATTACTTGCTCCTGTTGATATATCGTCTAATATTAATTGTTCTGCAACTCTTCCACCTAATAGAGATACTATATTTTCTTCCATTTCTGATTTTGACATGAATGATTTGTCTTCACTTGGTCTATACATTGTGTATCCACCAGCCATTCCTCTTGGAACAATTGAAATTTGGTGTACCTTGTCTTGTGTTGGTAAATATCTACTAACTACAGCATGACCAGCTTCATGATATGCTACAAGTTTCTTTTCTTTTTCACTTCTTACTCTTGTTTTCTTTTCTGGTCCCATTGTAACTTTTACCATTGCATCTTCAATTTCTGGCATACCAATTTCTTTTAAGTTTCTTCTAGCTGCAAGCAATGCTGCTTCATTTAAAACATTTTCAAGATCTGCTCCAACAAATCCTGCTGTATTTCTTGCTATTGTTCTTAAATCTACATCTTCAGCTATTCTCTTTTTTCTAGCATGAACTTCCAATATTTGCTCTCTTGCTAATACATCTGGTGCTGAAACAACTATTTGTCTATCAAATCTTCCTGCTCTTAATAAAGCTTTATCTAGTATATCTGGTCTGTTTGTAGCAGCCATTACTATAACACCTTCATTTGGTGAGAAACCATCCATTTCAACTAATAATTGGTTTAATGTTTGTTCTCTTTCGTCATGTCCTCCTCCAAGTCCAGCTCCACGTTGTCTACCCACTGCATCAATTTCATCTATAAATATAATACAAGGTGCATTTCTTTTTGCTTGTTCAAATAGATCTCTTACTCTTGAAGCACCAACACCAACAAACATTTCCACGAAATCAGATCCACTTATTATAAAGAATGGAACCCCTGCTTCTCCTGCAACTGCTTTAGCAAGTAATGTTTTTCCTGTTCCTGGTTGTCCAACTAAAAGAACTCCTTTTGGTATTCTTGCTCCCATGTTTGTAAATTTAGCTGGATTTTTCAAAAATTCCACAATTTCTTCTAATTCTTCTTTTTCTTCATCTACACCTGCAACATCAGCAAATGTAATTTTGTTTTTATCAGCTGTTGTCATCATTCTAGCTCTACTTTTTCCAAAGCTTACTGATTTTGATCCTCCATTTTGTGAATTGGTATTCATTGCAAAGAACCAAAATAGTAATGCTATGATTATTAACCCAAATGGTGAAAGTAAACTTAGAATTGTAATAAATACTGATTCTGACTTTTGATCCAATGTTATTGTTCCTGCTTTTAGATATTCATTAATATAACTCATAAAGCTTTCCATATTAGGTATATTAACTTCTCTTTTTACATTTTCTCCTTTTAAAGTTACATATGCTGTTTTTTCGTTTGCTTCAATTTCTATTTCTGTTACCTCAGATGACTCTATCTTTTTAATTAAATCTGAGTATGCTAATTTTTTATCTTCATTATCGATTATCGAACTCACAAGCACGACAAGAATAATTCCTAGTATTATAAAACCAGCAAATCTCTTTATTCCATTTTTCATTTTTTTCATCCTTTCTATTATGATTTAGTTAAAAGTTTTTTTCTTTTGTTGTCATTTTAATGTAATTATGGTATCACAAGATTTTCTTATTTGCAATAGTTTTGCCAAAACTTTTTTTGTCGAAAGTTACCTGTATCAATACTTTTACTACGGATTTACATACTATATGAATAAAAAATTTTTTTATTTCTTACTAATACCTTAATATGCTTATTGGGTGTTAAATATTTATTTCCAAGGTTATTTTTACATAATTTTATAATATCATCAATATGTACTTTCCCTAGGCCTTGTGCATTTCCTTGTAATCTATTTATAGTATATATAACTAATCGTTTTTTTATTACAACATCTTGTTGATTAAATTTTTTTAAATCCAATACAATTTGTTTGTTTACTTCTTCTTGAATGCATATTTCTTTATATTTTTCAATGGTTTTTTTTTCTAAATATTCATTTTCTTCATTGGCTATATCAGATAATCTATTTATACTGTTTATTATATTTGGATTAAATTTTTCTTTTATAAATGGAATCAAAAGGTTCCTTATTTTATTTCTTGTATAATTATTTTCAAAATTTGTTTTATCTATCCTTGGATTTAACTTGTTTTCCTCACAATAATTTTCTATTTCATCCCTTGTTATTTCTATTAATGGTCTAATGAATTTTCTATCTCTAATAGGTCTTATTCCTTTTAAACCTGCTGTTCCACTTCCTCGCATTATGTTCATAATAACCGTCTCAGCATTGTCATTAGCTGTATGTGCTGTTGCTATTTTATTTCCATTAGTTTCTTTTAAAACTTTTTCAAAGAAATCATATCTAATTTTTCTTCCTGCTTCTTCTGTTCCAATCCTTTCACTTTCTGCTATTTTCATTATATCAGCACTAAGTGCATAAAATTCAATTTTATTTGCTTTGCAGTAGTTTCTTACATATTCCTCGTCAGCTTTTGCTTCTTCTCTGATATTATGATTTATATGAGCAACAACAATGTTAAAATTTAACAATATATTTTTATCATTTTTTATTTCATTCAATATATTCAATAAACTTATTGAATCTGGTCCTCCAGATACTCCTATAACTATTTTATCTCCGTTTTCTATTAATTTATAATCATATATGGTTTTTAAAACTTTTTCCTTAAACATATTATCACCTTTTTAAACAATTATTGGCATGAGGAACTTCCTCATGCCTTCTTTATTCTTCCCTGTATCTTTCTATATTTGCAAATTTTGTGTAATTTGACATCCATAAAAGTTCGGCTGTTCCAATTGAACCACTTCTGTTTTTTGCAAGAATTACTTCTGCGATGTTCTTATTCTCACTTTCATCATTATAATAGTCATCTCTATATAAAAACATAACAATATCTGCATCTTGCTCTATTGATCCTGATTCACGTAAATCTGAAAGCATTGGTCTATGGTCATTACGTTGTTCAGCTGCTCTTGATAACTGTGACAATGCAATAACTGGGATATTTAACTCTTTTGCTAATATTTTTAGTGAACGGCTTATTTCTGATATTTCTTGTTCACGGCTACCATTTCTTCTATTTCCAGAGCCTTGTATTAACTGTAAATAGTCAATTACAATAAGTCCTATATTTTTTTCCAATTTTAATTTTCTTGCCTTAGCTCTTATTTCTGTAATTGATATTCCTGCTGTATCATCTATATACATTTCTGATTCCGATAATGGGCCAAGTGCTTCAACTATCTTTACCCAGTCATTTTCTTCTATCTTTCCTGTTTTTAATTTATTACTGTCAACCATAGCTTCGCTACATAGAATTCTGTTTACTAATTGTTCTTTTGACATTTCTAGGCTAAATAACAGAACAGGAATATTTGATCTTGTTGCTACATTTGTTGCAATATTAAGTGCAAATGCTGTTTTTCCCATAGCTGGTCTTGCTGCAAGAATTATAAGTTCTGAATTGTGAAATCCAGCTGTTCTTAAATCTAATTCAGCGAATCCTGATGGCACACCTGTTATTCCTTCTTTCTGGTTATATAATAATTCAAGTTGAGCAAATGAATCTACTAAAACATCTTTTATCGCTGAATACCCTGTCTGATTTCTGTTTTGCATTAAATCAAATACTTTTCTTTCTGCTTGATCCATTACAGAATTTACATCCTGTGTTTCATCATATCCCAAATTTATTAAATCATTTGAAGTTTTTATCAATCCTCTTAACATTGACTTTTCTTCAACAATCTTTATATATTTCTCTACATTAGCCGTTGTTGGTACCTTTTCTGGTAAATCTGCTAAATATTCTAGTCCTCCAACTAGTTCAAATTTCCCCATTGATTGTAATTCATCTTTAACGGTAATTATATCTATTGGTTCTGGTTTATTATATAAATTAATCATTGCTTCATATATTGCTTTATTATCTTCTCTATAAAAATCATCTTTTTTTAATACTTCAATAGCAGCACTAACAGCATCTTTATCAGTAAGCATACTTCCTAATACAGCTTGCTCTGCTTCTACATCATTTGGTGGAACCTTTGATACTGACATCTTTCAAATTTAGCTAGTTTGCTTCTAGCTATCCTCCTTTTTATGTAATTTATTCTGTTACTGAAACTGTTAATTTTCCTACAACACCTTCAAATAATTTTACATCTACTATATAAGTTCCTAAAGTTTTTATTTGTTCTGGTAAGCTTATTTTCTTTTTATCTACTTTTATTTTAAATTGTTTTTCTAAGTTTTCTGAAATTTCTTTTGATGTTATACTTCCAAATGTTTTTCCATTTTCTCCAGCTTTTGTCTTAATCTTTACAACTATTTCTTTCATTTTTTCTTGTGTCTTTTTTGCTTCTTCAAATTCCACATTTTTTTTATGTTGTTCTGATGCTTTTTTTGCATTTAGCACATTCATATTTTGTGCATCTGCTGGTACTGCTAATTTCTTTGGAAACAAGAAATTTCTAGCATACCCATCACTCGCATTTATTATTTCATTTTTTTTACCTACACCTTTAATATCTGCATTTAATATAACCTTCATATATTCTCTCTCCTTTTTTCTTAAGCAAAATATTCATTAATTTTTTCAATCAATAATTTTTTTGCTTCTTCAATCGTTATTCCTTCTAGCTGCGCTCCAGCAATTCCCATGTGTCCTCCGCCACCAAGTTTTTCTAATATTAATTGAACATTAATATCTCCTATAGATCGTCCACTTATACATATTTTATCCTTTTGAATTCCTAGTACAAATGATGCTGTAATATTATTTATTGTTAATAGTTCATCCGCTGATTTAGCACATATTAGATTTGAATTCTCATCTTCTTTATCATATACTGAAATTCCTATTGTATCTCTAACTATTTCTGCATTTTTCACTACATCAGCAATAACATTATAACTTTCCAAATCACTTTGGAACCATTTTTTTACTTTTATAATATCTACATTATTTTTTCTTAAATATGCTGCCGCTTCAAATGTTCTAACACCTGTCTTAAACGTAAAGTTCTTTGTATCAACCATTATACCACCATATAAACTTTCCGCTTCAAAAGTAGAAAGTATTACTTCATTTGTAGTATATTGTAATAATTCAGTTACCAGTTCTGCGGCTGATGAAGCATATACCTCTTGAAATGTCAGTGTTGCATTTTCAATGTAATCAGGACTTCTTCTATGATGATCTATTACTACTATCTTTCCTGCTTTTTCTAGTAACTCTGGTACTTCAACATAATTTTTCTTATTTGTATCTACTACAATTAATAAAGTGGTGTCATTTATCAATGTTAATGCTTGTGTTCTATCAATAAATGCTTCATTGTAACCTTCTTGTTGTTTTGCTGTTTCAATAAATTCTTGCAATGTTGCCCCATAAGTATTATTTACTATTTTTACATTTTTTCCAAGATTTTTTCCAAACTTATATATACCTATACTTGACCCAATTGAATCAATATCTCCATTTGTATGTCCCATTACCATTATACTATCTGTTTCTTGCATTAAATCTTCTATTGCATGTGCCACCATTCTTGCTTTTACTTTTGTTCTTCTTTCGACTTCAACACTTTTTCCTCCAAAGAAACTGTATTTTCCATTGTTTCTTATTACAGCTTGGTCTCCACCTCTACCTAAAGCAATATCTAATGTTGCCATTGCACTTTTGTATTTTTCGTATTCTGTCTCTCCCTCTTGTGAAATTGCTATACTTAATGTTATTTGATATGGTCCTCGTATTTCAATTTTCTTAACTTCATCAAGTATTTCAAATTTATTTTCTTTAATTTTTTTAAGATATTTTTGTTCAAATATAATTGTATATATATCCCTTTCATTTTTTATAATTACGCCATTTGTTGTTTCTGCCCATTTATATATTACTTTCTCCAATTCTGCTAATACTTGTGGTTTTTCTTCAGCTGTCATTCCTTTCATGGTTTCATCATAATTATCTATTGATATTACTCCTATGCAAGTTTTTGAATCTTCATATTTTTGTTTTGTTTCTATAACCTTTGTATTATCAATAAAATATAATACTACAACATATTCTGTTCTCTTTTTTATTCCTTTTTGTCTTTTTCTTATACATTCTCCTATTATTTTGTAATTTTTCTTTTCAATTTTAATTTGTTTATTTATAGAGTTTTCTTTTTCTTTACTTTCTAAATCTTTCTTTATTTCTTTTGAAAGATTTATTAAGATATTTTTTATATCTACATTTCCAAATTCATTTACAAAACTTATGCTTCTCCAAACTATATTGCCATCAGTTTCCACAATAACTAGAGGAAATGGCGAATTCACTAATGTATTTTTAGCTGTTGAATCTATATTAAATGTTAATTCTTCTATATGTTGTGTGATTTCATTCGTTTTTTTACTATCAATCCAATATGTATATATAATTATAAGTCCAAATAATATAATAGATGGTATGATAAAATATATATTTTGAATACATAGTACAATTAATATTACCGCTATAATTGCTAGGTATAATTGATTCTTTACTATTATACTTTCAATTGTTTTTCTATTATTAGGCATAAAATCCCCCTTTTATAATACCATTAATTTTACACCAATATATTGATTTTGTCAAACTACATAGTATTGTTAAAGCACCTACTAAAGAGTAAGTGCTTTATGATTATTGTTCAATTTCTGATTTTACTTGTGCAATTTCTTGAGTAGTTGCAGTTTCTGCTGTTTTGTAATACCCTTTAGTTTGAGCTACTTTAAATAGTTCATATTGTGAACTTTCAAAATCGTTTCTTATTTGCTGAAATGCATTTCTTAATTGCATATTCTCAGTCTCTGAAATTGCTTGCTGATATATATTTAAATCTGCTTTGGTAGAATTTAAAATGTCATTTACCATTATTTTTTCATCCATAATTTTCCTCCATTTTCAATAACTTTAATTTTCATTTAAAAACGTCATTAGTTTTTGCTTTATATTTAATGCATCTTGTGCTGACTTATTAAAGATTTGTTTTATTTGTGGATCTACTGCCTGTGATTCATAGGTATTTAGTTTTTGATATGAAATATCTTGTAGGTTTATTAAGTGTTTTAAATTTTGAAGTTCTATTTGAGTTAAGTTTGCCATTTTTAACATCCTTTCCTTTTGTTTTTATTATTGTTTGCATTTTTTCATAATCTATACATTTTTTTATTATAATAAAATAATTTTCTCTAGACTTTCCAACATTTTCATTTATATCATTTATAGCTTATATTTTATTCTCAATATCTTTTCATAAATGTTTTCCTTAAATATAAAATAAGCTCCAATTGTTTTTTTACAATTAGGGCTTATTCCAAAATTTGTTATTTATTATTAAATTATTTCTAATCCTGCATATTTTGCCATTAATCTCTTATGTCCTGCTTTTGCAAAATTTATATCGACTTTATAATCTTCTCCTTCTTTTTCAACATAGTTTATAATGCCTTCTCCAAATTTTTTATGATATACTTTTACTCCTGCTTTGTATTTGGTTAAATCAATGTTATCACTTATAGAAGTTTTATTTAAATTATTTAAGAAACTTTCTGCACTTCTAAATCCAAAATTCGTATTAGCTACACCTTTAGCTGAATTTGCAAAAGCATTTGTTCCAATTGTGCTATATGTTTTTACCTCACTATTTGATTTTCTTCCATATTCCCACTTATAACCAGTATCATTACTATTTTCATTTTCTTGTTTTGTTCCAAATATATCTTCATATCCTTCAAGCATATCTTTTGGGACTTCTTTCATAAATCTAGAAATAGCATTACAAGAAGTTGAACCAAAAATTGTTCTAGTCCTTGCACATGTTAAAAATAATCTTTCTTTGGCTCTAGTCATTCCAACATAACATAATCTTCTTTCTTCTTCAAGACCAGCTTCTTCTTGAATTGACTTATATCCTGGGAAAATTCCTTCTTCCATTCCAACTAAGAATACAATTGGAAATTCTAGACCTTTCGCACTATGTAATGTCATTAAAGTTACTTGTTCTTGTGTTTCATCGACCTCATCAACATCTGATGCGAGAGTTATGCCTTCCAAAAATTCTGCTAATGTATTTTCAGCTGATTCTTTTTCAAATTCCATTGTTACTGTTAATAATTCTTCCAAGTTTTCTATTCTAGCTTGTGCTTCAATTGTGTTTTCATTTTCAAGAGCCTTTGTGTAGCCCGTTAAATTTAATGTTAATGTTAATAATTCTGAAATTGCTATGTTATCTCTTTTTGCAATTAAACTTTCGATTTGTTCTACAAATTCTCTTGAATTTGAATAAACTCTATTTAATCCATATTCTGCTGAATTTTTAATAATTTCATACATTGATTTTCCAGTTTGCTCTGATAATTCTTGTACTTTATCTAAACTTGTCTTTCCAATGCCTCTTTTGGGTTCATTAATTATTCTTCTTAAGCTAATATTATCATTTTGATTGTGTATTAATCTTAAATATGCTAGTGCATCTTTTATTTCTTTTCTTTCATAGAATTTCAAACCTCCAACTATTTTATATGGAATATCTTCTCTTCTTAAAATATCCTCTATGCTACGTGACTGTGCGTTCATCCTATATAAAATAGCAAAATCTGAATAGCTTAACTTTTCTTGATATTTCAAATGAGATATTTGATTTACTACATAAGTTGCTTCATCATATTCATTATCAGCTCTATACCCTGTTACTTTTTCTCCCTCTTCATTTTCTGTCCAAAGTTCTTTTTTATATTTTGCAGGATTATTTTTTATTACAGCATTAGCAACATTTAAAATACTTTTTGTACATCTATAGTTTTGCTCTAGTTTAATTATCTTAGTTCCAGGAAAATCTTTTTCAAAATTTAAAATATTAGAAATATCTGCACCTCTGAATGAATATATTCCTTGGTCATTATCTCCCACCACTGTTATATTTCCATGCATTGCTGCAAGTAATGTTATTAATGTAAATTGTGCCTTATTTGTGTCTTGGTACTCATCAACTAAAATATATTTGAATTTATTTGAATAATATTCTAAAACCTCTGGCTCTTGCATTAAAATTTTTATTGTTAAATTAATAATATCATCAAAATCTACTGCATTATTTTCTTTAAGTCTTTTTTGATATAATGCATATATTTTAGCTATTGTTTCTTTTCTAAAATCCCCAAATGTTCTGTTTGCATAGTCTTCAGGTTCTAGCATTTCATTTTTAGCATTACTTATTTCATACATTACACTTCTATCTGTAAATAATTTATCGTCAATATTTAGTGTTTTTAAGCAATCCTTTACTAAACTTTTTTGATCTGATGTATCAAATATTATAAATGATGTATCATAACCTATTCTATCTATAAATTTTCTAAGCATTCTTACACATATTGAATGAAAAGTTCCTATCCACATATCATTTGCTGCATTTTCAATTAATTTTTCCGTTCTTGCTTTCATTTCATTCGCAGCTTTATTTGTAAATGTTATTGCTAAAATGTTCCATGGCATTATATTTTTTTCTTTTATTAAATATGCAATTTTATGTGTTAGCACTTTTGTTTTTCCGCTTCCTGCTCCTGCTATAATTAGACAAGGTCCATCTGTTGCTAATACTGCTTCTTTTTGTTTTCCATTTAATCCATCTATTAAATTATCCATTATTTTCAATCCCTTCTGGTGAATTAGCTTACTTTTCTTATTCTTTCAATTATTTTATTTGTTACTTTATCTATTTCTGTAGCACATTTTCTATATGTAAATAAATCGTATCCCCATGGATCATCTATATTCATATCTTTGCCATTGTTATCTAATCTTGCATATTCTTTCATAGTATATGTTTTATCTGATAATTCAGGGAAAATGCTAATTACTCTTCTTTTATGATTAATTGTTGCACATAATATTAAATCCATTGATTTTATATTAGATTCCATTATATTAGTTGCTCTATGTTTCCTCATATCAATATCATATTCTTCCATAGCTTCAATTGTATTTTCTGGGCATTTCCACCCTGTATCTGCATCTGTTCCACACGAAAATATTTCTAATTCTGGAGCTTTTTTTCTGCAAAAAGCATCTGCCATAGCACTTCTACATATATTACCTGTGCATACAAACATTATTTTCATATAAAGATCTCCTTTTTTGTTTTCAGTAAGTATTACAAGTATAATTTATTACACAAAAAAAGTCAATGAAATTTTTCTGCTATATTCTTTTTATTATTTCATCATATTTTACATTCATTGACTATTATTATATAATATGGTACAATTGTTTTGTAATAAAGTTTGAAAGGAAATTTAATTATGGGTAAAAAATCAATTGGTTATATTAAAGATAATAAAACAATATTAGAAGTATTTGCTAAACGTGAATCAGATGATACCATTCACTTCTATGATTCTAATAATAATTTATTAGCTATTTTTATAAGACCTGATGAATTAACTGTTGCTAAAGAATATCGAGATAGACCTCCTGAATTCTTAAATCAAATTAATTCATTATGGAAAACTATATATGAAAATAGTGTTTCTCTTGATGAACTTAATAATGAAAAAAAAGAATATATTAGAGAATTAGAATCAACTGACAATTCTATTGTAACATCTACTTCTTCTATAAAATTAAATCAAGAACTTGATGAGAGTAAAATTCGCATCAATGATGAAAAAGAAACAAAAGTACATGAAGATCAAAATTTTCAATACTCTCAATCTTCTAAACAATTAGAACATAATAAAAAAGCATTAGAAGCTTCTAATATACGTGAAGAAACAAAATTAAGTACACGAGTTGATGATAGATATACCTTAGGAGATCTTTTAGGAATTGCTGACCAAAATGCTTCTTTAGTATGTGTTGATTCTACTTCTATTGCAGGTAATCAATCTAGTTCTAAATTCACTTTTTTGATTAAACATCCTGACGGAAGTTTAGAAAAAGCTGATATGTTTTCTCAGCAAGATGGTTTAAATCCTTCTCGTGAAATTTATGCTTCTAACAGAGATGGTTCATCTGTTGATAGAGTCCAAGTTCGTTCTATGTATAGGTTCGTTTCTCCTACAGGAAAAGAGGCTATGCTATCAGTTTCTTATGGAGAAGCTGGTACTTTGAAATTTCATTATGGAGTTATTGATAGAACTAATAATAATCAATGTATGGCTATCCCTCTTGAAACAAATACAACTCGTTTTGTTACTAAAGAAGTTCAAGATACTTTAGATCCAGAAAGAGGTCAATACCGTTCTACTAACTCGCTTTCTGAAATTGCTGAACACACCAAAAAAGGTTGTGATGATTTGACTATTAAAGAAGCTGATGGTAATGAAAATACTGGGCATCATCATCTAGACAACGAACAATATATGTTTATTGCATCAAATATTTTAGAAAAAAATCCAGAATTAGAAGATTTCTATTCTGTTAAAGGTTTGGCTGATGCATTAAAAGATTATATAAATCGTCATCACGATAAACCAATTCAAGAAGCAATTAGTGATTTTACTGAAGAATCACTTGAAGACTGTGAACATTTTAAAAGTAAGAATAAATAATGTATAAAAAAAAGACCTTTATAAGGTCTTTTTTATTCTCCTTTTAACTTTTCAGCTCTATCTGCTGTGATTAATGCATCTATCATTCCATCTAGATTTCCATTTAAGAAATCCTCCATTTGATAAATACTCATTCCAATTCTATGATCAGTTATTCTTCCTTGTGGATAATTATATGTTCTAATTTTTTCACTTCTGTCTCCTGAACCAACTTGACTTCTTCTAGCATTTGTTAATTCTGCATCTTGTTTAGCTTTTTCTATTTCATATAATCTTGATTTTAAAAGTCTCATTGCATATTCTCTATTTTGTACTTGTGAACGTTCTGTTTGACATTCTGCAACCATTCCTGTAGGAATGTGTATTAATCTTACAGCTGATGAAGTTTTATTGATGTGTTGTCCTCCAGCACCAGAAGCTCTAAACACTTCCATTTTTATATCTGCTGGGTTTATTTCAATCTGTACATCTTCTACAACAGGTAATACAGCAACAGTTGCTGCAGATGTTTGTATTCTTCCATTACTTTCTGTTTCTGGCACTCTTTGAACTCTATGTGCACCACTTTCAAATTTCATTCTACTATATACACCTTTTCCAGAAATCATAAAAGTAATTTCTTTATATCCTCCAAGTTCAGTTTCATTTTCATTTAATACTTCTAGCTTCCAGTGTTTTCTTTCAGCATACATTGAATACATTCTAAATAATTCCCCAGCAAATAAAGCAGCTTCTTCTCCCCCAGTTCCTGCTCTTATTTCACAAATTATATTTTTATCATCATCAGGGTCTTTAGGAATTAATAATATTTTTATTTCTTCTTCAAGCTTTGATATTTTCTCTTTAGCTATCTTCATTTCTTCTTGTGCTAATTCTTTCATTTCTGGATCTGATAGCATTTCTTCACTATCTTTTAAAGCTTGTTCAGCTTTCTTATATTCTCTATACTTTTCTACAATAGGTGTTAATTCTGCATGTTCTTTCATCATCTTTTGCCATTCTTTATTTTGAGCAATAACAGCAGGGTCACTAATTTTTACTGTTAAATCATCATATCTCTTCTCAACATCTTCTAGTTTTTGAAACATAAATAAAACTCTCCTTTTCTTTTAACATAACTATTATATACGATTTTTCGCTTTTTTTCAATACCTTGTTTGTTACAACTAAAAATCCTTTTATTGTTCTTTACATCTCATGAATAACGTTCCTAAAAAAAGTCAATACAATTATAATTTTTCATAATATTTGTATTGACTTTTATTTTAATCTTCATATATCGTTAAAACTTTCATTTCAGATCTTCCAGGCTTTATTTTTTCATTAGGTGTTACTGTTATATCGACTGAATAAAGTTCTTTTATTTTTTCAACATTTTCTTTTTCAAATCCGATTACATTGTTAACATTACTTGGATGTACTTCTATTTTCACTTCTTTTACTTTACTATTATATTTTTTTATTTTTCCAACAATACTATCATACCAAATGCTATCTTCTACTAATTGTGGAAAAGCTTGATGAGTTGGTCCAGCAATTATTCTTAAATTTTCCTTTTCACTTTTATTAACTACATTCTCATTAATATTTCCAACTGTTATTGCTCTGATCTTTTTTCTATTAAAGATATATATTAATTCCTTACATCTTTCTATCGCTTGTTGTAAGGTTAATGGTTTATATTCTTCATGATTAAATTCTTTTTCTAAATCAGTTCCTTTTATTACTAGGACTGGATATATCTTTATCAATTCTGGTTTAAATTTTATTAGTTGTTTTGCACTTTCTTGCTCATCTATTGATGTACTGTCTGGCAAACCTACCAGTAATTGATATCCTATATTCATTCTACATTTTTTTATTAGCTTTGATGCTCTTTTTATATCTTCATAATTAAATTCACAATTACATTTTTTTAATATAAAACTATTTGCAATTTTTATTTCTAGTTCAACTGTTATGACATTATGTTTTTTTAAAGTTGTTAAAAATTCTTTTGAAATTTTTGTTGGTATAACTGAAATATGTATTTTTTCTACTCTTTTATTCTTCCTTTTTTCATTTGCTTCTTCTAAGAATTTTTCTAACTCATTCTCTGGTATTTGAGTTAAACTTCCAGCATAAAATTGGGTATAATTTTTCAAGTTCATCATCCTTTCTTTGATATTTTTTCAAGTGCATGATGAGCAGCTTGCATTTCAGCTAATTTTTTGCTTTTTCCTTCTCCCCTTGCCAATACTTTACCTTCACATGAAACTTGTGCTTCAAATCTTTTATCATGGTCTGGACCTTCTTCTTTTATGATTTCATATGTAATTTTTACATTGCCATTAACTTGTAATTTTTCCTGTAAAACTGTTTTATAGTCTTTTATTCCAACATTTTTAGTAGCTTGTTCAATTGCTTCTTTTAGATTGCCTATTATAAATCTTCTTGCCACTTCAATTCCACCATCTATACATATGGCAGCTATAACAGCTTCTACGCTATCTGCTAAGATTGCCTTTAATCCTGTGATTTTCGCATGTTGTTCACTTCTTCCAAGTATTATAAATTTATCAAAGTTATGTTTTAGTGCAACTTCATATAAACTATCTTCACATACAACAGTAGCTCTAACTTTTGTCATTTCTCCTTCTTTTAAATTCTTATAATTATTATAAATATATTCACTTGATATATACTCTAAAATACTGTCTCCAAAAAATTCTAATTTTTCATTACTTTGAATATTTCTTATATTCGCATATGATGTGTGCATAAATGCTTGTTCTACTAATTTTTTATTTTTAAAAGAATAACCTATACTCTCTTCTAATGCACTATAATTCATACAATTTATGATTCCTTTCCATAATATTCCATATTAAGTTATAAGTAATTATATATCTTTATATTAGAAAAATCAATAATTAAACTCAAATATAATCTTTAATTACGTCATAAAGTTTATGCATTGGTAATCCAACTACTGTTGTATAATTTCCATTTATTTTATCTACAAAAACACAAAATTCACTTTGTACTGCATATGCTCCTGCCTTATCTAATGGATTTCCATTTTTTACCCAATTTTTTATTTCTTTTTCACTCATGTCTTTTAAATATACTTCTGCCATATCATAATCCAAATATTCTTTGAATTTTTCTCCTTTTTGAATAAGTACACATAAACTTGTTATAACTTGATGAGAATCATTTTTTAATTCATTTAACATTCTTATAGCATCTGCTTCATTTTTTGGCTTTTCATATATATTTTTTTCCCTTAATACCATTGTATCTGAACCAATTACAATTCTGTCTCCATTTGTTTTATTAAATATTTCCTTAGCTTTTATATATGCTAATCTTTTTGACTGTTCTGTAATTGCTAAACCTTCCTCAAATGTTTCGTCCGCTCCACTTGGCATTACCGTATAATCAATTTTTAGTAAATCCATTAATTCTCTTCTTCTTGGAGATTGTGATGCAAGTATTATTTCCATAATATTTTTTCCTCCTATACAAAAAACAACCCAACTTTTATAGCCAGGTTGCATTTATTCTTATTTATTTAAACCTCTATTTTTTCTTAAAAATGATGGTATATCCAAATCTTGTGAATTTCCATTAGCACTTTCTACTGAAGCAGGTATTGGATTTACTTTTTGTTCCCAAGCTTTTGATACTATATTATCAGTTGTTGTTCTTGAATATGGAGTTTTTGGTTCTTCTTCAGCAAATCCTGTAGCAATTACTGTTATTAATAATTCATCTTCTAATGACTCATCAATTACTGTTCCAAAAATTATATTTGCTTCAGGGTCTACACTTCTTTGTACTAATTCAGCTGCTGTATTAACTTCTTGTAATCCTAGAGAACTTGAACCAGTTATATTGATTATAACTCCTCTTGCTCCTTCAATAGATGTCTCTAATAGTGGACTTTGAATAGCTTGTTTTGCAGCATCTTCTGCTCTGTTTTCTCCTGATGCTCTACCTATACCCATATGTGCCATTCCTGTATTCATCATTATTGTTTTTACGTCTGCGAAGTCTAGATTTACAAGTCCTGGATTTGCAATTAAATCTGATATACCTTGAACACCTTGTCTTAAAACATCATCTGCCATTCTAAATGCATCTATAATTGATGTTTTTCTATCTATTATTTGTAATAATTTATCATTTGGTATTACAACTAATGTATCTACTTTGCCTTTTAAGCTTTCTATTCCTCGTTCAGCTTGTGCAAGTCTTTTTTTACCTTCAAATGTAAATGGTTTTGTAACTACACCAATTGTTAATATTCCCATTTCTTTTGCACATGCTGCTACTGTAGGTGCTGCACCAGTTCCTGTTCCACCACCCATACCAGCAGTAACAAAAACCATATCAGCTCCTCTTAAAGCCTCAGCGATTTCTGATTTATTTTCTTCTGCTGATTGTGCTCCAACATTAGGATCTGCTCCTGCACCAAGACCTCTAGTTATTTTTTCTCCTATTTGTATTCTCGTACTAGCTTTTGATATTTGTAGTGCTTGCTTATCAGTATTTACAGCAATAAATTCAACACCTTTTATTCCATTATCTATCATTCTGTTAACAGCATTGTTTCCTCCGCCACCAACTCCTATTACTTTAATAACTGCACAGCCATCATTTGCTCTATTTATGTCGTCATCATTATATTCTAACATCTTTTTACCTCCTAATTTTAACTATAAAAGAATTCTTTCATTCTTTCAAAAACCGTTTTTAAAATACTTTCCTCTTTAGAATTATCTATTGAGCTTGATACTGATTTTGCAAATGGTTTAGATGCAATATATCTTACCAATGCATATGCTGTTCTATAACTTGGTCTAATTGTACTTACTAATCTTCCGGTTGAAATTTTTACTGGAATATTCAGTGTTATCTTCCCAGCTACATCGCTCTTGTTTATATTCGTTATACCTTGCCCTGTAAGTACTACATTATTGATTCTTGGTTTTAACCCCTGAGACATTATATCTTTATTTACTAGAGAAAACATTTCTTCAATTCTGGCTTCTATAATTTCAATTAATTCTGAACTTCTGATTGTTTTATTTTTTGAATCACCAATATATGTATTTAAAAAGATTTCATTATCATTGTCAATGAAAGACTTTAAGGCAAGTCCATATTGTCTTTTTAATTTATCAGCTTCTTCTTCATTTATATTTAATACTAAGGATATATCTCTTGTAATGGTATCCCCGCCTAAAGGAATGGTATTTGTATATACAAACTTATTTCCTTCAAAAACTCCTATATCAATATTTCCAGCTCCAACGTCTAATAGCAAAATATTATCATTTAATTCATTTCTATCAAGAACCAAATTTCTTTCTGCTAAAGTTATTGGAACCATACCATCTATTTTTTCAATTCCTGCTTTTCTAAAAATAGCTGATAGTTGTTTTAAATATTCCTTATCAAGAAGTACTACTTGTACCCTTACTGTAAAAGTAGAACTAAAAGCCCCTATAGGGTCTTGAACTATATTTCCATTATCTAATATGAAGCATTCAGGTACTACATCTATAACTGTCTTTCCCTCTGGTACCTCTATATCTTTTGCTATCATTAAACTTGCACCAACATCTTTTATTGATATTCCTGCATACTTATCTTTTACATCCTTTGTTGCTGAATTTTGTACTATAGTTATATACTTCCCTGGAACCGTTACGTAGGCAGAATTTATCTTTAAATTGGCTTCTTCTTCTGCATCTTGAATTGTCTTAGCAATTGCTCGAGCCACTTCATCCTCATCAATAATTTTTCCTTTTCTAATTCCTTTACATTTAGCTTTTGTAGAAGAAATTATTTCAATTTGATTAAAATTATTGACTTCTCCAACAATAGTGGATACCTTAGAAGTCCCTATGTCTAAGCCGACAATTATATCACCTATTGCCAATTTTTTTTCCTCCAATTTTTATATTTTTTTCGTCTAAAAGAATATAATATTTTACGTGAAAAGTCAATAGAATTGTGTAATATTTTTGTAATACTTTAGCAATATTGTTGTAACAAATCGCTGTATCCTTTACTCTTTGTGCTTTTCCTTTTTTAGACATTTTTTTTATTTTTTTTACTTATTTTTTCTATTAAATATTTTCTTATTATTGTTAAATTAATAAACATTCTATTTACAAAAACAAAAATTGCTGCTAGATATATGTCAACATTTAATCGATCTCCTAAATATGTCAATAGACTTGATAAAATTGCATTTCCAAAAAATCCTGAAACAAACACTTTAAAATCAAAATTTCCCTTTAATGCTGATGTAATTCCACCAAATACTGAATCTAAAGCTGCAACAATTGCAATTGCCAAATACCCTGAATATGTATAAGAAATTATGGGTGCATTTATTCCTAATATTATTCCAATTAAACAACCTAATACTATTGCGATAACTATCATATTCTAATCTCTCCCTTTATTATTTTATATAATCTGATTTTAGCTCTCCATCATACTTGTTTATAGTAATTTTTTCATCAGATTTTATAGAAATTGTATATCCATTAGTTTTATGCTCATCTAAATATCCTTTTTTTATACTTAATGCACTTTGAAGATATGTAACATCTCCTATTGCTTTTATAATATAAGGAGATGTTACTCTCTTTTCCTTTATAACTACAAAGTCATTAACATCGAAAATATCTGTCATTGGCACAATTCTTTGTCCATTTATTGATATTGCCTCTGCTCCTGCAGAATTTAATTCATTTACTAAGTCTAATAAGTCCGTCGAATCCACTTGTTTTTCACTATTATCTGTTATCGTAATTATAACTCCTGCTCCTTCAACATCAGTTAAACCTAATAACATTTTTGCATTTTCCAAATCATCTGCCAACAGCTCTCCTGCTTTTTCATCATCTTCTATTTTGTTATTATATTCTTGTATTTTTTCCTTAGTAGCTTCATATTCTGTAGTAACTTCTTCATATTTGCTTTTCCAATCTGCCAGTGCTGTCCTTAATTCATTTTCTCTCATTGTTTCTAGTTCTGTTACATCAATATTATCTACTGTTTTAAATTGAATACATATTAAATATACTGTCAAAAAACACATTATACTTAGTACACTTGCTATTATTAATTGCCTCTTATCTATCTTTTTTTTCTGTTTCATAAGCACATCTGCCTTTCATATCTTTTAGTTTCAATTATTTTATATTTTTCATATATTTTGAGTTTAAAACTTTTTTATATTTTGGTATAGTTACCACTGATAACTTTTCAATTTTTACAGTAATTCCGTCTTCCTTCATATATTGTATATATGAACCTGGTCTTTCAATTCCACTCAAACTTGCACTATTACCAATTGCAGAAATTACAAATGGTGAGTTTACTTTTTCCCCATTGACATTTATAACAGATCCTACACAATTAATATATGAAGTCGAAACAATTCTTTGTCCATTTATTGATATTGCTTCTGCCCCTGCATTTTTTAGTTCATTTACCAATTCAATTATATCAGTATTATGTACTAACTCATTTGATAAATTTTCATCATTAATATTTGCATTCTTACTATCAGAAATTGTTAATATTATTCCTTCCCCTTTAACTTCTGTAAGTCCGAGTAACATATTCATTTTCTTCAATTCTTTTTCTACTTCAGTTGATTCAGTATTGTCTTTTGTTGCTTTTTTTCTCATATCATCTAGTTCTTCTTCTGCTGACTGTAATTCTAGATAACTTTTCTCATACTTTTCTTTCCATTTTAGGACTTCGTCCTTCAATTCGCTGTTTGCAGTTCTTATTGAACTCGTTCCTTCTATAGAATTATTTTTAATTGTATTTACTTGAATAATTATACCTGACGTTAATAATGCACACATTACACCTAATGTTATAGCTACTCTTTTTGAATCCATCTTTATCCCTTCCTATATACTACTTAGGAGAAAAATATACTTTTGTTTTTTCTAAGTATATTGTTCCTGGTACTCCTTCTTGTTCATTTAAAACATATTTCATATATAACATTTTTGTATTTAAATCACTTATATCTCCTAGTACAGCTTCCTTAGCTTCTTTTTCGAATTTCAATTTATAATTGTGTTTACTTGTAATATCTATTGTATTCATTTCTTGATTTATTTCATTAATACTAATTGCATTTAAGATTTGCGATACATCATTTAGTTTTTCAACATCATCATCTATAAGTCTTGTTCCAGGAATAATCTTCGCACTATCTGTTGAATAACCTATTAATACAATCAATGGCAATTTCTCGGTTGATATTTCTAACACATATCCGTTTTCATCTATATATGCATATTTTTCTTCATCTAATTTAAATAAAAATTTTGTTGTTCTTTCTTTAACTTTAATTTCAATTGTACTTGGTAACTTTCTTTTTACCTCTACATTATCTACATATGGTTCTTTCTCTATATTTGAAATTACATCTTTTTTTCTAAAATTAAATATATTTTCTTGAAGTTTTATACCAGATAGACTTGTATATAAACTTTTTGTATTTTTACTTTCTCCTGTAACATTTATTTCTGAAATATTGAATAATGGTGATGTTAAAGCAAAAACTCCTATTCCAACTAATACTCCTATAATTAAAATAAATTTAATTATTGATTTTATTATTCTATACTTTTTTATTCTTTCCTCTTTGGCTATTTTCTGGTTTTTAATAACTTTAGTCTTTTTCTTTGGCATTTACTCACCTTCTCTAGTTATTATACTTGCTCCTAAAGTTCTTAACTTATTATCAATACCCTCATATCCCCTCAAAATATATTCTATATTTTTAATTTCCGTTTTTTCTCCTACTTGAAGTGCTGCAATTATCAAAGCTGCACCACCTCGTAAATCCATTGCTTCTACTGATGCTCCATTAAGCTTATTAACTCCAACTATTTTTAATTTTTTATCTTTTTGTTCAATAAACGCTCCCATTTTATTAAGTTCTTTAACATATTTAAATCTATTTTCGAATATATTTTCTGTCACATTTGATATGCCATTAGCTTTAATTAATGTCGCTACAATTATTGATTGTAAATCTGTTGGGAATCCTGGATATGGTTGTGTTTCAATATTTATTGCCTTTAATGCCATTGGTGCTTTTAAAGATATTGAATTATTTTCTATTTTTATTTTGCATCCACATTGTTTTAGCTTTTCTAATAATGACTTTAAATGTTTAGGTTCTGCATTTGTAATTTTTACTTTTCCGCTTACATACAGCAGCAGCACATAATAGTGTTCCTGCTTCGATCCTATCAGGCATTATTTCATATTCAACATCACTTAATTCTTTTACACCTTCTATGATTATATTATCAGTTCCTGCACCTTTTATATTTGCTCCCATTTTATTTAATATATTTTGTAAATCTTCTATTTCTGGCTCTTTTGCTGGATTTTTTATTATTGTTTTTCCATTTATTAATACTGATGAAAGCATAATATTTTCTGTGGCACCGACACTTGGAAATTCTAGTTTTATTTCATTAGGTATTAAATGTGATGCTGTACAGTTTATACAATCTCCATCCGTTTTTATGCTTACACCTAGTTTTTCAAAAGCTTTAAGATGTAGATCTATTGGTCGTTTTCCTATATCACATCCTCCTGGATATGTAAATTTGCATCTTCCAGTTCTTCCAATTAATGCCCCTACAATACTAACTGATGATCTCATTTTATGCATTAAATCTTTAGGTATCTCAAATGAATCTATACTTTTAGAATTGATTATTATTGTATCACTATTTTGTTGAATTTGGCAACCTAATTTTTCAAGAATTTGTATCATTATTGTTATATCTGAAATATTAGGTACATTTTTTAACTTCGTTATTCCATTATTTAATATACTTGTTGCCAATATTGGTAACGCTGAATTCTTTGAGCCAGATACCTTTACCTCTCCGTTAAGTATTTTATTCCCTTGAACAATATACCTCATCATATTCAATTCCTCCTTATGTTAATTATTTTATGCATTTTTGCATTTTTTGTTAATTTTCGACATAAGGATAAATTTTTTCTATTTTCTTAATTCTTTAGCATGTTCTAATGCAGCTTTTGTATACTCTCCACTTGATATTCTTGCAATTTCCTTTATAGTTTCTTCTTCATTTAATTGTTTTATATTAGTTAAGGTTCTTCCATTATCTATTCTTTTACTTATATAATAATTGTAGTCTCCCTTAGCTGCTATATTAGCTTGGTGTGTTATACATATAACTTGATGTGTTTTTGATATTTGTTTTAATTTCTCTCCAACACTTTTAGCGGCTTTTCCTGAAATTCCTGTATCAATCTCATCAAATATCATTACAGGCACTTCATCTACATTTGCTAATACATTTTTTATTGCTAACATAATTCTAGACATCTCTCCTCCAGATGCTATTTTTATAAGTTCTTTTTCTTCTTCTCCTACATTTGTACTAATTAAAAACTCAACTTGATCTTGTCCATTCTCCCAAAATATTTCTTCATCATTTTTCTTTATTGATATCTTAAATTTAGCATTTGGCATTTCCAGTTCAAATAATTCCTTATTAATATTTTTTTCTAATTCTATAGCATATTCTCTTCTTATCTTATTAATTTGATCTGATAAATTTTTCATTTTCTCTATGATTTTATTTAATTTTTTCTTAAGTTCTGCAATATATTCTTCTGAATTTTCTATTTTCTCTATTTCTGTGCTTATTTCTTCTTTATATTTTAAAATTTCTTCAATTGAATTTCCATATTTTCTTTTCAAATCATGGATTAAATCATATCTTTCTTCTATCTTTTGTTTTTCTGCTTCATCAAAATCCATTTCATCTTGAAATGCTTTTACATCTCTAGAAAGTTCTTGTAAGTCATAATATACCCCTTTTAATGTATTTAGAGTTTCACTATATTTGTTATCTATAATTTCTACTTTTTCTAGTGCTCTTATAGCATTACTAACAGAGTCTATTGTTGTATCCCCTATTTCTGAATTAACTTCATTTAAATTTTCTCGGATTTTTTCTGAATTTATCATTCGTTCTCTTATATTTTCTACCTCTACATCTTCCCCCATTTTTAAAGACGCTGATTCAATTTCGTTTACCTGATATCTTAATAAATCTAATTTTCTTTGCTTTTCTTTTTCGTCTCCAAAATTAGACTTTATTTCACTTTTTACATTACAATATCCTTTATAGTATTCTAAATATTCATCCTTTATTGTTTTAATTTTTTTTCCTATAAAATCATCTAAATATTTTATATGCATTGTTTGATCAAGTATTGATTGATTATCCATTTGTCCATGAATATCAATTAAATTTTTCATAAAACTTTTTAACTCATTTACAGTTACTAATCTTCCATTCACTTTACATGAATTTCTTCCGTTAGAGTGAATTTCTCTAGATACTATAATATTTCCATCAATAGAGTTCTCATTTTCAGGCAAATATAATGCTAATTCTACAAATGAACATTCTTCTCCTCTTCTTATCATGTCTTTAGAAAAACGTCCACCTGTTGCTATTTGAAGTGAGTCTATTATTAATGTTTTTCCTGCTCCTGTTTCACCTGTTAAAATATTTAAACCATTATTTAAATTAACTACTAAGTCATCTATTATTCCTATATTTTTTATATGTAATGTTGATATCATAATAAACCTCCGTTTGTAGAAACTTTGTTTGTATTATAATATTACTTTTATATTTTTTTGTCAAGACTTTTTAGTCAATTTTGTCGAGTTATTTTTTCAAAATAATTCTTGTAGTTATATAATATTTCATATAAATAGTTTTTTTCATTTTTCTTCCTTATTTCTTTATATGTTAATAAATCTATACTTAATTTCATTTTTTTATTTACTTTTACTTGTATTTCGCCTACTTTCATGCCTTTAATTACAGGACTATTTAGTACCTTTAGATTTTCTATTTCTACTTCTATTTTGTTTATATACTGTTTATATACAGGAATTTCTTTTACTTGATATTCTTTTATTTCTGTTTCTGCATATTGCTTTATACCTTTTATTACCATTATTTTATTTTTATCTTTCCATTCTTTATATGCATTTTTTATTTTTTCCTCTATATTTATCATTTGATAATTAGAAAAAACATACTCAATTATATTTATACTGTCTTTAGTCCTATCTTTCTTGGTATCTGCTCCTAATACTGCACAAATTAAATCCATGTTATCTCTTTTTATTGCGGTTACCAGACATCTATTAGCTCCATTTGTAAATCCTGTTTTTACGCCATATACTCCGTTTAAATTTCCAAGTAATTCATTTGTATTTCCTATATTCTTTGTGTATCCATTTATTCTAATATTGTAATTCTTGGTTCCAACTATTTGTCTGAAAATTTTATTATTTAATGCATAATCTGTTAATTTTGCTAATTCTAGAGCTGTTGTATAATGTTCTTCTTCATCTAAACCATTTACAGTTACAAAATGTGTATTTGTTAATTCCAACTCTTTTGCTTTATTGTTCATTTGTTTTACAAATTCTCCAACACTTCCACTAGTAAATTCGGCTAAAGCTATTGCACAATCATTTCCTGATTTCATCATTAATCCATACAATAAGTCATTTACTGTTATCTTATCTTCTTTTGATAGTCCTAGTCTTGAACCACCAATGCATGCTGATTTTTCTGAAATCTCTACTATCTGAGTTAAATCTTTAATATTTTCTATTACAATTATTGATGTCATTATTTTTGTTGTAGAAGCCATTTTTCTTCTTGAATTTTCATCTTTTCCCCATATTATATCTTTTGAATTTCTGTCATATACAACAACTGCTCTCGAATTTAATGTTGGTTCTCCATTTTTATTCGAACTAGCTGATTCTATTTCTTCATATATCCAAGATGTATCTTCTGCCTCTTCTTCAAAATCATCTGCATATATTTTAGTTGCAATACTTATCATCACAATAAAAATTGATATATATACTATATATTTTTTCATAACAAAAACCTCACACTTAAAATTATATTTTTAAGTATGAGGTTTATGATATTTTTCTGTTTTTATTTAGTATGAAAGAACACCATGGTTTGTTATTAATCCACATATAGCATTTGTAGTATCTACATATCTGTAACTACCTGCTTTCATTTCGAAATGTAAGTGTGGGCCTGTAGTATTTCCACTATTTCCACTGTACATTATAATCTGTCCTCTTTTTACATTTACACCTTGTCTTATTCCTTCTGCAAGTGCTGAACCATGTGCATAAATTGTCTGAATACCATTTCCATGATTTATATAAACTCTAAGTCCATAACCTTTACCGTGGTTACTTGCATCCTGATATCCACATAAACCTATTGTTCCATCAGCGGCAGCATATACAGGATATCCTGTTTTTCCTGATGTTCCAATATCTGTTCCATAGTGTATTCTGTATTGTGTACCATTATTTGTTGTTACTTGTCTCTTAAATCCTGCTTCGCTTGATACATGAATTCCACTAGTTCCAAGATCTATTGGAGTTGTATAAGTTACACCTTTAAATATAACCTGATAAATTTTTGCTTCTCCTCTCTTTGATTCTTGGATTGTCATATCATTAATTAAAGATATATCAATATTAGCTTTCTTAAGCATATTAACCATTGTAGATTGTACACTTCTTATCCATCTATCAGCTTGTCCAGACACTTCACCATTTGGACAATATGTATAACCTATCTTTGCAATTGTAGTTTTTCCTGCTCCAAAATATGTTCCTCCAGAAATTAATTTATAAAAAGCTTCTATTCCTTGTTTTTTATCTGAATATGTTCTAAATTCTGAATTATTTCTAATATTAAACATATTATTTTTTCCATCAGCACCATGTCCTGTTGTTCCTGCTCCTGTCTCCCAAACAGATACTGTCGCTGCAAAAAAAGCATTTACTCCATATTTTTCTTGATATTCCATAAATGCATCTGCATATTGTAATAAAACTTGATGATTACTATATGCTTTTACACCATTTCTAAATTGCTCAGTTGATTTTGGAAAATATTTATCACTACTTACATCTATACCACCACTTGAATTCGTTATGCTTGCAAATGTAATTTTACTTATATCTCCTCCATCATATAAGCTAAAGTTTACTGCTGTTGTTCCATAATCTTTTCCTGTTGCTTTATTTAACATATATTTAGTCATAGGTAAGAAGTTTACCGTTGAAGAATTATTTGCAAGTACTTCAAAGAACCATTGCATTGAGTTTTCCAAATTGTATTTTTCTTGACCTGATTCATTATATAATGTACAAAAATTTGGATAAAACTCATCTCCATCAGTAACAGTTTTATCATCTTTCTTTATTGTTCCCGTTCTTGATACCTGATAATAATATTCAACTCTGTCCTGTGTTTTATTATGTTCTTTATCTGCATAGGTTTCTGCTTTTTGATTCTGCCAAATAGATATACTCTTCCATTTTTCTATTTCTATTGTTTCAATTATTGGTGGTTCTATTGATATTACACTACTACTTGAACTCGTTCCTTCTAATATATCTGGTCCCCACAATTGTTCAGGATCATCAGGATCTTTTCTTTCAACAACAAATTTTGCTAAATCTGGATTTGAATGCTCAGGTTTTATATATGATCTAATTTCATAAAATTTCATTGACCAAATATTCGCTGTTATAATTGATATTTCAATTGTATCAAAGTATTCCATTTTTCTTGATACTTCAGCATGACGAGGCACTCTTAGAGCTTTTTCATAAGGTTGCTTCCAACCTGAATCTATTGTTGATGTTAATACTCCATTTGTAAACGTTTTTGTAATTGTTTTATGCCTTGTCCATGTATTTGTATTAGCTTGTGCCTTTATAGCCTCTGATTCTTCACTTGCTATATTATCATAAATTCCTATATCTATTTCTGAATCTAATACATAGTTGGCAAAATCTCTTATAAATTGTTCATCTCTACCACATACTAGAAATGCCCATAAATATTCAAAAGGCATCGTATATCTTGATACAGCTGTACTATAATTTATTGTTTTAATCTTATATTTCCATTGTGGGTTCCATCTTACTTGGACAATTTTACTATTATTTCTATCTGACCAAACATAACTTTTATAATCTTCTTCACTAACTTCCTCTTCAGCATAACCAACTATATAATCAGCAGTAGCAGCTTTTGTATCTGTTCTTTCTTCCTCTGCAATAATCAAATTTCCTGATGTATCTAATGAGAAATAATTAAATACTTTATCTTTTCCTGTATATCCATCACCAAGTTCTTGTTCTGCGGTTTTCTTATTTGCTTTATTTATTAACCCATATAGTGTTGTTTCTCCCTCGTCATCTTCTTTTCCTAATGGAATATATTCTAATGTTAATGCTTTATCATATCTGTTTCTAATAAATTTTATACATCCTTGTAATTCATCTGTTCCTACCGCTGTTCTTATATAATCCTTATTTCTTAAGTCTGGATACTGTGTTACTAATTGTGCTTTAATCATTAATTTTATCGTTTCTGAAGTACGTAATGTTTTCCCATCTTTTGATATTGTTTTAACATCTTTAATATAGTTTTCTAATACTGTATGATTCTTTTGACATTTCGTTATTATTTTATCTGCAATTATATCCAAGTCAATTGGTTTTATTTGGTCATCATCATCTCTATAAGCCAATGTCCATCCATGTCCACTAGGTGACTTTGTTGTAAGAATTTCTCCCAATTCATCCATTGATTCTTCACCACTAAATATATTTCCTATTGCATCTTGAACTATATATGGTACATTACTTCCTTTATATGTAGTACTATCATCATATGTTCCATCTTTTAGCTGTATTACATATAAACTTGAGCAAAAACCAACCATTGTTACAACAACAACTGTTGAAATTATTACAGCTTTTTTCGCAACAAGTCCTGCTATCATCTGAAATAATTCTTTCATCTCTTCTTCCCCCCTTTACCTATATATTTATAATTATTTTTGTTAGATCATTTTTTTCATTTTCCTCATTATAATTCATTGTAACTCTTTCAAAAACTATTGCACTAATTTTTCTACTTGTAGAATATGCATTTGCGAATTTAAAATCATAAGTTTTAAAATGTCCACTTTCAATCTTCATATCACTGTAAAGAACTTCTCCAGTAAGTACATTTTCTTTTATATTTTTTTCATCTTCCAAATATATTGAATTTATATTTTTTTCATCATCAAATAAAATTGTACCTGTAGTATTATTTGTAACTTTTACGTTATAAATTTCATAGTCCATATATATGTCTTTATATCTTACTTCTACAGTCATTCCTTCGTATTCTTTCAATTTATTATAATCTCTTCTTCCAATATAACTTCCTATATTTATCTTTTTCTCATTATCCTTTTCCACAACCGTTATATAATCTTGTATACTAGGAGTATTTGTTGTTATCTTTCCTGTTGCAAGTGCATCTTCTTTAATATTTACTTGATATGTTCTATTTTCCCAATTTTGTATTGAATATGATTTAGAATCATCAAACGTTGATTCACAATATAAACTTTCAAATTTTTCTAAACTATTATATTTTACTTCTTTACATTCATCTGTTAATAATTGATACGCTTTATCAAACTTTTTTGACATACAATATTTTAAAAACTCATCTATTATTTTAGTATCACTCTTTAAGTTATCTTTTGAAACTCCTTCATCAGATACTAATGATTTTGTACTTTCCAATTTTCCTGAGATCTCATTATTTATTTCATTTTTTAAAAATCCGTTATTAGTATTTTTTTCAGAATTATTATTTTTATAAAACCTATTAAATATGCCTATTGCTCCTGTTACTAAAATAAATATTAATATTACAGTCCATATTGTTTTTTTATTATCCTGGTACCATTTTAAAATTAATCTTTGCATATTTTCACTTCCTTCTTTACTATTCTTCATTTGCAAATGCTATTGTAAATTCTGCATCATTATCTAATCTCATTATAATTGATACTTTTCTATATTCTGCTGCTGATCCAATTCCATCTGAATATATGATATTTGCCAAATAATATTGTTGTTCTTCTTGAACTTTTAATTCTCCAACATAATTATAATTAAAGAATTTTTCTTTTATGTAATTTTCAAATTTTGTATATGTTTCAAAATTATTTGCTTTATATGTTTCTGATAAACAATCATATATCTGTTCATATTCCTTATTATTTAGCATTTTAAATATTTTATCTATATTAGTTCCAACTTTATTTGTAGCACTTAACTCATTATATTTATCAATGAAATCTTGCGTTTTTATTGTATAACTATCCAGTAATATTGTATACTTTCCTAATTCATTTGTCTTAAATATAAAGCTATCTTCTTCTCCTATTTCTACTTCATATCCGTCACTATTTTTAGTATATGACATCATTTCCTTATAACTTAGTTCTTGTTTTATGTTGTTTATATATTTCACAAATTTTTCATAAGAATTTTGAAATTTCTTTTCTCTATATTCATCGTCAAGTAATTCATATGCCTTTTCTAAATTTTTGTCTAAATATGATTTGTATTGATTTACATATCCGCTAAGTAAACTATATGTTTCATCTATTCCTACTTCTTTGTTTTCATTATAGTTATTTTTTTCTATTGAAATGGCCTTTGTATTACTTTCTGTATGTTCCATATTAATCTCTTCATTATATTTATCTATTGTAATTTGTTGTAATCTATATGTGTTATTTGTAAAATCAACATCCAATACTATATAATACTCTTCATTGTCTGCTGATGTTTCTCCTTTAATAAAATATCTTGTTTCACTATATAAAGATATTCCATACATCTCATTTATAAAAAAATCTGTATTTCCATCTTTTTTCAAATTAAACTTAATCTCATTTTCAGAAATTTGATTTATAGCTTCTGTATTATTCATTTCAATATAATTTATATATCGTTGAATTAGATTTCTTGCTATTTCAAACTCTATAACATTATTTGTTTTTGCAATTTTATATTCTTCTTCATCAACATCTTCACCCATAATCTCTTCTGCTCCATCTGTATTGCTTTTGGTTTGTATTAGAATTATAGTCACTATTGAAATCATAATAACTACTATTGCTATTACCGCTATTAATATTTTTATAATTTTTTTATCCATACAAATCACTTTCCTCTCTTTTTTTACACTTCTATCTTTAATTATAACATATTTTGACATTTTTTTCTATAATTACTTTGTCAAATTTGCTAATTAGTATATGTTTTTAAATAACTTTTCTTTTTTTCTCACTATTATATACCATATTACTCCTAGAATTATACTGAATACTATTCCTTCAACTAATATAGATTTATTAATATCCATCTTCTTTGTTACTTCCTTTAAATACCAAAGTACAAAGCAAACTACTACCGCTAATATATATTTTAAGATATTATTATCATTTTGCTTAATAACCGTTATTTCATTTTCAAAATTCAATTGTGGTCTCCATAAATCTATTAATAATAAAATACAACAATTTATAACATTTAATAACATTCCAATAGTAATTATTCCAACATTACATACAGTATTGATTTTTAGTATCTTATTACTAGCAAAACAAGTAACTATCACAATTATTGTATTTATTAATATTCCTGGTATTAATTTTAATGAAAATTGTGTCCTTTGCTTTATCGGAATATATTTTAAAATTATTGCAGTTTTCCCATATCTAGAAATTGCAGTTAACGATACGGTTGAAAATGTAAATAATATTTGAATTATTCCAATTACAATCGAGAAACTTTCAAACGTTAAACTTAAATCTATCGTAGTCTCAATAGTTGATGTTAATTTTTCTATAGCTTGTGCAAATGAAAAAACTACTAGTAATGCGATCACCAAAATTATTAAAATTTTATATATATAATTTGTAAAATATGTTTGATTTTTTAATATAGTTTTTAAATCATTTGCTACATAAGCTAAATATTTATTACCACTTTTTTTATTTGTATTTTTTATTTTTATCTTTTTTTTCTTTTTGCTTTTAACAAATATCGAATTTATAGTTAATACATTTTTTAAATATAAAATTTTTCCCACTATCAAAAAGATAACAAATATACCAAAGCAAATTGCAATTAATTTTAAAAGTCCTATTAAAGAATTCCAATTTAACTTTGTTAACATATCTATTCCTATATTAGTTACTGGCATAAATTTCAATAACCCCTTAATTGTCTGTTGCGAAATCTTTCCCTCAACTTGTATTGCATTATTTAGTATATTTACAACAGATAAAAGAGGAATAAAAGCCATTAATGTTATTACAGTCGTTACAATCTGTTGATATATTTTTCTATTTTTTATAAATTTAAATATTCGTGTAACAATAATAGTAATTATTGTCACTATCAAAGAATAAGCAAATGTTATAAGGATTATTACAACTGGGAGTAAAATAAAAAATAACAGTGGTTGAATTGTCCTTATACCATAGAGTAATATTGCTGGTCCCATAATTAAAGACACTGCACCAATAATTATGCTAAACACTACACCTAATTTACTTATGATTAACTCTGTTGTTGAAATAGGCATATATAAATAATTTTCATTATCTTTAGAAAAGAAAAGGATATTTCCACATATCATTGCTGATTGAAATATTATCATTGTTTGCATTGCAAAGAAAAATATTCCTAAAAATATTGATTGTATACCTGCGTCTTTTAGAAAATTTAATAATGCATAACTAATATATATTACTACAAATGTGATTATCCATAATGCCCATACTTTTGAAGATTTTTTATTTATTTTTTTAGTTTCTTCATCTATATAATTTGACAAATCATAAGAATTCTTAAACATTATTTTTAATAAGCTGGTAATTTTTTTATTATGTTTCATTTTTAATTCTCCTTACTTTTCTTCTTTACTTGTAATTTCCATAAATAATTCTTCTAAAGATGCATTTGCACTATATCTTCTTTTTAATTCTTCATATGTCCCTATAAATATTATCTTTCCTTCATTTATTATTCCTATTTTATCACATAATTTTTCTGCAACTTCCAAAACATGTGTTGAAAAGAAAACACATTTTCCACTTTTAACATGTTCTCTCATCATATTTTTTAAAACAAATGCAGATTTTGGGTCTAGCCCAGTTAGTGGTTCATCTAATATCCAATTTTGTGGATTATGAACCAATACTCCAATTATTACAATTTTTTGCCTCATACCATGTGAATAGCTTTCTATTTTATCATCTAAATTATCATATATTTCAAATTCTTTGCTTAATGTTTTTATACGCTCATTTCTTTCTTCAAAATTCACTTCATATATATCAGCCATAAAATTTAGATACTCTCTTCCTGTAAGTTTTAAAAACATATTAGGATCATCTGGTACAAAGCCTATTTTTTTCTTAGCTTCTACTGGCTTATTATTTATATCTATACCATCAATTAAAATTTTTCCTTTATCAGGTTCTAAAATTCCTGTTATCATCTTTATTGTTGTTGTTTTTCCTGCTCCATTTGGACCTATAAATCCGAATATTTTTCCATTCTCAATTGTTAAATTTATATTGTTTAATACATTAGCATTTTTTCTATATGCTTTGGTTAAATTTTTTATTTCTATCATTCTACTTTTTTCCCTTTCTTTTTATTTTAGTATAACATAAATAGAAAAAAAAACCAATTAATACACTCATATTAATTGGTTCTTTTTTTTAATTATTACCTAGCTTTTTCATAGAATTTTGCTAATAACTCTCTTTCTCTGTTATTAATTTTATCAGAATGTTCTAACATATCCTTAACATCCTCTAAACTTGTACCTTTTCTTTTTGCGTCAATTAGTATTGCTGCCATTTTAGTTAATTCTGGATTCTCTCTATTATTTCTATTGTGCATTTCTGCAACAAATCCTATATTTATCTTATCTTTTATTTTATATCTAGTACATTGATTTATAACAACATTAATTTTTTCTTTGTTCATATTTTGAACTTCTCTTTGTACATATTCTACTGTTTCAGTATATTGTGGATTTTCTCTTTTTTCTGATACATGAACCTCATTATTACTACTTGTTGTATTTGATGTCCTTCCTGATGTTTTTCTTCCGCCAATACTATTAACACCTGATGAAACTGAATCTACAACGTATGTTGCTGCTCCAACAACATCACCGCTTAATGTTTTTCCCATTGTATTTGTAACTTTTTCTGTTATATTTGTTGCGGTATTTGATACATCTGCTACTGTATTAAATACATTTGCAATTTTTTCTGCTCCACTAGTAATAGTGTCTTGTATTTTACTTGACTCTTTTTGTTCTGGTATTTCAATACCCGCATTTTTTGCTGTTTCCATAAAATTTTTCTGCATTCCCTCTGTAATTTCTACTGTTGGAGTTCCTCCATAAGATATTTCTTCGCTTCCACCATTGTCTGTATATGTAACTGTTGCTCCACTATCATAAGTTTCTGTTCTACTTGGTTCATTTGATGTATATGTAACTTCTACATCTCTATCTCTCTGCACCTCTACAGTTCTCTCAGAATTAGATGAATTATCTCTAATTGCATTTGAAGTATTTATTCTTCTTGAGGTTGTTTGAGGTCTACTTGTTTCAGATTCACTTGAAGTACTTCTGGTCACATTTGTTTCTGAATTGCTTGATGATATACTTCCAAATGTACTTGCAACAAAATCAGAAGTTGATGATGAACTCTCTCCTGAATATGTTATTTCAGGTGAACTGTGCTCTACCTTTGTTGATTCATTTGTTGTATATGTAATTTCTGGTTCACTACTTGCTTGAACTTCAACTTTTCTATCACTATTTCCATTTGATGATGTACTTCTTTCAAATGAACTTGAAATAGCTTCAACTGTTGAATTACTTACTTTACTGTTATTTCCAATATATGAGATTTCTGTACCACTTGAATTACTTGAAGAACTATTTGCTTTTTCACTTATATTAACAGACGAATTACTTGGTTGTGCTTTATTCGTTCTTTCTCCCCTATTACTTCCATCAGGCATACTAGTTGCACCGGCAACACTTCCCAAAGATGAAGAGCTTCCTCTTGCATTTGACGTACTTGCACCTCCTGTTGACATTGTACTTGAAGAGAATTCAATTGTATTACTGCTTTTACCTGGTTTTGCTTCTCCTATACCAACTGTCGTATGTGTTATACCACTATTTGCTGCCATTGCCATTGCCATTGGATCTTTTCCATCAGGAGTACCATTTCCTGGAAAATTAACAGTATTATTGCTTGCTTGAGCTCTACCTTCATGTTTTGCATTTTTATTTCCAGATTGTACAGAATTATCCTTTTCCATAGGCCCATTTGTTCTATTTAGTCTTATATTTCCATCAGGTGTACTATAAGCATCCATTGTTCCATTTCCACCTAAGAATTTTTCATTTGCAGAATTATCACTTGCCATAGCTTTTCCCTTACTTGATGTATTCTCATTTTCTGCATTTTGTTTTTCAACTCTAAATGCTGGGTCATTTAATGGATTATAACTTGCATCAAATTCATCTGTATATGGATTGAAATACTCACCATCTATATTCTTAGTAAATCCTGCATCTTGATAATTTTGCAATGTTGCTTCTTCATCTAGTTTATTTTCAAATAAATTTTCACTATCACTTGCTTTTGCTTTCTCTTTTCCTTCTTCTAATGGTAAAGGATTTCCATCTTTATCAACTCTGAATGCAGCATCATTTAATGGATTATAATTTGGATCATATTCGTCTGTATATGGATTAAAGAACTCTCCTTTATCGTTTTGACCAAATCCTTCAGCCAAGTAGTTACTTAATGTAGCTTCTTCATCAAGTTCTCCTTCTTTATTTTTCTCGTCACCTTCATATAAATCTAACCCTGCATCTTGTGTTTTTCCCCATCCATTTATCTCTCTAATTTCATCTGCCATTTCAGGTGGTATTCCCATAGCTTCTGGATCAAAGTTTTCTTCTGTTACACCTGATTCAGGCTTTTTATCTCCATCCTTTAATAAATTTGCTTCTTTATCAGTATACGCATCTATATCAGCTTGTAATGGATCATATGCTTGTAATGGATCATTCAATTTTTCTTTTTTATCTTTTCCTTCATCTAATTTTCCTGCATCATCCTTTGTTCTAATCTTTCCAGCTTCTTCGTTATATCCCTGCATAACTGAATTCTTTGCATCCTCTGCTGCATCAATTCCTTTATTTATTAATCCAGCTCCAGCGATCGCTCCAGCAGCTCCTGCCTTCGCCATTGTTCCAACTACTTTATTAGCAGCCTTAGTCATATTATTTATTCCTTTTGTTGTTTCTCCTAAAGCTTTTCCTAAACCTCCAATATTAGATTCTGGCATTCCTATCAAACTCTTAATAAATCTCTCTAGAGTTACCATTGAAATTAATGCTACTATAGCATATATTGGATTATTTAATGCCATTTGCATAGCACCACCAATTAAAACTGAATATAGTAAACATTGAAATGGTTGCATTGTTAAAGCTCCAACATATTCTCTAAGCCAATAATTTAATGTTTGTGCACGTCCTCCTTCTGAACGATTTAAAGGAAACATTACCCCCACTATTGGTGCCAACATCGTAAGAACAGCAATATAAATTACCCTTTTTGCATATAGCCAAACATAAACCACTGTAATTGCAACAAGTAAAATATATACAATTCCCCAACTAATACGATCAAGTGATGTACTTTTATTATCTTCATCATTTGAATCAACATCATACACTTTTTGCATACGATATCTTGCAATTTCTGTAAAATTATTTGCTAAAATTGTTGTAACATATTTTCCATCTTTTTCTTCGCATTTTACATTCCATAATTTTCCGTCTGCAATTGCATCTCCGTCAAAATTACTTGCTAAATCTTTAAATTTTTCATAAATTTTGTTATTGCTTCCTTTTTCTTCTATAACAAATTGCTGTCCTGTTGGTGTTCCTTTACTTTCATCAGGTTTTCCAGTTCCATTATTTAGATTACTCTTTGCTTCATCCTCTGAACTATATTCCGTTACATTGCTTATACTACTAGCAATACTATTATTAATATTTACCAAAATATACATTATATAATGCATCATTATTATTATAGCCAAACCTTCTATACAATTTACTAATAAATCAGTTATTTTCTTTTTTTCCATTGGTCTATTTTCTAATAACATCTTTATTACTAAAACAATTCCTATTATTACCATTAAAATAAGAGCTATATCTCTTACTGTTACATATACTTGTGATACTACATTACGTATAGACTCAACTGCTGACTGAACTTGTCTAGTTCCATCTGTTGATTCACTACTGTATTTAGCTTTGTTGAAGAAATCTACATTAAAGAAAGACATTTTGTTATTTAATATATTTTCTGGTGTTATTGCAACACTTGAATATACAAAAGAATCACCAAACATCGCTGAAATCATTGTTCCTAACGGTGTTGAATAATAAACTGCATTCATTCCTAAAACACCTATTGCTCCAACTCCAACTGCTACTATTTGTACAATAAGTGATGTTCCTCCTGTTACAAATGCCAGCAACGCTTGAGTAGCTAATGCCGCACCAATTCCAACAGCAGCCTCAAGTGCTGTTCTAATTAAATTTGTAAGTGAAAATGTTCCATCTTTTGATAAATCTACATATATATATGATGTATCTTCTCCTAGTAACGCACTTTGCATAATCGATATAGTACCATCACCTAGAAAAGCCATAAAGCTTACAATTGGTTCTAACAAAGTACCACCAAAAGATGCTGTTTCTGCTTTTACTGGTCTACTCATAACAAATTCAAACAAAATGATTATAGCCATAATTAAAGCTACTTTTGTTAGAGCACTTTTAAAATCAAATATTTTCTTCATATTTATTTTCCTTTCTCAAGTTAATATTGTTTGATTTATTTCAAACTTTTATTTCAATTTTTGAATTTAATTTATCAGATGTTAATAATTTGAAAAAAGATATTATTACCCATACTATTTAAATTATATCATATTTATGATAAAACTTCCATAGTTTACATATAATAATATCTTTTTTTACATTATTTTTCCTATGATTCTTGTTCTTTATTTACCAATTTATTTACATTTGTTTCAACAAATTCAAATTCCTTCTTTGTAGGGACAATTCTTAATATTGCTGTATCCTGCCCTACTTTTAAAAGTCCTTCTCCTCTTTGACAAGTAATTAAAAAATTTGCTTCACCTTCTGATAATTTAAATACTTCTTTTAAATATTGAATTTCTGATTTATCTTGAGCTAGGAACATTTTCGTATCTGATGATGTTAATACTGCTTGTGCTTCAGGTTTTTCATAGAAATCTTGAAATCTCTGTGAAATAATAGCTAAAGAGACATTTCTTTTTCTTGCACGTCTTGCCATTGTATTTAAAAACTCTACAGCTTCTGGGAATGGCAATAGCATCCACGCTTCATCAACTATAACTCTTTTTTTAGAAGCTTTTTTTCTATCCTCACTATTTTTCTTAACATATTTTTCCCAAATCCATGAAAGTAAAATTTGTTGTGCTAATGGTCTTGCAAATCTTTCCTCAAGCTGTGAAATATCTAGATTTATAAATGGTGCACCATCTAATAGTTCAAATGTAGATTGTCCATCAAAATATGCCATTTGTCCATTATATTCCCTTACATACTGTCTCATAACCTTTAATAAATAACTATAATGATCTTTATATGCTTCATTTGTATTTTCTCTTGATTTTCTTTCAAGTCTTTTATACCATGAACCAATTGTTGGCATTAATTTTTTCTCTTTTGATAACATATCACCATTAATCATTCCATTTGAAGCCATCTTATATAAACTACTTGGGTCATTGGTAATTCCCAAACTTTGATATTCTTCTGATACCAATTCTGCAATCAATTGCTTTGTAAGTTCATTAACCTCCGTACTTCTTGTACTACCTTTAGCCATCGTAAGTAAAGCCTGCGTAACATCCTCTACTTTATTTTCAACATTAAGTACCACTCTATCTCTTCCTGTTATTTCATCTCTTGCTCTTTCTGGTTCAATATCAAATAAGTTTATTACAGTTTTAGAATTTGGACTTAAAACTACATTTATTCCTCCTAATGCTTCTGCAACAACTGTATATTCGCCTTCTGCATCAAGTGCTAAACTTTCTATTCCCATAAGAACTGATGATCTAGAGATTAACATCTTCATAGTAACAGATTTACCAGCACCAGATTTAGCAAATATAACCATATTATAATTTGTTAATGAACTATGAAAATTATCAAATAAAATCGGTACTCCTGTTTGTTTGTTAAATCCAATAGGTACTCCTGTTGGATGTCCTATTTCTGAAGTTGTAAATGGGAAAACTGTTCCCATTGAATTTCTATCGAATGTATGTGTTCTTTTTAATTTATCATTCATTAATGGTAAATTTGACTGAAATGCTTCTTCTTGTAATGCCCATGCAGTTTTTATTCCTACTAGTGATTTTGACATTGCTGATGACAATAATTTTGTATATCTATCTAGTTCTTCTGTATCATAAGCAAATATAGTAGCAACTACAGATGCTTCAAATAATTTATTAAATCCTGCTGCTATTTCATCTCTAAAATGTTCTGCTTCTGATTTCTTTTGAGCCACCAAACTTTCCCTATTTATATCTCCTCTGTCTGAAGATGTTAATCTTTCAACCTCTAATTCATTAATAACTTTATTTAAGGTATTTTGTGATTGTGCCTCGTCTATTGGTTTTATATATACTGATGTATTAATATCACCAAATAAATACATATCTCTAAATAAATCCGGGAAAGAAGCCATTCTTGGTAATGATGATACAAAAAAGCTTCTAGCATATCTTCTAGTATTTGATATAATCTCTAATCTGTCTATATCTCTTGCATCAATTCCTGATGGTGCAATTAGTTCCTTGATATTTTTCTTTCTTAGCAAAGTATCTTCTTTATTGCTTTCTTTTTCCTGTAGCTCTTCTTGTTTGTTTCTTGCCATCTTCATTTCCTCCTTTGCTTTCTGTCTTTGCTTTTTCTATTTTTTCAATAGCTTTACTAGCTAAATTAGCACCTAAAAAAGTTTTATTAGCATTAACCATTCTTTCTGCTTGTTCATTTATTAGGTCGTTCATTCTTTCTTCTTTTTCTCTTACCATTTTTTCTTTTTTGGTTTCAATTACTGCATCTCTAATTGAATTATTAGCTAATATTTTTGCTCTTTGATTTATAACTTTATCTAGTTCTTTCATTTTTTTATCAAGTACATCTTGAGCTGTGGTATATAATTCTGTATATCCTGAACGTAATACCTTTTCTACATCATAATCTTCTGATTCATCTCTGTTATATGCTACATATAATAGTTCAACAAGTTCTCTAGAGTTTAATATTTTGCAATGTATTCCACATGCACCTAAAGATTGTATTATAGATTGGCAGTTTGTATACAATTCAGAAAATGCCATTCCTTTTAATTCTTCTGAATCATATTTAGAATCTCCAATATCTTCTACATAATAAGGAACAACTACATAATAATATTTTCTAAGCACATTTCTATTTAAACTCATTTTTTCAGTATTATTTACAATATCAATTCCATACTCATATAAATTTCTTTGTTTTGTAATTTCAAATTGTAATCTTTGTAGTTCTTGTTCATCAATCCTTACATTTGAATTAACCATTTGATTGTATTCAGCTACCATTTTATTTAATTTGTTTCCTATTTCTGTAACTTTTTCTTTGTATGTACTTATGCTACTTCCTAGGTTTACAGCTCTTGTCTGTGTATATAATTGAATGCTTTGTCTAAGTGTATTTAAGAATTGAATAAATCCTTGTTCAACACTTACTTTTTCAATTCCAGACATTAGATCATAATTTATTCCTTGACATTCAATAACCATTATATACTTTACTTTATCTTTTTGAATAATCATATTATCTTCAATTCTATCAAATTCCATAAAATCAAATATTGATTGTTTATTATATCCAGCAGTTGCCGATACTTTTTCATTCTTTTTATTTTTTTTATTTTCTTTTTTTTCTATATTTCTATTAGATATTTTTTTTGCGATTATTACCACTAAAACAATAAGTAATATTCCAAGTACTACTCCTAATATCATTAGAATTGCTTGTAAAATATATGTCATTTGACTATTATTCATTATTTTTTCTCCTCCTTTGTATCTACAACTTCTGATTTATTAACATATAAATATATCCTTCCATGTTTCCTTTTAAATGCAAACCATCTTTTTATAACATCATCTATTTTTTCACCACCAGTTTTCCTTGTGATTTCAAAATTATTTGAATCTGGCATTTTAACAGCTGTTATTACAAAACCAATACCTCCAAAGACGAGCATTAATGGTACTAGTGCCTTTCCTAATCCAAGCATTCCTAATATGCTTCCTATTAAAAGTCCTGCAGTTCCACCTATTACTGTTGCTATAAGTGATTTTATAGAGAAAATATATAAAATTCTTCCTTCTCCTTTATATTCTCTTGGTAAATAATACGATCTCATAAACTTTTCCTTTCATATGTTACTTTATAATAATCTTATATTTATTATATCATATTATCTTTTTTTATGTTATTTTTCATACAATTGTCATGTTTTTGTAATATTTTTGTAATATTTTAGCATAAAAACAAAAATAACATTTTCTAAGTGCCAAAGGCACATAAGAAAATTTAATTCTTCCATAATTATCTTCTAAGGAAACTCACTATTTCATAGATGACTTTCCTAAGAATATAAAAAAAAGAAGGTATCTCTACCTTCTCTTCATATCTTATTACATTAAACTAAACAAGAATGATGCAATTGATGTAGCTCCAATTACAAGAATAATACCAATTACTAATGGTACAAAAGATTTTTGATAATCAGATTTTTGTTCTACACTTCCCATCATATATTTAACACCTAATACAATTATAAGTATAACACCAGCTATTATTGAGAAGTTTCTTAATAGTACTATTATTTTACCAGCTGTTGATACGAATTTTGATGTATCGACTTTACTTTCTGCATCATTAGTAGCTTTTTCAATATTACTTATTAATCCACTTGCCTTTGAAGTTGATGCTGCTAATACATTGCTTGAGAAAAACATAACTAATGTAATAGCTAATAACATAACAGTTAATATTTTCATTGTTTTGTTCATAATATTCCCTCCTTTATTTCTTAATTCTATATTTTAACTCTCATTTTCTGAGAACATTAATGTCTATCATAATTTGCTTTTCATCATTTTCATTATTACTTGAAGAATTGCAGGTCCAACTGCTAAAATCACAACTAAAAACACATAATTTATTATCATCTTTTTTGCATCTACTTTTTCCTCCAAAGAGCCTGTTATAATTGTAAATGCTATCATTGCCCCTCTTACTAATGCTATTGCTATTGCTATTGTCATTACAATTCCATATAAAGTATTTACTACGTAATATAGTCCTTGCATATTTATTAATGATGATTTACCATGATTAGCAAAATTTTTTGCTACTCCCATATTCAAATCTACAGCTTCAACACTACATCCTAATAATAATATTATTAAAATAATCAGAGCTGAAATCTTCAATATTTTTTTCATTTTCTTCTCCTTTTATTTTATCCTTCTGTATATATATTTTTGAAAATTATTTCAACAACTCCACTAACAGATATCATAACAATTACGCCCACTACAATTTTTATTATCAATTTTTTATCTGCTGTTTTGCTTTCTATACTTCCACTCATATACCTTAACCCTATTATAATCATCATTATAACTGCTACGATAATTGTTGCTATTCTAATAATAGCTATTAAAAATCCCGCAATCGTTATAATTGAGTTTTCAAATCCAGCTCCTGCTGCACTCATATTTAAAACCCAATCCTCTACATTACTACTTGGCGTTGTTGCATAAGTGTTTGAGACTAGAGTCAACGCAATTCCAAATACTACAAATAAAATCAAAATTTTTTTAATTTTTGTACTATTTTTCATTTGATTTCCTCCTTTTTTCAAACATTCTTATTTTCATTTTACAATATTTCATTTCTTTTTGCAACATTTTTTTCTAAATAATGTATATTTTTCTTCATTTTTCTTATCTTTTCTATAAAATTCAGCAATTAGCTCGTCCAATTCTACACTTAGTTTATATATAATACTATAATCCTTTCCTTCTATTATGCTTCGATTTAGTTCTTCTCTCTTCTTACAAATTTCTTCATTTAACATATCTTTTCTCCTTTTAACTTTATATGTCTTTTTCTTATTTGTATTTTAGATTTTTTAACTAAGTTCTATATAAAAGATACCATATTTTTACATTATAGTCAAGGAAAGTACTGTATTCCTGGGCTTTTTTAGTTTTATTTTTCATCTATTTTTTATAATTTCTTTAAATTTTCTACAAATCTATTTCTATATTTTTACATATAGACTTTTTTTCTCTTTTTTATTTTTAGTATTGCATTATTTATATATTTTTTGTCTATTTCCAGTATTTTCAGTATACATATTGATTTTTTTGTTTTTTTGTAGTATAATTTAATTATCAAAATCCTTACACCGTGTAAGGTCTCCAGAGTGGAGTCGCACATTTAATATTTTGAGGAGTGTTTGTATGTCTGAAATTATCATTACCTTGTTCGTCATTTACATTATTGGCAAAGCCGTCGGTGCTAAGCCTCTGGGTAACTGGCAGGTTCCTGGTCCTCACGGCCATGGTTTCTGCTGGAAACCTTGGTGTTGGTGCAAGAAGTTCGTCGGACGTCCTGTACCTCCGCACTGGCATGGTTGGACCTGGCGGTTGCTGCACATCGGGATTGTGGTTGTAGTAATCATAATGATTCTGCACTACATCCCCGCAATCCTTGGCTGGATTGCATCCTCTACAACTGCAATGTTAATTATTGCAGGTTTGCTGTTGCTCATGGCTTTGCCTAAGCACAGCAAGTAACAAAATATCCCGTCGCTTGATTTCAAGCGACGGGATATTTTGATTTTTATTTCTTTTCTACAATTGAAATTACCATATTTTCATCTCTTAATACTTCATCTAATACTTTTTTTACACTCTCAATTGTAACTTGATTATATTCTTCTAAATATTCAAAACTATTTATTCCTTTAAAATAGTCTGATAGAAACATTTTTGCAATGTCTTCTACAGAGTTATAATCTGTTATATATCTTCCATATATTTTCTTTTTTGTTCTATCAAATAATTTCTCATCAATTCCTTGTTCTTTTATTTGATTTATTTTTTGTTTTAATTCTTCAATTACTTTTCTAGGTTCTTGTGATTGTCCTGTTATTAAAACATGTGCATAATTATTTGTAAATTCATAATCTAATTGAGGTTCACTTAGCAATAATCCTTCACTATATAATTTTCTATATAGTTCTGAGCTTTTTCCAAATAACATTTCTAGTAAAATTTCTATTGAAATATGATGTTTTACTATATTTTCTTGTCCAACTTTATCTAAAAATCCGACTGTAAATAATGGATTATTTACATCCATTTTTACTACTTTTTCTTTTTCAAATATTTGTGTTTCAACTGCTGGATATATCCTTTTTATTTCTCCATAATTTTCATTTTTTATTATTCTCTTTTTTATCTCTTTTAATAATTCTTCTGGTTCAAAATCTCCACAAACTACCATTACCATGTTTGCTGGATTATAGAAGGTATCACAACAACTATATAATATTTCTGGTGTAATTTCTGATATTGATTCTACAGTTCCTGCTATATCTAGTCTAACTGGATTTTCTTTATATAAACATTTAATTGCATTTAAATAAACTTGCCAATCTGGGTAATCGTCATACATTTTTATTTCTTGAGCAATAATTCCTTTTTCCTTTTCTACATTCTCATCTGTAAAATAAGGATTTTGTACATAGTCCATAAATTCATCTAATGCTTCATAAAAATTATCAGTTGCTTCATATAAATATGCTGTATGATCATTTGTTGTATATGCGTTTGCATCTACTCCTAAGGCTGATAAAGTATCTAAGCTATTTGTTCCATTTCTTTGTTCGAACATTTTATGTTCTAAGAAATGTGCTACTCCATCTGGTATCACTTCTTCTTTACCGTTTTTAGGATTTATAAAATGATTATCAATTGAGCCAAAATGTGTTGACCATATTATATATTTTTTCATTGTATTATGTTTGGGAATTATCATAACAGTTAAACCATTATCTAATTTTTCAGTATAAATTTTTTCTTTTACCTTTAAATTTTCTATTATTTGCATTTTTCTTCTCCTCTCTTAATTAACCTAGAAAATATATTGTATCTATTTTTACTGAATTAGCTATATCAATTATGCTTTGCTTTGTTACTTCATTTATTTTCTGTTCATATTCCTCATATTTCATTTTTTGACCTGATATTTCTTGTCCAAAATTATAAGTAATTTCACTATCTTGTTCCTCTGGAATAGCTTTAATTGTTGATATAATACTTGTTTTTGCATTTTTTATATCTTCTTCTGTAAAATCGCCTTTTTTCATATCTTCTATTTGTACTTTTATTAAATCAAGTGCTTTTTGATAATTTTCTATTTCTATGCCACATCTTATAAATACATTATTCTTTTGTCTTACATAATTTGATCCAGCAACATAGGCTAAATGTGCTTTTTCCCTTACATTTTGGAACATTTTTGATGTTGGTGTTCCCCCTAATATAGCGTTATATATTATTGCTGAATATTTCGAATCTTTATCTTTTTTTCCTACTTGTAGACCAATTACTAATTTTCCTTGTGATACATCTTTATGTTCTTCAATTGTTTGTGTATTTCTTCCTTCTTCTAGCTCTTCACTTTTTTTGTTGTACACAGACTCTCTTTCGTTCAATTTCAATATGTTTACTACATCTTTTTCTATGCTTTCATCTATTTCTCCTGAAATAAATATATCAATTTTACATTCAGCTATTAATTTTTTGTAATATTCATATAAATCTTTTGCATTTATTTTTTCAAGTTCTTCTATATTTCCAAATTTGTATAATCCAAATGGCTTTCCCTTATACATTTCTTCTACGCATCTTTCATATGCATACTTAGCTTTATTATCTATTTTTCCTTGAATTATTTGTTTTAGATTTTCTTTTTCACTATTTACATATTCATCTTTAAATGAGTTGTTTTTAGTTTCTGGATTAAAAATAAGGTCAAATAAAACCTCTATACTTTCTTTTAACAAGTTTTCGTTTTCAGGCAAGAAGTTATTATTTATACTTTCCATATAAAATTTCAAAATTTGGTTATCTCCTGTTTTATCTATTCCACAGTCGAAACTTGCTCCATACATCTCATCTAACTTATTATTTATCTCTTCTAAGTTTTTTAATGTTTTACTACCTCTTCTTAATATCATTGGTATTAAAGCATTTTTTGTAACATTTTCTTTATTCAATGGTGTTGTTAAAAATACTGCAACTAAATTTGTTTTAAATTTGTTTGTATTTATAATATGAAGATTAATTCCTGGTTTTAAACTAATTTTTTTACAATTCATATTTTACCATCCTTTCTATGTGATAGTATACTATATTTTTCCAGAATTATTCAAGTGTAAATTTGATAGTTTCACTAATTCAAACAGTATAAAAAACTCTATAAATTAGACTAGCTAATTGATAGAGTTCTTTATATTATTTTACAACTATATTATATATTTTGTTTTTTACGTAAATTTCTTTTACAATATTCTTTCCTTCAAGAATTGAATCTATTTTTTCATGTACAGCATTTTTAACTGTATCTTCATCTGAATCTTTTATAATATTTATAGTTGATTTTAATTTTCCGTTTACTTGTATTGGAAGTTCTATTTCATCATCAATAGTTTTGGCTTCATCATATATTGGCCATGAACTTTCTGCTATTGTTTTTTCATTTCCAATTAAACTATATATTTCTTCTGTAATATGTGGAGCAATTGGATTTAATAAAATTAAAAATGTATTAAGCTCTGCTTTATTAATTCTTTTTAATCTATAAAATTCATTAATCATAGTCATGAATGTTGCAACTGAAGTATTAAATTTCATTTCTTCATAATCTGTTGAAACTTTTTTTATTGCTTTATTCATCATTTTTTCAAATTCTTTTGAGTATTCTTCGCCATCTTCAAGTATTGTTTGTAAATTCCACACTCTGTCTAAAAATTTACTGCATCCTCTAAGACTTTCCATAGACCATGGTGTTGATTGGTCAAAAGGTCCAATAAACATTTCGTATGTTCTGAATGCATCTGCTCCATATTCTGCTACTACTTCATCTGGATTTACAACATTTCCTTTTGATTTTGACATTTTTTCTCCATTATTTCCTAGAATCATTCCATGTGAAGTACGTTTAGCATAAGGTTCTTTTGTTGGTACTTCTCCTATATCGTATAAAAACTTATGCCAGAATCTAGAATATAGTAAATGTAATGTTGTATGTTCCATTCCACCATTATACCAATCTACTGGTAACCAATAATTTAGAGCTTCTTTAGATGCAAATGCATTATTATTGTGAGGATCTAAGTATCTTAAGAAATACCAAGATGATCCTGCCCATTGTGGCATTGTATCTGTTTCTCTTTCAGCTGGTCCACCACAATGAGGACATGTTGTTTTTATCCATTCTGTTTGTGATGCTAGTGGTGATTCTCCATTTTCTCCTGGTTTGAATTCAGCTACTTCTGGTAATACAAGTGGTAAATCTTTTTCATCTAAGGGAACCCAACCGCATTTATCACAATGTACCATAGGTATTGGTTCTCCCCAATATCTTTGACGTGAAAATACCCAGTCTCTTAATTTATAATTTACTTTTTTAGTTCCTATTCCTTTTTCTTCTAGAAAACTAATCATTTTTTTCATTGCTTCATTTACTGATAAGCCATTTAAAAATTCTGAATTTATTAAATATCCGTCTGTTTTACTAATATATGCCTCTTTTTCAACAGTTACTGTGTTTTCTTTATTTGTGATAACTTGCTTAATTGGAAGTCCAAATTTTGTTGCAAAAGCATAATCTCTTTCATCATGAGCAGGAACTGCCATTATTGCTCCTGTACCGTATGTTATTAATACATAATCTGAAATCCAAATTGGTATTTCTTTTCCTGTTGCTGGATTAATTGCTTTTATTCCTTTAATTTCTACTCCTGTTTTATCTTTTGCAATTTCTGTTCTTTCAAAATCAGATTTTTTTGCTGTTTGTTCTTTATATGCTTCTATTTCATCCATATTTGTAATTTTTTCAGCTAATTTATTTATAATTGAATGTTCTGGAGCAACTACCATATATGTAGCACCAAACATTGTATCAGGTCTTGTTGTATATATTTCTAATTCTTCATCTGTTCCAGAAATTTTGAATTTAACTTCTGCCCCTTCACTTTTTCCTATCCAATTACGTTGTTGTGTTTTTATCTTTTCCAAAAAATTTACATCATCTAAATCATCTAGCAGTTTTTCTGCATAATCTGTGATTTTTAGCATCCATTGACTTTTCTCTTTTTGAACTACTGGACTTCCGCATCTCTCACAAACACCATTTACAACTTCCTCATTTGCTAATCCCACTTTACATCCTGTACAATAATTTATTGGCATTGTAGCTTTGTATGCAAGTCCATGTTTAAATAATTGTATAAAAATCCATTGCGTCCATTTATAATATTCTGGTTCTGTCGTATTAATTTCACGAGACCAATCAAAAGAAAATCCTATAGATTTTAGTTGTTGTTTAAAATGTGCTATGTTTTGTGCTGTAACAATTCTTGGATGAATATTTGTTTTTATTGCATAATTTTCAGCTGGAAGTCCAAATGCATCAAATCCTATTGGATATAGAACATTATATCCTTCTAGTCTTCTTTTTCTAGCAATAATATCTAATGCTGTATAACTTCTTGGATGTCCTACATGAAGTCCTTGACCTGATGGATAAGGAAATTCAATTAGTCCATACCATTTTTTCATTGTATAATCATCTTTGGCATTAAAAGTTCCTTCTTCTTCCCACTTTTTCTGCCACTTTTTTTCTATCTCTTTAAAATTATATGACATAACTACCAATCCTTTACTATAATATGCCAAATATTATATAACATTTTTTTTAAAAAAGGAAGTCTTAAAAATATTTTCTAGAAATAAATTCGAATATTTAGTTAAATATTATTTTATATTGCATTTTTATAATAAGTTTTTCTTTAGTTTTAATTCATAAAAACTCTTATATTCTCTATACCATCTCTGCTATATAATAATTTTATTCCAATTATAATGTAACATTTTTTTAATATTTTTGTAACATTTTTGTAATAACTGTATTGTATAATATGTTTGAAATTTTATACAATTAATATAAACTAAGGAGATTTAATTTATTATGAATATACAAGCTGAAATAAAAAAAGAGGGAATTGATGTAATCAAGCAATTGGAACCTTCTACTGTTAATTCTATTGCTAAAAGTATCGTAAAAGTATTACAAAATGCTTTTCCTGAAAAAAACTTAGATATAAAAACTCTTACTTCTGAAATATCTAAATTAAATATGTATGTTGCAAATCTTCCAGAAGGTTGTTCTGCTAAATACTTTTATAAAAATAAATCAATATATTTTAGTCCTACAACTTCAATTACAAAAATAAATGATTTAATAGTACATGAATGTATTCATTATTTACAAGAAAGAACTAATAAAAAAGGAAAAATTGATAGAATGGGATTTTGTGATTTCACAGATTCTTATTTGCCTGGTACTGGAATGAATGAGGCTGCTGTTCAACTTTTGGCATCAAAATGTATGAAAAAGAAATCTGAGGCAGTTTCATATTTTGGCTTAAACTTTAATACTGTTAGTCCAAATTATTATCCTCTTGAATGTGCTCTTGTAAATCAATTAAACTATATTATTGGTAATAATGTTTTGTTTGATAGCACATTTAATAGTAATGATAATTTTGAAGATCAATTTATTTCTTTAACAAGTGCTAAAGATTATGATAAAATTTTAGATAATTTAGATTTATTAGTAGATAAGCAGGATTTTATTAATGAATTAACCGCATCTAATAATTTTCATTCTAATAATTCAAAAAAAGTTGCACATAATTTGAAAAAAATTGAGAAAACTAAGTCTGAAATAAAAGATTTGTTTTTTGAAACTCAAAATTTGATTATCACGTCTTATTTTGATAGTTATGTTAATTTGATTTATTCTAAAGAAGCTCTTGAAAAATATAGAACAAAATTATATAACTTTAGAAATTATATTGCTACTGCTGATGGTTATACTTTTTATAATAGATATTACATAAATAAAATGGTTGAATTAGAAAATAAACTTGAAAATGGTTTTACCCCTTCTGCTACTGCACTTATTCTATATAAAGATAATTTATTTAAATCTTTAGTAAAAAATATAAAAACTCTTTTCAAACTTTCTAATAAAGATGTATCAACTGTTACAAATAACAAATAAAAAATCAAATTTGACATATACTAAAAAATATGCTAATATATTTTTATAACGATGTTTGCATCGTTCTTGAAGCACTAAGTAAACAAAAAAAGACTAGGAATTAGGGTTCCTAGTCTTTTGCTTACTCTTCATCTAAATACTTTATAATTAAATAAAGCATATAAATTTTAAGTATTTTTATAATATCTTGAAGCACTTTAAGTAAACCTCCTTCCTGCCTCTCAGCAAGTAGGCTATTTTAATATAATACATATGTTTGTCTTTGTCAATTAGTTTTAGGTTTTATTTTACGATTTTGGAAATGTTTTCTGCCGCTTTTCTTCCAGAGCTTGCTGCCCATGCTACAGTTGCTTTTTCTCCACTTATATCTCCTGCACCAAAAACTTTTTCATCTGATGTTTGATTAAATTCATTTATTTGAATATATCCCCATTTGTTTTTTTCCAATTTTATAGAATTCAAAACATTTTCGTCTGGTTTTGATCCAACTGCCATTACAACGTAATCTACTGGTATCTCATAATTACTTCCTTCTATATTTACAGGTTTTAGTCTTGATTCTCCTTCTTGTTTTATAAGTTCTGTTTTTATGCATTCTATTTTTTCTACCTTATCTTTTCCTATTATTTTAACAATATTGTTCTGAAATAAAAACTCTACTCCTTCTTTCATTGCATCATCTATTTCTTTTTGTTCTGCTGGCATCTGTTCTCTTGCTCTTCTATATACAACATATACTTTTTTGGCGCCCATTTTTTTTATTGTTCTTGAAACATCCATGGCTGTATTTCCTCCACCATTTACTGCAACTATTTTTCCATAATAATCAGGATGAGCATTTCTTTCTAGTAATTCATTTCCTCCATAGACTCCATCTAATTCTTCACCTTCTATATTCATTTTTGATGAGATATTAGCTCCAAATGTTAGTAATATGGCATCATATTGTTCTTTTAATTCTTCTAAAGTTATATTTTTTCCTAGCTCTGCTCCATATATTACTTGAATTCCAGTATTTAATATTTTTCTAATTGTTTCTCTTACTATTTTCCTTGGTAATCTAAATTCTGGAATACCATGTATAAGAATTCCACCTAATTCTTGATATTTTTCATATATTGTAACTTTATATCCTTTTCTTCTTAAAAATGCTGCTGCTGTTATTCCTGCAGGTCCTCCTCCAACAATTGCTACATGTTTATTTAATTCTACATCAGGAGTTTGAATCTTCCAATTTTCTTTTATTGCCATATCTCCAACAAATTGTTCTAAATTACCTATACTGACTGGCTCTCCTTTTATTCCACGTACGCAACTTCCTTGGCATTGTTTTTCGTGTGGACATATTCTTCCACATATTGGTTGCAATACTGTCGTCTCCAATAGTTTTTCATATGCCTCTTTATGCTTTTCTTCTTTTATTAGTTTTATAAATGATGGTATATCATTTCCTAAAGGACATCCTTTAGAACATGGTTTCACTTTGCAATTTAAACAATATTCTGCTTTTTCTTGTATATTATTCATTTTTATTTTTCCTAATACTGTAATTAGTACCTTTCTTTTTTTGGTATATTTTATTATTTGAATTAATAACTGTCAATACTACTGACCATATTGTCATGAAACTTTATATAGAACCAGAATAACATTTTCAATATGCCATAGGTACATAAGAAACTTTAATTCTTCCATAATTATCTTCTAAGGAAACTCACTATTTCATAGATGACTTTCCTAAGAATATAAAAAAGAAGCTCTAATTTCTTAGAACTCCTAAAAATAATTATTTATTTTCTTCTGGGTATACACTAACTTTCTTTTTATCTCTACCCAATCTTTCAAATTTAACGATACCATCAACTAATGCATATAATGTATCATCACTACCAATACCAACATTAGTTCCTGGATGTATTTTTGTTCCTCTTTGTCTCATTAAAATGTTTCCAGCTAGAACAAATTGACCATCAGCTCTTTTTACACCTAAACGTTTAGACTCACTCTCTCTACCGTTACTAGAGCTACCTTGACCTTTTTTATGTGCCATGTTAGTTTCTCCTTTCTTTTAATAGTTTTAATTAAGCATTAGCTTCTGCTGTTACTTCTGCTTTAGCTGTTCTTGTTTTCTTTTCTGCAGCAGTCTTTACAGCTGTTATTTCAACCTTTGTATATGGTTGTCTATGTCCTTGTGTTCTTCTGTAATTTTTCTTTGCTTTGTATTTGTAAACAAGGATTTTTTTAGCTTTACCGTGAGAAACTACTTTTCCTTCAACTTTAGCACCTTTAACATAAGGACTTCCAACTTCTATTTTTCCGTCATTACCAGATACTAAAACGACATTATCAAATTTAACTTTTTTGCCTTCTTCTGCATCTAATTTTTCGAAAAATACAACATCACCTTCTGCTACTTTGTATTGCTTTCCACAAGCTTCGATTATTGCGTACATTATTCTAGGCACCTCCCTTTTCGTATACTCGCTAACCTTAAATTTAGGTATCTGAAACTTAATCAGACTTTATGAACCTTGACTTATGCGGTTACAGATGTATATTTTACCATAACTTCCTACTGTTGTCAATCTTTTTCGCCAAAATTTTAGGCAGGTCACACCTGCCTTATTTTTACATTATTATTTCTATATCATATATCTTTCCATCATCTATTAATTGTATCTCTTTTTCTTCTTTTCCATTTATGAAAATCTTTGTTATTCCTGTATTTTTGCTACTTGGATTTTTTACAATTATATTATATATTGTATTTTTATATTTATAATGAATACTATATTCTTTCCATTGACTTGGTATACATGGATTTATTCTTATTTTTTCTTCTTCTATCTTAAATCCTAAAATCCATTCTAAACCTGCATTATAATACCAACTTGATGATCCTGTATACCAAGTCCATCCTCCTCTTCCTAAGAGATTAGAATTTCCATATACATCCGCAGGCATTACATATGGTTCTACTTTATATTTTTTTGCCTCATCCTTTGTTCTTGCATGTTCTATTGGATTTATCATCCTATAATATTCATTTGCTTTATCTCCAAATCCTAATATTGTTTCTGCAATTATAACCCATACAGCTGCATGTGTATATTGTCCACCATTTTCTCTAACACCTGGTAAATACATTTTTATATATCCTGGTTCTAATTTACTTTTATTAAATGGTGGATCCAGTAATTTTATAATCCCCGCTTCTTTATCAACTAAATGATTCTCTAAACTTTCCATTGAGATATATTTTTTATCATTATCCCCTGCATTTGATATAACCGCCCAAGATTGTGATATGCTATCTATTCTACATTCTTCATTTTCTATGCTTCCAAGTACATCACCATTATCCATAAAAGCTCTTTTATACCATCTTCCATCCCAACCATTATTGTTTAAAGCTCTTTTTAATGCTTGTTTTATTTCTTCATACTTTGATATTTTATCTTTTAAATTATCATCATTTAATTTTTTCATTAAATAAATAAATTTATCAAGTACATCATATAAGAAAAAACCTAACCATACACTTTCACCTTTTCCTTGTATACCAACTTTGCTAAATCCGTCATTCCAGTCTCCTGATCCAATTTTGGGTATACCATTTTCTCCAAAATTCAAAGATTTATCTATTGCTCTAATGCAATGTTTTAATACATTTTCTTTTTCTGTTGATGTTGTATATAAATCATAAATTTCATTTTCTCCCTCTTCTAATTTTCTCCCTGTTACATAATGAACTTCTTCATTTAGTATTCCAATATCATTTGTTGCTTTTATATATTCACATAGTGTATATGGTAGCCATAACAAATCATCTGAAAATCTTGTTCTTATTCCTCTGCTTGTTTCTTGATGCCACCAATGCTCAACATCTCCTTCTATAAATTGATGCTCACAGTGTTTTAGAATTTGTTTTCTTGTTACTTCTGGCTCTACATATTTAAGTCCTAAAGTATCTTGTAATTGATCTCTAAATCCAAAAGCTCCTCCTGATTGATAAAATGCTGATTTTCCCCATAATCTGCAGGCTATTGTTTGATATAATAACCATCCATTTTGCATTATATTCATTGATTCTAGAGGTGTATTTACTTGTATTTTTTCTAGTTGTTCTCTCCAGAAGCTTTTTACATTACTTAATTCATTTTTACAATTTCTTAAATCCGAATATTTATATACTAAATCTTGTGCTTCAACTTTACTTTCTCCTTCTCCTAATAAAAGTGTTAATTCTTTACTGTCATAAGGATATATCGTTAATTCTATTTCTATTGCTATACAACTATCATTTCCTAATGAATTTTCATTTGATAATGTTATTTTATCAATTCCGTCTGGATTAGATATATTTCCATTTCCTATAAAACTTGTTTTATTTCCTGTAAATGATTTTATTTCTTCACTCGATGATATAAAGGATATTCCACCTATTGAATTGCCATATAAATTTTCTGCTAAAACTAAATTTGCATTCCTATTAAATTTCAAGTCTATATATCCATTGGTTTTTATCTCGTCTTCACCTAGCACAGGTTTTATATAGTAAATCAATCTTAAATTTTTTCTATATTGTGTATTATTCTTTAGTTTTAATATATTAACTTTTATGCTATCATTTGTTGGTACAAATATTTCTAGTTCCTGTGATATTCCACAGTTTGAGTTATAATATTTAGCATATCCTCTTCCAAATATTACAGAATATTCATTATTGTTTGGTTTTGGATTTTTTCCTATTGACCAACTTTCTTGCATATCTTTATCTTTTATATAGATAATTTCAGATGGTTCATCTAATACACTATTATTTGACCAAGCTGTCAATCTATTTAGTCTACTATTCTTACTCCATGTAAATCCTCCTAAATTATTAGTTACTAATGTTCCAAATTTTTCGTTAGCTAATACATTACTCCATACAGTTGGAAGCAAATTTTCTGTGTCTTGCTTTATTATATACTCTCTTCCATCTTCTGAGAATCCACCAAATTCATTATAATATTTTAATTTTTTAGTATTTATATAATAATTAATGTTATCAAATTTTGGTTTTATAATTTCTTCTTTTCTATCTTTTGCCGTATTTTTGACAGTATATAAGTAATCCTCCTCTATATCGTCTAATACATTTTCTAGATTTCCTTTTTTTGCATCTACAACAAAATTTGATCTAAACATAAATAAATCTTTTTCTTCTGTTTTATCTATAATATAAATTCCCCTATTTATTAAGTAGTTTAATTGTATGTTTGATATTTCTTTTAATATTCCCTCTTCTAAATATCTTTCATATGAATTTTGTTCTTTTAATAATACTACTAAATCAAATTTAATATTTTTATTTTTAAAAAATTCATATGCCTTTAATAATTCATTTATCATTTGAATATCTTCTATATTCTCTATCTTTACTAATACTATTGGAAGATCTCCCGATATTCCGTATTTCCATAATTCTTCTTGTAAATATTTTCTTTTAGTAATATTCTTAATATATAAAGTCTTAGTTGGATTTTGAAATATGATATAAGGTAATAGTCTTTGATAATTTTTCAATTCTTTGCTATTTATTCTTAAATATTTTGCCTCCTCTTCTGCTCTTGCTCTTGCCAATTCAATCTCTCTACTTATATTTTCTTCATTAGAATAATATTTGATATTTTCTAAAACTTCTTTTCTATCCTCTGATACAGTTATTACAAAGTTTAAAATTACTTGTTCATTTTTTGGTATCTTTATTGTTCTTCTCATTGCAATAACAGGTTCTATTTGTTCTTCTAATTTTTTTGAAAATGGAATTGAATTTTCTATATATTTTTTTATTATTTGCCCATTATTTTCATATTCTAATTCTCCAATACAACTACTATTAGTGTAAAATGTTGTTCCTGCATAGTATTCTTGTTCATTATCTCTTTTATTTCTTTTTATTATTATTGTATCATTTTCCATTTGTTCAAACTCTATTCCTAAATTGTTAAATGCTCTATGTGAATAATCTTGTTCTTTATTTGATAAAATTGGTTCATATACTGATGATATTTCTATTGTTTCATCTATGTTTGAATTATTTTTTAATATTATTCTTCTTATTTCTGTTCCAGAGTTCTGTGCAACTACAATGTTTTGCATCGTTTCTATATTTTCATCATTTCTTATTATTGTATTTTTGTCTGGTGCAAATATGATTTTATATCTATCTGGTTTTACACTAAAACTGTCTATATTTGCTTTCCATAATCTCTTTGTTCTTATATTCTTTATATAAAAATCTATTCCACCCTTTTTATCGTTTGTTTCTTTAAAACGATTTACCATTATTCCTTTATAACTACTATATCCTTCTCCTTTTGCATTCATTACTATATTATAATTTTCATTTGAAATTACATTTGCAGGAATAAGATTTTCATTTATCTTTGTATATACATTCTCTTCATAATTATCATATATCGTATATTTTATCTTTTCAACTTTTTCTTTTTTCTCTTTGGTTATTAGCATTTTTTCTGGCATTTTCTCTTGTAATAGAATATCAATTGCTTTTATTTCTGGATTGTTCATAAATCTTTTTTGTAAAATATTTTTATTAAACAAATTATTTATTGATAATAAAATTAATGCCTGATGATGTGCCATATAATTTTTTACTGGTTCACTCTTTCTATTTTTTCTTAATCTTTCTGGAGTATAATCAATAGATTCATAAAATCCATATCTTCCCAGCATTTCTTGTTCTTCTAATTTTTTTAAGTTTGAAAATACTTCTAGTGGATAATCATTTATAGCTAGTACTGACCCATAAGTTGATACAACTATTTCATCTGCTAATCCTCTTTTTAATCCTAACCAAGGAATTCCAAAAGCTTTATATTGGTAATTATTATTTAAATCTTTTAAATTAAAAGCAGCTTCACTTATTCCCCATGGTATCCCTAATCTTTTTGCATATTCCTCTTGGCTCTTTACCATAAATTTACATGATTCATCTAATAAACTTCCTGGATATCTGGCTATATTTATATGTGGCATAAGATATTCAAATGCAGTTCCAGACCAAGAAATTAGTCCTTTATAATTATTTAGTTCTGTTAATGTTCTACTTAAACTATTCCAATGTTTTACTGGTATATCTCTTTTTGCAATTGCCACAAAACTTGCTTGTCTTGCTTCTGATGCTAATAAATCATAATATGTGTCTGTTAATTTGTTTTCCTCTATATTATAACCTATTGAAAGTAGCATTTTTTCTTCATTATATAATGGTTTGAAATCTGTATTTTGTATTATTCTGTCTATTTCAATTATTAATCCTTGGATTTTATCTCTATACTGTGTATGCTCTTTTTCTTTTAAAAACTGTTTTACAGTATATAAAAATCCTATAAAATTTCCACTATCTACCGTTGATATATATCTTGGAATTAATGGTTCTAATGTCTTTGTATTATACCAATTATATAAATGTCCATTCCATTTAGGTAAGCTTGATATTACTTCTATTGATTGTTCTAGTTTTACAATTGCAGTGTGTAAATCAATGTATTTCATATCATAAGCAGATATTACTGCTAACAATCCTAATGCAATATTTGTTGATGATGTTCTATATACTATTTTTTGTTTTCTATCTTCTTGGTAATTATCTGGTGGTAAATAATTATTTTCTTTATTCATATATTCCTCAAAATAATCCCAGGTTTGCTTTCCTATTGTTATTAAATATTGTTTTTGATTTTCATCAAGTTTTGATATTGCATATTCTTCAATATTCTCTTTGCTTATCTTCCAACATAAAAAAGGAGCTATTCCCCATAATATTCCTAAAATTATTAAAAATGGATTTGTATATCCTATTGCTATTATAATTATTTCAAATATTATATTTATAATCATTTGTTTATAATATTCAATTAAAGAATTTCTTCCTTGTTTTTCCGCTTCTTCTGCTGTTATCCATTCTAATAAATGTTTATGACTTACTCTCATTCTATAAATTGTTTTCACTATTGCATTTAATGATATATAAGCTTCATATGGTAACACTGCTAATTTTAATATTGCTCTATAAAAACTTGCTTCCAATCCTTCTATACTCTTTGAAAAATTCTTTTGTTTTTTTATTCCTTCTTTTCTAAAAATGATATAATTTATATAATCTAATATTGTTGGTACTATTATACCTGTTAAAGAAATTAATACAGTTGGTATTATATTTATTTTTATAAATTTACTTAATAGACATAGTAAAACTATGTTTAACAATGTTACTATTTCTAGTAAGCTTCTTCTTAAATTATCTCTTATTTTATATTTTGAAAGTTGATTTAGTCTATTATTTTTTAACCATTTTATTATCTGCCAATCTCCTCGTATCCATCTATGCATTCTTGTGATATATGCATTAAATTTACTTGGATATGAGTCTAATAAAACAATGTCTGAAACTAAACCACATCTTAAATAATTTCCTTCTAACAAATCATGGCTTAATACTGTATTCTCTGGTATTTGATTTTTTAATATATTTGAAAATACTTCTAAATCATAGATTCCCTTTCCAGTAAATATTCCTTCATCAAAATTGTCTTGATAAATATCTGAAATTGCATTTGTATACGAATCTACTCCGCCCTGACCTGCATATATTTCTACAAATTTACTTTTTCTACTTGATATTAAATCTATCCCTATTCTTGGTTGCATTATTGCATGCCCTGATATTATTTGTTTATTTTCATTTATCTCTGGTTTATTCAATATATGTGCCATTGCACCTATTAATTGTATTCCTGAATTTAATGTTAATTCAGTATCTGCATCTAATGTTATAATATATTTTATTTTTGGAAGCTTGGCATCATTTTGTATCTTCCAATCTTGTATTGTGTTTACCTTAAATACATTATTTAAATTTCCTAGTAAATATTCATTGAATTGATTTAATATTCCTCTTTTTCTCTCCCATCCTAAAAATGCTTCTTCTTTTCCATTCCAAAATCTATGTCTATATATAAAATTAAATATTGGTAATCCTTCTTTTTTATATTTATTATTTAATATTTCTACTATTTCTTCCCCTGTACTTTCTATTTCTTCATCATATGGTTCATTTTTATTTTTAGATGTTGTACAATCTCCTAATAATGTAAAATAAATGTTTTCACTTTTATTTGCCAAATAAAAGACTTCTAATTTTTCCAATAGTTCTTTTACTTTTTTTCCACTATTTAGTATTGTTGGAATAACTACCATTGTTGCATATTCTTCTGGAAT
>CAKPSH010000010.1 GCA_934183325.1 uncultured Clostridia bacterium
GTTTTATATAATTCTTGATTAATTTTATTAAATTCATTGTTTCTATATTTTTCATAATTGAAATCTTTAATTAGTTCTTGATATGTTACAAATTCTTCTGAATTATTATTTAATTTTCCTATTATATTTGCTCTTTCTTTAAAAAATTTATTTGTACTTTTTGTAACAAATCTTGATACAAAATACATTATTGGTGCAATAGCAATTACTATTAAAGCTAAATATACATTAATTTTTAGCATTATTATTCCAAGTATTAAAACTGTTGTTATTCCGTTTATTATTTTTGGAACACCTTGCATTATCCCTATCGAAATATTTTCAATGTCTATACTAAAGCTGTTTAATATATCTCCACTTTCACTTTTATCTAATTCTTTTATCTTCAAATTCGTAATTTTTTCAAATAATTCTTTTCTAATTTTATATTGTATATCTGTTACAAACTTTGATAAAAATTTATTTTGTAAATAGCTTAATACATATATCAATAAATAAATTATTCCTAAATATAATAAATATTTTATAAATTCTTGCCATTCTATTTCAACAATTCTATCTATTATTGTTCCTACCAACATTGGTGAAATCACATTTAATATAGATATTAATGTTGAGAAAAATATTATTAAGCAAATTGATTTTTTATTTTCTAAAATTTTCTTCTTCATTTTTACCTCTATTGAACTTTCAATTGTAATTCTTTTATTTCTTTATATATTTTTGAACTTTTTTCTAGTTCTTCGTTATTTCCAATTTCTGATATCTTTCCATCTTGTATAACAATTACTCTATCACAAATAGATAAAGATGTTACTTTTTGTGCTGTAATTATTGTGGTTATATTATTTTCTTTTGCATATTTATAAATGTTTCCTAAAATTTCTTGTTCTGTACTTACATCTAATGCACTAGTCACATCATCTAACAACATTATCTGAGGTTTTCTTATAAAAGCTCTTGCTAAAGCGACTCTTTGTTTTTGACCTCCTGATAAATTTGAAGCATTTGACACTAGTTCTTGTTCTAATTTATCCTTAAATTCTTCTGCATCACATTTTTGTAGTGTCATTTCTATTTTATTATCTTCAATTTTCTTTCCGTAGTTTTATATTATTGTCTATTGTATCAGTAAAGAAATTTTTCTTTTGACTTATAATTACAACATTATCTTTTAAAGTATTTTTGCTATATTCTTTTATATCTTTTCCAAATAAATATATTTCTCCATTTGATATATCATACTTCCTTGAAATTAGGTTTAATATAGTTGTCTTTCCGCTTCCTGTTAGTCCAATAATTCCAATTATTTCTCCTTGTTTTATTTCAAAATTAATATTTTGTAAATTTTTATTTATTTCGTTGTATGAAAAATCTACATTCATAAAATCAATTGCAATATCATTCTTTTCAAATTCACTTTCTATTCCGTAGTTCATTTCTGGCACTAAATCCATCATTTCTTCTATTCTTTTTGCTGATACAAATGCTTTAGTGTAGATAACTATAAGATTTGAAAATACTATAACTGCAGATATCATCTGGGATATATAATTTATAATTGCTATAAGATTTCCTGTTGAAATATCATTGATATTTATTTTGTACGCAAATAAAACTGCAATAATTGCCATATCCAATATTACTGTACTAGTTGGTGCTAATAAGTTTGAAACTTTGTTGTACTTAAAAGCTAATTTTCTTATGTTTAGGTTATCATTTTCAACTTTGCTTTTCTCATATTCTTCACTACCAAAACTTTTTATTAGTCTAATATTTAATAAACTTTCTTTGATTTTTACTAAAAATTTATCTATATTCAAATTTAATTTTCTTTGTATTTTCGAACTTATTTTAAATATTGCATATATAGATATTCCAAGTAGTATTGCGGAAGTGGATACCATAATACCTATTTTTCTATCAATATAAAATATCATTATTAAAGAACCTATACATATAAATGGTACTCTTAAGACTAATCTTATAAACATTGCAATTGCCACTTCTAAGTTATTTATATCATTTATAATTCTATTTACTATTGCCGAAGTACCTATGTTATTTATTTGTTTTTCTGATAATTTTGATATTTTGTTTATAACTTTTTCTCTTAATTTAGTTCCATATCCTTGTGATGTTCTTGCAGCATAATATTGACTAATACATGCAGCTCCAAATCCAACTAAAATCAAAAATATCAGTAATAAACAATATTTAAAGATCTGTTGACCTGTCAATGTACTTGCATTATCTATAATCTTTGCAATTATGATTGGTAACATTATTTCAATTATTGCTTCTATTAGCTTAAATAATGGTCCTATTGTTAGTTCTTTTTTATAGGATTTCAAAATTTTTAATATATTCATTTTCTATATTGCTCCTTTAATTACATACTTGTATATTTTTCTTTTTTCTTATAAAATTATTTAATTCAAATATTATAATCATTCCAAAAAAATTTATTATAATATCACTAATTATAACATATAGTTTGATATTATCTTCTCCTGTTCTCGGTAATTTTTCTGCTGGTATTTCTTGAATTGGTTCTGGAATTGGTTCAGGCGTTGGTTCTGGTGTTTTAGGTTGCTCTGGCTCCTCTGGAATTTTTTCATTTTGAATTTCTATTACTTTTTCTTCATTTAGTAATATCTCTGTTTCTATTTTCTCTTTATTTATTAAATATCCTTCTTGTGTTTCGATTTCATATATTATAATCTTTCCTTTTGATAAACCTTCAAGATAAATTTTTCCTTTTTCGTCTGTTATATATTCTCCTAGTTCTTTTCCATCTTCATATTGAAGTTTAAATTTCACTCCTTTAAGTACTTTTCCTGTATCTTTATCTTTTTTTATAATTTTTAAGGATGCTTTATTAGTTTCAATTTTTAAATTTGTATTTGTTTTTAGCATATCCCAATAACCACTACAAATTGCATAATCTTGATAATCTCCTGGGGCTTCTGCATAATAAACTGGATATGTTTTACACTTTGCTGATACTTCTATCTTTTCATTGATATCACTATCTATTTTATCTTTTTCAATTATAACTCTAAATTTTTCATTTGATTTAAATAAGGTTCTTTCTTTATTTTCTTCATCTACAATTTTTACTCCATTATCTAAATTATTAATATTAACCTTATATTCTGAAATTTCTATATCTGAAGTCACTCTATATTCTTGATAATATTGATTTTTTTCATCTTTTAGCTCTCCTATTTTTATAATCTTTAATTCATTTTTTAAAGTTTGTGTTCCATTATTTCCTATATTTACTAATTTGCAAATTGTATTTATTACTTTTTCTCCTCTTCTCTGAATTTCACCTAAGTCTTGTCCATTGATTTTAGTTTGTCCTACTCTATAATTTTCTCTGACATCTTCTTCTGTATATCCACTTATCATTGAGTAAACTGCTCTTTTAGTAGCTAAATATGCATCTTCTTCTGTTTCTACTCCTAATTCTTCTGGTGTTTTATATGGATATCCATTAATTATTACTCTCCATATTTTTTCATCTTCTATTAATTTTGTTAGTTTTACTGCATATCCGTCAACATCTCCTTTTACATAGCCTACACCAAAAGCATTTTCATCTAAGCAGTATCCTACATGTGTTTTGCCATTATCATCTTGATATTTTATAATACTATATGTAATATAAATCCAGTTTCCATCACTTTTTTTCTTCTGAATTGTATAAAACCCCAATGTTCCTTTATCTAATTGTGCTATATCTCCTATACTTGCTTTAATATCTAATTCACTTGCCATTGACTTATTGGGCAATATAAATAGTAGTAGTATTCCAATTATAATTGTACTGATAATATAATATTTCTTTATCATAAATCTATTCCTTTCTAAACTTCTACAGCTTTTACACATAATCTATATTCTCTTTCATTTGTAATACAAGTAATTAAAGTAATTGTATTTTCATTTTTATTTTCCATTATTTTGGTCCAGTTTGTTTCTTGTATCTTTTCTTTTTCATATACCTGATATTTTCTTTCTCCATAAACTGTTTTATATATTATTTTATCTCCATTAGTTAGTGTATCTATATCTTTAAAATATTTTGCATAAGAACCTCTGTTATGTGATGCTAATGCAATATTCCCATCCCATTCGTCACTTTCTACAAAATGCCCTACTGAATATTTTAATATTTCACTTGTAGTTCCTTCTTGTACTGGTGCTATTAGATTTATCTTTTCTATTTTTAATATTCCAATTGTATTATTTAGTTTTTCTTCTGTTTCTTGTATAATATTTACTCTTTTATTTTGTTCATTATTCTCATTAATTGCTATTGTTTGTGATGCTATTTTTATTAATTGTTTATATTCTTTTTGGGTTATTCTATCGAAATAATTTAAAATTAGACAACATGAAAAAAATGACACTATAATAAAAGCTAATAATAGTGTTATAAAAGTTAATTTTTTCATTAAATTTTCTCCTTATTTTGGATTTAATAAAGAATTAAATTTTTTGAAATCAAATTTTCTTAGAAACTAAAATCTTTTTGGTTATTATATGTTTTTTTATTTATACTGTCAATCTTTTTCGTTCGACAAAAAGTGACCTCTACTATTGTAATTACATTGACTTTTACATAACATTATAGTATAATTTCACAAGTTCAAGTTTTTAGTTTATATAAAATTACATTTTTTTAGACAAAGGAGATTGCAAATGGCAAAATTTAAATCTGGAAATACATTGACCCAGTTGGTTTCTATGTATAACATACTCAATGTAAAAATACCTAAAGCTTTAAGAAACGTGCCTATAGCAATTTATGGACGTAAATTAATAGAACGTTTTATGAGCAATGACCCAACTCTTGATTCCACTATAAGCAATTATTTAAACTCTTCCGATTTTACAACCGACTTATTAAAGGCAGAGGCTTTTTGGTCAAATCAAAATCCTTATATGTCTTATTATTTGCAATTAGAAGATAATGGTTATGGCGGAATTCGTATTTTTGTTGATATGGATTACAAAGAAGAAATTTTTTGATTTGTAATAGTAAGTGGCGGTTCTAACGAACCGCCACTTACTATTATATTGCATAATTTATTCCTCTTGCAACTACATTTTTCATATTATCTATTAATTCATCAATTTCTTTTGGAGTTACAATCATATTATAATCATTTGGTATCAATGCTTTTTTTATCTTTTCATAGTTATCTTCTTCTCTCATTTTATTTAGATATTCATTTGATTTTGCATTTTGTTGTAAATTTTCTATAAATAAATCTAAACAATCATTTACTAATACTGCACTTTCAACAACTGTTGGAATTCCCAAAGCTATTACAGGTATTCCTAAAGTTTTTTTGCTTAATTCTTTTCTGGTATTTCCAACACCTGCACCTGGAATAATTCCTGTATCTGCAATTTGTATTGTACTACTGATTCTTTCTACACTTCTGGATGCTAAAGCATCTATCACTATAATAAGCTTTGGTTTTATATTATCTACTATTCCTTTTAAAATTTCTATTGTTTCTATTCCTGTAGTTCCCAACACTCCTGGAGATATTGCACTAACAGGTCTTGTATCTTGTTCTAATAGCTCAGGCATATAATTTAATATATGTCTTGTAACATCTATGTCTGTGATTGTTCTTGGTCCTAATGCATCTGGTGTAACATATTGATTTCCTAGACCTACAACTAATATATCATCCGTTTTTCCTATTTGCATATCTATTAGTGTTTTTAGTTCTCTTGCAAGTACATCTGAAGCTTGTATGATTTTATCTTCGTCAATACTTTTTATCTTTTTTATGTCTATGGTTATATAATTTCCTATTGGTTTTCCCAGTGCTTTTTCTCCCGCTTCTGATGTAATTTTCACTCTTGTTGTTATTATGTCTTTATCGTCTGTTATGCTTTCTGTTTCAACCCCATCTATTTCATTCTCAATTTTATTTGCCTTTTTAAAAATTTCTCTTCTTTCAACCGCTAAATCAGTTCTAAAATTATACATTTTAATTTCTCCTTTTATTTAGTGTACCTCTGATTTATTGGTTTATTCAAAATCAAGAACAAAATCCACATAAAATACTTTCAAGTCCAATTGTTAAATCTATCTCTCCTGTTTTAAACTTAAAATCTAAATCTATTAATTGTTTTAAAATGTTTTTTAATTCTTCTGCAGTAAAATATTTACTTTGTGTCCTATATTTTGTAACTAAAAATGTCTGATTTGGTTTTAAATTTAAGTCTTGTGTTGCATTTTTTTTTTGACTGTCTGATACTTTTACTATATATATTCTCTTTATATGATTATATAAAGTTATTAGTATTTTTTGAATTGGTTCTTTTGAATATAATAGTTCTTCCAATATTTTTATTGCTTCTTTTGTATTCTTTTTTCCTAAATTATCTGTTAAGTCAAATATATTGCTATCTATTGTTTTTATGCACATAGCATCAATATCTTTGTTTTGTATTGTCCCATTTTCTCCAACATATTCGATTAATTTCCTGGTTTCATTTATTAAATTCTGCATATTTGTTCCACATACATCTATTAAATATGAAATTGTGCTACTGGCTACATTTACTTTGTAGGCATTGCAAATAGGGATTAATCTTTTTTCTATTTGTATTGGCTTTTGAAATTCAAATTCACATATTATTCCATTGTTTTTTTCTATTGTCTTTAATAATTCATTTTTTTCTACTTCGTCTTCAATAAATACTAAAATATTATTCTCATCCATATTTTTTATATTGTCACACAATTTTTCTTTTAAACTTTCATTATCCTTTTTCTTGCTTTTAGTATCTTTTTGAAATAATTTTGCATTTTTTACTATTATTAATTTTTTTGGATATCCAAAAGCCGGTGTTTGTAATTCAGATATTAATGAACTTACACTATTTTCATCTAATTGTATGTAATTAATTCCTGACACCATTTCTCCAAAATTCTTTTTTATTCTTTTTACATTGCTTTCTAGCAAAAATTTTTCTTCGCCATACAATACATATATATTTTTTAAATTGCCAGCTCTTAAATCTTTTTCTAATTCTTCTATTGTCATCTTTTTTCCTTTCAAAAAATATTATACAATAAAGCGAACATCAATATTTTCTATTTTCCGTTCGCTTTTGTTTACTTATATATTTGTTAAAATAATTCTATATATTTCTGCAACGCTCCAAGCTTGTGCAGGTGCTGCTTTTCCATAATATGGTTCTTTAGTATCATATATTTCTGAAATACTTCCTAATACTCCATCTCTATATAGTGCTTCTTTAAATGTTTTTAAAGTATCTTTTTGTAATTTAATTATCTTTTTCTTTATCTTTTCTTTTTCGCTTTCATCTGCACTTCCCATTGAATTTTTTAATGTATCAAAATATAAGCCTAATAACCAAGGCCATACTGGTCCTTGATGATAACTTAAATCTCTTCTGAAGGAATCTCCTTCATATACTTCCACATAATTTGGTTCACCTTTTGCAAGTGTTCTTAGTCCATAAGGTGTTAATAGTTTTTTCTCTACCGTTGAAATTACATTTTTTGCAATACTTGAATCTAAATCCACAATTGGGTGTGTTAAACTTAATGCAAATAATTGATTTGGTCTTACTTTACCATCTCCTAAAACATCAAATAAGCATTTTTTCTTTTCATTATAGAATTTTTGATTAAAACTTTCTTTACATTTTTCAGCTAAATTACTGTATTTCTTTGCTACTCTTTTTCCTTCAAATATTGTTGACAGTTCTTCCATTGTTTTTAGAGCATTATACCATAAAGCATTTATTTCTACTGCTTTTCCATTTCTTGGGGTTATTGCATATCCATCATATTTTACATCCATCCAAGTATTTTGAGTATTCATCGTTCCTGATACTAATAAAAAATCTTCATCTAAGTATATATTGTTTTCATCTAAGTCAATACCGCTTATATAGTCAGTTATTATGGACTGTAATTTACTATATATACTTTTTACAAAATCTAGATCAGCTGTATATTTTATATATTTGTTAAGTTGTTCAAATAATAATAATGATGCATCTGCACTATTATATAATGGTCTATTAGTATCATCTGTAAAACCATTTGGTACTAATCCCCATTTTATATTATTCGTAAATGTTTGTAAAACTTCTTTTGCTATTTCAAATCTATTTGGAATCAATAATAGTCCCTCTAAAGCAATTAGTGAATCTCTTCCCCAATCTAAAAACCAAGGATAACCTGCTATTATTGTATGAAGTTTTGTATTTTCTCTATATACAATAAAATCATCTGCTGAGATAACATATTGTTTAAGTATTTCTTCTGTTTGTTCGTTTTCAGCTTTTAAATTTGAATTAATTAATAATTTTCTTAATCTTGTTACTTCTTCTGTTATTAAGTCTTTTGTATTTATATCATTTACTTCTTCGTTTAATCCACAAATAAAAGCTATTTCCTTTTCTTCGTTTTCTTGAATTTCTATTTCATATCTGCCAGGTACAATTAAATTATCTTCAGATGCAAATCCTCTTTTTTCTTCTTCAATATAGAACATTCCTCTAAATACATCATTATTATGTTCAATATATTTTCCTTCACTCATATACATATTTATTGGATTTTCACTATGTCCATCTAATACTACTTTTACATTATTCTTATCGATTTCTTCTTTTACATCATATTGATGATTTATATCTGCTACATGTGCATTTCTATAACTTATAACAGGTGCTAATGTAATTTTAGTTTTATGATTTCCATTTTTAATCTTATAAGTAACAGATGTTATATTTTTTCCATATTTCATACATATTATTTTTTTTATTGTAACATCTCCCACTTGATATGTGAAATTAGGTAGATATTCATTGTCAAAATCAACCAAGTATTGGTACCCTCTAGATACATTATTTTTACACATATTTGTATATAAATTGTATTTATTATTATTATACTCTATACTTTCATCTAATTTTGATAAAATTAAATATCTCATTGCTGGTGGATTTAATGCTGCTACTAATAATCCGTGATATTTTCTCGTATTACACCCTAGTACTGTTGATGATGCATATCCACCTATTCCGTTTGTTATCAACCATTCTTTTAAAATATCTGTATCTAAATTCACTCTGCCATTAAAACCTTTTTTCATTTTTTTCAATCCCTTCTTCTTATGTTATTTTTTCATTTCTTCTAGTTTTCTTTGTCTTAACTCATCACTTTCCTGAATTGATTTTATTCTTTCATCATATTTAGAAGCAAATTTACTCTTTTTTCTTGTATCCATTCGTTTAGCTTTTAAATGTTTTGTTTTTTTCATTTCTTTTTCTTTAGCTTTATTCTCATTTTTTCTTCTATTATTACTTGATTTTAGTTTTTTATTCATACTAATATATTGTGGTCCGTTTTGCATATCTCTAAAAATCATATCTTCACAAATTAATTCTATTATAGAATCTGCAACTAAATCTGGATCGTGTCTAATGTTTTCCCCATCTACAACTGAAAAGTTTCTTTGTATAACTTTTATTCCTAATTCTTTTATTTTCTTTACATCTTGTTCAACTATATCTGCCCCTTTTTTATTGTACATTTTTATATATTCTGGTACAACTTCTCCTGTATCATATATACAATAATCTATAATTTTATTTCTAGCATGATCTAGAATTGCTTTTATATGATCATATAATGAAAAGAAGTCTGTTTGTCCAGGTTCTGTCATTATATTACTTATATATATTTTTTTTGCCTTACTTTCTTGTATTGCTTTTGAAACATTTTTTATAAGTAAATTAGGAATTACATTTGTATATAAGCTTCCTGGTCCAATAATTATTGCATCTGCATCCATAATGGCTTCTATTACACCATTTGCCGGTCTGCAGTTTGTAGGTGAAAGAAATACTCTACTAATTTTAGTTACTTTGTCCATAACAATATCTGGTAATTTTTCTTTATCATCTACAACTGTTCCATCTTCTAGTTCTGCACATATTTTCATATCATCCAAAGTTACTGGTAACATTTTTCCTGTTATATTTAAAACTTTTCCTATATTTTCCATTGCAATTGCTTTATTTTCTGTATTTGCTTTCATTGTCTCTAAAAATAGTTCTCCAAAATTTTCTCCATCTCTGCTAATTTGCGTATTTAGTATTCTAGACATCCAATTTTCATTTTCAGATAATGCTGTAATTGCATCTATAGAATATCTTGTACCATAGTTTGAACTTTCTACAATTGCTGTTATATTACTTGTATATCTCTTTAGTCCCTTTAATACTGTATTCAATCCTGCTCCACCACCAATGGCAACAATTTTAGGACCTTCGTTATATATCTTTTTGTTAAAAATCAGTGAATTGACATTTACATTTTTATTATCAGAATCAATTCTACTATCCGTTTCTTCTATTAATAATTCTAATACCCTTTTTTGACTGTACACAAGTCCTACTACAATTAAAACGAATCCTATTATAAAAAGAGCAACAACCTTTATTACCTCTAATATACTTAGTGTTTGTGCAACAATTATTTCAGATACGCCATAGCAACAAAATATTATTCCTAATAATATTACAAACATCCATCTTTTCATTCTTGTTCCAGATTTAAACCATTTAAAAAAACCTTTCATTAAAACTACTTCCTCTCTTAATCTTCCCCAACAATTTCTATTTCTATTTCAATATTTTTTCCTTTTGTTTCATATACCACTTTTTTTATATGTTCTATTAATTTTAAAATATCTTCTGATGTTGCATTTCCCTTATTTATAACAAATCCTGCATGTTTTGTTGATACTTGTGCTCCTCCAATATTCATTCCTTTTAACCCACATTCATCAATCAACATTGCTGTGATAAATCCTTTTCCTCTTTTAAATGTACTTCCCGCACTTGGATATTCTAATGGTTGTTTTGCTTTTCTTTGCTCTAATAGTTCTTTATGCTTCTTTTGAATCTCTTCTTTCAAACCATAGTTTAATCTTATTTTTGTTTCTAAAATCACATATTTTTCTGTACAAAAGATACTTTTTCTATATTCAAATTTTTGTTCTTCATTATTAAAACACTTTATATTTCCATCATAGTCCATTGCAAGAGTTTCAATAACAATGTCTTTGGCTTCTTTTCCATAAGCACCTGCATTCATTCTTATGAAACCACCAATAGTTCCTGGAATACCTGCTGCAAATTCGAATCCAGTAAGTTCTTCATTTTCCATTTTTTTTGCTACTTCTGCTATTTTATTTCCTGCACCTATTGTAATTATTGCATAATCTTTTTTTCTTTCTATATTTATATTTTTTAATTCTATTTTTACAGTAATACCTCTTATTCCTTTATCTTTTACTAATAAATTACTACCATTTCCAAATATAAAAATATTTACTTTTTCTTCTCTTGCGACATGTAAAATATATTGTATTTCTTGAATACTATGTGCTTTTATAAATATATCTGCATTTCCTCCTGTTTTAAAACTCGTGTGTTTACTCATTGGTTCATTTATTAATATATCTTTTGTATCAATTTTTTCTTTTAATTTAGTTATTATATCAGTCATAACAATTCCTTTATTTTAATTATTTTTATACTATTAAATATTATCATTTTCTTAGTTATATTACAAGTTAATTTTCAAACTTTTTCCTTTATTGAAGAATACTTGATAAAATAATTGTTATTATAATTAACTTTGATTTCTTATATCTGTTTATCATATAAAATTAAAATCTAGGATAAATTTCCTAGATTTTTACTTTATTTTCTTCTTTTATTTTTTCCAATGCTCTTGCTAATTGATCTGGACAAGATGTTCCTTTGTTCCTACAAGGTATTCCTTTTAATTTTTCTATAACTTCATCAATTTTTCTTCCTTCTACCATATAAGATAATCCAACTGTATTTCCTGGGCATCCTCCAACTATTTTAACTGATTTTATTATATCACCATCTAATTCAATAATAATTTCACTTGAACAAACACCTTCTGTTTCATATCTATATTCCATATATATCAACTCCTTTGTTTTATGTATGGTGGAGATGGTGGGAGTCGAACCCACGTCCAAAAACATTTCCACACAAATTTCTCCGAGTGCAGTTTGTTATCAAATTTTCCCTTAAGTAATGTTAACAAACAAACATTATTTTAAAGTATTCTCTAATTACCTGCTATTTCCGAGACACTAAATAGCTTCGTTTCCCACTATTTTGACACCTTATTTATAAACGTGGGCACTTATAATAAGATGTTACTGCACATTAGGCAGCAAATGCTAATTCTCTATTATCAGCGTTTATTTTATTTTTCTGCATTATTTAGGTGGCCAAGCAGAACTCCACCACTCGCTTTTTATGTTTCTATGCAATTGTCGAAACCAATTACATCCCCATATAATACCTTAAATATTATACATTATTTATTAGCATTATGCAATACAAATTTCTTCCAATTTTATTTCTGAAATTTTCTAAAATAGCTTGCTTTTTTTTATTAAATATGTTATTCTTATTAAGTCATTTAGGAGTGTCGTCCAACGGTTAAGATAGAAGTCTCCAAAACTTTTGATGAGGGTTCGATTCCTTCCACTCCTGCCAAAAAATAAACCTATGTATTTATTTACATAGGTTTTTATTTTACATTACAATGTCATAAAAATTTCTAAAGCTATATCCTTTTTCAATAAGATAATCTATAATTTCAGGTAATGTATCAGCTGTTAGCTGTTTTGCTGCTGCATCATGCATTAAAATTACAACACTATTCTTTTCTCCAACAGTATCCTTTAAATTTTTAACTATACTTTCTGCTGTTGGCTTTCCTACTGAGTCATTTGTTAATGCATTCCAATTTATATATAACACATTACTTTCTGCTAATAATTGTTTTGCTTTATCCTTTACTTCTCTGTATTTACTTCCGCCTGTTCCTCCTGGATATCTGAATAGATGACTTGAATATTCCTGTATTCCAAGGGCATCTTTAATTGTTTGTTCTGTTTTATTATATTCATCTATAATTGATTCTGCACTAGAGTAAATTTCTGCATATTCATGTGTATATCCATGATTAGCTAAATAATGCCCTTTTTCATATTCTTCTTTTACTAAGTCTGGATACCTTTCAACATTTTTACCTAATAAAAAGAATGTTGCTTTTATATTATAATCATCTAATATTTTTAATATTTGCGGTGTAACTTTGCTAGAAGGTCCATCATCAAAAGTTAAATATGCAATTTTTTCGTCTGATTTATATATATTATTTATTTTTTCTTTTCCTATCTCAGTTAATTGTGGTAATCTTGTTTTATTTTCTTTTTCATTTTCATCCTCTTGAACCTTTTGTTCGTTATCTTCTTTTATTTCACTTTCACCACTGGAAATTTGTTTTTCATTTTCTATCGCTATCTTCTTCATTTTTTGATTTACTGTAAATACATATATCAATAATACATCGAGAATAATAAATATTGAAATAAGAATAGCTATTTTTCTTTTATTTAATTTTTTTACGACAGTTATACCTAACTCTTCATATTTATAATATTCTTTCATTCATAGTTCGTCCCCTTTACAATCCAAAAAGAAAAGATAAGCTATTTACTTTTAGCTTATCTTCTATTTATAAGCCAATTTTTTTAAATAACTTCATTTATCTTTATGTCTCTAACATGTTCTATTTTTTCCCATTTTATATCTCTTTTAAATAAACATTTAAAGTTAATTAATAACCATGATCCTAAAAATAGTGGGTAGCATAATAATCCTTTAATCATTGGTTTGATTGGCTTTTTATCTAATATCATTATCAATAATGCTGTTCCAATTGGTAATAAGAATGTTGGAACTAAATATCTTACATAACTCAATATTAAGTCTAATCCTGTATAATTGTTTGTTATATAGAAAATAAAATTAATTGTAAGTAATATAAGTGTTATTATAAAAACTGGTATACTCCCTATTATATATAACAAACCGTCAAAATTCATTATTGTTTTCTTTTCTTTCACAGCTTTTGCTAAATCCTTTGTATATATTCCCATACATTGTATATGCCCAACTGTCCATCTTGATCTTTGTGACCAGCTTTGTTTAAATCCAACTGGCTCTTCATCATATACTATAGCATCTGTTGCCCATCCTAATCTCTTTCCAGAAATTATTCTTTGTAAAGAAAATTCAATATCTTCTGTTAATGTTTTAGTTTCCCAACCATTAGGCTTTACAACATCAAATTTAACCATAAATCCAGTTCCATTTAGTAATGGTGATAATCCTATGTTATATCTTGCCAAATGATAAAATCTATTCATCATCCAATAAAATATAGCATATCCTGCTGATACCCAACTATCTGTTGGATTTTTTATATCTCTATATCCTTGAACAACTTCTTCTCCTTGGCATAACTTTTTATTCATATTTTTTAAGAATTCTTTGTCTACTATATTATCTGCATCGAATACGCAAAAAGCATCATATGGTGCATTTTCTTTTATTTTTTGTCTTAAAAACCATTGTAAAGCATGACCTTTTGTTCTTTCATCCATTTGAGATCTTCTCTCATATACGATTGCTCCTGCATCTTCTGCTATTTTTTTTGTCATATCTGTACAGTTATCTGCAATTACGTAAATATCGTATTTGTCTTTTGGATAATTTTGATTTTTTAAACTTTCTATTAAATTTCCTACTACTGCTTCTTCATTATGTGCTGGTATTATCGCCATAAATCGGTTTTCTTTTTCTTCTATCATTGGTTTATCTTTTAGTTTTACTAAAGAACACAAACTTATTAAAAGTTGATATAACCAAAATATTGTTATGATCCATATTATTGCTTGTTGTAAAACATATAAATATATCATTTTTTTCTCCTTTAACATTATTATATATATTTTGTGTCTTTTATATTATACTACTACTAACTTATTTTTGGCAAGTTTTTCTCTAAATATTCTTTAAAGTTTTGCCAATTTTTCATTTTTTTAGTATTTTTATGTTTGTTTTTCTTCTATTTCATTTTCTTTTTTCATTGTTTTTCCGTCATTTATTGTACAAACAATTGTTATTATGGCACTTATCACTAAAAATAAATAGAAATTAATTCCTCTATTTAAAAGCATTGCTTCACTTATGATATCACTTGAATAAACATTTTTAAATATTTCTAGATATCCTCCTTCTGTTACGCCTATTGCTCCAGGAGAAGGAATTCCTGATACTGTTCCGTATAGAATTGACTGCAAAGCTATTATCTTCAGTATATTGCTTTCATTATATCCAAATGATCGATATACCCAATATGAAATACTATAATATAATAAATATTGAATATATGCTGTTATTAAGGTTCTTACTATAACTCTTCTATTTTCTCTAATGTATTTTGCTCCACCTTGATATTTATCTAACTGTTCTTCTATCTTTTGTTTTTTATCTTCGATATTTTTTATTTTAAGAAATCTTAAAATCTTTATTAAAACTTTTATCAACCAGTTTGTCATTCTTCGTGATGATATAGAAACTATCAATAATACTAATGCACTTGAATTTAATAAAATTCCGATTACAAAAAACCATATCAAAAAAGATGATAAATATTTATGACAAAATGCAACACTAACAAGTGCTGTAGAAATTGTCACTATTTGCATTGCAGTTAAATTTATTAATAAAGCTAATGTTGAATTTCCAACTGAAATCTTTTCTTTATTCATATAATAAACTTGCATTGGTTGACCACCACTTGCTGCTGGTGTTATCGAACTAAAGAAAAAACCTATTAATACATATTTTATATTCTTTATAAAATTTGATTTTTCACCCAATGCTTTTAATGTTCTTCCCAAATTTATCGCATCACATACAAAATACAAACACATACTCATTATTGCTATTAATATGTATTTTTTCTTTGCACCTGATATTATTTGCAAAATATCAGCAACACTTTTATCCTTGAAAATAATATAAAAAGTTATTGATATAATTGCAGTAAATAATATTAAATTAAAGCACAATTTTTTCTTGTTTTTCATAATACTTCCATACTCTTTCTTTGTTTTTATAATTTTATCATAAACCTTTTTTACATTCAATATACAAAAGCTTAATATTTTATTAACATTATCAAATCTTGTTTATCTATTTTTTCAATTTCTATTGATGAAATATTTACTTATATTCTATTTATTGTAAATAAAAAAGAAGCTTGTAAGCTTCTTTTTTATTATTTTTTTCTGTTTTCTACATCTTTTTCAATACTTTTGCTTGTCTTTACTATTTTCTTAGTCGCTTCATCCTTATCATCACAGCATTCATCACCTGCTGGTTCTTTTGGTAAATGTTTTGGAGAAGTATCAATCTTCATTGAATCACCAATTCCAAGCATTTCTGTTGTTAATCCTAATCCTGTTGCTGCACTTGCTAGTTCTGTTGGCATAAATATTTTTGTTGCTCTACCATCACTAATTGCTTTTAATGCTTCAAGTTTCTTTAATGTTAAAACTCCTTCATCAGCTTTTGCATGTTTTAACATATCTAGACCTTGTGCTTCTGCTTCATAAACAAGTCTTATTGATTCTGCCTTACCTTTTGCTAAAGCAATTTGTGCATCTCTTTCAGCTTCTGCTGCCAATATTTTTGCTTGCTTATCTCCTTCTGCACGTGATACAACTGATTCTTTATGAGCTTCTGCTTCTAGTAAAGTTTGACGTTTTTCACGTTCTGCTTTCATTTGTTTTTCCATTGCTTGTTGAATTTCTTTTGGTGGAATTATGTTTTTTAATTCAATTCTATTTACTTTTATTCCCCAAGCATCTGTTGCTAAGTCTATTATCTCTCTCATTTTGTTATTTATTAAGTCTCTTGAAGTTAATGTTTGATCTAATTCCAAATCTCCTATTATATTACGAAGTGTTGTTGCAGTTAAGTTTGCAAGTGCCATTATTGGATTTTCTACTCCATAAGTAAATAATTTTGCATCAAAAATCTTATAATAAACTACTGTATCTATTTGCATTGTAACATTATCTTTTGTAATAACTGGTTGTGGTGGAAAATCTGCTACTAATTCCTTTTTTGACACTACATTTGCAACCCTTTCAACAAATGGAAGTTTAAAATGTAAACCGTTATCCCAAGTTTGTTTATAACTTCCTAAAAATTCAATAACATAGCTTTTAGCTTGTGGAACTATTTTTACACAACTAAAAAATATTATAATTGCTATTATTAATAATCCTATAATTATCATATCCCTTTTATCCTTTCTTTTTATATAATATATATTTGTAATAATGTATTACTCCATTATTATACTAAACCTTATACTTTTTTTCAACAAAAATTGATTTTTTATATAATACATTCTTTATAAAAACCAGGTAAGGAGAGCGAGGAAACCTTCCTCCACTCTCCTTACCTGGTTTTTAGGTGCCTTTTACTTTCTTGATTACTTTACTTAATATGGTGCACGGCAAGCAATATCCATAGATTGCTACAAAGAAATATGTCTTCATACTCAGTCCAACAGTACATATTGTTAGCAGCATCATGGCAAGCCAAGAAACAATTACAATAAGATGTGCCTGGATTCTTACGTCCTTTTCTTTTTGTAATTTTTCTAGGTTTATCCGAATTAGCTCTATTGGAACAACAAAATACATAATTACTCCTAATAGAAATCCTACTCCAATTGCAATCCGAGGCCTAATAAAGCAAAATGGTACTAGTACAATTGTACACAAAATTACAAATCGGTTTATACTCTTTATAGCGTTAAAAACCATTTTCCTTTCTTTTTCTTTCTCTGGGTCAACTTCTTCTTTCTGTTCGCCTTCTTGCATTCTCATCACAAAGTATGTAACAATTTCCGATAAAGCAATGATTACCAAACAACTAATAGCATCAATCATGTTCATAATTTTCCTCCTGTTTTTTAGGTTTGACTTTCGGGCAATTCAGTAATTAAAAACTTGCACCTTCTTTCTGCTAAATATATGTTTATTATATATCGTTTCGAAGTTTATGTCAACTTTTTAACAATTAATTTATTTTTTTTAAGCTTTACTCTTGACATCTATTATAAAAATATGTTAATATAATTAAGCTTAAGTTTTTAGGTATTATGCGGATGTGGCGAAATTGGCAGACGCGCTGGTCTTAGGAACCAGTTCTTCGGAGTGGAGGTTCAAGTCCTCTCATCCGCACCAAATAAAAAAATCAACCTTTTCGGTTGATTTTTTTATTTTACTCTATACCTATCTTATTTTTATTGCTTCATAATAAATACGATTTCATAAATTGTATATAACATAAAAACTATTATATGAATTACAATATCCAACTTTATCATTATATTTGAATATTTATGTTTTAATGAATTAATTGCTCTAAAAAATATTTCAAAAATAAAAAAAACAAATACTATGCCAAAAAAATTAAATAAATAAGTGATATCGTTTAATGCACTTTTTAGGTTTAAAAAGTATCTTGTTCCACCGCAAAGCGGACAAAGCTTTCCAGTCAATGCCAAATATGGACATTTAGTTAAAGTTGGTGCAATTTTTCCTATATTATCTGATAAATTAAAAAAAACAATAATATATACACATAGAAAAAATACAACAATATTAATTACCCTATAGTTTTTTTTTATATCTTCAAATAATTTTTCCATATACCTTCTATAATCATAGTTAAAATTTAATTATTTATCTTCCATTCTGTTATGTTATATTCTGAATTTGATATAACTGAATTCCAATCTGTATTTTTTACAGCACTTCCTACTGCAGCTCCTACAGCAATCCAATAAAACATGATAACTGCAATAGCTATTGCAGATAAAATTGTTCCAGCAATAGATTTTCCTTTAGGGTTTCCAGCTTTGCTTTGTTTTACCCAATCTACTATTCCTAAAATTAGTCCTATAATTGCAGGTATTAATGCAAAAGTACCACAAAATGGCACAAACCCAATAATTGCTGAAATTATTCCTAAAACTAATGATGCTACTCCCATAATTATTCCTCCTTCCCCTTTTCTTCAAACTGAATTATATTACCTAATTTTTTTCAACAATCTTTATCAATTATCGACATTTTTTATTCTATAAATATCTTAATATGAATTTATACTTAAGTAATTATAATTTATAAAATATAATATTTTTAATCATTTTCATAAAAAAATAAGAATAAGATTTTCCTATATTAATTTTAGAAAATCTCATTCTTATTTTTTATATAATTTCTCCATTTTTTATTTTTCTTGCAATTCTAAATTTTTCTTTATCCTTCTTGGTTACTGTTTCTTCTTTTATTCCTTCACTTGTACATAGTTTTAATTTTACATATCCACTGTAAATCAATGGATGTCTAATAACTCTTGATTTATTATTTGCTACTTTTTCTCTTCCTACAGCAATATACATATACTTTTCATCCTCATATGGAGCTTCTCCACCCTTGGTCTCTTTGTGAATTTTACTTCTTTGTACTCTACAAGAAAAATTACACCAATCTTCTTTTGGTAATTTACACTTTTCACTCATACAAGGAGCAATTATCTTAGCTTCATTATTAATTAATATTTCTTTTGCTTTCATAATATTTCTATATCCCTGCACTGTTCCTGGTTCAATAATTATTAATACTTTTTCTGTTGAATTCCACATTTTATTAATTACTTCTTCAAAATTTTCTTCTTTCACTTCATTAATCATATATGAAGCAATAGCTAAATCAAACTTATCTTCAATATTTTGCTTTGTTATATCAAATTTTTTCCACTCTGTCTTTAATTCCAAATCATTATATTCTTTAAAAATTTGTTTTCCAACTTTAATCATAGCATCTTCTCGTTCAAAACAATTAATCTTTTCTACATTTATCATTTCATTTACTGCAATACTTGCTGTTCCTGTTCCTGCTCCAAAATCAGCGATTTTCTTTATATCTAAATTATATATTTTATTAACATTCTCTATTGCTGATGAAACAGCTCCAAAAGTTGCTGGCATTCTTGATACTGCATAGGCTATAGCTTCATTTTCTTTATTTAACAAGCTTTTTCCGCTTCTATCATTTTCTCTATAATTTATACTAATTTTTCTTGAATTTTCATTTAATTCCTTATTACTTAAACTATTCATATTATTTTCTATAAATCTTTTTATTTCAATAGGTAATTCCATTATTTTAATTTTCTCTACTTTCTTTTCCACAATATTTATTATAAATTTTCTTTAAATTACTACTTTTTATAACAGGATTTATTCCCTTCTGACTTATTTCAATAAATACCTCATCTAAAACTTTTTTTATATTCTCATTAATCATTGAAGAGTTAAATTCTTTTTCTCTCCAATATTTTAATTCTGTTTCATTTGTCCAATTCTTTCCTTGATATGTAATAGACGCAGATAATTTATCACATATCATTTCTACAGTGTATTTATAAGGTATTATTGGTGTTTTTTCTCTTGTATCCTTATCAAACCAATATTCAGGATGATGTTTGTTTCTACCTTTATGATGTAGCCAAACTTCAGAATACCCCTCCTCAGCTCTCTGAATTGGAATCGGACTTCTTTTTCCGCCTTGATAGTATTTTACAGAATTCCAAAATTCAGTTGGAGAATATTTAGATAAATCATGCACTAACCCTCTCCAAGGAATACCTGCCCTGCAGGCTAATTTGAAAACTATCCATCTATGTTTATTTACTGTTCCTAAATGTAGGAAAACATTTTTTAATTTTATCTTATACTTTTTGTCCATAAAATCACCAAGAATATTTTACAATATATATAAATTTTTTTCAATACTGCACTACTTACAGAATCTATGATTTCCAATTATTACTGTCAATGGTCTTGACCATATCCAACTACTTGTAGCTGTTTTTGGATTAAAATAATAAATTGCACCATAAGAAGGATCCCATCCATTTAAAGCATCTTGTGCAGCTTTTTTTGCAGTTGAATTTGGACTCATATTGATTTGTCCATCACTAACCGCATCAAATGCTCCTTTTTGATAAACAACTCCTGCTATTGTATTTGGAAAAGAAGAGTTTTTGACTCTATTAAGTACCACAGCTGCTACTGCAACTTGCCCTGCATATACTTCTCCTCTTGCTTCCGAATATACAACCTTACTTAACAAATTCAAGTCAGAATTACTTGTAGTACTTGAACTACTATTGGATGAATTCATAATTCCCATTGCATTTAATGTTTTAGTACCAGCAATTCCATCAGCAGTTAATCCGTTTTTTTTCTGAAAATATTTTACAGCAGAAAGTGTCTGACTTCCGTATATTCCATCAACACTTCCATTATAATATCCCCATCTTTTTAATTTTGTTTGAATTTGTCTAACTTCTTCTCCTCTAGATCCATATCTAGACAAAGCTATAGATGTACACCTTGTTATAAATACTGTACCACCCATAATGATTATTAATAATATAAATATTTTTAAAGAAATGTTTTTCTTTTTTTTCATACTTTCTCCTTTAGTTCTTTTATCTATAAATACTTTTTATAAATGTATAAAAAGCCTTGTTTAGATTATTTTTTCCAAACAAGGCTTTTATATTCATTTATTACAAATTTATCTTATTAAAATATTCCTTCAATGTTTTCGTTTTCATCTATATCTATATTTTCCGCTGCTGGAATCTTAGGTAACCCAGGCATTGTCATTATTTTTCCTGTTAGAACAACTATAAAACCTGCTCCTGCTTTTAATTCCACATTTTTTACATTTATATCAAAAGGTTCTTTGCACTCTAAATTTTTTGCATCATCTGATAATGAATATTGTGTTTTTGCAATACATATTGGTAATTTTGAATATCCAATTTTTTCTATTTTCTCTATTTCTTTTAAAGCTTCTTCTGAAAAATTAACATTCTTTGCACCATATATCTTACAAGCAACATCTTTTATCTTTTGCTCAATGCTTTCATCTAGTTCATATGCATAGCTCATTTTTTCTTCTTTCTCACACAATTCTACTATCTTTTTAGCTAAATCTTCTGCACCTGCCCCACCTTTTGCCCAGGCTTCGACTAAACTCATTTCAATATTTTTTTCTGTTAACATATCCTGCAATAGTTTTATTTCTCTTTCTGAGTCATCATTGAATTTGTTTATAGCAACTATTACATTTAGTCCAAATATATTTTTTATATTATTGATATGTTTTAATAGATTTTTCATTCCATTTTTCAATGCCTCTACATTTTCTTTTTGTATGTCTTCTTTCAACACTCCTCCATGGTATTTTAGTGCTTTCAATGTTGCCACACAAACAACAGCATTTGGTTTTATTCCTGCTTCTCTACATTTTATATCTATAAATTTTTCTGCCCCAAGATCTGCACCAAAGCCTGCTTCAGTTACTGTGTAATCACTTAATTTCATTGCCAATTTTGTAGCTATTATTGAATTACATCCATGTGCAATATTGGCGAATGGACCACCATGTATTAAAGCTGGAGTATGTTCCAATGTTTGTACTAAATTTGGTTTTATTGCATCTTTAAGTAAAACAGTTAATGCTCCTTCTGCTTTTAAATCCCTTGCAAATATTGGTTTATCATCATTATTATATCCAATAATAATATTTCCAATTCTTTGTTTTAGGTCTTTTAAATCTTTTGCAAGACACAAAATAGCCATTATTTCTGATGCAACTGTTATATCAAATCCATCTTCTCGTGGTACAATATTTTTTTCTCCAGAAAGTCCACTTTCTATTTTTCTTAATTGTCTATCATTTAAATCTATACATCTCTTCCATAAAATTTTTTTAAATCCTAATTCATTTCCAAAATAAATATGATTATCAATTAATGCAGAAAGTAAATTATTGGCTGAGGTTATTGCATGTATATCTCCTGTAAAATGTAAATTAATATCTTCCATTGGTGCTACTTGAACATGTCCTCCACCTGTGGCCCCTCCTTTTATTCCAAAAATTGGTCCTAATGAAGGTTCTCTTAAAGCTAATATTGACTTTTTTCCTATATATGACAATCCATCAGCCAATCCAATTGATACAGTTGTCTTTCCCTCCCCTAATGGTGTTGGATTTATTGCTGTGACTAGTATTAATTTTCCATCTTTTTTATCTTTCAATTTTTCATAAACTTTCTCATTGATTTTTGCTTTATATTTTCCATACATTTCTATATCATTTTCATTCATTTCTAGTTTTTCACTAATCTCATTAATTTTTAATAATTCTGTATTTCTCGCAATTTCTATATCTGTCATATTTATTCCTCCTAAAAAAAGGCAATCCAATTAAGAATTGCCTCTGTGTTTGATTTTATTTTCTCATAAAATCAACTAAATCTTACATTTTATTAGTTATTAGATGTTGTATTTGCAGGTTGTTGAGTATTATTTTGATACTCTGATTTTCCAAATCCTAATATACAAATAAATAATGATTGTAAGAAAAATAGACCTACTGCAAATCCACCACCATGTCCAAATGCTTTAGATAAATTGATAGCTAGGTATATATTTAATGCTAAAACTATAAATACTCCTACAACTGGAATAATACCTGCTAAATATCCTAGTACAAGCCATGATGAAATCTTTGCAACTCTAAATAATATAACTAAATTATAAATTGGTATTAAACATTTCCAACCAGCTTGACCAGCTTTTGTAAATGTTGTCCACATTCCAATTACCTTTATTACATATATTAGTAATATTATCCACATATAAGCAGTTAAAAATGCTGTTATAGCTGTTAAACTAGCTACATCTGTAGAAGTTACACTACTTCCATAGTAATCATAATCGTACATCAGTATTTCCCCTTTCTTTTTTTGAGTTAATCACTCTCGACAATATTTTACAAATAAAACTTTTCTTTGTCAATATTTTCTATACAATTAATCCTACTACAATTCCTATTGTTGCACCAACTATTACTTGGAATGGCGTATGCCCTAAAACTTCTACAAGTTTTTCTTGCACTTGTAATCCTGAAAGCCCTGGTGTATTTATTATTTTATTCAATAATGCTGCTTGTTTTCCAGCTGCCCTTCTAACTCCTGCTGCATCATACATTACTATACAAGCAAAAATTACAGAGATTGCAAAAACTGGAGATGTAATTCCTTCACTTTTCCCAACTAATGTTGCAAGTGATGTAACTACCGCTGAATGTGAGCTTGGCATTCCTCCTGCTCCAAAAATTCTTTTAAAATTGAATTCTTTTGTCATAATTAATTCACATATTACCTTAAAACATTGGATAGAAATCCATATTAATAATGGAATTAATAAATATTTATATTCTTCTATTGTGTTTCTCATTTTATTTCCTTCCTATTCCTCATTTGTTATATAATTTTCTTCTTTTAATTCTCCATTATCATTTATCAAAATCGTTATTTTCTTTTCCGCCTCATCTAAAATTTTATTGCATTCTTTTGAAAGCATCATTCCTTCTTCAAATTTCTTCATACTCTCATCTAAATTTAGTTTTCCACTTTCGAGTTCTGTCGCTATTTCTTCTAATTTTTTTATCTTTTCTTCAAATGTTGTTTCCATCATCTTATACATTTCCCCTTCTATTTGTATATTGTTATATGATTTGAGCTCTATGCTTACCGTCATAAAATTTTATATTTATCTTATCATCTTTTTTTAAGGACTTCGCAGATTTTATATTTTCTCCATTTTCATCACTTACAATTGAATACCCTCTAGTTAATGTTTTTAGTGGACTTAATGTATCCAATTTTGATATAACTTTAATTGCTTCATTTCTTTTTGTATTTATTTTTTGCGTTATATTCAAATATATACGTTGATTCAAACTTTCAACTATCAAACTTTTTTCATTTATATTTTGTAATGGTGCTGAAAAAGCTCTACTTTTCATACATTTTTCATATCTGAGCTTTGATAACTCCATTTTTTTTGATAATGCATTTTTATATCTTTGCTTTGTTTCTTCAATTTTCAAATATATTTTTGATATTTCTGGCACAGCCAACTCTGCTGCTGCAGATGGTGTTGGTGCCCTTAAGTCTGCTACAAAATCTGCTATTGTAAAATCTGTTTCATGTCCTACTGACGATATAATTGGAATTTTTGATTTATATATTGCTCTCGCTACAACCTCTTCATTAAAAGGCCATAAATCTTCTAATGAGCCTCCTCCTCTTGCTATTATTAAAACATCTGCTATTTTTTCTTTATTAGCTAAATCTATTGCTTCAGCTATTTTTTCTCCTGCTCCTTGCCCTTGTACTGGAACAGGTGATAGTCTAATATATACATTAGGATTTCTTCTTGTAGATACATTGATTATATCTCTGATAACTGCTCCTGTTTGAGAAGTTAAAACTCCTACAATTCTTGGTAAGTATGGTACTTTTTGCTTATGTACCTCATCAAAAAGCCCTTCTGCCTCTAATTTGTTTTTTAATTCTAAATACTTTGTGTACAAATCTCCCAATCCATCTTCTTGCATAGCTTTGCAATAAATTTGGTATACACCATCTCTTTCAAATACTGAAACAGATCCTAATATTTTTACTTTCATTCCATCTTTTGGCACAAAATTCAAATGTGACGTATATGATTTAAACATTATACACTTTATTAATGAATTTTCATCCTTAAGAGTAAAATACAGATGTCCTGTATAATGATGTTTAAAATTTGATATTTCGCCTTTTACCAATACATTATTCAGGTATTCATCTGTATCAATTTTTGATTTTATATATTGATTTAATTTTGTTACCGTTATTGGTTCATATTTCATTTTTTATTCCTCTTTTTTGTTTACTATACTTGCCAATACTCCATTTATAAATACTTTAGAATTATCTTCACCATACATTTTTGCCAATTCAACTGCCTCATTAATAGCTACTTTGTAAGGTGTCTCTGTATTTTTTATTTCATAAATTGCAAGTCTTAATATGCTTAAATCTATTTTAGAAATTCTTTCTATTGTCCATTTTGCTGCTAAATTATCTGAAATTAGTTTGTCTATATTTTCTTTTTCTTTCTCTATTCCTTTTATAGTTTCTCTTATGTATTTTATATCATTAATTTCTGATATTGAGTTTTCTTCTATGTAATCATTAATTTGTGTATCTATTTCATCTGTATAAAATTCTAAACTATATAATAGTTTAAATGTTTCTTCTCTAACTTTTGACCTATTCATATAATATTCCCTTCTATTATTCCTCTTCCATTTTCTTATCAGTTGTATTACTTATTATATTTTTTACCTTGATATTAACCTCTTTAACATCTAAGTCTGTTACTTTCTTTATGTTTTCTTTTACCTGCATTTGTAAGTTTGTATTTAGATCATGAATTACAGTATCTTGTAATATTTGCAATTCAATTACAATTGCAATATTATTTTTTGCATCTATTATAACTTTTGTTCTAAAGTCTTGTACATTCTTAAAATTTCTAACCACATCACTAGCTAGCTTTTCTATTGTATCTCTGGAAATTAATAATTTTCCTTCGTCATTTTCTAAAACAACTCCATCTCCTAGTTTATCTTGTTTTTTACTTTCATCTTTTTTCTCTTTTGAACTACTAAATAAAATTGTTTTTATTGATAACATAATGAAAATTATACTTAAAGCAAATACAATATTATATGCCACATAATTATTTAATACATCTTTTGTAATTAACACTAAGGTTTCAACCTTTGTCCACCCAAAGATCAAAAATATTGCTATAACTGATTCAAGTAAGACAATCATAGAATATATTACTAATATTATTTTATCTAATATTTTCATATTGTTCACATTCCCTTCTTATTATTAATTTTATGTATTTTAGGCACGGTACTCCGTGCCTTATTCTAATTTTCTTCCTTCTTTATTTCTTCTGCTTCTGCTGATGTATCATTATTTTCTTCAGCTTTAACTGTTTTTTCTTGTGGTGTTTGTACTCCTTGAACATGAACATTTACAGCATCAACTTCTAACCCTGTCATTTCCTTAACTGATTTCTTTACTCTACTTTGTATTTCAAAAGCAACATCAGGTATTCTCGTTCCATATTCAACTATAATATTTACATCTATTTTAGCTTTTCCTTCATTTACATCAACTTTTATTCCTTTAGCCAAATTCTTTTTTCCACTAAAAGCTTCTGTTAATCCTCCTGCAAATCCTTTTGCCATTCCTGCTACACCTTGAACATCTGCTACAGCAATTCCTGCAATAACAGCAACAACATCATCTGATATTTCAACTCCAGAATCAATGTGTTCTTCTTTCTCTATTATTTCCTCATTCATTTCATTTTTATTTTCTTCATTTTCCATGTTATTTCCTCCTAACTAAAAATAAACTTTTAATAAAAAAGATATACTTACATATATAAGTATATCAATTAATATCTCTTTTTACAACTATTTTTTTATATTTTTTAAAGTTGTAACTATTAATATATTATTATGCAATATAAAATATTGATGTTACAACAGTTAATATTCCAAAAAGAACTGATAAAATGATTGTCCATTTTTTCATTTTACCTTCTTTTGTTTTTCCTTTATTTTGATTATAAAAATTATTTGTTGCTGAACCTGTAATACTTCCTGATGCACCTGATTCATCTTTATTTTGAATTAATGTTAATATAATTAATGCAACACATACTACTGCATATATAGCTAATGATACATATTTCAATATTTTCATAATTACAACATCCTTTCACATTTAATTATTCATTTGTCGTAAAAAAATTGAAATCTAGCATAAAGCAACTTTCCAATAATTTTTACTTGTTTATTCTAACATACTTTTATATAAAATGCAAACTTTTTTTCAAAAACTCTTGTGTTTTTTTTCTTTTTATGATAGACTAGTATTTAGTCAGTTTATTTTACAATTATTGGAGGTGCAATTAAAATGGCAAAATGCGCAGTATGTGATAAAACAGTTAGTAATGGTAATCAAATAAGCATAGCTCGTTCTCATGTAAGTCGTAGATCTCCTAGAACATGGAGACCAAATTTAAGAACAGTTACTGTAATGGTTAATGGTCAACCTAAAAAAATAAAGGTTTGTGCAAAATGCTTACGTGCTGGAAAAGTTACTAGAGTTTAATATTTATTTAAATGCAGTTGTTAACAACTGCTTTTTTATTTTCAATTTTATTGATAATTGAATTATTTATAATAATAATAATAATATATTTAAATTATCGAAAAGCGTAGCTCCACTATATTTTCGTTAAAATTCTAAAAAATTTTCTTATGGGTCCTTTTACCTTAGTCCTCATTGCTAAAGCAATTCGACGGTAACTATTACCATAAGAAAATTTAAGAATTTTTAACTCAATTCGTTTAATACGCTTTTTCTTTAATTTAAATATTTTATTTTTTCTATATGTTCTTTCTTATGTTTTAGCTATTTTTTATATTCATTAATGTAAGTTTTTGGTTTTCTTATGTATTAATCTTTAATTCCAAATATGAATTTCACAAAACCTCTTAAAAATTTAGGAACTTTTTTTACTACTATTGTCATACCTACTCTCCTTTCTCTTAACATGCAAGCCATATTAATCCAACAATAACAACTGTTACTCCTATAATAAATAACCAACCTGTTATCGGAAGTAATAATACTAATAACATTCCTAATCCTAATCCTATCATACAAACGCCTAATGTTTTCTTAAAGAAATTTAACATAAATTTATCCTTTCTGAGATAATTTTATTTAACATAACCTGTTTATTACCTCCTGATAATATTATTATATTTATTTTAGTTAAAAAATGTGATAAAATACTATATAATGTCGAAAATACTGAAAGGATATAATATGAATACTAAATATATAGAATTATTTAATATATTAAAAGAAACTTACCCTGATGCTAAGTGTAGCTTGGACTTTTCTACACCTTTTGAATTAGTTATTGCAGTTATGCTTTCCGCTCAATGCACAGATGAAAGAGTTAATAAAACGACTCCTTCTATCTTTTCTAAATATAATACTCCTCAAGATTTTGTAGATATTGATACTAATATTCTAGAAAATTTAATTCATCCCTGTGGTTTTTATAAAAATAAAGCAAAAAATATAAAGCTTTGTTCTCAAAAATTAATTTCTAATTTTAATGGAATTGTTCCCAAAAACATGAATGATTTGTTGTCATTACCTGGTATTGGTCGCAAAAGTGCTAATGTTATTCTTTTAGAAGCCTTTGGCATTGCTAATGGAATTGCTGTTGATACACATTGTAAAAGAATTGCTAACAGAATTGGTTTATCTTTTGAATCAGATCCCTCAAAAATAGAGCAAGATTTATTAAAAATTTTTCCTAAAAATACTCTAAAAGATATAAATCATCTTTTTATTTGGCATGGAAGAAATCTTTGTACAGCTAGAAAACCTAATTGTAATATATGTCCAATTAAAAAATATTGTAATTTCGGGAATAATTTTTAATAATATTTATATACTATTTATTTGAGGTGATAATTTTGACTAATATTAATTGTACATCTAATTGCATTTATCAAAAAAATGGGCAATGCGTGTTTGAAAATATTTCAGTTAAAAAAATCTCTCCTAGTGCAAATTGTCCCTACATTTTAGAACAGGAAACATAAAAAATCATGGAAATATTTCCATGATTTTTCGTTTTATTGTGCATCTGTGTTTTCGCTATTTTCAATTACTTCTACTTTATCTATTTTTATTTCTTTTTTTATCACATTTCTAACAGTTAATCCTACACCTGTTGTTACTGTTATAAATGAAACTATTCCTCCAACAAAAGAAATTTGTTGTAAAATCCATACTACTAATGCAATTCCTGCAAGTGCAACTATTTCTGTTGCCTTTTTACCTTTTAATTTGCTCTTAACATTTTCAAATATAGCAATTGAGAAAACTGCATTGCTAATATAGATAATTACAAACATTGCAGTCCATACTAATATAGATATTGGTGCTCCAATTGTAAATACAATAATTATAGACATTATTAATATAATCATTCCAATTATCCAAGATAACAATCCTATAGCAAAATCGACTATTCCTTTTTCTTTTATGTCTTTTCCCATTCTTTCTTTATATTTTGGTGCTATTAATACTAATATTCCATAAATTGCTAATACATATATTATAGACATTATTCCGCTCTTTGCATATCCTGTTATCTTATCAGCTAATGACTCAACAACTTCTACCTCTTCTTCTTCCTTTGTAAAGTTTATTTCTCCATATTTTACTACATCACTTAATCCTTCTGCTTCCTTAATGCTTGAATAAATAAAATTTCCACCAAGTGTTAATTGTGAATTTTCATCTTTAACATCAATATTATTTGACATTAAAAATACATTTCTATATATTGTTCCTCTCAATTTTGTATCTGTTGATGACACTTTTATATCTCTATATATAATTGCACTATCATTTAATTCTGTTTTATCTAATACAACCGCATATATATCATATACTTTTCCTGAAACTTTTAAATTTCTTGAACAAGAATATAATGAGCTTACAATATAAGCATCTTCTGTAAGTTCAACTGTTCCATTTGCTAAAACATATATATTTCCATTTACTCTTCCTGATATTTTTACATTTCCATTTGCTAAAATATATACATTTCCATCTACTAAATCCTTCATTTCGTAATCTGTATCTTTTGCTATATATAAATCACTATATATAATTGAATCTGAATTGTCTTCACCATCTGTTGTTATTGATGTTTCTTCATCGTTTTCTGAAGTAGTTACTGGTGTATCTATTTCACTTGCATAAGTAAAAAAAGGTAAACACAACAATACTATCATAAGAAAAATACATACTATTTTAATTTGTTTTTTCATTTTTCTTCTCCTTTTATTTTTATTTTTTTATATATTCATATTATCATAAGTATAATTTTTATTCAATATCATTTTTTAGCTTTTCTATTGTTTTTTTGTAATCATTTGATTTTATAATTCCAGAACCAGATACCAATATTGTTGCTCCTGCTTCTTTAACTTTTTTTGAGTTTTCAGTTTTAATCCCTCCATCAACTTCAATATCTACTTCTAAATTATTTTCATCAATATATTTTTTTAATTTTTTTACTTTTTCAATAGTTTCTGGTATTAACTCTTGCCCTCCATATCCTGGTTCAACAGTCATAACAAGTACTAAATGTACATAAGGTAAAAATTCTAATATTTTTTCAATATCAGTTTTAGGTTTTATTGCTATCCCTACTCTTGCATTATTTTCCTTTATATATTTTATTACTTCAAATATTTCTTCTTTTGACTCTACAGCTTCATAATGGAATGTTACTATATTAGGTTCTAACCCTATATACTGTTCGATATTTTCTTTAACAAAATATGTCATAAAATGTACATCAAGTGGTATATTTGTTATTTGTTTAATCGTTGTTGCATAGTCTTTCATCAATTCATATGTATTATTATCAGTAAATTTTCCATCCATTACATCTATATGAAAATAATCTGTATGTGCTTTCTCTAAATCATAAAATTTGCTAATTGCATTTTTTTTATCAATATTTAATACCGAAGTGGATACTTCTACCATTTTTTATGTTCCTCCTTATATTTTAAATCTTCATATATTTTTATATAATTTTGATATCTATTATTAGAAATTTTGTTTTCCTCAACTGCTTGCTTTATTCCACATTTTTTTTCTTTTATATGTGCACATCCTTGATATTCACATTTATGTATATATTGATTAAATTCTATAAAAAATTTTCCTAATTCTGAAGATTCTATTTCTTCAATGTCAAAAGTTGAGAAACCTGGTGTATCTGCAATATATACATTTTTCTTTACTTCATAAAGACTTGTTATTGTTGTTGTGTTTTTTCCCCTTTTACTCTTTTGGCTGACTTCTCCTGCAATTGTAATCTCTCTATTAAATAAGGAATTTATTAATGACGACTTTCCTACTCCTGAATTTCCTGCTAAAACAATAATTTTGTTTTTTTCATTTACATCATCTATAATTTTTTCAATTCCTTCTTTTGAAATTGCATTTGTCAAAACTACATCATACCCAATTTCTGTATATGTTTTTTCTATCTGCCTTGCAATTTCCTCTCCTAGATCAATTTTGTTAACTATAATCTTTGATTTGATATTCATAAATTCTGCAAATGCTAATTGTTTATCTAACATTAATAAGTCTGCCTTTGGAAACTTGGTAGAGACAACAAAAATAATTTCACTAATATTCGCCATCTTTGGTCTTCGAATATAATTCTTTCTTTCTACTATATCGTTAATAATTCCTGTATTTTTTTGTTCATCAAGTATTTCAAACTTAACAAAATCACCAACAACTGGAGATATTGAATCTTGTTTAAACTTTCCTCTAGCTAAGCACTCATATATGTTATCATTTACTTTTACAAAGTATTTGTTTGTAATATTTTTCACTATTAATCCTTCAAGCATAAAAATCTCCTATTAAAATCCTATTTTCTTTTCTTTTGGCATTTTTATTTCTGGTATATCTTCTATAGTTATTTTCTTTAATTCATTAATGTCATTTGTATTTATACATCTCTTTGCGTGTTGCATTAAAGTTTTCTTAAATACATTTAGTATAAATCGAGCATTACCAAAGTTTTTTGAATTTTTATTTTCTTTTATAATATCCAAAACTTTATTTTCTGCATCTTGTTCGATTATAAATTCTGCTTTTTGAACTTCTTGTTTAAAAATTTCTAATAATTCTTCTTCATTATAATCATCAAATTCTACAGTTTCACCTATTCTAGAAATTAACCCTGGATTTAATTCTACAAATTCTTTCATTTCTTTTTTATATCCCGCAAATATTATTGTTAATCTGCCTTCATAATCAGTCATATATTTTGTTATTGTTGACATAGCATCTTGTGAATAATTTGCCTGTATTCCTTGTTGCCCCATTATTGTATATGCTTCATCTATAAATAATAAACCATCTAATGCGTTTTCTAATACCTTTGCCGTTTTAGATGATGTTTGACCAACATATTCACCAATAATATCTTTACCTGTAACTTCTATCAATTTATTGTTTTTTATATATCCTAAATTATATAGTATTTCTGCAAAAATTCTTGCAACCGTAGTTTTTCCTGTTCCTGGATTTCCAATAAAAATCATATTTAAATTTAAAGGAACCCTTTTTTCTAATTTATTATTTAATATTACAAGATCAATTAGTCCGTCTAATTCTTCTTTTGCATTTTTTTGTCCTACAAGATTACTTAGTTTTTTTCTTACATCTTGTATACTCTTTTTCAAACTATAATTTTCATCCTTAAGTGCAATAACATCTGCCTTTGTTATCATCATTAAATTGTTATCATTAAAATTCTGTGCATGTATCATTACTAGTTTTTCAAACAGATTAATCATAAATCTTGCATTACCAAAATTTCTTGAATTTTTATTTGTTTCAACTATATCACTTATTTCTTGTTTAGCATCTTCTTGAATATTAAATCCTTTTTTAATTGCATAATGTTCCAAAATTTCCATTAATTCATTAGTTTCATAATTGTTAAATTCAAAAGTATAACCTATTCTTGATGCTATACCTGAATTTGAATCTAGAAATTCTTTCATTTCTAGTGTATATCCTGCAAAAATCACTATTAATCTATCTCTATATTTCTCCATTGCTTGTACCAATGTAGCTATAGATTCTTTTCCAAAGCTTGCTGCTCTATCCATAGATACTATTGAATATGCTTCATCTATAAATAACACACCATCTAATGCATTTTCTATAACTTTTGAAGTTTTGATAGCTGTTTGTCCAATATATTCTGCTACTAAATCCTTTGCTGTTACTTCTATGAATTTATTCTTCTTTATATATCCTAATTCATATAAAATATTTGCCATTATTGCTGCAACAGTTGTTTTTCCTGTTCCTGGATTTCCCAAAAATAACATGTTCATATTCATATTGTGACTATCAATTTTATTAGAAATCTTTTTATTAAATATCAATAAATTTTTGAATTTATATATCTCTCTTTTTATTTCTTCCAAGCCTATTAGGTCATCTATATTCTTAATATTAGCTGGTGTTGATAATTCTTCATAATCCAATTTATCATCATTTAATTCTGATGATATTTCACTTTTATTAAAGTTGTTATATGCTATTTTTTCATATAAACTATCTATGTAATCATTATTTTTTAAATTACTATTTAAATAATCTGCTTCAATATACTTTCTTATATTTTTTTCAAATTCATCTTTTACTGTAAAGTTGTTTTTTAATTTTTCTAAAAGCTTACTTTCTATCTGTTCTACAGTATAATCTTTTACAGTTATATTATGTCTAATACTCTCTTTTAATACTGGAAATCCATTTATTATATTAGTCATATCTGTTTTTGTAGCAATTATAGTCATTGTCTTTGGAAAATCTTTTATACAGTTTTCTATCGTATAAAACAAGCTCTCCGTTCTTTCTTGAGATAAAACTACTTTTTCTAAATTTTTTATTACAACTAATCCTGTATCCTTATAGTTTCTTTCTATTCCAAATATAATATCAATACTTTTATCACATTTTCTGCATAAATACTCTGCATCAATTACATTTATTCTACTTTTTATATATTCACAACTTATAGCTAACCTATATATAATTTCTATAATATTTTCTAGTAATTGTTCATCTTCAATCTGTATATTTAAATTTATTGGTATATATGGTAAATGATATTTATATTTAATATCATAATTCTTTATATATGTAATTACTTCCTTTATTTGCTCCTTTACACTTTCATTACAGTCTAAAAGTTCTATTTTATGTATAAACCATCTGTAATAAGTTGCAAATTTGCTTTCTTCAATATTTGAACATTTCGAATATACAGCCTCAAATACTTTATCATAACTAACTTTTTCTTTTCTACACAAATAAATTATATATGCAGCTAATTTATGAGGACTATATGAATATACATTATTTTCTTTTTCATTCATTAAATTAGCATTAATAGTTCCTGTTAAAGTACTACCTATGCCTGTATAAAAATTATATAAATTATTAATTAAAGAATCATCACTAATATTTAAATCTACATATTTATAATTAATATTTCCCTCTATTGAAAATTCAACAATCTCTACTGCCTTTGTTTCAACTAACATTTGAGCCGTTTTTAATGTTACAAAATCATCGCATACTCTTACAATTTGATTAGCTACATTTCTTTCTATAACTTCATTACTTATTGTTTTTATATTTGGTTCTTCTACAAGTCTCTCCATTATTTTATTAATATCTATTTTATTATGTTTAGCAAAATTCTTTAAATCTGCATATTCTTTTATTGGACATATCTCTGGTTTTATATTACACCATTTACATTTTCTTCTAATTGATTCGGAATAGTTATTATACTCAATCGTCCAACTACTTGTTTCTCTTGATATATCATAATTTGAAAAATTGACAGTCAATAATTTATAATAATCCACGTTTTCTTTTTCTTTATTGTATGCACACATATTTAAATATGTATATTTTAAATTTCTTGTATTGTTGTCTTCATTACAACTATATAAAATTTTAGCTTTATGTATAAAATTCATTATTCTAGCTGTAACTGGGTCTATATATTTGCTTAGTTCATATCCATCTATAACCATTTTCCTATCACATTCCTTTATTTCTACATTTTATATTAAAATCATACATTTTATATTATATTATCCCATTGATTAAAAGTCAATTGAAAATTTATCTAAACATTGTTTCATTACTATACATAAACATTTTACCATTCTTGACTTATTTTTTTTTTGCTGATATAATATATGTAAGTGTGGAAAGTCCACATTGCAATAACTGGCGGTTATCACCGCCCCAACAAATGAGGAGAAAACAATGGAGATGTTTTCTTATGCTTTCGTTCTTCGAAAGCCCTGCCCGCTCCTCAAAACGCTGTTACAGTGTTTCGAGGATCTTACCAATCGAGGCTTTCTTGCTTCGATCACCCTTCCTGAGGGTGCAGATGCTCGTTGGATTGAATTCCGTGCTTATGAACGGAGTTCGATTCACTCCACGCTTGTGGTGAATCGGATGTTGGCTACTGTTCCCGACCAGGTTGCTAAAAATGCTATCAGCATTTTCAACTTTGGTTTGGCATACAAATGTCCGCTTCGCATTGAGGTTCAGGACGACAACAAGTCCTTTAGAATCTCTTTGCTACCACCCAAGCGTCCCCAACAGCAGCAATCTGTTGAAGATCAGATTCGTCTTCTGAACTTCTAAGGGCTGAAAGAGGCGCATAGATCATAACGATCTGTGCGCCTCTTTTGTTTTATAATTTTCTTATTTTTATCATTAAAATAATTGCAATGATTATTAAATTTATTCCAACTAACATTTCAACTGCATATAATATTGTTGATATTCCATTTACTTTAAAATACTTTCCTAATACCCCTACTAGATTTAAATCTCCTGATTCTTCATCATTTGTACTACTAGTTGTATCATCCTGACTTAAATCTATATTACTATTTCCTGCATTTTTCGAACTTGCAACCCTTTTGGCTGTTGTATAAATACTACTAAAAGCACATGTTAACGCTATTATATTAACTATTACAACTAATATAATAACTATTATTTTTATACTCGAACTTTTGTCCAATTTAAAAACCCCTTTATTATAATTATTAATTAAGTATTTCCTTTATTTCATCATTCTGCATAATATATTGCAAAACTCCATCTTTTATTTTTTTCATTATTATTTTTTCTTTTTTATCTTTCGGTAAAATAATACGTAATCTATTTATACATATATCCAGTTGTTCTTTTGTAAGTTTATTATTTTCTGCCTCTTCTCTGATCTCATTAATAATTTTAAAAATACTAGTGTCTTTATATTTATTATATTCACATGTAATTTGACTTAAATCTATGTTTTCCTCCATTGCTTTTAGCAAAAATTTTATTTTTTCTTCATTACTTTTATATTTTTCATCAAATTTTATGCCCAATTTTTCAGCCTCAATTATTTGACTTATACTTAATTTTCCTTTATCATAAGATTTTTTTAAATTTGATATTACATTATAAACAATAACACCATCTTCAGTTTCATATTCTTTTGAGACCTCGTTTAAACTAATACCTCTATCTTTTAAAATCTTTAGATATTCAATTTTTTCATCAATACTCATTTTTCTAGTAATTAATGAATTTTTTATTTTTTCAATTACAGTCATCTTTTTCCTTTCAATTAATTACACTCATAAGAAGCTTTTTTTCTTGCATTAGTTAGTTTCTTTAATGCAATTAATATTTTATCTTTAAGTTTTAAGTCTTTTGTATTTAAAGGTAGTAATTCTTTATTTATTTCTTCTTGTTTACTTACATCATTTAATATTAATTTCTTTATTGTATCAACATTCTTTAATATCTCTTCTTTATGTTCTGCCATTCCTTCTAAATAAACTGCACATAAAATTTTTTTCGTATCTTCTAATAATTCTGTTTCCTTAATATCATTAATATTAAAAACATAATCCTTATCTCTTCTTTGTTCAATATTATTTGCTAAGTTTTCAGAAATTACTATATCACCATTTTTTAGTAAAAATTTAATAATTTCATAAGCTTGACTATATGCTTTTGAATCTAATTCCATTTTCATACTTTCTTTTTTATTAGATATACTAATACCCTTTCTACCTTTTAAATAATATATTCTACTTTTGATTTCTGCTTTATCTTTTTTTCTGAAAGTTTAAATATTTCGCCAGTTTTACTTACAGCATTTGAGATTTTTATATCATTGTTAGTATATACATAAGCACATATTTCTCCTGACTTTAAATATTCTCCTACTTTTTTATTAATTTTTATACCTGCACCTATATCAAAACTATCTAATTCAGAAATTCTAATTGCATTTAAATACTGTGCAATTCCTCTAAGCATATTTATATCTATTTCTTCTACATATCCTGATTCATTCGCAATTACAGGTACTATATATTTAGTTTTCACTTCTTCTCGTACTAAATTAAAATCTCCTCCATAATCATATATCATCTTTTTAAAAGAGTCAACTGCTTTTCCTGAACTTATTATTTCAAGTATTGCTTTTCTATTTTTATTTGTATCTCCTGAGTATCCTGAAATTTCTAAGATTTTTGAAATGTACTTAACTAATTCTTCTTCAACATCTTCTTCCATTTTTTCATTAAATAATTCATATATTTCATGCATCTCTATCAAATTTCCAAAACATCTTCCAGTTGGTTGATTTAATTTTGTAACTGCACATCCAATATTTCTTCTACTCTTTTTACCTATTCTTACTAGATAGTTCGCCATATTTTTAGCATCTTCAAAATTTTTTACAAATGCATTATTTCCATACGTAATTTCGAAAAATATATTAAAAAAACCTAAAGCATATTTTTGAGACATAATACTACTAATTATTAATGGTAAATTTCCATCACAAGCAATTTCATTTCTCATTCTATACATTCTCTTTTCAACTGGAGCTATATTTCTGCTTCCTTTCAATATACCAATTTTTCCATTTGATATTTTTTCTTTAAACTGCTCGATATCCTTATCAATTTTAAAACCTGATACAGATTCTAATCTATCAGTTAACCCTAGCTCTCTACCAATTACTTTTCCTGCTGGAATTTCCATTGCATTTAATATTATCATAATCATAATTATCATTTTATCACTTATTCCACCTAATGGATGTATATCTGTAAACTTATTAGAGATTCTATAAAATTCCATTTCATCTCCTGTTTCAGACATTGACTCTGCTAAATCTATAGTTTCTTTCTCACTTAATCCACATTGAAACATTAATGTCATTATTGCTGATGCTTGAGCTTCGCTTATTTCTTCCTTAAAAAGACTTTGAACAAAAAAATTTATTTCTTCATCATTCAATTCTTGTTTTTGTCTTTTTTTTCTTATAATATCTTTTATATACATCATTTAATTGTATGCCTCCTAATTTCCTATTGTTTTTCTAATCTTTCCATTACTTGATTTTGTACTGTCCATAATTGTTTAAACATTCCATCCTGTCTTAATAATTCTTGTGGACTTCCTGCTTCTACAATCACACCATCTTCTATGGCAATAATTTTATTACAATGGATTAATGAATTTAATCTATGTGCTACTATTATTTTTATTTTATCGCTTTCTCCTCTCAATTGTTCTATTACATACTCTTCTGTATTTGCATCTAGATTAGCAGTAGATTCATCTAGAATTAAAACATCTGGATTTGTAATAAGTGCTTTTGCAATTGAAAATCTTTGCTTTTGACCAGTAGATAAATTTATTGCTCCTTCTTCAATCATTGAATTATATCCATATGTGGAATCCTTTATATAATCATCCATTTTTACCATTTTGCATACTCTGTCCATATCTTCCACTGTCGCATCTTCTTTTCCAATTGTTAAATTATTGAAAATTGTATCTTTAAACCAGAAATCATTTTGTGATACATACGCCATTCTACTTCTTATAGAACTTCTTGTAAATTCATCCATATTTCTTCCGTTAATTAGTATTTCACCTTCTGTAACATCAAAAAAATCTAATATTAATTTTATTAATGTTGTTTTTCCACATCCGCTTTCTCCAATTATTCCTATTGATTCTCCTTTTTCTATATTGAAGCTAATTCCTTTTAATGTAGGTTTTCTCAATCCATATTTAAATACAACATCTTTAAACTCTATAGATTCAATTTTTTCATTTAAATTTCTTTTCTTTCTATCCATTTCTTCTTCGGTTGTTGTTCTAAATACATCATCTAGCCTTTCAAGTGTAGCAGATGTTGATATTAAATCACCTTTCATCTCTATTATTGATAAAATTGGTTGAAATATATAATTTACATACATATTGGCTGTTACTAATTGTCCAACAGAGAAATCTCCATCCATTACAAAAATAGCTAAAGCTCCTAACATAAATGTTGATCCTATATTACTTATTAGTGATACAAAATAACTTTGCATAATTGTATCTGTCTCATTTTTATATTTTGATTTTTGATAATCACCATATTTATGTTGCATATCTTTTTGCATTTTTTTCTCTGAATTATAATTTTTTATTGTTTCATTTCCCTCAAAACTTGCATAAACAAATGATTGCACATCTGTTGATTTCTTTAGTAATTCTTGTGTATTACGATTTATTGTTTTTTCATACATTTTTTGTGTTATATACATTAGCTCTTGCATAACGATTGCGATTATTAGCATCTGCCAACTAATCTTTAAAATTAATACTAATGCCCATATTGCATAAAAAATTTCAATTAATATGTTTAAGGAAAAATTTGTAATTGTAGTTCTTAAACTTTCTCCATCACCATATCTTGCTTCAATATCACCAGTTGTTCTCATAGAATAAAAGGAAAGTGGTAAATTAATTATTCTATTATATATATTTATAACTAATTCCTTGTCTAATGCTTTATTAAACTTTATAGAAAATTTTTCCTTCCAATAACTTAATACGACCGCCATCATATATACAAAGCATACGCCTAATATTGATATAATCATCATTTGCAGTCTATTTTCTGGAACAATTTTATCAATTAAATATGAATAAAACCAAGTTCCAACCATACCTAATCCTGATATTATAGCTGTTAAAAGAGCCATAATAATCATTTCTTTTTTAAATTTTAAAATTAGATTAGTTAAAAATTTAAAATTTCTTTTATATTTTTTAGTTTCTGCAAAATTTTCAGTTGGCTCTAAAGTTATAGCTACATTAGTCCATATTTTGGAGAAATCTTCCCAGCTCATATTCACTTCGCCTTTAGCCGGGTCTCCCAAAATAACTCCTTTATCATTTGCTTCAAATAAAACCATATAATGATTATATAATCCATCTATCAATGTATGAACAATCATTGGCAATTTAACTTTTTTTTCTAGTACAGCTTCTTTTGAACATCTAATTCCAGCTGCTTTCATATTAAGTTTTTCAGCTGCAACGATTAAGCTAGAAACAGTATTTCCTTCTCTATCTGTTTGTGCAATATTTCTAATTGATGTTAATGAAATATTTTTTATTCCATAATATGTACATATCGTTCCTAAACAAGTTACCCCGCACAGCATTTCATCAGTTTGAATTAATACTTTATATTTCATTTTTTTCTCCTGTCATTAATATTATTTTAAATAAAAGGAGAGGCAACTATTACCTCCCCATTTAATTATTCAATGTCATATATCTATACTAGCTAAATTTCACTATTAATTTGAAGTTTAGATCATAAATTCTCTATTTTCAAATTGAAATATCATGTAAATTCAAATCATTAATTAAATTGCATGAATTTTTACCTTAACTTGAATATCATTTCCTTTTTTATCTTTTCCCCAAAGTAATATAGTACCAATAACTTTTGCAGCTCCTGCAACAGCATCTATTGCAGCATTAGTTGCTTTTCTTAAAGCTACTTTAACTTGTGATTCTGTAACCGCAGCTTTACCAGTCCATAATGTTGATATAAAGTTTATTCTAGCTGTTAAAAATCTTGAGAATAATCCACCTAACATTGCATTTGTAACTTTAAAGTTAGTTGCATTTTTTGATACATATACATCATATGTTCCACCATTTTTTACAGTTCCACCAATAGAACCTCCACCTGTTATTTCATCTAATTCATCTTCTCCTAAGCTTTCAACAGCTGTTTCACTTGCAGCCTCAACCTTTCTTACTAAAAGTGGTTCAGCTAAATTTTCTTCATTTTCAAAATCTTCTTCGTAAATCATTTTTATTCCTCCCTAAAAATTATATATATATAATATATTTTGTTCATTTTTTTGTCAATCCATACATTTAATCGTTTTCTATGGATTTCTTATTTTTCAATGTTTTTACCGTTTATTTCTTTTTTTTTACATTTTTGTAATATTTTAGTTACATTAATAATTATATTTTATATATTTTTTTACAAATATTCCTCCTAAAACTGTAACAGTAATAATTGCAATTATTATGCCTATTTTTTCACCTGTTTGAGGTAAACTTGGTGCTACAGTATCATCTTTTTTATCTGTATCAGGTTTATATATGTCATCATCATTGTTTTCTTTTTTAGCAACTGTAACTTCTATAGTTTCTTCATACATTCCATCTTCTGTAGTAACTACAATACTTGTTTTTCCTTCTTTATTTGCCGTTATAATTCCATTATTACTTACACTAGCTATACTTTCATCTAAACTTTTCCATGTAACATTTTTATTTGTTGCATTTTCAGGTTGAACTGTCGCAACAATAGTTGTTTTTGCTCCTACTTCCAATTGCACTTCTGTTTTATCAGTCTTTACTCCTGTAACAGCTACTGTTTCATTTATTTCTTCTTTCTTTTCAACTACTAATGTACAATATGCTTCATATTCTCCATCTTCAGTAATTGCTGTAATCTTTGTTGTTCCTTCTTTTAATCCTATAACTAATCCTTCTTCTATTGATGCTATACTTTCATCTTCAATACTCCAATTTACATTTTTGTTCGTTGCATTTTCTGGTGTAATGTTTGCTTTTAATACATATCTTTCGCCCTCTTTTATAGTTACCTTATTCGTATTAAGTTCTATACCTTCTACTGGTATTTCTTCACTATCGTTTTTAGCTATAACATTAACTGTAGTCTCAATTTCAAAGCTTCCATCTTCCGTTACACCCTTTATTGTAGCTTTTCCTTCTCCAATACCTCTTATAACTCCTGATTTAGATACATAAGCAACCTCTTCGTTAGAACTTGTCCAATTTATTTGTTTATATGTTGCATCACTTGGAAGTACATTGGCCTCTAAAACATATACATCATCAACTTCTATTTCTATACCTTTTTCCATTTCATCTTTATTTACAAACTCTACGCCTGTAACAGGAACATAATCTTTATTTCCTTCTACTGTTGTATATGCATCAACAATAAAATTACAATTTTTTAATTGGAAATTATCTAACTTCACGTAATAAACATCTTCCCAACTTTCGCCATCAAATGAATAATAACTTTCTTCTGGCTCAGATTTTACATTTCCACCATCAGTATAGAAAATATTATTATCTGTATCATATTGATATTGATTCCATTCAACAGCTACATTAATACAATCTTTTTCTTGATTAATTAATTTTATAGCAATAGCAAAATTATCGTTTTCTAATTTTATCGGTGTTAAATCTATAGTATGGAATCCTGGTTCTAAAGCTTCATCACCAATTTTAGAACTAATAAGTTCCATTTTTCCATCATTGTTTTTGTCTATATATAATTCTACTCCTGATGTTTCGTATAAATAGAAAGAGGCCTTATTTATATATTCTTCATTAATAGCATCTTTTCTAGAATATACATTCTTAACCCAAACTCCAGTTTCTCCCTCATCTAAATAAAATGGCATATTCATTGTTGTTCCCAACTCTGAATGCGTATAATAATTATCATAATCCTGCTCTGTAACAGAGTACTCTGTTACATCTTTTATTCCCATTAAATTTTGTTCAATTATAAAGTCATCATAAGATACATACAAATAGCCATTATCGTCTGTTTGCTCTCCATAAGAGTCTAAAACAATCCATGCCCCATCATGTATTGGAGGATAAATTGAATTAAATTTATCTTTGCTATAATTGTCATCCCAACCAACAAGTGTTACAGCATGAGTCGCACCTGCAGAAGCTCCTTTTACATTATAAAATACAGCAGAATTTTCTTTATTATAATATACCTTATAATCAGCCATTTGTTCACTTGGATAATACATTTGAGCTATAACTCCACCATATTTTTTTATATGTTCCTTAATTTGATTTCTAATTGCATTAACTTGTTCTTCTGTATATTCATTATATTCGTCATCCATATAAACAAGATCTGTTTCATCTTCATTATAATTTTTTAAAATATGCGCAAAATTAACTGTTTCATTAACTTTTGCTGTTATTTCTTGATTCAATTCTACATCTTCAATAGCTTTGAATTCTTCTGTATCAGAATCATATACATCTTCGAATTTTAAATCATCATCATTAGCTGGTCCATATCCGTTAGATAAATACGCAGTGATATGATTAAAGTTTCCACCAACTGATAAATCCATACCAAATAATTTTGCACAAGTATAAGCCATGTGCATTGGTGAATATTGTTTAAAAATGTTATATTTTTTTGCAACTGTGGTTTCTAAAGCAGATGTTGTTGCAAAAGTCCAGCATGTATTAGTATTCTTTTGATCTTCAACTCTTATTTGTATATTATCTTTTAAACTATATTTGTTTTCTAGATCTACACTTTCATCTACACCCTTAAGCATAGCATTATATTCTGATCTTTTTATTGAATCTTTTAAGCTTAAAGTTGTATAAGCTGGTTCTGGTGTTCTTCCTTTTTCTTCTTTACTTAATAATCTCCACTCTTTATGTGCTTTTGATTCATTTGTTAATCCTATTTTATAATTCTTAACTTTTGATTTTGCAAAAGCTGTACTAGTAATACTTATTAATGATATTACGATTACTACTGTGGATAGCAAAAATTTACATAATTTTTCTTTTTTATTCATTTTTTTTCCTTTCTTATGTTATTATATTTTAATTTTAGTTTATCATATTCTAATTTTCAATTCAATTATTATTTGCATTTGTAACACAAAAGTAACATTTTTGTAATAAAACATAAAAACAAGAATAACATTTTCTAAGTGCCAAAGGCACATAAGAAAATGTTATTCTTCCATAATTATATTCTAAGGAAACTCACTATTTCATAGATGACTTTCCTAAGAATATAAAAATAACGACAATTATTATGCCGTTATGTATTTTATATTTTTTTACTATTTGTTTTCTAACCTTTTCAATTTATCTAATACAATTACAAACATTGCATGAGACCAACCTAATCCAATAACCCAAGCAGGTTCCATTCTTGAATTGTCAACTTGCTCTGCTAAAAATCCATATGGACTTTGTGAGTTAACAACAAAATCAAAGCATTCCTTTGCTTCTTTAATTTTTCCTACCTCAATATAATATAAAGCCATCCAAAGTGTTGTTATTACCCAAGGTCTATCTTGTGTATAATGATCATTTTCAAATCTTAAATATCCACCTGTATATGTTCTAAGTGTCATATTAATTCTTTCAATAGTATTCTCTATCTTTTTCTCTTTTGGAGAAAATACATTAAATGGATATATTGTTCCTAATATACTTATATCTAATTTATCATCTTCTAAATTTCTTCTGTAGTTTTTCTTATCTTCATCGTAAAAATTATTTACAATATATTCTTTAATTTTTATTATCTTATCTTGTAATCTTTCTTTTTGTTCCCTAATTTCATTTTGTTTTAATCTATTATTATTAAATTCGTTTACCATTAGTTCATCTATATCAATCATTGCATTAAATCCTGCAAAAATACTTGCAATTGAATATAAACTTATTCCTTCATGCATTTCCCATAAATCATAACTCGTTCTATCTAATTTTTCATTTTTTAAAATCTTATCCATATATTGTTCTAGATATTTTGTTGCCTTTTCTAACATTTTAAAATTATCTTTTATAAATTTAAGATCTTTAGTGTTTAAATAGTGATTATATACACCATATATAACACTGGCAGTTTCATCAATTTGATATCCCCATGAAGATGCCAATCTTCCATCTGTATAAAATCTTTGTTCCCACATTCCATTTCTATTTTGAGTGTTTTTGCAAAAATTCTTATAAAATTTTTCCGTTTCTTTATTCATATTTAACAAATCTAACGCCGTCGTAATAAATGCTGCATCCCTTGGCCATGAATATGCATATCTTCCACATCTGGTTTTATTTTCATCAACCTCCATTGCAGCTGCTATTCCACCTGTCTTTTGGTTATATAATAATGGATATAACAAAATAGTTCTATTATAAATATTTTTAATTCTATATTCATAATTTGTTTCGCCAAATTCAATTTTTGAGTGTTCTTTTACGTATTTTCTCCAATATTTCTTTGTTTTTAATATTTCTGAATTATAATCAACTTTTGAAATTCGATCAATTTCTTTCTCAATCTCAATATTTCTATATTTTTCATTATTATCATTTATATATATGTATATTGGAATTTCAATTCTTTCGCCTGGCAATAATGTTTTTATTTTATACATAATTGCAGCATTGTTTGACATTCCAATATAATCCTTATCCTCCAAATAAGCACTTTCAATTACATTATCTACATCATTTAATTTGTGTGTCATTATCTCTTGATTTGAAAAAATAGCAAAATTATAATCATGCGTATATTGTATTAATCCATCTTTAACTATTCTTGATGCAACTTCATTATTTTGATTAGTTAATAATTTTGAATGAATTAAAAATTTTACATCAAGAGGTATTGTATTTTTATTTAGCAAAATATATCTTCTAATTAATACATTTTCTAAATTTGTTGGTGCACAATCTGTTTGAAGTATTTCTAAATTAAAATATGTGTTTTCAATCTCGGTATTAAGTATATTTGTATCTTCTGAATAATACTGTTCATATACATTATTTATATCTTCTTCTAGGTGAATTAAATTTGAATCATTTATCTTTACTCCAACCTTAAATTCATCTATGAATTGCGTAAAGTCAATATTAGGATAAAATAATCTTATTAATTCTCCTTTTTTAGTTAATCCTGCTCTAATTTTATTATTTCCAATGACAGCATCATTAAAATATTTTTCCATTTTTTTAATCCTTTCTCTGAAAACACTTTCTATTCTTCTATTATTTCAACTATTAATCTTTCTATTTCTCTTAATCTTAATCTTATTTCCTTTTCTTTCTTGTCAATTGCATCTTTTTTCAATATTTCTTCTCTTAAGATTGTTTCCATATCTTCCATTTCATTTCTGATAATACCAACTGCAGATAAAATATCATCTCTCTTAATATCCCATCTTTCAGGCATCTCGACTTTTTCTAACAATTTTATATTATTATTACTTAATTCATATTTTTCGCCTAATTTTGGAATTGTCACAGGTATCTTAGTTGTTTCTTCTAACTTTTGTTTTAAGACATTTTCAGAATCCTCTTCACCATGTACTAGAATTATTTGCTTTGGTTTTGTAAAAAATGAATATACAAAATTTAATAACCATTCTTGGTCTGCATGACCTGAATATCCTTCAATATATTCTATTTTTGCATTAACTGCAATTTCCTCTCCGAAAATTTTAACTTTTTTTGCTCCATTAACAATTGATCTTCCTAAAGTTCCAGGTGCTTGATATCCTACGAATAGAATTGTTGATTTTGGATTCCATAAATTATGTTTTAAATGATGCTTTATTCTTCCAACATCACACATACCACTTGCAGATATTATTATACTTGGCTCTGTATTTTCATTAAGTGCCTTTGATTCTTCGGCAGTTTTTGTAAATTTTAATCCATCAAATTCAAGTGGATTATCACCTCTTTCTATCTCTGCTCTTACATCATAATCAAATAAATCTTCATTTTCTTTAAATACTTCTGTTGCAGAAATAGCAAGTGGACTATCAACATACACAGGAGTCCCCATTAAAACATTATATTTATTTATAAATTCAGGGTCATTTGTTCCATCTTTTATTTTATTTAATTCATATAAAATCTCTTGTGTTCTTCCAACTGCAAATGATGGTATAACAACATTTCCACCGTGCAAAATTGTACTTGCAACTGTATTTAAGAAAATAGTTGCTTTACTATCATTTCTCATATGTAATCTATTTCCATAGGTAGATTCCATTATTAAATAATCGGCTGATTCAATCATAGTTGGTGAAGATAATAATGGTATATCATTGTTTCCTATGTCTCCTGTGAAAACTGCTTTTTCTGTTTTTCCGTTCTCTGTTATCCAGACCTCTATTGATGCAGAACCTAACATATGTCCTGCATCATTATATCTAACAGTTATGTTTTCTGCCACATCTATAATTTCATTATACTTTATTGGTTTTAGAATTTCCGTAGATTTTAAAGCATCCTCAGCTGTATATAAAGGTTTTAATTCTGTTTTTCCTTCTCTTATTCTTTTTCTATTTTTCCACTCTGCTTCCATCTCTTGTATGTGACCACTATCTGGCAACATAATTTTACATAAATCACATGTAGCTTTAGTTGCATATATTGGCTTTCTATATCCTTCATTATATAACTTAGGTATTCTTCCTGAATGATCTATGTGAGCATGTGTTAATAACATAAAATCTATTTCTTTTGGATCAAATGCAAATTCATTATAATTTTTTTCTTCATCCTTTGCTAATCCTTGATACATTCCACAATCAACTAGAAACTTTTTTCCAGCACCTTCTACTAAAAAATTTGATCCTGTTACACATTCTGCAGCTCCTAAAAAAGTAATCTTCATAATATCCCTCCACTTTAAACTCTCTTCTGTTGCTTTATGATGTTTATAAAAACATCCATAGTCTTTTGTTGTATTTTAATATCTTTATACTATTAATTTTTGCCTCAAAACCTTTTTCAATAGTATCTTCATCATATAATATAATTTTTGTTTTTTCACCTTTTTTAAATTCAATATTTATGTTATCTAAATCAATAGTTCTTAACTCAAAGATTTTTTTTACCAACTTCTGATCAAATTTTATATTATCAGAAAATTTATTTATTATTTTTTCTTCCTGTAGTCTTTCTATTATTATTTTTTCAACTTCATCTAGTTTGTTCTTTAGTTCATGA
>CAKPSH010000011.1 GCA_934183325.1 uncultured Clostridia bacterium
TCCCCATACCGTGCTAACATGGTACTTATGCATGATATAAAATATACCACCAAAGATGCCATTAAAAGCATTATAGAGTATGGTAAAAATAATGGATATACATTCAAAAAAATAGAAGAAGACACCTATATGATTCGTCATGCCGTAAATAATTAAATAAATAGTTAATGAAATATAAATTCTATATAAAGGAATTGGAAAAGAGTTTTCATAAGTAGTATTAAAAATAATTGAAAAGAACTTGACAAATAATAACTCAATTGGTGTACTGATAATTAATGGAATTAATTCAGCAAAAATACTTTTTAAAACACTAGTATTAAATACAAAATAAATAATAATTGGATATGTAATCATATTAATATATGAACTAACAGGTTTATCAAATAAAAAGTTAATAATACATGAAACGATAAATGAAACCAAAACATAAATATGTTTCCTTTTAGGAGGAGATTTAATATCTAGTATTGTAGTAAAAAGTAACATGTTTACAATAATTTCAATAAAAATAAGAGGAATTCCAAAATCATTAAAAAGTATACCTGTAATTCCTTCATTGGGAGTCATTAATTCATGCCAAATTGCTTGTAATATATTCAAGCATTTATCACCTCCATAAATTTTGTTTTAAATTTAGGACCAATATAGCATTTAATATTATTACTAAAATAAATAGTATTAGTGCCTGAATCTATGTGACTAATTTTAGATATGTTTGCAATAAAAGACTTATGACATCTGATAAAATTATTAGGTAATAGTGGTTGAAGTTTAGAAAAAGAATTATAGGATTCGTAATTACCATTTAATGTAACGAAAATTAATTTCATACCATCCTTTTGAATATAAAAAATATCATCTTGTTTTATAAATGTAGTTCCATTAATTTTAATAAATGATTGAGTTGAATTTTTAACATAATCAATTAATCTAAGCAAGGTTTCTTCTAAATTATCTTGAGATATAGGTTTAACAAGATAATCAAAAGCATTAACTTTATAGGCCTCCATTATATATTCAAAATGACCGGTTGTAAAAATCAAATGAAGGGATTTATTTATTTTTCTAATTTCTTCAGCAATATTTAAACCATTAGTTTTATCTTTTAATGTAATATCCAAAAATAATACATCAACAGAATGGCTTTTTAAATAATTTAATAATTCAAAAGTAGAATCTGTTTTTAAAACAACTTGAGCGTCAACATTGTGCTTGAAGAATAATTTGTTTAACATCCTATCTAATCCGTTAAGGAAAGAAGGATTGTCATCACATAATATAAATTTTAACATATTCTAGGCTCCTGTTAACATTAATATATGAGTTGATATAACTAGATGTATTTACATAAATTAGTTACCAGTTAATACTAAACTAAAAATAAAATAATGTCAAGAATAAAAAACAAAATAAGGAAAAATTTTACAAAAAACAAACAACGGAGTAAAGAAATACCAAAAAATACATAAAAAAAGTAAAATAAAAACAATAGTTATTTTTTGGAAAAAATTTCATAAATATTAATGAGAAAATAAGTATTAAGAGGAGAGGTTTATGAAAGAGAAAAAAATTTTAACAACTATAATTGGTATTGCCTCAATTTTAATTATAGCTCTAATAATTACGACAAATGAAAAGGATATAAAAACTATAGAAACAAATGCTTTAGCCTTAAGTAACAAAAAAATAGGATGGGGTATAAAAAGAAATGATAACCATGAACAACCTGATTTAGGAAGTATAAATTTAAAGTTAATAAATGAATATAATGGAATAGCTATGGGAAATAAAGAAAAAAAGTATGTATATTTGACTTTTGATCAGGGGTATGAAGCAGGATACACAGAGAAAATCCTAAATACACTGAAAGAAAATAATGTAAAGGCAACTTTTTTTATTACAGGACATTATTTAAATACACAAGGTGATTTAGTAAAAAGAATGATAGAAGAAGGACATATAGTTGGAAATCATACAGTTAATCATTATAGCATGCCTGATATTAATGATGAAAAAATAAAAGAAGAAGTAATGAAATTACAAACGGCAGTCTATGAAAAAACAGGTTATGAGATGAAATATATAAGACCACCTAAGGGAGAATATAGTGAAAGAACCTTAGCATTAACTAATCAATTAGGATATACAACAGTAATGTGGAGTTTGGCTTATGATGATTGGGATGAAAAAAAACAGGGAAGAACAGAATATGGAAAAGCAAAAGTTCTAGACAATATACACCCCGGATGCGTAATATTATTACATTCAACCTCAAAAGATAATGCAGAGATTTTAGATGAGGTAATAAAAAGGATAAAAGATATGGGGTATGAATTCAAAAGCTTGGATGATTTTGAAAGGTAAGATGAGGCTAAATGAAAAATAAAAGAAAAGTTAAAATGAGCAGAATTAATAGAATTTTAGAGATGCCACCTGAAGTTGTGTCAGATATTCCAAAAATATCAATTGTAGGATTTGATGAGGTAATTATAGAAAATTATAAAAATATTATGGAATATGAAAATTTTTATATAAAGGTTAATACACATATTGGAATTATAAATATTAATGGATTAAATTTGTGCCTTATGCAAATGAATCAAGATGATATGAAAATTACAGGTAAAATTGATAGTATTGATTTTGAAGGATTTGATGATGAAAATATGGAGGAAGACTAAGTGTATATAAAAGTTTTATTAAGTTATTTTCTTGGATATGTGAATATATCTGTAGAGGGGTATTATATAGAAAGATTTATAAATATATGTATTAGCAAAGGAATTTTATTGTGGGGAATAAAAAGAGAAAAATCAACATATTTAAAGGCAAATATAAGTGTAAGAGACTTCAGAAAAATTAAATCAATAGCCAAGAAAACAAAATGCAAAATAATGTTAAATAATAAGAAGGGCTTTCCCTTCTTATTAAACAAATATAAGGAAAGAAAAATATTTCTTGTAGCTTTAATAATAATTACATTAATAATAATAATTACATCTAGGTTCATATGGAATATTGAAATAAAAGGAAATGAAAATATACAAACTGATGAGATAATGAAACAAATAAATGAGCTAGGACTAAAAACGGGAAAAATGAAATCAAAGATTGATCCAAATGAAATTATTAGAAAAATGAGATTACAAAGAAATGATATTGCATGGATGAGTATAAATATAAGTGGAACAAATGCAATAGTGAAAATTGTCGAAAATACACAAAAACCAGAGATAATTGATAAAAAAGACTTTTGCAATATTGTTTCAGATAAAATAGGAGTAATTACAAAAATAAATGCAAAGAACGGAACCGCATTAGTTAAAGAAGGGGATTTAGTAAAAAATGGTACAATTCTTGTAGGTGGGTGGATGGAAGGAAAATATACAGGAAAAAGATATGTGCATAGTGATGCAGAAATAGAAGCAAGGGTATGGTATTCAAAAAAGGATAGTGAAGCATATATTCAAGAAGAAAATGTTAAAACAGATAATTTCGAAAAAAAGTATATTGTCAAAATAAACAATTTTAAAATAAATTTATACAAAAGACTTCCAAAATTCGAAAAATATGATACAATAAATGAGAGTAAAAAGTTGAAATTATTTTCAAATTTTTACTTGCCAATAGAACTTGAAATTTTTGAATATCAAGAAGTAAATACAATAAAAAGAGAATATACAAATCAAGAATTAAAAGAAAAAATTATTAGTAAGCTAGAAAATGAATTAAATGATGAAATTGGAAGTAAAAATATTGAAAATATACAAATAAATGAAAAAGACATAGATGGCGGATTAGAAATAGAAGTTATCTATGAAGTCATAGAGAAGATAGGAATAAATAAAAAAATAGAAGAGGAACATCAGGAACTTACTAGCAATGAATAAAACATAAGAAAATTAACCTCTCAGAAAGGAATGATAAAATGGAGGAAAGAAGCTTAAGATTAGCGAAAACAGATGGCGCTTTTTTTACAAAAATTACAAACACAATAACTAAAATGTTAATACCAACTAAAATAGGTATAAATGGAATGTTGGTAACAATCAAGAGAAATAATGTAATAAAAGCTTTTAATGAGCTAAAAAGTACAAATGAAAAAAAACAAGAAAACAAAGATGTTATAGAAAAAAAATATGAAAATACAGTTGTATTATATTTAGAAGCATTAGATAAATATATAATGGAGTCTGTATATAAAAAAGTAAAGAATAGAACAGCTACTCCTTTTGAAGAGGAAGCATTATCAAAATATTACATGGTAGTTAGATTAAAAGATACACAATATTTAGAATATAAATATAAAAAACAACAATTTTTAATAGAATTAGATTATGAGAATTTAAAAGGTGCAAATAAAGAAAAAAATTTAGAAAAATTTAAACCATTTTATGCAGAAAAAATGAATTCTTTATATAAAGGATTATTAAAAAATTATTCTATACAATTAGCAGATAAAATGAATCAAGAAAAAGCTAATCAAGAGCAAACTTACAATAACATTTTTCAATGCTTAGAAGAATATATAACTGGTGTTTTACCGATAAAAATAGAAGATGGAACAGAACCTGCATATAAAGAAATTGTTGAAGAATATGATAAATTTAATGCTTTTCTTGCTGGAAAACTAGATAAGAGAGATACAATAGAAAAAAGAATGTTATTATTAGGAATCAGTAGAAAATTATTTACACATAGTCTTCCATTGGTAGTGGCAGAACAATGTTATGAAGAACTATTGAGAGAAACAAGAGAAGCTATTATAAATAGTCCAAACAGGAAAAAACAAGAAATGGCTTATAGAATGCTAATAACCCTTATAGAAGATTATAATATAAAACTTTTATCAACAAAAATATATTGGGAAAAGCCAAAAGATAGAGAAGAATACAAAAAATTCTGGGAAGAATATCAGAAAGTAAAAGATGATGATAACCAAAAACAAATATTAATTTTAAAACAAGAATTGAAGAAAAATAACAATGGACAAGCTAATAAATTAGTTAAATTTTATAAAAATAAATTAGTAGAATTTGGCGCAATGAGAAAAATAAAAAATTCCTATGCAACAAGTACAAATGTAAAATTAACCAAGAGTAAAGAAAGGAAATAAGAAAAAAATAATGGAACTTGTAGAAATTGATTATGAAAATATTGAATCAAATGATGATTATGAGAAATTATTGAACGAAGTAGCTAAAACATGTTTTGAAACAGAAAAATTAGATAAGACAGATTTGTATTTAAGTATAACATTATCTGATGAAGAATATATACATAAAATAAATAATGAGTTTAGACAAGTTGATAGAGCAACAGATGTATTATCATTCCCAATGTTTCAAAAGGACGAAATACCTACAAAAAAAACTGGAATACCAGATGTATTAGGAGATATTATAATATGTATTCCAATAGTAAAAAGTCAAGCTAATGAATATGGTCATAGCTTTGAAAGAGAACTAGCTTATATGTTGGTTCATGGATTTTATCATCTAATGGGTTATGATCATATGGAAGAAGAAGAAAAAAAGATTATGAGAGAAAAAGAGGAAATTGTATTAGCAAAATTAAATATAATAAGATAGGCATTACAGTAAAGGAGATGTTTTTATGAAAAATAAAATACTAGTAATTATACTTGCAGTAGTAGTTGTCATGTTAGTAGTGTTAGTTGGATGGAAAATTATGATAAAAAAAGATAATACGGAAGGAAATATCGCTGTAGAAAATAAAGACAATATAAATCCAGAAGAAAATCAAGAAAACAATAATGAAGAACCACAAATAAAAATATGGTCAGGAGATTCAAGAAGTGTTGCAATAATGATTGATAATGTTGGAGATGCTAGACCACAAGCAGGAATAAATGAAGCAGCTATTGTATACGAAGTAACAGTAGAAGGAAGCTTAACAAGACTCCTTGCAGTATATAAAAATGTAAAAGATAAAACAGCAACAATAGGACCTGTAAGAAGTGCAAGACCAGTGTTTTTAGATTATGCAATGGAGAATGGAAGCATATTTGTTCATTTTGGTTATAGTAATAGAGCAAAAGAAGATATAGAAAAATTAAAAATAAATAATGTAAATGGTTTAGTAGCAAGTTCACCTTTTTGGAGAACAAAAGAAAAGAAAGCACCACACAATGTTTTAACAAGCATGGAAAAAATATTAAAATATTCAGAAGATAAGGGATATAATTTAAAAGAATCAAAAAGAACAGTATTGAATTATGTTCCAGAAGAAGTTGAACTAGAAGATGGAGAGGTAGCTAATAGTATAAATATACCATATACAGGAACATACAAAGTATCATATAAATATAATGAAGAAACAAAATTATATGAAAGATATGTAAATAATAGTGTACAAAAAGACTGGGTAACCAATGATGTAAGAACGACTAAAAATATAATTGTAACTTATGCAAATAATTATACAACAGATGAAGAACCAGGAGCTGGAAGACAAGAAGTTGAGAACATTGGTGACTTAAAAGGATATTATTTAACAGATGGAAAAATAATAAAAATTATATGTTCAAAAGCTTCTAGATCAGCACAAACAATATACAAAAACGAAAACGGAGAAGAAATAAAGGTAAATGATGGAAATACATATGTACAAATTGTACCTTTAAAAACAGAAGTAACTTATGAATAAAACAATAGAGACTTTAATTTTCTAAATAGGGAAAAGAAAAGTCTCTATTTTAAAAATAATAAAAAAGAAGGGAAAAATAATATGGAAAATAATTTTAAATCAGGATTTGTATCAATAATAGGAAGAACCAATGTAGGAAAATCAACTTTAATAAATTCTTTAGTAGGAGAAAAAATAGCAATTATGACTAATAAACCACAAACTACAAGAACAGCGATAAGAGCAATTATAAATAGAGAAAATTCGCAAATTGTTATAATTGATACGCCAGGAATACATAAATCTAAGACAAAATTAGGAAAAACAATGAATGAAACAGCATTTGAAGCCACAAACGATGTTGATGTCATTTTATTTTTGATAGAAGCAACAAGTAAAGACATTGGACCAGGAGATAGAAAAATACTGGAGAAAATAAAAGAAGAAAAGAAAAAGACTATATTAATAATAAATAAAATAGATTTAGTAAAGAAAGAAGAATTATTAAATTTGATAAAAATATATTCAGAAGAATATGATTTTTCAGCGATTTTACCAATATCAGCATTAAAAAAAGATAACTCAAAACTCATATTGGATGAAATAGAAAAATTATTAAAAGAAGGACCTATGTATTATGATACAGAAGAATACACAGACCAAACACTGAGACAATTAGCAGAAGAGACTATAAGGGAAAAAGCACTTAAATTATTAGATGATGAAGTACCACATGGATTATATGTTGAAGTAGATAAAATGAAATTATCAAAGTCAAAAGAAAACAATAAGCCATTTTATAATATTGAGGCAACAATATACTGTTTAAGAGAGTCACATAAGGGTATTATAATCGGAAAAGGTGGACAAATGTTAAAAAGAATAGGCACATATGCAAGAGAAGATTTGGAGAAAATGCTAGGAATGAAGGTAAACCTAAAAACTTGGGTAAAAGTTAGAGAAGAATGGCAAGATAAAGATAATATAGTAAAAAAATTCAAATTTAATCAATAAAATAATATTAATATGCATTTTTTATACGAAAATGTTGACTTATAACGAAAATTATCATAAAATTAAAGATATACTAAAAAAATCTGACTTATAAAGAATTTTTAGGAGGATAGATATGGAAAATATTAAAATTTTTGCTTGTAGTAAAGAAGCAGAAGGGTTTACAAAAGAAATCTGTGAAAGCTTAAATTTACCACTTGGAAAAATGGAGACTATGAAATTTAAAAATGACAATACTTTTGTTCAATTAAAAGAAACAGTTAGAGATCAAGATGTATATTTTGTTCAAACAACAACACCACCAGTAAATGAAAGGGTTATGGAGATGCTTATTGCTATTGATGCAGCTAAGCGTGCATCAGCACGAAGAATAACAGTAGTATTACCATATTATATGTATTCAAGATCAGATAAAAAAGATCAACCAAGAATACCAATTACAGCAAAACTTATGGCTCAATTAATAGAAGCTGCAGGAGCAGATAGAGTTATGAGCTGTGATTTACACAATTCAGCTATACAAGCATATTTTAATATTAATTGTGATAGATTGTCAGCACAAATATTATTAGAAGAATATTTTAAATCAAAAAATCTACAAGACATGGTTATTGTTGCTACAGATGCTGGAAGTTCAAAGAAAGCATATAAATATTCAAAATACTTCAATTGTCCAATAGCTTTAATAGATAAAAGAAGAGAAGGAAATGACGATAGAGCTATTGCAACAACAGTAATAGGAGATGTTAAAGACAAAACTGCTATAATATTTGATGATGAAATAGATACAGCAGGATCAATGATGGAAACCGTTGGAATATTGGAAAAATTTGGTGCAAAAGAAATTTATGCAGGATGTACACATGGAGTTTTATCAGGACCAGCTATAGAAAGAATTCAACATTCAGCATTAAAGGAATTAGTAATTACAAACACAATTCCATTACCACCAGAAAAACAAATACCACAAATTCATGTCTTATCAATAGCTCCATTATTTGCAGAAGCAATTAAGAGATTAAATGAAAGTAAAGCAATGGGAGATTTATTTGAAAACTTTGAAAATTAGGAATAATTTTCTTGACAAACAATATAATGATATAGTATAATAAACAAGCACGTTGATTAATGCTAGAGAGGGGGGAGTAATAATGTCAGAGATTAAAGTAAATAATGGTAACATCGAGGACGCTTTAAAAAGATTTAAAAGACAATGTGCCAGAAATGGTGTATTGCAAGAAGTAAGAAAGAGAGAACATTATGAAAAACCTAGCGTAAAAAGAAAAAAGAAATCAGAAGCTGCTAGAAAAAGAAAATATTAATACATAATAGAGAACTTGGTTCTCTATTTTTTTTCTTGCAAAATAAGGTAAATCGTGATAAGATAGTATGCAAATAATAAAAGCAATAAAGCTTTTAAAGAGAAGAGGAATCAAAATGGAAGAAGTACAAGTTGGAAAAATTTATAGACATTTTAAAGGAAACTATTATTTTGTAGAAGATATTGCATTAGATTCAGAAACACAAGAGAGAATGGTAATATATAAACCTTTATGTGAAAGGTCAGATAGTAAAATTTGGGTTAGAAGGGAAAAAATGTTTTTAGAAGAAATTCCAGAAAGAAAAGATAATGTGACAGGTCAAAAACATAGATTTGAACTACAAAAAGAGCTATCGATGGACTATATAGAAAAATAAATTCAATTAATAGGAAGGAAATAGAAATATGTTAGATTTAAAATTTGTAAGAGAAAATCCAGAGATAGTAAAAGAAAATATAAAGAAAAAATTTCAAGATCATAAATTAGAACTTGTAGATAAAGTAATAGAACTAGATAAGAAAAATCGTGAAATAACAATGAAAGATGATGAATTAAGAAATAAAAGAAATACATTAAGTAGCACAATAGGTGGACTAATGCGTGAAGGAAAAAAAGCTGAAGCTGAAGAAATAAAAAAACAAGTTACAGCTATAAATGAAGAATTAGCTGAAAATGAAAAATTTGAAACAGAATATTCAGAAGAAATAAAAGAAATGATGATGAAAATTCCTAATATTATGGATAGCTCTGTTCCAATTGGAAAAGATGATAGTGAAAATGTTGAGAACGAAAGATTTGGTGAGCCAGTAGTTCCAGCTTATGAAATTCCATATCATGCAGATATTATAGAAAGATTAAATGGCTTAGACAAAGAAAGTGCAGGAAGAACAAGTGGAACAGGTTTTTACTATTTGATGGGAGATATAGCTCGTATGCATTCTGCAATGATTGCGTATGCAAGAGATTTTATGATAAATAAGGGATTTACATATTGTATTCCACCATTTATGATACGTTCAGACGTAGTAAATGGGGTTATGTCTTTTGAAGAGATGGAAGCTATGATGTATAAAATCGAAGGAGAGGATTTATATTTAATAGGAACATCAGAACATTCTATGATAGGCAAATTTAAAGGTCAAATTGTTAAAGAAGAAGAATTACCAATATGTTTAACTTCATATTCACCTTGCTTTAGAAAAGAAGGTGGTTCACATGGATTAGAAGAAAGAGGACTATATAGAGTACATCAATTTGAAAAAGAAGAAATGATAGTACTTTGTAAGCCAGAAGAACATATGGATTGGTATAATAAAATGTGGAAGAACACAGTAGAATTTTTCAGAAGCTTAGATGTACCTGTTAGAACATTAGAATGCTGTTCAGGAGATTTAGCTGATTTAAAAGTAAAATCTTGTGATGTTGAAGCTTGGAGTCCTAGACAGAAAAAATATTTTGAAGTAGGAAGCTGTTCAACATTAGGAGATGCACAAGCAAGAAGACTTGGAATTAGAATGAAAACACAAAAAGGAAACAAATTAGTTTATACATTAAATAATACTGTAGTGGCAAGCCCAAGAGGGTTAATTGCTGTTCTTGAAAACAATTATCAAGAAGACGGTTCTGTAAAAGTTCCAAAAGCTTTACAGCCATATATGGGTGGAACAGAAGTTATAAAACCAAAAAAATAATAAGGAGAAAAGATATGATAATAAAAAATCCAAAATTCGAAATATCAGCAGTAAGTCCAAAACAATATCCAAATAATCATTTACCAGAAATAGTACTAGCTGGTAGATCAAATGTTGGAAAATCATCTTTTATAAATACATTAATAAATAGAAAAGGATTAGCTAGAACAAGTTCTACTCCGGGAAAAACTAGACAAATCAATTTCTATAATATGGATGGACTATTTTATTTTGTAGATTTACCAGGATATGGATATAGTAAGATGTCTAAAGAAGAACAAATAAGAGTAGGAAATTTCATTGAAAAATATTTAGCAATACGAGAAAATATCAACCTAATTATTTTAGTGCTAGATATCAGACATAAACCAACTGAAGATGATAAAATGATGTACAATTATATAAGGAGTACTAATATTCCTTTTATTATAATAGCAAATAAAGCTGATAAAATAGCTATAACGAAAGTAGATGCAGCAGTTGAAGAAATGAAAAAAGAATTAAATATATTAGCAGGAACAGTGGTTATTCCTTTTTCATCAGAAAGAAAAATATATTCAGAAAAAACTTGGGAAGAAATTTCTAAAATGATAATAGATTAAATGGAGGTTATATATGAAACTTACTGGCGATAAAGAAGAATTAGCAGAAAGCAAAGTTTTAATTTTATATATATTATCTAAAATAAACAAACCAATTACAAATTCTGAATTGTTAGATTTAGTTCAATCTATTGAAGAAATGAATTATTTCTATTTTCAACAATTTATAATAGATTTGAAAGAAAATAAATATTTGCTGGAGTATGAGCAAGAAAAAATCAAATTTTATGCAATTACAATTTCAGGGAGAGAAACAGTAAAATTAACACTTGATATGTTACCAGGCTCAATTAAAGATAAGGTTGATGAAAATCTAAAAAGTACAATGAAAGAAATAGAAGATGAGGAAGCTGTATACGCAGATTTTTTTCCAAGCAAAGAAGACGAGTTTATGATAAATTGCGGTATAAAAGAAAACAACAAAAAAATATTTGAGGTGCAAGTTTTTTCAAGTAGTAGAGAAAATTCATTAAAGATAATGGAGAATTGGAAAAAAAATGCTGGAACAATTTATCCTAAAATTATTGAAATGTTAAATGTTTAAAAAGACAAACAATAATAAAAATCTACTGAGTCTAAAGATGTCGAAAGGTGTCGAAGAATAATATTTTACTTTTAGCCAGAAATGTGCTATAATATATATGATCGTCTAGAAAGGACGAAGCAGAAAGGAAGTCACATAGAATGGACATTATTATCAAAGAGGCAGAATTCATCAAGCGGAAGTATGGGCGTAATGCCTATATTCACCATATCCGCGAGTTTGGGTATGGTGGGGAAGAATCTGCAAGACGGTTTGCAACTGTTGAACAGATGTGCAATAGAAGCTTTTTGATTGTGCCTTTGGGGACAAAGGTTCTCTATGTAAAAACAGAGAAAAATGCCATTGTGGCATAAACAACCATTTAACCCGCAGAAACCGGTTTACCGGGGCCTGCGGGCTTCCTTTTTATAAATATTCTTTTAATTTAGCAACACTATTTTCTTGAAGTGTAACAAAATTATTTAGAGTTTGTTTAATATTTTGCTCAATAGATGGGTTATTATTTAAAAGACGTCTACCTTCAATTATTCCCATAGTATTTCCTTGAATTAATAATTCTGAAATTTTTGAAGGACTTTTATCATTAGCTGTATTCATTTGAATTCCCATCCAAGTCATCATATCTTGTTTAAAATTAAATGTAGAAGGAACTTCACCATAATTGTTATATATATCTGTAACCTTGTTTAGAATATCTTCATATTGATTATATTGAGTACTTAATTCACGTTTAAAATTATCATCTGTTACCTTATCTGATACATAAGATAAAGCATTTATTCCCATTTGTGCACCTTTGTGCAATTCTTTTAAAACTTTTAAATTAGGATTATTGTCCATAATAAAACCTCCCATAAACTTTATAATATAACTAGTATTATTTACAAGACATTGAAAAATATGCAAAACTATAATAAAATACTGATATAAAAATTGAAAGGAAAAAACAATATGCAATGGACTGAAGAACAACAACAAGCTATTTACGAAAAAGGCAGTAATATATTAGTTGCTGCTGCTGCTGGAAGTGGAAAAACAGCAGTATTAGTAGAAAGAATAGTTAATAAAATTATAAATGAAAAAATAGATATAGATAAAATATTGGTGGTTACATTTACGAATTTAGCAGCAGGGCAAATGAGGGAAAGAATATTAGACGTTATATACAAAAAAATAGAAGAAAATCCAGAAGATATGCATCTACAAAAACAAATAACACTATTGCCAAAATCTAATATATGTACAATAGATTCATTTTGCTTAGATGTAGTAAAAAATAATTTTTTTGAATTAGATATATCTCCAAATTTTAGAATTGCAGATGAAGTGGAATTAAAAATACTAAAACAAGAGGCATTAGAAGAATTATTTGAAAATAAATATGAAAATAAAGAAAAAGAATTTTTAGAATTAATAGATATATATACTACATACAGAGGAGATGAAAATTTAAAAAATGTTATATTAAAAATATATAATTATATTCAAAGTTCACCATATCCAAAAAAATGGTTAAAAGAACAAGTTGAAAAATTTAATATAACAGAAGATATGGATTTTAGTCAAACACAGTGGGGAAACATCTTATTTAATTATGCTAAAGAAGATGTTTTAGATGCAATATTAAGAACAAAGGCATTAAAAGAACAAGTTGAACGAGAGGGAGATTTACCTAAAATTTTAGTTACATTTTCAGAGGATTTTAGAAAACTACAAAAAGTATATAACAGTAAAAATTGGCAAGAGATGTACGAAGAATTGCAACAATTATTTTTTGATAGATGGGCAAAGGATAAGGAAATTGATCAGGAACTAAATGATGAATTAAAAAATAAAAGAGACAAAATAAAAGAAAAAATTGACTCAATAAAGAAAAATCTAATAATATATGATTCAAAAACAGCTATCACAGATGTAAAAGAGTTATATCACTCAATGAAATTAATTGAAGGAATTATAAATGAATATGATGAAATATTAATAAATAAGAAAAAAGAAAAAAATATAGTTGATTTTAGTGATATAGAACATTATACTTTACAAATTCTAATAAAAGATGATAAACCAACACAAATTGCATTAAAATATAGAGAAAAATTTAATGAAATTGCAATAGATGAATATCAAGATAGCAATATGGTTCAAGAATATATATTAAATATCATATCAAATAATAATAATATATTTATGGTTGGTGATGTTAAACAAAGTATATATAAATTTAGACAAGCTAGACCAGAATTATTTTTAGAAAAATATAATAATTATAAATTAAAAAGCGAAAAAAGGGATTTAGACAATTTAAAAATAAAGCTATTTAAAAATTTCAGAAGTAGGAAAGAAGTATTAGATATAACTAATTTAGTATTTGAAACAATTATGTCTAAGGAATTTGGAGAAATTGAGTATGATGAAGGAGAATACTTGAATTTAGGTGCAACAGATTATCCAGAAGGAAAAGACTTAGTCCCTGAATTACATATAATAAATACAAAACAAGAAAATGATGAAGAAGATACAAATGAAGAACCAATAGAAAATGTAGTAATTGAAGCAAAATTTGTGGCAAATAAAATAAAAGAAATGATAAATAATGGATTTGAAGTATGTGATAAAGAAAAAAAATATAGAAAGGCGACTTACAAAGATTTTGTAATTTTGTTGAGGAATACAAAAAATGTAGCCAATATTTTTGAAAAAGAAATGATGGCACTAAACATTCCTGTTTTTTGTGATGCAACATCAGAGTATTTAAATTCCTATGAAATACAAATAATAATGAACTTATTAAAAGTTATAGATAATCCCTTAAATGATATATCACAAATAACAATATTAAGAAGTATGATTGGTGAATTTACAGATAATGAGTTAATAAAAATAAGAAGAGGAGAAAAAAATAAACCATATTATAGCTCTTTAAAAGAATATATAGAATTAGAGGGTGCAGAAAAAACAATAAAAAATAAAATTGAGAATTATTTAGAAAAAATAGATAATTGGAGAGCAATGTCAAAAAAAGTACCACTTGATGAGTTAATATGGACTATTTATATTGAAACTGGGTTTTACAATTATGTTAGCTTAATGACGAATGGTGAATACAGAACAGCAAATTTAAAGATGCTATTTGAGAAGGCTAGACAATATGAAAAGACCAGTTTTAAAGGATTATATAATTTTATAAACTTTATTGATAAATTGCAAATAACGAGTGGAGATACTAAAGGTGCAAAAATAATAGGAGAAAATGAGAACGTTGTAAGAATAATGAGTATACATAAAAGCAAAGGACTAGAATTTCCAATTGTATTTATATCTTGTACAAGCAAAAGTTTTAATATAATGGACATTAATCAAGATGATATATTATTACATAATGATTTAGGGCTTGGACCTAAATTTATAGATAATGATTTAAATTTAAAATTAGATACATTAGCTAGAAAAGCAATTGCAATAAAAGAAAAACAAGAATTAACAGCGGAAGAATTAAGAATATTATATGTTGCACTAACTAGAGCAAAAGAAAAACTTATAATAACAGGAATAGAAAAAGATAGAGAAAAAAGCTTTGAAGATAAAAAAGCAATATTAGAATGCTATAATGGACAGCAAAAAAGAAAAATAAACAAAAATATTTTAAAAAAATATAACAAATACTTAGACTACTTAGAATTGATATATTTATATAATGAAAAAAATGTAGAAAATATATTGAAATTGTATATACATAATTATAATGAAATAATAAAAGATGAGAGTTCTATTGAAGTCAAAGAAAGAAATGTAAATAATCTAAAAACAAATAAAAATGAAGAACAGGAAAAAAAGATTTTAGAAAAATTGAATTGGAAATATGGATACTTATTAGATACCAAAATTGAAACTAAGAGTTCTGTTAGTAAACTGAAAAACAAGAAAGCAAATATAACAAATGAAATTAATTTTGAAGAACCTAAATTTTTAAAAGATGAAATTAAAATATCAAGTGCTAGAAAAGGAACATTGATGCATTTGATACTACAAAATATAAGTGAAAAGGAAAACTATACAATAGAAAAGATAACAAAATTAATAAATAGTTTTGTAGAAAAAGAAATAATAACTCAAAAGGAAGCTGAAAGTATAAATACAAATAAAATATACAATTTTACTCAATCAGACATATTTAAAGAATTACAAAAGGCAAAAAAAATATATAGAGAACAACCATTTTACATTAATGTACCAGCAAAATTAATATATGAACAAGAAACAGAAGAAAAAATTTTAGTTCAAGGAATAATCGACTTATATTATATAATGGAAAATGATGAAATTGTATTATTAGATTATAAAACTGATTTCCTGGAAAATAATAATGAAAATATTTTAAAAGAAAAATATGAAAAACAATTGCAACTATATAAATTTGCTATAGAACATGCAATGAAGAAAAAAATAGATAAAATATATATTTATTCTACTTTTTTAGATAGAAGTATTAAAATTTTATAAAAAATATGATATAATAAATGCCACGTGTTGACAAGATATTTGTTATCAAAACTAATGAGATAAAAATTAAAGTTAGAGGGGTAATAAATATGAGACATAATAGATATCAAGAAGTAGTAGAATTATATAAATCAGGAATAAATGATACGGCAGTAATAGCTGAGAAATTGAAAATAAATAAAGCAACTGCAGGAAAACATTTAAGAAAAGCTAGAAAAAACGGGGATATAATTAAAACAAAAGGTTTATATGAACAAGTTATAGAACAATATAATTCTGGGGTTACTGATATAAAACAAATTGCAGATAAAACACATGGAAATGAAAGAACCATATCAAGTTATATAACTAAAGCAAGAAGTAAAGGAGAAATTGATAAAAAAAATTCCTATGAAGAAGTTATTAAACTTTGTAACTCAACAGAATATTCATTACAGGAAATAGCAATGAAACTTGAATTAAGCCAAGCAACTATTAGACAATATTATGAAAAAGGAAGAAAACAACAACTAATTCAAAAAAAAGTAAGAGGAAAAAAGAAAACAGAGGTTGATTTTTTTGCTCAAACTATAAAATTAAGTCAACAAGGAATGAGTAATAGAGAAATTGCGTTACAATTAGGAATTCTAGAAAAAAAAGTAGAAAGATTCCTAGCAAAATATTATGTAAAACAAAGAAAACAAAGAAAAAATGAAGAATATGATGCAGTACTGCAATTACTAAGAAATGATGTTTTATCAGTTACGGAAATATCTAGAATAACCGGAATTACGGAAAAAGAAGTAAAGAGATATATAAAAAATGCAAAAAATAATAAGGATGTAAATATAGGAAATAATTACGACCAAGTAATAAAATTATATAATTCAGGAATAAATAGTTATGAAGAATTAGAGAAAAGATTGGGAATTAAACAATCTACGATAAGATCATATATATGTAGAGCAAAAACAGAGGGGAAGATAAAGAGGAGTTTATCTGTAAGGCAAATAGTCGAAAAACAATATGATTTAGAAAGTACCTCTATAAAGCAAATTGCCAAGACAACAGGAATTTCAAAGGAAGTTGTAAAAAGATTTGTAAATCGATATGAAAGCGAATGCAAAAGAAAAAAATTAGCTCTAATAAATCAAAACATTTTATCAGAAAATAGTATGCTAAGAATACAAGAAAAATATGGATTAAGAATGGAAATAATATTAAATATGGACCAACTTTTAAAGAAAAAATATCCATATGAAGTAGCACAGGAATTAGGTATTTCACCTCAAATAGTTTATGATATAATAGATGAGATGAATAAATCTGAGAAAAAAAGAATGATGGAGTGTTTCTTAATAAATAATGAGGTTTATCAAAAAGTAAAAGCAATGAGAAAACATGGAATTCCAGTAAGTGAAGCAATAGAAAATATAAAAGTGAGACTTAAAGGATTGGGAATTATAGAACTTGCAGAGTTGTATTATGTGCTAGAACAAAAAAATGAGGCAGAGAAGATACTAAATGCAATAATATATGGAGAAAATAGATCTCAAGGACTAAAAGATGTTGCAAATAAAAAGAAGGCAAAAATAAAACAAGAATTTAAAAATCAAGAAATACGAACATTTTATAAGAAAAGTCTTCAAGAATATGGAACAAAACCATCATATGAATTAATGTGTAAAAAATTTGAAGTTAGAATGTCATCAATAATAGGGTTGTTAGGAAAAGAAGAAATATGTTTATAAAAGGAGAAAAAAATGTATCTAATTGTTGGGTTAGGAAATCCAGAACCAGAATATTCAAATACAAGACATAATATGGGATTTGATGTAATAAATTGTATATCAAAAAAATATAAAATAGATGTAAATAGAACTAAATTTAATGCTTTATATGGAAGTGGAGAAATAAATGGAGAAAAAGTAATCTTAATAAAACCTCAAACTTTTATGAACTTAAGTGGACAATCTGTAAGAGAGTTTAAAAAATTTTATAAGATACCTTGTGAAAATATAATTGTTATATATGATGACATAGATATAGAAAAAGGAAAGATAAAAATTAGAAAAAAGGGAAGTGCAGGAACGCACAATGGTATGAAATCTGTAATTCAAGAAATTTCAACAGAAGAATTTATTAGAATTAGAGTTGGAACAGGAAAGCCAAAATTCAAAGGAGATTTAATCAACTATGTATTAGAACCTATTGATAAAAATGAAAGAGAAATACTTGATGAGGGAATTATAGATGCAGAAAAAGCTATATCTGAAATGATGAAAAATGGTGTAGATATTGCAATGAACAAATTTAATTAAAATAAGCTAATGGAGGGAAAAATGAAAGAAATATTTATTAATAAAGAAAACAATAACACAACTATAGCTATTCTAGAAGATGGAAAGTTGATAGAAAGATATGAAGAAATGGAAAAAAGAGCTTATTTGGAAGAAAATATATATTTGGGTATAGTAAAAAATACACTACCAGGAATGCAAGCAGCATTTGTAGATATAGGAGCTAATAAAAACACATTTATTCATTTAAAAGATGTATTACCAAAAGTTGATATTACAAAAGAAAAAGAAAATATAAATATGAATATAACATCAGTAATAAAAAATGGTCAAAAATTATTGGTGCAAGTAAAAAGAGATGCAACATCAATAAAAGGAGCAAAAGTTTCTACTCATATAAGCATACCAAGTAAATATATAGTACTAATGCCAGAAAATGAGATTATAACTGCATCACAGAAATTGACGGACGAGGAGAAAAAAAGATTAATAGAAATAGTAAAATCTGTTATTCCACCTAATTATGGTTTAATCATTAGAACATCAAGTGAAGGAAAAAGCAAAGAAGAAATACAAGATGATATAAATGCAACAATCAAAGTATGGGAAAAAATTAAAGAAAAAGCTAAAAAAATGCAAGATAAAGCACCAATATTAATAGCAGAAGGAAATGGCTTTATCAAAAAGATGATTATAGATTTAATAGATAAAAACATTGATAAAATAATTGTAAATGATAAAAAAGAATTTGAAGTAGTAAATAATATTATAAATGATGTTGGAGAAAAGATAAAAATAGAATTAAGAGAGAATCAAGAAATATTAGATACTTATAGTATTAAAGAGCAAATTGAAAAATCAAAACAAAGAAAAATTTACTTAAACTGTGGTGGATTTATAACAATAGATAAGACAGAAGCATTAACAGCAATAGATGTAAATTCAGGAAAATATACTGGAAAAAAAGACTTAGAAGAAACAATTTTAAAAGTAAATAAGGAAGCTACAATTGAAATTGCAAAACAATTAAGACTAAGAGATATAGGAGGAGTAATTGTAATAGATTATATTGATATGAATACAGAAGAAGACAAGAAAAAGATAGAAGAATTATTAAAAGACGAATTAAAAAAGGATAGATCAAAAACACAAGTGGTAGGATTCTCAAAATTAAACTTATTAGAAATGACAAGAAAACATATTAGAAGCGAAGAATAGATAAACATAAAAAGATAAAAAAAGATTTGGTAAATCTTTTGACTTTTCCCAAAATTTATAGTATAATTAATATGTCGACAGAATGAAAATATGGGTTGAAGGGAGAGAGTGGTAATATGTTCAATATAGGAGATCACATAGTATACCCAATGCATGGAGCAGGTACAGTAGATGCCATAGAAGAAAAAAACATATTAGGAGAAAAACAATCATATTACATAATCAAAATGCCTGGGGAAGTTAAAGTAATGGTTCCAACGGCAAAAGCAGAAGAGGTTGGAGTTAGAAATATTATTGATAAAAACTCTGCACAAAGAGTATTTAAAATACTTGAAGAAAATGAGACAGAAATGGATAAAAACTGGAATAAAAGATATAGAGATAACATGGAAAAGATAAAGAGTGGAGACATATATGAAGTTGCTGATGTTGTAAGAAATTTAGCATTCAAGCAAAAAGAAAAAGGATTGTCTACAGGAGAAAAGAAAATGCTATTAAATGCAAGACAAATTTTAATCAGTGAACTAGCCTTAGCAGAAAGTTCTTCTCAAGATGAAGTCGAGAACTTAGTAGATAGTACAATATTAAAATCATATCAAGAATTCAGAGTAGACAATATTAATACACCAACTGTGAATAAATTTATACCTTTTAATACAGATAATAATACAGATATAAACATTGGATAAAATCGAGCAACAGCTCGATTTTTTAATGTTATAATTAGTAAAATTATATGACAATCGTATAAAAAATGATACTTTAATTTTTAATATGTGGTGATTTTATGACAAAAATTGAAGAGTAACTCTACATAAAGAAGGATTTCGAAAATATCTGTCGAATAGTATAATAAGTGATAAAAGAAAGGTGAAAAATATAATGGCGAGATATAACGATGAAATAATCAATGAAGTTAGAAACAGTAATAATATTTTAGATGTTGTATCACAATATGTTGTATTAAAGAGAAGTGGTAGAAGTTATTCAGGGCTTTGTCCATTTCATAGAGAAAAATCACCATCTTTTTTTGTTTCACCAGACAAGCAAATATTTCATTGCTTTGGTTGTGGTGAAGGAGGAGATGTTTTTGGATTTATAAGGAAAATTGAAAATGTAACCTTTAAAGAAGCTGTTGAGCAACTTGCAGAAAGAGCACATATAACATTACCAACATTAATAAATGATGAAAAAGAAATGAAATTACAACAATTAAGAGACAAAGTATATAAAATAAATTCAATTGCTTCTAATTTTTATCAAAAGAATCTATTAACACCAAGGGCTAAACAAGCACAGGAATATGTAAAAAAAAGAAAAATGGATAGATATACATTAGAAACTTTTGGAATAGGTTTTGCAGGAAGTTTTGATGAACTATATCAGGAATTAAAAAAAGAAGGCTTTAATGATGAAGAAATATTGGCATCAAAATTAGTATTAAAATCTGAAAAAAATGGAAGAATGTATGATGCATTTAGAAACAGACTAATGTTTACTATAAAAGATGTAAGGGATAGAGTTATAGCTTTTGGAGGAAGGGCATTAGACAATTCTAAACCTAAATATATAAATTCACCAGACACTGTAGTTTACAATAAAGGAAGACATTTATTTGCATTAAATATTGCAAAGAAAAGTCAAGAAAAATCTATAATGCTAGTTGAAGGTTATATGGATGCAATATCATTACATCAAAGAGATGTACACAATGTGGTTGCATCATTGGGAACTGCACTAACAGAACAGCAAGCAAGACTTCTCAATGGATTTGAAAAAGTAATAATTGGATATGACGCAGATTCAGCAGGACAGGGAGCAACACAAAGAGGATTAGAAATTTTACAAACCCTAGGATATGATATTCGAATTTTACAGATAAGTGGTGCAAAAGATCCAGATGAATTTATATTAAAATATGGTTCAGGACAAATGAAAAATGCAATGGAAAATGCGATTTCATTAGTAGAATTTAAGGTAAAAAAATTAAAGGAAACACTTAACTTAAATAATGTAAGTGATAAGATAAAATTTCTTAATGAAACAAGTAAAATTTTATTAAAAGTGGAAAATGATATTGAAAAAGAAGTTTATATATCAAAAATATCAGAACAATATGATGTTTCAAAAGAAGCAATATATGCACAGTTAAATAAACTACAGTATGCAAATAATCAAGGAGATAAAATATTAGAGAAACCAAGAGCAATTAGGACAGTTGAAAACATTGATGAAAGAATAAAGAATAATGATAAAGATGTTATAAGAGAAAATTTAATTTTATCAATTTTACTAAACAATAATGAAGATGATTCAAGAAAGATAAAGGAAGTTATAGAATTAAACGATTTTAAAGATGAAAAAAACAAAAAAATAGCTAAAAAATTGTATGAACAAAAAGAAATAGGAAATATTAATAATATATTAGATTTATTTGATGAAGATGAATTAATTAATCATATTACATATATAATGTCAAATAATTGGGACATCAGTGATACAGAAAAGGCAATAGATGACATTTTAAATAAATTTTCAAAAGAAAAAATGATTAACAGAAAAACAGAAATTTTGAAAAAGTTAACTAGTGAGAAATTATCTAAAGAAGAGATGATAAAGCTTGAAGAAGAGTTAAAGAATATAAGCAAAAAAATAACCAAATAGGAGGATATAAAATGGAGGAAAAGAAAAAACAAAAACAAGAAGAAAAAAATGATAACACTGAGATAAAAAAAGAAAAAGTAGAAGACATACTAGAAAAAGCAAAAAAGAAAGGAAGTATGACTTATGGAGAATTAGCCTCAGAATTGGAAGATGTTAATCCTGATCAAATAGATAAGGTATTTGATGCTTTTGAGAAAAGTGGAGTTGATTTATTAGATACAGACATTGATGAAGGACCAGATGTTGATGATCTAAATGAAGTAGAAGAAATCAGTCTAGAAGAAATGAATAATGTAACTGATTTCGAGGGAATTAGTGTTGATGATCCAGTTAGAATGTATTTAAGAGAAATTGGTAAAATTCCATTACTTACTTATGATGAAGAATTAGATTTAGCTAAAAGAATTCTTGAAGGAGATGAATATGCAAAACAAAAATTAGCAGAATCAAATCTAAGGTTAGTTGTAAGTATTGCAAAAAAATATTTAGGACGTGGAATGCTATTTCTTGATTTAATACAAGAAGGAAATATGGGCTTAATAAAAGCTGTAGAGAAATTTGATTATACAAAAGGATACAAATTTAGTACTTATGCAACTTGGTGGATTAGACAAGCTATTACAAGAGCTATTGCAGATCAAGCAAGAACTATAAGAATACCTGTGCATATGGTTGAGACAATTAATAAATTAATTAGAACATCAAGACATCTATTACAACAATTAGGTAGAGAACCTACACCAGAAGAATTATCAAAAGAATTAGATATGCCAATAGATAAAGTTATGGAAATACAAAAAATAGCACAAGATCCAGTTTCATTAGAAACACCAATTGGAGAGGAAGATGATAGTCATTTAGGAGACTTTATTCAAGATGATGATTCACCAGCCCCACAAGATTCAGCGGCATATACTTTATTAAAAGAACAATTGGATGAGGTTATGAGTACTTTAACTCCAAGAGAAGCAAAAGTTTTAAGACTTAGATTTGGATTAGATGATGGAAAAGCAAGAACTTTGGAGGAAGTTGGAAAAGAATTTGATGTTACAAGAGAGAGAATTAGACAAATTGAAGCAAAGGCATTAAGAAAATTAAGACATCCAAGCAGAAGTAAAAAACTTAAAGATTATATGAGCTAAAATTCCTAAGGGGGAAACATATATGAGTTATATAGAAAAAGAAGAAGATAAAAAAGTAGAAGATAACAAAGATAATAAAAAAGAAAATTTATTTAGTGCAATTTTTGCAGAAGATACAATGGTGGAAGATCCAGAAGATGTAATAAAAACAGATACTAATCCAGAAAGAAAAGAGCTATTCAAGAAAACATATGCTGCATTATTGTCTATGTTTTCTTATGATACAGATAAAAAGAAAAAGAAAAAAACAAAGGCAAATGAAAGAGATATACAAAATGAAGTCAGAGTAAGAGGAGACAATATACCTGAGAGTGTAAAAGTAACAGTTGAAAGAAAACAACCAGAAAACAATGAAAGAGAAAGAGAAAGATAATAAAAAGTATTTAAATATGAAAATATATAAGAAAAATGAAAAAGTAGTTGACAAAACAAAAAAAAAACGGTATACTAGTTAAGTACTTTTTATGGCGATGTAGCTCAGTTGGCTAGAGCATTCGGTTCATACCCGAAGTGTCGAGAGTTCGAATCTCCCCATCGCTACCATAAAATAGGAAGACATATTTCTAAAAAGAAATGTGCCTTTTTTTTATCTTCTCAGGAAAGTCATCTATGAAATAGTGAGTTTCCTGAGAAGATAATTATGGAAGAATTAAATTTTCTTATGTGCCTTTGGCACTTAGAAAATGTTATTCTTGTTTTTTATAAGATTATATAAACAAAAAATGGACTCTATAAAAGCCCATTTTATTTCTTTTCATTTGGAATAACAATATTTTTCTTATTATTAGAATCATCATTATTTTTATTAATATTAACATGACTATAGACAGGAGAAATATTTAAAGAACCATCTCCATTAACAATTTCATAATCCTTATCTTTATCTTCTTTATCGTCATTAACAAAACTACTCATTTTTAATCCTTTCTTAATGGAAAACCATTAAAAATATATTATAAGAAAATTGTAACACAAACTTATAAAAAAAACAAGAAAATTAAAAATAATAATTGAAAAAGGAAGAGCAGAGTGATAAAATAACAAAAAAAGAAAGGAGAAATGATAACTGTAAAAGTTTTCATTAAGCAAAAATGAAAAAAGAAAAATCATGTGGAGCAATCATATTAAGAGAAAATAATAAAGAAATTGAAACACTTTTGTTAAAACATAATGCAGGACATTGGGCATTTGCAAAAGGTCATGTTGAAGGAAATGAAACAGAAGAAGAAACTGCAAGAAGAGAAATAAAAGAAGAAACAAATTTAGAGGTAGATATAGATACAAACTTTAGAACAAGTGTGGTATATTCACCAATGGAAGGTGTTGAAAAAGAAGTAGTATATTTTTTAGCATATAAAAAAGATGGAGAAGAGAAACCACAACTAGAAGAAATATCAAAAATAAAATGGGAAAATTTAAACAATGCAATAAATCAAGTTACATTTGAAAATGATAAAGAGATTATTAGAAAAGTTCAACAATATTTAGAAAATAAGAAAGGATAGAATAAAAATGTTAAAAGAAAAATTAATGGAAGATTTAAAAAGTGCAATGAAAGAAAAAAACACAAATAAGAAAAATGCTGTTCAAATGGTAAGAACAGCAATACTACAAATTGAAAAAGATAAGGGAATAGAAGTAGAAGATGAAAAAATATTAGAAATAATTGCTAAAGAAGTAAAAACAAGAAAAGATTCATTAACAGAATTTGAAAAAGCAGGAAGAGACGATTTAATAAAACAAACGCAAGAAGAAATAGAAGTATTATCAACATATTTACCAAAACAATTATCAAAAGAAGAATTAACTGAAAAGATAAAAGCGATAATTACAGAAATAGGTGCTAGTTCAATAAAAGACATGGGAGCAGTTATGAAAGAAGCTAAAAAACAAATAGGAACAGCAGCTGATGGAAAAACGATTAATGAAGTTGTAAAAGAATTATTAAACTAGAAGGTAAGGAGAGAAAAATGGAAAGAAAAAGAGGATTTGAAATAGCAAAAGGATTTGAAGATAAAAATATAAATTTACCAGTAAGAAAAACAAAATATTCAGCTGGATATGATATTGAATCAGCAGAAGATTGTGTAATACCACCATTTAAAAGAGGTGATAAGCCATTTTTGGTAAAAACAGGGCTTAAAGCATACATGCAAGATGATGAATATTTAAAATTATGTAATAGAAGCTCAAATCCAGGAAAGAAAGGACTAATTTTAGCAAATAGTATAGGAGTTGTAGATGCAGATTATTATGGAAATGCAGATAATGATGGTCATATAATGTTTGCTTTCTACAATATAAAAGACGAAGAAACAATTATAAAAAAAGGAGATTGCATAGGACAAGCAATTTTTGAAAAATTTTTAATTGCTGATAATGATGAAGCAGATGGAGAAAGAAAAGGTGGATTTGGTTCTACAAATAAATAAAAAGAATTAAATATTATACAGTAATAGAGGCATAAAAAAATAAAAAGTCTAAGAATTTTTGAAAAAATTTTCTTAGACTTTATATATATATTAAGTAAAATTAACCACAAAATAGTAAGTCTTAGAAAAAAATAATAGTTATGCTTTTTATATTAAAAATATTGTTAAAAAAATGCAGTTATGATAAGATAAAATAAAGAAAAATCGTAAGAAGATATGGAGAAAACTATGGAAGAAGAACTATTAGATATAAATAAATTTAATATAATACAAGATGAAGAAAATTATTATTTCTTTAGAGCATTAAATATGGCAGATAATGCAGATATAGAAAAAGGAACAACATTATCAGCAGAAGGAAAAATAGAGAGAATAAGAACAGATAGAGAAAGATATGAAGAAAGACCTAAGTATACAGATAGTTCAGCACTTTCATTAGAAGAAATATATGACCATATAAAAATGCATTATAGAAAAGATACGAATTGTATATCACTTACAAGTAATGCAAATATAGCAATAAACTATGGAAGAGGTTCATATAAAGATAGATATGTAATAATAAGAATTCCAAAGAAAGAATTCGGAGAAAACACTGTAAATGCAGGGCAATATATGTTAAAAGAACTTTATGCAAGAATAGCAAGAGCAGTAGAAGAATTACCAGAAGAAAAGAAACAAGAAATATTAGAAGTATTTAATCAAATAGATAGAGCAAGGGAAAATAAAGAATTAAAATCAATAATCACAACAAGATATACAGCACCAGAAGGAGAGCTAAAACCAGAAAAAGCACATTTAAGAAAAGGAATAATATATAGAGCTCCAAAGGCAAGAATAAGTAGTTATCAATCATTAAGCGAAGAACAATTGTTAGAAGTAAATAGAGTATATGCAAAATTAGGAATATTAGAAAATGAACGTATATTAAAGAATGTAATACCACATTCATCTAATTCAAAATTAAGAGAAACAATAGGAAATGCGTTTTCATCAGCAGAAGTAATTCATTATAAAGATATAAGACAAGAGAATATAATAGAAATACCAAAAGAAGTAGTAGATTTATTTGCATTAATACAACAAATAGATGGAATAGATAAAGAGAAAGTAGAAAGATTAAAACAAGCATTAATAATAGCAGTACAGAATGGAAAAGAAATTCCAGCAATACCAGAAATAGAGACACAGGTAAAAAATAACATTTCCATAGAGGAAATGTATGAATTAACAGAAGGAAGAGTAGAATACGGAAGAGCAAATTCTATTGTAAAAAATATGTATTATTTAAGCAAAGCAAGAAAAAATGCAATAGAGTTAACAAATATACTAAGAGATGTATTAGGACAAGACACAGAGTTTGAAGATATAATACAGTATATAAAGGAAAACGGATTTAGAGTAGAACCAGAGATTATATCAAGACAGAGTGGAAAAGGAGTAAAATTAAGTGAATCAGTAAACTTAAATTTACGACCAGAAGACCAATCATTAATAGAAAAGATAAAAGAATTAACCCCAGAAGAATTAGAAAAAGTAATGGAAAATGGTGGGCTTTATAATGCACAAGAAATTATAACAACAACATTTAGTGAAGAAAAAGAAAATCAAAATATAGATAAAGCAAGATATTATGCAGAGGCAATAGTAGCACAATATAATTGGCAAGACATAGGAATAGAAGAATTTAAAATATCAGAAAGAAATGAACTAATAAAAAGACTACAAGATAGAAATTGTGAAGAAGTATATAAAAATTTACAAGAAGCAGGAGTAGAAGAAAGTAAAATTCCAACAATATTATTAAATATTGTAACAAGAGAAGGAATATACGAGCAATATAAACAAGGAAGACTAGAAGAATTATTAAATACAAGGCAAGATGTCTTAGAGAATAATATTAATATAGAAATTGTAGAAAGATTTTTAGGATATTATGATGTAGAAAACACAGGAATAAAACTAAAAGATTATCAGCAAAGAGCGAGTGATAATGTAACAGAAATTTTCGAAGACCATAAATTTGCACAAGTAATATTACCAACAGGAGCAGGAAAAAGTTTTGTAGCATTAGCACAAATGCAGAAATATGCCCAAGAACATCCAACAGAGAAAATATTATATTTAGCACCACAAGAAGAAATATTAAATCAAATAAAAAAATACATAGTAAAATATGTACATGGACAGCAAGGAACAGTAGGCAAAACAGAAGAAGAGATAATAGCAGAAGTATTTCCAAATATAACATTTGAAACATATTCAGGATTACTAGCAAAAAGCGGAAAAGAAATAATAAATCAAGAATATGGAATGATAGTAGTAGACGAACTACATAGAACAGGTGGACCAGAATGGGAAGGAAAAGTAGATGAATTACTAGAAAAGCAAAATGAAAATGTAAAAGTACTAGGAATAACAGCCACACCAACAAGAGATGTAGACGGAAGAGATATGGCAGAAGAAACAGCACGAAAACTAGGATATACAGAGGAAGAAATAAAGAAGAGAAAATACCTAGCATCAAATATGACATTAGAGAATGCAATAAGAATGGGATATGTAGTAAATCCAATACTAGTATATTGTAAATATGAATTAATTTCATCAGGAAAAATGGATGAATTAAAAGAAAAGATAGAAAATATAGAAGATGAAAATAAAAGAGCAGAAGAATTAGAAAAATATAATAAATTAAGACAGAGATTAAATAAAGAGATAGACGAAGAAATAGGAGAAGAAGCAAGAAAAGAACTAGAAGAGAGTGCAAGAAAGAACTTAAATAATGGAATAGGAAAAGAAGAAATACTAAGACAAAATGTAAAAAGAGGAAAAAGATATATAGTATTTATACCAGTATCAGACCAAGGAGATATAGAGGACGAGTATGGAAATAGGATAGGAGCAAAAACAGGAGAAGAAAAGATAAAAGCATATCAAGAATATCTAAATAAAGTATTTGCAGGAAGTGAGATAGTGCCACAAATGCATTCATTACTAGGAAGCTATAGTAATGCTAGAAACAAAGAAGAGTTAGAAGCATTTGAGTCAGATGATTCAGAAGAGACAAAGTTTTTAGTAGTAATGAATAAAGCAAATGAAGGATTACATATAGACGGAATAGACGGAATAATATGGCTAAGAGCATTAGATGAAAACTCAAGAATACTATATTTACAACAACTAGGAAGAGCAATATATGCAATAGATGAAGATAATCCATTACAAGAAGATAAAAGACCAGTAGTAATAGACTTAGCAAATAATTCGTTAACAGTAAAAATAGAGAAAGATTTTGAAAAGTCGGAGCCAATGGATGATTTAGAAGCATTGACAATTGTAGTAGAATGGATAGGACAACACGGTGGAATGTTACCAAATAGAGAAAGCACAAATAAACAAGAACAACATTATTATGCAGTTCTAAGAAGAATTCAGAGTAAATATAGCAAGTATTTAGAAGGATTTGAAGATTATGAAGATTTAGCAGAAGAAGATAAAGAAGAAATAGAAGAAATTATAGATAAAGCAACAGAGATAGACTTATGGGATACAGAGTTACCGCCAATTCAAAGAAAATCAGGAAGTGGTAGAGATATAAATCCATTTGAAATGACAGGAGTTTTAAGAGATTATGTTGAAATGGACAATGAAGTTGATGACATTGAGAAAAAAACAACATATGAACATGTAATAGAATTTTTAGAAACACACGATGGAAGAATTATGAAAGGAGTTTTTTATGTAAATAGAAAACAACGATTAAATAGAGACGAACTGACACCAGAACAAAGAAAGGAAGTAAACTTATATAATAGATGGCTAAAGGCACCAGAAAGGGAAATGTTAGAAGAATATGCAGGAAGACCAATAGAGGACGTACCAGAAGAATATAGGGAAAAGATAGCTGTATTAAGAAGTTATGGATTAGGAGAGAAAGAAAAAGATAAAAGAACAACGTATGAACAAGTAATAGAATTCTTAGAAACACATGATGGAAGAATTATGAATCAAAGTTCTTCGAAAGATGGAAAAAAATTAAATAGAGATGAACTGACACCAGAAAAAATAGAAGAAATAAAATTATATAAAAGATGGCTAAAGGCACCAGAAAGGAAAATGTTAGAAGAATATGCAGGGAGACCAATAGAAGAAGTACCAGAAGAATATAGGGAAAAGATAGCTGTATTAAGAAGTTATGGATTAGGAGAGAAAGAAAAAGATAAAAGAACAACGTATGAACAAGTAATAGAATTCTTAGAAACACATGATGGAAGAATTATGAATCAAAGTTCTTCGAAAGATGGAAAAAAATTAAATAGAGATGAACTGACACCAGAAAAAATAGAAGAAATAAAATTATATAAAAGATGGCTAAAGGCACCAGAAAGGAAAATGTTAGAAGAATATGCAGGGAGACCAATAGAAGAAGTACCAGAAGAATATAGGGAAAAGATAGCTGTATTAAGAAGTTATGGATTAGGAGAAAAAGAAAAAACAATATATGAGCAGGTAATAGAATTTTTGAAAAATCATGATGGAAGAATTATGAGAGGAAACTTTTATGTAAATGGAAAAATGTTAACTAAAGAAAAAATGACTGCAGAACAAAATGAAGAGGTAAATTTATATCAGAGATGGAAGTATTCACAAGATAAGAAAATATTAGAAGAATATGCAAGAAAACCAATAGAGGAAGTACCAGAAGAATATAGGGAAAAAATAGCTGTGCTAAGAAGTTATGGATTAGACAAAAAAGCTAGATTAAGTAAAGCAAAACAAAAAAGAGATGAAGCAAAAGAAAAAAATGAAAAGGCAAAAGAACTTGAACAACAAGTTGATTCACAGCTTAAAAGAAAGGGAAAATCACATGAATAATAAAATGATAGAATACAAAGAAAACATTTTTACTAAGATATTCAATTTTTTTAAACGAATCTTTAAAAAAGATATATCACCTACAGAAAACATCATAAAAAAAATAATTGAAAATGAAAAGAAAAATAATGATTTCTTTGAAAACATTTATATAAAGCAAAATGAAGAAGAAATAAGATTAAAAAAATTACAATTACAATATGATAATGGAGAAATAGATGAAGATGATATATTAGAAGAAGATATGGACAAACTAATAGAAATGTATGAAAACGAAACAGATGAGCTAAATAAAGATACTGAAAATATAAAAATCCATATTACAAAAATGTTAAACGAACTAAAAAACTCTTAAAGATATTATAAAATGAAAACTAGGTTAGAATTATTTTAACCTAGTTTTTACTTTGAAAGCACAAATAAAATTATGCTGTAGAATTTCTTTATGCATTACTTGATTTATAATTTAATATATTATAGAATAAAGAAAAAATTGAGGTGACCATAATGAAGAAAATAACAGTAGATGATATACTAAGAATATGTAAGGGAAAATTAGTCTGTGGAAGTAAAGAAATAGAATGCAAACATTTTGAAAGAGATACAAGAAATGTTAAAACAGGAGATGTATATATAGGAATAAAGGGAGAAAATTTTGACGGAAATACATTATATGAAAAAGCTTTTGAACAAGGAGCAAGTGTGGCAATTGTATCTGGAATTAATCCAAATGTATATAAAGATAAAACAATAATAATAGTAGAAGATACAATAAAAGCATTACAACAAATTGCAGAATATAAGAGAAATTTATATGATATTCCAGTAATTGCAGTAACAGGAAGTGTTGGAAAAACAAGTACAAAGGATATTGTTGCAAGTGTAATGTCACAAAAATATAAAGTGTTAAAAACACAAGGAAATTTAAATAATCACATAGGATTACCTATTACAATTTTACAATTAGAAGATCATGAAGCAATTGTAGTTGAAATGGGAATGAACCACTTTGGAGAAATTAGAACACTAACAAATATTGCCCATCCAACAATGTGTATAATAAGCAATATCGGAACTTCACACATTGGAAATTTAGGCTCTAGAGAAAATATATTAAAAGCAAAATTAGAAATTTTAGAAGGAGCAAAAGAAAAGGCACCAGTTATTGTTAATAATGATAATGATTTATTAAATAAATGGGCAAAAGAAGAAAAAGATAATTATAATATTAAAACATATGGAATAAAAGAAAAAAGCGATTTAACAGCTAAAAATATAAGGTCATTTGAAGATAAGAGTTTATTTGATATTGATATAAAAGGGAAAAAATATGAAGTTACAGTTCCAGTTGGTGGAAATCATTTTGTATATAATGCATTGGCAGCTATATGTGTTGGAATTGAAAATGGAATAGAAATTGAAGATATAATAACAGGAATAAAAAAATTTGAATTAACTAAAAAGAGAATGGAAGTAATAAAAAGTAAGTTAACAGGTGCTACTATTATAAATGATACATATAATGCGAGTTATGATTCAATGAAAGCAGGATTGGAATATCTAAATAGTGTAAGTGGAAATAGGAAAATTGCAATATTAGGAGATATGTTGGAACTAGGGGAATATGAAAAGAAAATGCATGAAAAAGTAGGAGAAGAGGTAGCTAAAAATAATATAGATATATTAATAATAATAGGAAATGCATCAAAAAACATAGCGAATATGGCTAGAAAATTAAATCCAAAAATAGAAATACATGAATATAGTAAAAATCAAGAAGCTTTAGAGTATGCAAAAGAGAACTTCAAAGAAGGAGATATAGTTTTAATAAAGGCATCAAATGCTATGAAACTTAGTGAAATTGCAGAAAATTTAAAATAGGAGGAGCTATTATGAAAATTTGTGTGATTTTTGGAGGGATTTCAACAGAACATGATGTATCAATTGTGTCAGGTACTTCTGTAATAAAAAATCTAAATAAACAAAAATATCAAATCATTCCAATGTATATTGATAAAAATGGAATTTGGTACAGATATTTAAAAGATGTCAATCAAATAAATATATTAAAAATAGGAGAACAACCTATTGAATTGGAAAAAGTGGATAACTTTGTGGATATCATAAGACAATGTGATATTATTTTTCCAGTATTACATGGAATAGGTGGAGAGGACGGTTCAATACAAGGATTATGTAAAATATTAAATAAACCAATTGTAGGTTGTGGAATTTTAGCTTCAAGTATTGGTATGGATAAAGTATATACAAAAGCGATTTTGGAAAAAGCAAAAATTAGACAAACAAAATATCAATATGTAAGAAAAATAGAAAATAATTACATATATATTGATTCTAATTTTAATGAAAAAGAAGAAAAATTAGATAATGCTTGTAGTGAGATCGAAAAAAGTTTACTATATCCAATGTTTATAAAACCATCAAATTCAGGTTCATCAGTTGGAATAAAGAAGGCAAATAATCTTGTAGAATTAAAAGAAGCAATTGTTTATGCAGGAAACTATGATAAAAAGATTATAATAGAACAGGGGATTGATGGTAGAGAAATTGAATGTGCAGTTATTGGAAATGAAAATGTAGAAGCATCATGTGTTGGTGAAATAGTTTCTGCAGATGATTTTTACAGTTTTAATGCAAAATATAAAAATTCAGAATCAAGAACTATAATTCCTGCAGAGATATCAAAAGAGATTTCTGATGAAATTAGAAGAATAGCAATTAAAGCGTTTAAGGCAATAGATGGAAAAGGATTAGCTAGAGTTGATTTCTTTGTAGAGAAGAATACTAATAATATTTATTTAAATGAAATAAATACAATGCCAGGATTTACGCAAATTAGTATGTATCCAAAATTATTTGAAAATAGTGGAATAAAATATGAAAAAATATTAGATAAATTAATTGAATTAGCAAAAGAAGAATGATATAATAAAAAACGTTAAATAGTGGAGGATATTATGATTTTTAAAGATTACTATAAAATACTAGGCTTTGATGACTGCAAAGTAACAGCAGAACAACTAAAAATAGCCTATAGAGAACAAGCGAAAAAATATCATCCAGATGTAAATGGAGCTAATAGAAATACAGAAGAAAGATTTAAGGATATAAATGAAGCATATAGAATACTATCAAATGATGCGACAAGAAAAAAATACGATAGGGCATGGAGAACTAATATTGGAAGAAGAAAAAATCGCGAAAAATATGGAAATAAAAGCAATAAAGAAGAGTCATTTACTGATAGCTTATTAAGAATGTTTTTTGGAAATATCTCTGTAAGTAAAAAAAGTGAAAAAAATGAAGAAACTAGCATAAAAGGCGAGGATATTGAAACAGAAATTGAAATAACTTTGGAAGAGGCATTTTATGGAAAAGTAAAGAAAATATCATTAAGAACTGTCAAGGGAGATTTAAAAACTATAACAGTTAAAATTCCAGCTGGAATAAGAAATAATGAAAGAATAAGATTATTAGGACAAGGTAAGAAAAACAAAAAGAATGAAAAACCAGGAGATCTATTTATTAAAGTCAAAGTGCAAGAAAGTAAAAAATTTGTATTAAAGGGATATGACTTATATACAAAAGTATTAATAACACCATGGGAGGCAGCATTAGGAACAACAATAGAATTACAAGGAATAGATGACACTGAAAAAATACAAATTCAAAAAGGAACGACAACAGGAGACAAAATTAGGATAAAAGGAAAAGGCTTTAAAGATGGAAAAGGAAAAAGAGGAGACCTTGTTGGAGAAGTGTACATAATGATTCAGAACGAAATAAATGAAAAAGAAATAAAAAAATATGAAGAATTAAGCAAAATATCAAGCTACAATCCAAGGAAAAATGGTAGTAGTTGACATATTATAATAAAAGTTGTATAATTATGTATAGTTATAACAAAAGACAAGCTATACATGATAGAAAGGGAGAAAAAATTATGGAAAATGTTCAAGGAAGACACTTTAGCATAACAGATCCCAAGGATGTAAACACAGTAATATATGAAGTAGTGGAAACGGATAAAAAGGACTTAGAAGGTGATGTACCTAAGTTTACAGTGGAAAGACTTGTAAGAAGTTCAGAAATAAGAGGAGAAGCTTTTAGAAGAACATATTATATTAACAATCCCAAAATTGACGGAAATCAATTAGTGTTTTTATCATTTGGAAAACAGAAGGTCGTTGTAAATACTGGAATGTTAATTAATGATGAAGTGAGACTTACAAAGAAGCCAATGCCTATAAAATTTGATGCTGTAAAAACAGAAGAGAGTCCTATTTATAGAGAATTTTCTTACACTCCAAATTTAAAAAGACCAATTACTATAATAGATACAGAAACTGTAGAAGAAGTAAAACCAATATTATTTTTTGATCAAGAAACAAATGAAATAAAAGGAAAGTGTAAGTTAAAACCTAATAAATCTTATTTCACATTTGAAATAAGGGAAAAATAAAGGAGGCAAATTAATGAAGGAAAATAAGATTAAATATGAAATTACCTGTGGACCACTAGGAATACCTGAAAAAGGTGAAATAAAAATTCCACCAGAGGGAAGTGGAAGAAAAGACATAGAGATAGGTGATTTCATAATAAGTGTAGAAGTTACATCTAAAGCAATGCAAGAAAAAGTAAATAATGCAATAAAAGAAGGAAAAACAGAATTAGATGATAAAAATTCAAAGGATAATGAGAGATAATATAATCAAAGGAAAAAAGGAGAAACTTTATGAACTATAAATTAGAAGGAACATTAAGAAAAAATAAAAAAACTTTTATATTTGCGGGAATACTATGGTTAGTTTTAATCATAGTTTTTGTGCTTCCTATAGCAAGAGGCGTTAATGTAGCTTCAAATACAGAGGGAAAAGCATTAGATATATTTATGAATTCAGTGTCAAGCTTTTTTATGCAACCAGGAGAAAACATTGCAACAGTTAGTGAATATTGGAGTGAGTTTGTAAATGTATTAAAATGGTATACATTTGCTTTTATAGTAATTTTAATTATAGGATTAATAAAAACTGCACCAAAGAGCCAGTATGAAGATATTGAACATGGTTCAAGTGATTGGTGTGAACATGGAGAACAATATAAAGTATTAAGCCCTAAAAAAGGAATTATCTTAGGAGAAAAAAATTATTTACCTGTTGATAAAAGAGGAAATGTTAATGTACTGGTTGTCGGAGGATCAGGTGCTGGTAAATCTGCATCATTCTCAATACCAAATGCATGTCAGTTATTAGGATCTTATGTATTCACAGATCCAAAAGGTGAGTTATTTGATGCTACTTCAGGATTTTTAAAGGCTAATGGATATGAAATAAAAGTTTTAAATTTAATCAGACCTGAAAACAGTGATGGATATAATCCATTAATGCATATTAATAGTGAATTAGATGTAGATGTTATTGCAAATACAGTTGTAAAGGGACAATCATCTGAATCTAAAGGATCAGATCCATATTGGGAAGATATGGCTGAGATGCTATTAAAATCATTGATATATTATTTGTTAGCAAAAAGACCAAAAGAGGAGCAAAACTTAGAGAGTTGTTCTGAACTTGTAAGAGCAGCAAATAGTAATGGAGGAAGTAACCTTTTAACAGAATTAATAAATAAATTACCAATAGAACATCCTGCAAGAAAAAATTACAAATCAATAGAAATTGCACCAGAAAAAACTTATGGTTCAATTTTGAGTACTTTGCAATCAAAATTAGGTAAATTTGACTCAAAAGAGATTGCAGAATTAACATCAACAAATACTATAGATTTCCCTGAAATAGGAAGAAAAAAGACAGCTGTATATGTTATATCATCAGATACACATACAGCATATGATTTCTTGCTTACGATATTTTTCTCACAGATGATACAACAATTATATGATTTTGCAGATTTAAAGGGAGGAAAATTACCAGTTCCAACATATTTTATACTTGATGAGTTTGCAAATATAGGTAGAATCCCAGATTTTGATAAAAAGATTTCAACAAGTAGAAGTAGAAAGATACAATTTAGTGTTATTTTGCAGAACTTAGACCAATTAGAGGCTGTATATGAGAAATCATTTGAAACAATAATAGGTAACTGTGATACACATGTATTCTTAGGAAGTAACTCACAAAAAACAGTTGAGTATTTTTCTAAAGCATTAGGAAATAAAACAATTTCAAGAGAAAGCATTTCAGTAAGTAAAGATAAGGCATATAATAAACAAGGAACAAACGAATCTGAAAATATAATGGAAAGAAATTTACTTACACCAGATGAACTTAGAAGATTTGATGTTGATAAGTGTATAATATTTGAAAAGGGAATTAGACCTATACAGGCAAAAAAATATTATTATTTCAAACATAAAGAAGCTAAATTATTAAAAAGATATCCAACAGATCATAATGATAGAGAAATTGATAGAGGAAATTGGAGAACATTTAATCCATACAATCCTTATGTAGAAGAATCAGAAAACCAACCTGTGCAGGATTTAAGAATGGCTTCATTAGATGATATATTTGATGATGATACTAATGCAAAAGAAGAAAAGAAACCAACATTAGAAATAAAAAATAATACAGAAAAGAAAATTGAAAATAAAGTAAATAAAGAAGATGCTTTCTCAGATTTAATGCTTCCAATGGACGAAGAAATAGAAAAAGAGAAAAAAGAAGATGATGTAGATTTGGCTAAAGCAATTGAAGATAAGTTTGATGAAATTTTTGGACCAATTGATGATACAAAACCTACAGCAAAGAAATCATAAAAGGGCAGAATTATTAATATATAATAAAAATATTATCAAGAGTAGAGGAGAGAACTGGCTCATAGATTCTACAGCAACCTGTTAATTCAAGGTGCTAAAACCAGCAAAGCTTGTGCTTTGAATGATGATTTTAAATAAAAGTCGCAGACACTGTTACAAGAATGTAATAGTGTCTAATTTATTTTTATAAAAGAAAGGAAATGATTATAATGAAAAAATATTTATTTACATCAGAAAGTGTAACTGAAGGACATCCTGATAAATTGTGCGATTTAATATCAGATACAATTTTGGATGAATGTTTAAAACAAGATGAAAATTCTAGGGTTGCAGTAGAAACATTTGCATCTGCAAATAAAATAACAATTGGAGGACAATTAACTACAAATGCAAGAATTGATATTGAAGAAATTGCAAGAAGGACATTAAGAAATATTGGGTATACAAATGAAGCAATTGATATTAATCCAGAAACCTGTGATATAGATATAAATATTACAAAACAAAGCAGAGATATTGCACAAGGAGTAGATAATGGAGGAGCAGGAGATCAAGGAATTATATTTGGATATGCATCAGACGAGACAACAGAATTAATGCCTTTTGCAATTAATATGGCTCATAAATTATCTAGAAAATTAACAGATGTCAGAAAAAATGGAGAAATTTCATATTTAAGACCAGATGGCAAAACACAGGTAACTGTTGAATATGAAAATGATATTCCAAAGAGAATAGATACAATATTAATATCAACACAACATAAAGAAAATGTAGAAAACGAAAAAATAAAACAGGATATATTAGAAAAAGTAATAAGAAAGGTAATACCTAGTAAATATTTAGATAAAAATACAAAATATTATATAAATCCGACTGGAAAATTTACCATAGGAGGACCTTTGGGAGATACAGGATTGACAGGAAGAAAAATAATAGTAGATACTTATGGCGGGTATGCAAGACACGGAGGCGGAGCTTTCTCAGGAAAAGATGCTACAAAAGTAGATAGATCAGCTGCATATATGTTAAGACATATAGCAAAGAATGTTGTAGCAAATGGATATGCAAAGAAATGTGAATTACAGGTTGCATATGGAATTGGAATGATTGAACCAATCTCAATATTTATCAATACATTTGGAACAAATACAATATCTGAAAATGAAATTATAGAAAAAATAAAAGGTACATTTGACTTGACACCAAAAGGCATTATAGAATATTTAAAATTAAAAGAGCCTATATATACAAAAACGACTAACTATGGACATTTTGGAAAAAAAGAATTACCTTGGGAAAAGATTGTAAAATTCATATGAAAATATCGTAAAATACTTGACAAATAAGGAAAAAAGGTGTAAAGTATTATAGCATTGCACTTATGAGGTGATAATAATGGAAAAGAATGTTACAGTAAGTATTCTACTTGACTTATATGGAAAAATATTAACTGAAAAGCAACAAGATGTATTAGATTTATATTATAATGAAAATTTATCATTAGCAGAAATTGCTGAAGAAATTGGAATTACAAGGCAAGCAGTACATGACTGTATAGCGAAAGGAGAAAAGAAACTTTTCAATTTAGAAGAAAAGCTTGGAATTATGAAAAAGACTGAAAAGCAAGAAGTACAGTTACAAAAGATTTTATCAGAATTATCAGAAATACAAGTGAAAGACTCTGATGAGCAAATTAACAATATTATCGAAAATGTTGTGCGTGAACTAAACTGCTTAATTTAGGAGGGATGAATAATGGCTTTTGAAGGTTTATCATCTAGGTTACAAGAAATTACAAGAAAATTAAAAGGAAAAGCTAGAATTACTGATGGCGATTTAAAAGATATGCTAAGAGAAGTAAAACTTGCTTTATTAGAAGCAGATGTTAACTATAAAATTGTAAAAGAATTTATTGCATCTATCCAAGAAAAAGCACTAGGTGCTGATGTTTTAAAATCATTAACACCAGGTCAACAAGTTATAAAGATTGTAAAGGATGAACTAATAGAACTCTTGGGAGGAACAGAAAGTAAAATAAACTTTACTCCAAATCCACCAACGATTATAATGTTAGTTGGACTTCAAGGTTCAGGAAAAACAACTACAGCTGGTAAACTAGCAAATTTGCTTAGAAAACAAGGAAAAAATCCTTTATTAGTTGCATGTGATGTATACAGACCAGCAGCAATTAAACAACTACAAGTAGTAGGAGCTAGCTTAAATATACCTGTTTTTGCAAATGAAAATTCAAAAGATGTAGTACATATTGCAAAACAAGCAATGTCAGTTGCAATCTCAAAATTAAATGATGTAGTTATACTAGATACAGCAGGAAGATTACATATAGATGAAGCATTAATGGAAGAATTAAAAAACTTAAAAGCTAGTGTTAAACCTCATGAAATATTATTGGTTGTGGACTCAATGACAGGCCAAGATGCAGTAAATGTCGCTACAAGTTTTAATGAAACAGTAGGAATTGATGGAATAGTTCTTACTAAGTTAGACGGTGACACAAGAGGTGGAGCTGCTTTATCTGTAAAAAAAGTTACAGGACGACCTATAAAATTTGCAGCTACTGGAGAAAAATTAAGCGATATTGAAGAATTTCACCCAGAAAGAATGGCATCAAGAATATTAGGAATGGGTGATGTGTTATCAATAATCGAAAAAGCAGAAGAAGCTTTTGATGAAGAGGAAGCAATCAAACTTGAAAAGAAACTAAAAAAACAGGAATTTGATTTGGATGATTATCTTGCTCAATTAAGACAAATAAAAAAAATGGGATCATTTTCATCAATTTTGAAAATGCTACCAGGAGCTAACAAATTAGGAGATATAAAAGTAGATGATAATGAATTTGTAAGAATTGAAGCAATAATTTGTTCAATGACAAAACAAGAAAAGAAAAACCCAAAGATTCTTAATGGAAGTAGAAGAATAAGGATTGCAAAAGGATCAGGAACGAGTGTACAAGAAGTAAATAAATTTATGAAATCTTTTGAAATGACACAAAAAATGATGAAACAGATGAAAGACACAAAATCAATGAAAAAGATGATGGGAAAAATGAAAAATTTAGATCCAAAAGACTTTAAGAATATGGGATTAAATTAAAAAAGTTATTAATATTGAAAACTATATAAATAGTTTGATTAAATATATATATTAGTTTTAGGAGGTGAACAAAATGGTAAAAATAAGATTACAAAGAGAAGGAAAGAAAAAGAGTCCTTTCTATCATATTGTTGTTGCTGATTCTAAATCTCCAAGAGATGGAAGAATTATCGAACAAATTGGTACTTATGATCCAATGACAAATCCAGTTACTGTAGTATTAGATAAAGCTAAAGTAGAAGATTGGATGAAAAAAGGAGCTCAACCTACAGACACAGTTAAAGCTTTAATAGAAAAAGCTTAAGAACTGCATTAGAAGGGAGATAGAATTATGAATGAAGCTTTAGAATGCATATTAGAAGCTCTTGTTGATAATAAAGAAGCCATATCTGTTAATCTAATTGAAAAAGATAAATTAACAGTCCTTGAAGCTAAAGTTGCTGAAGAAGATATGGGAAAAGTTATTGGTAAAGATGGAAAAAATGCTAAAGCAATTAGAACAATTCTAAGAGCAATAGGAAATAAAGAACACAAGAAAGTTACAGTTGAATTTATAGATTAGAAAGGAATAAGAAATGAACGACTTTCTAGAAATTGGTCAAATAGTTAATTCATATGGTATAAAAGGATTTTTTAAAGTTGTACCTTTTACAGATGACATTACTAGGTTTGATGATTTAGAAACAATATATATAGAAAAAAATAAAAAGTTGGAAAAGAAAATTATTGAAGAAGTAAAATATCATAAAAACCTTGTTTTATTAAAAATAAAGGGAATAGATGATATAAATGATACTGAACAATATAAAAACTGTATTCTAAAAATTGAAAGAAAAGATGCAGTTGAATTACCTGAAGATACGTATTTTATTACAGACTTAATAGGAATAGAAGTCTATGATGAAGACGAAAAATTATTAGGAAATTTAATCGATATATTTCCAACTGGAAGCAATGATGTGTATGTTGTAAAAGATGAATTAGGAAAACAAATTTTGTTACCTGCAATAGGAGAAGTAATAAAGAAAGTAGATGTAGCTAATAAAAAGATGATTGTAAAGCTAATACCAGGTTTAGTATAGGTGATAGAAATGAAATTTAGTATACTTACGCTTTTCCCAGAAATGTTTGATACCTTAAATCAAAGCATAATTGGAAGAGCAAAGGAAAAAGAACTAATAGATATAGAACTAATAAATATTAGAAATTTTTCAAAAGATAAGCATAAAAAAGTTGATGATACACCTTACGGTGGTGGAGCAGGAATGGTTATGAGACCAGACGTAGTATATGATGCATATAAATCTATAGGAGATGAAAATGCAAAAGTAATATATATGAGTCCACAAGGAAAACAACTAAATCAAGAAAAAGTAAAAGAATTGTCTAAACAAGAACATTTAATATTATTATGTGGACATTATGAAGGAATTGACCAAAGAGTTATAGATGAAATTGTTGATGAAGAAATTTCAATAGGAGACTATGTTTTAACAGGTGGAGAATTACCAGCAATGGTTTTAATTGACAGTGTTTCTAGATATATTGATGGAGTTTTAAATAATGAATCTATCAAAGAAGAGTCTTTCTCAGATGGATTACTAGAATATCCGCAATACACTAGACCTGAAATATTTATGGACAGAAATGTGCCTGAAATATTAAAAAGTGGACACCATGAAAACATAGATAAATGGAGAAAGAAAATGTCGTTAGAAATAACGAAAATAAAAAGACCAGATTTATTAAAGAAGGAGGATTAAAGAAATGGACGTAATAAAAGCCATTGAACATGAACAACTTAAAGAAACAGTTCCAGTATTAGATGTTGGTAATACAGTAAGAGTTTCTGTTAAGATTAAAGAAGGCGAAAAAGAAAGAATACAAGTTTTTGAAGGAATCATAATAAAGAAACAAGGTGGAGGATTAAATGAAACATTTACTGTAAGAAAAATTTCTTATGGTGTTGGTGTTGAAAAAACATTCTTATTACACTCACCAATGGTAGAAAAAGTTGAGGTTGTAAGAGTTGGTAAAGCAAGACGTGCTAAATTAAACTATTTAAGAGACAGAGTTGGAAAGGATGCTAAGACTAAAGAAAAAGTTGGAGCAAGAATAGAAAACAAAGTTATAGTTTTAAAAGAAAAGACTGACGAAGTTAAAGAAGAAGTAGCTGAAGAAGCAACAACAGAAAATTCTGAAAACTAATATATATTTTAATAAAAAAAAGCTAAAATTTTAGAATAAAATTTTAGCTTTTTTTATCTTCTAAGGAAAGTCATCTATGAAATAGTGAGTTTCCTTAGAAAATGTTCTTCTTTTTTTTATTATACAAATTGTAATAATTTAATTGAAATTTACAAAGAATCATAGTATAATAGAAAACAAGGAGAAAATATAATGAATCAAATTTTAGTTACAGAAAAAGTTATTGTTACTAAAGAAATGCGACAAAAAAAGAAATCATATAAAGCAAAATTTATACTCTCTATTTTTGCTGTTTGCATTTTATTTTCGTATTATGTGTATGCAGAATATGATAGAAATAAAAATGAAGAAGTATCAAAAGATATTTTAAACAGCATTACAAAATCAGTTAATAGTGAAAATGATGATACAACAATGGATCAAAACACATTTGTAGCAAGTAACTCCATAAAAATAGAAAATGATGTGCTAAAGGTATTTTTAGGTGGAAATTCTGAGACTACAGAAGAGGTTAAATTAGGTAATATATTAAAAGATACGAAAAACACAATGCAAAACAACAGTGAAGAAGAAACGATTGAAGATGATGGAACGGAAGAAAATGTTACAGGAGAAACCGTTACAGAAGAATATACTACAAATGATGGAAATACGACATATTCATCAGAAGCAATATTAAAAATACCAAATCTGGGAATAGAATATCCTGTATTGTCCGAAACATCAGAAGAATTGTTAAAAATATCAATTAACAAATTGTGGGGACCAGGACCAAATGAGATTGGAAATTATTGTGTTGCAGGACATAATTATAAAAGTGGAAAAATGTTTGGAAAATTAAAAAACATTAATATAGGCGAAAAGATGGAATTAACAGATTTAAAGGGAAGAACAGTAACTTATATAGTATCTGATAAATATACAATAGATCCTACAGACGTTAATTGTACAAGCCAGTTGACAAATGGAAGAAGAAAATTAACTTTAATAACATGTTCTAATTCTGGAAGCAAAAGATTAGTAGTACAAGGATATGAACAAGAATAAAAGAGAGAAAAGAGGGAATAATATGGTTATGGAAAAAGAAACAAAAAAAGTAAACCCTAAAGAGGAGGAACCAATGAAAATATATGATAAATACATGTATAAAAGCCAAGAAAAAATAAAAAACATAATATTAATTATATCTGTATTTATAATAGGATTTATCTGTGGATATGTAAGTGAATATAGTACTATAAAAAAACTGAACAATGAAGTTAACACATTAAAACAAGAAGTGGAAAATAAATAAGAAAGGGCACGTTTATTATACGTGCCCAAAAGTGTTTTTAGGAGGAAATGAAAATGTCAAAAAAATTGTGGAAAGCAGGAACTTTTGAATATCCCATACCAGCTGTTATGGTTAGTTGTGGCGATATGGAGAAATCTAATATAATAACAGTTGCTTGGACAGGAATATTATGTACAAATCCTGCAAAAGTATATATATCTGTAAGACCAGAAAGATATTCATATAATATAATTAAAGAAAGTGGAGAATTTGTAATAAATCTAACAAACGACAAGTTAGCATATGCGACAGATTGGTGTGGAGTTAAATCTGGAAAAAATGTAGATAAATTTAAGGAAATGAAATTAACAAAAGAAAAAGCAAATTATGTTAGTTGCCCAATGATAGGTGAAAGCCCTGTTTCCATAGAATGCAAGGTTACAGAAATTAAAGAATTAGGAAGTCATCATATGTTTATTGCAGACGTATTAGGAATTAATGCAGATGAAAAATATATAGATGAAAAAGGTGCTTTTGATATATCAAAATGCAATTTGATTGCGTATGCAAATGGTGGTTACTATGTATTAGGAGAGAAAAAGGGAAAATTTGGATTTTCAGTTCAAAAAAAACGAAAAAATGCTTAAAAGTGTTGACAACTAAAATTAAAAGTGTTAATATATATAAGACGCTGATGAGAGCGACAGAATATTAAAAAGTGTATATTAAATATACAAACTGGTAATATAGTATAACGGTAGAAAAAAGAACAGTAAAATTACTAGTTTTTCTTTTGCTCCAAAACATTGAGAATTGTAAATAAAACTTTAAAAAAGTATTGACAAATTAATACAAAATGTGTTAATATTGATAAGCACTTTGCGAGAAAGAAAATGTCAAAATAAACTGAAAAAAGTTCAAAAAAGTATTGACAAACTTCAAACAAATATGCTATTATATATAAGCACTTTGCAAGAAAAAGTCAACAAAAATACGATTCAAAAAGTTTGAAAAAATTTCAAAAAAGTATTGACAAAAATGGTTCAGCGAAGTATAATAATAAAGCTTCTGTTCGAAAGAACAAAGCGATAATAAGTACATTGAAAAGTAAACAACAAA
>CAKPSH010000012.1 GCA_934183325.1 uncultured Clostridia bacterium
AACAAAAAAACTAACTATTTCTAGTTAGCATTTATTACTTAAACTCGAAAAGTTCGAGTTTCCTATCAATCTGGAGCGGGTAGCGAGAATCGAACTCGCGCTATCAGGTCGGAAGCATGACATTCTACCACTAAATTATACCCGCACATATAAAAATATTATATAATATCGAATGGAAAAAATCAACTAAAGTGTTTTATTTTAATAAGAAATGTGATATACTATGTGGGATATTATGTAAGTAAAAGGAAAAGTGTAAATATGAGAATTTTATTTATGGGAACACCAGATTTTGCAAAAGAATCACTGGAAAAATTATATAATTCAAAACACCAAATTATTGGGGTGGTAACAAATCCAGATAAACCAAAAGGAAGAGGAATGAAAATGATGTGTTCACCTGTAAAAGAGTTTGCAGTGGAACATGATTTAACAATTTATCAACCTATAAAGGTAAGAAATAATGAAGAATTTATTAATGAAATGAAGAAATTAAATCCAGACATAATGTGTGTAGTAGCTTATGGAAAAATTTTGCCAAAAGAGATATTAGAAATACCTAAATATGGATGTATAAATCTTCATGGATCATTATTACCAAAATATAGAGGAGCAGCACCAATTCAATGGGCTGTTTTAAATGGAGATAAAGAAACTGGTGTAACAACAATGTATATGGATGAACAAATGGACACAGGAGATATGATTTTTAGTGAAAAAACTGATATTGGAGAATATGAAACAACAGGAGAATTGTGGAATAGATTATCAACAATAGGAGCAGATTTATTACTAAAAACAGTTGATGAAATTGAAAACGGTAATGCACCAAGAATAAAGCAATCAGAAGATTATACAATGGCACCAATGTTAAATAAAGAAATGTCAAAAATTAATTGGGATAATTCAGCAGAAAAAATAAAAAATTTAGTATGTGGATTAAATCCAATAATGGGAGCATATACAACTTATAATGAGAAAAAAATTAAAATATGGAAAATAAAAATATTAGATGAAAATGTGCAACATGAACCTGGATATATTATTGAAGCTAATGATAAAAAAGGCTTAAAGGTTGAAACAAGTGATAAAGTTATAGAAATACTTGAAATTCAAGGAGAAAACTCTAGAAAAATGCCAATAGGCGATTATTTAAGAGGAAATAAAATTGAAATTGGTAAAAAATTTGAATAATATATAATATAACGGAAAGGATTTGAAACAAAATGAAATATTTTGGAACTGATGGAATTAGGAGAATTGCAAATACAGAATTAACTCCTAAATTTGTATTTAAAGTAGCACAAGCAGGTGCAAAAGTTCTTACAAAGGAGAATAATGGGCAAAAAAAGCCAAGAATTATTATAGGTAGAGATACTAGAATTTCAGGAAGTATAATTGAAAATGCAATGGCAGCAGGTTTTCTAAGCTATGGAGCTGACGTAGAATTGGTAGGAGTAGTACCAACACCAGCAATTGCATATCTCACAAAATCAACAAATGCAGATATGAGTGTTATGATTTCTGCATCACATAATTCATTTGAATATAATGGAATAAAGTTCTTTAGCAATAAAGGAACAAAAATACCAGACAAGATTGAAGAAGAAATCGAGAAATACATAGATAATGAAGAACTTCTTAATATTGAATTAAATCATAACGAACTAGGAGTTTCAAAAAACGAACCAGAATTAATAAAAAAATATTTTGAATTCATAACTAATATTTTTAAAAAAGATATAGAAAAAAATAATAGAGAAGATTTTATAGTAGGAATAGATACAGCAAATGGTGCAACATACAAAATAGCAGAAAAAATCTTCAAAGAATTAGGAATAAAATACAAGATTATAAACAATGAACCAGATGGAATTAATATAAATAAAGACTGTGGCTCAACACATCTAGAACAATTAAAGAAATTTGTAGTAGATAATAAACTAAGCATGGGAATTGCTTATGATGGAGACGGAGATAGGTGTTTAACTGTTGACGAAAAAGGAGAAGAAGTCAATGGAGACATTATAATTGCTATAATTGCAGATTATATGAATAAAAGAAACGAGTTAAAGAACAATAGAGTAGTAGCAACTGTTATGAGTAATATGGGATTAATGAAATTTGGAGAAAAGAACAATATAGAAATAGCTCAAACTAAAGTAGGAGATAGATATGTTCTAGAAGAAATGTTAAAAAACGGAGACAATTTAGGAGGAGAACAATCAGGACATATAATACTTGCAGATTATAACTTAACAGGAGATGGAATAGCTACATCATTAATGATAACAAAAATTTTACTTGAAAAAGGAATTAAATTCTCAGAATTATGCAAAATAATAGATATATACCCACAAACGTTAGTAAATGTTAGAGTAGATAGATTTGATATGGATAGCTATCCAGAAATCAATGAAATTATTAAAAAAACAGAAAAAGAGTTAAATGGAGAAGGTAGAATTTTAATTAGAAAATCTGGAACAGAGCCATTAATAAGAGTAATGATAGAAGGAAAAGATATAAATTATATAGAAAAAGCAGCAAATGATATAGCAAATGTAATAAAAGAAAAATTAACAGATAATCAATAAATAAAAGGGGAGAAAAGTATGGAAAAAAAGAAGTTTTATATTACAACACCAATTTATTATCCAAGTGGAAAATTTCATATAGGTACAGCATATTGCGAAAATCTTGTAGATTGTATAAAAAAATACAAACAAGCAAGAGGATTTGATACATATATGCTTACAGGACTAGATGAACATGGACAAAAAATCCAATCAGTAGCAGAAAAAAGAGGACTAACTCCACAAAAACATGTTGATGAAATGGCAGAAGAAGCAATAAAATTATGGAAGACAATGGAAATTGACTATAATGATTTTATAAGAACAACAGAACCAAGACATTGTACAGCAGTTCAAAGAATAGTTTCAAAATTTATTGAAAATGGAGATATCTATAAAGGAGAGTATGAAGGCTGGTATTGTATGCCTTGTGAAAACTATTTCACTGAAACTCAACTTGTAGATGGAAAATGTCCAGACTGTGGAAGAGAAGTAAAGAAAATGAAGGAAGAAGCATATTTCTTCAATATGAAAAAATATGAAAATTGGATAAAAGAATTTTATGCAGAAAATCCAGACTTTATTGTTCCAGAATCTAGAAAGAATGAAATATTTAATAATTTCATAAATCCAGGACTAGAAGATTTATGTATTAGCCGTAATACTTTTGATTGGGGAATTCAAATGCCAAATGATCCAAAACATGTATTATATGTATGGTTAGATGCATTAACAAATTATATAACAGCATTAGGTTATATGTCTGAGGATGATACTTTATTTAAAAAGTATTGGCCAGCAGATTTGCATGTGGTTGGAAAAGAAATAATAAGATTTCATGGAATATATTGGCCAATTTTCTTACATGCATTAGGATTAGAATTACCTAAAAAAATATATGCACATAGTTGGATAGTAATGAAAGATGGAAAGATGTCTAAATCAGTTGGAAATGTTATATATCCAGAAACCTTAATAAATAGATATGGTTTAGATGCTACAAAATATTATTTATTAAGATTAATGTCTTTCGCTCAAGATTCAATGTTCACACCAGAAGATTTTGTTGAAAGATATAATTCAGATTTAGCTAATGACTTAGGAAATCTTGTAAATAGAACAATAGGAATGATTAATAAATATTATAACGGTGTTATACCAACTGATATAACAGTTAGAACAGATTTTGATGATGAATTAGAAGAATTCACAAAAAATCAAATATTAAAAGTTGAAGAATTAATGGACACTTACCATGTAAGTAATGCATTAGCTGAAATATGGGCAATAATCTCAAGAAGTAATAAATATATTGATGAAACAGCACCTTGGGTACTTGCTAAAGCAGAAGGAACAGAACATGAAAAATTAAAATCAGTAATGTATCATCTAGCAGAAAATCTAAGAAAAGTTGCAGTAATGATTTCAATAGTTATGCCTGATACGGGAAAGAAAATACTAGAACAACTAGGAATAAAAAATGCTAGTATGTTATGGGATGAAATTAATAATGAAACTATTACTGAAGGAACTAAAGTTATTGAAAAAGGTGAACCTTTATTTATGAGATTGGATAAAGAGGAAGAAATTGAATTCATAAAAGAGCAAATGAAAAAATAATTTAATATTTTACTTAAGAAGGGAAGTAAAAAAATGAGAAACAAAATCGTAATTGTTGAGGGACCTCAAGGAACAGGAAAAACTACTTTTACAAATTTTTTAAGAGAAAAAATGAGTGCAACAGATTTATATAGATTATCTGGCATTAAGGACCGCACAGAAACAGGTAAAGAAAAAATAAAAATAAAATATGAAAAATTACTAGACTATGTAAAAAGTTGCCAAGATATAAATATGGTATTTGATAGAAATTTCTTTACAAATGAAGTATATGCAAGACTAGGATATCAAGATTACAGCTTTACAGATGTATATGAAAATTTGTTAAAAACATTAGATAATATAGATGCAGATATATATTTAATAGTATTATATTTAAAAGATGAAAATGAATTTGCGAGAAGATTAAAAAGAAATAAACATGAATATCAAGAATTTAATGTTGAAAGTAGTGTGCGTCAGCAAAACGAATATTTAAAATTGGCAGATGAAGTTGAAAAAGAAACTAAAAATATTAAAGTAATTAGATATAATACAGACAATGAAGGAAAATATGAAGACAAAATGGATACGAATTTTGGATTTTTATTTGAGGGAGAATAAAATGAAAAAAATAGGTTTTTATGGAGGATGTTTTAATCCTCCTACAAAAGCTCATATAGAAATGGCTAAGAAAGCAATAAAAGAATGTGATTTAGATGAAGTTGTGTTTGTTCCAGTTGGAGATAGTTATAAAAAACAAGAATTAGCACAGGGAATAGATAGATATAATATGCTTAAAATAGCCTGCGAAGGAAATGAAAAGCTAAAAGTATCAGATATAGAAATAAGATCTTCACACAAATATAATGCAATAGACATTTTTAAAATTATATCAAATAAGTATAAAGATGATAATCGCTTTTTTCTTATGGGAGTTGATAATTTATCAAAAATGTCAGAATGGAAAGAAAGCAAAAAATTAATTGAAAATTATAATTACATAATTTTTGAAAGAAATAACATAGATGCAAATTTAATTATAGAAAATAATGAAATGTTAGAAAATAATAAAGAAAATTTTGAAATTATAAAAAACAATGATTATAAAGAGATTTCTTCAACTAATATAAGGGAGAGTATAAAAATAGGAAAAAAGCCAGAAGATATAAATGAAAAAGTTTATAAATATATTATAGATAATAAAATTTATGATATTTAAGAGAATTAAGTTAAACAATAAACATAAAGAGAAGCGGATATTTAAAAAATTAAAGTTATAAAAAACAAGAATAACATTTTCTAAGTGCCAAAGGCACATAAGAAAATTTAATTCTTCCATAATTATATTCTAAGGAAACTCACTATTTCATAGATGACTTTCTTTAGAATATAAAAAATGAGCCATATATAGCTAAAAAACTATATATGGCTCATATATTTAATTATTAGCCGTAAATTTTTGCTTTACAGCATCAATCTTTGTTTGTTCAGCTATATCTGTTTTATACCAACCTTTTTCAGCCATTAAGTTGTAAATTTTGTTTTGAATATCTAGAGATTCATTTAATGCATCTTTAAAAGCAGAATGAACTTCAGCTGTTGAAGCTTCTATTGTTCCGTGAAGATATAAATCACAAACTCCTTTTATTATTAATAATTCCTTTTCCATTAAATCTTTATCTTCCATTGTTATAATCCTTCTTTCTATAATAAATTTAAAAATTTGTTATATAACTCTGTATGCTTTTTTTCTAATTCTTTTATATAATTTGAAAGATTAGCATCTGTAAGTTGAGCAGAGGTTTTTAAACTACAAGTTTTCATAAAACATTCATGTCCTAATGCATCTTCAACGTATAAAAGTTCTTTACATGTCATTATAAATCACCACCTAAAAATATTTTAACCAAAGTTATGATTTATATGTAAGGATAAGGAAAGAGAAAATGTTATTCTTGTTTTTTATAAGAATTAATTTCAAAATCGTTTTTACCATCAAATTTTATAACAATAGATTTAGTATAATTATCTTTGCAAGGTGCAGAAATTTCATTTATTTCTAAACTAGCATTAAATTCTTTTAATGTATCGAAAGTATTTAAAAATCCACAACCAGTACCACCAATATCCTTATGAGTAGTAATTTGTTCCTTACCTAAAGAAGATAAAACATTTTCATCAAATTCAATTCCTGAATCATAGAAATAAATACTGTAAATATCATTAATTAAACCTAATCTAACTAAGATACTTTTGTTAATATTTTTAGAAGAATTTATAGCTATAATTGCATTTTTGATATGATCAGCTAATAAAATTTCTAACTTTTCTTTATTGATAACAGTAGTTACCATAGAAAAGATATCACCATTAAGTTGAAGTTCAAAATTAATATTATTTTTAGTACATTCTGATTGCATGTATTCTAAAATATCATCAATATTTTCAATACCTGTTTTAGGTAGAGTAAGATTTGTTACATTAGAAGAATATGTATCAGATATTTCTTTTAGTTTATCAGAAAGATCAAGTTCATTAGCAAATTCAGTGTTTAATTGTAATTGATTTAATTTATATTCTAAAACTCTTTGTTTATGTGCAATTGAATGACTAGTTTTACTAAATTCTAGATTTTCTTTTTCTAATCTTTCAATTTCTTTATCTTTTTTCTCAAGTTCCAACTTTGTATCATTAAGTTCTTTTACTAATAAATTATGTTTATAATATAAAGAAAATGATTTATAAATTGTAATTGCCATTATTACGGAGAAAAATGCAATTATAAATATTATGTTTTGCGTGAAATAATAATTCATACGAGGGAGCAAAACAAAGAAAAGAAATAGAACCATACTTATATTTAATATTATTAAGTCAATATTTTCATTGTTAGCTGTTTTATTTATAAAAATTACGCCATATTTAAATTTAGATAGTTTTAATATGGAATATAAAAGAAAAGCATATAGAGAGAAGATTAATATAAAGGATATAATAGCATTATGTATATTAAAAATAGATGACATAATGTAGTTGGTAATAGAACATATTAGTAAAATTATAAAATTTATACATAAAGATAAAAAAGTTACTATAGCTGAATGCAAAACTTTAAAATTATTTATTATTAAAAAGGAAAGAAATGAAAATAAGGCTATAATTGGTGTAGTATAGAAAGTTGAAGAATAATTTAAGATTAGTGATAAACAAGCTGAAAAGATTAAATTAATTAATATGAATATATTAAAATGTTTATTAATAGTATGGTTTGAAAGTTTTAATGAAGTATAAAAAGTAAATAGTGATATGAAAAACATTCTAAGATAGTTAATAATAATAATACATAAATTTCCATAATTTGTATATAAATAAGAATATGACATAATTAAACTCCTTATAAATGATTATAATGATATATTATATATGCAAATCATAAGATAGTCAAAAAAGTTTTTAGTTTGATAACTAAAAACTTTTTTGTAACTTATAAAAAATAATAAGTTTATCTAAACCAAAATCTTAAATAATCTATAAAATCTTTCATCCAACCTGACATATAAATCACCACCTTTTCACATTAACACCGGCCTTTGTGTTAATATAAAAATACCATTTATCCTTACAGAATAAATGGTTACAGGCGATAGAAAAATATGACGAATTTTGAAGAAAAATAGAAAAGCCTAGTATTTGAATACTAGACTTTTTGACAGTTTTGATATATTAAACTAATTTCTTTATTTTATCTACATAATAATATATAAATTCCATTGGAGTTGGAATACCAGTTTCGTAATTTACTTTAGCAGTATAATACATTTCTAAATCTTCAATAGCAGAAACTCTCCAAGCATGTATTATAGCATTTTGAATACCATTAGTTATAGTATTACCAGATTTTTTATAAATTTTTGTTAAATATTGAATAACATTTGTATCACTTGTAGGATTTTGCAATAGATAAAGTATAGCATCATGAACATAATCTCTACCTTTAAGTTTTGGCGTAATACCTATTAAATCCAATTCATGATAAATTAAATCAGAAAACTTTTGAGTATTATCTTCAAGAGCTTCATGCATAATATTTACAGGTGTGTTACTTGTAATATTTCTTAATGTTATAAATTTATTAAGAACATGTTCAACAGAATATGTAGGATGACCTTTATATAATATGATATCAACGCCTTTTCTATGTAATATTTCATACGTTCTTTTAGAAGTAATATGAGTAGTAACAATAATTATTGGGGAATAATTTAACGATTTTATTTTATCTAAAAATTCTAAAGAATCTGTACTTCCAGAACTACTATTATTTAATTCAATATCAAGAACAATACCTTCAGGATGCTTTAGTTGTACATAATTTAGAGCTTCAATATCAGAATCAGTAATACCAACTAATTCAAAGTCTTTTCTGTTGTTAATAATTTTTACAAATTTATTACATTCTTCCACATCATCTTCTATTACAAGAATTTTCATGGGACCAATGATCATAAATAAAACCTCCAATCTAAAAATATAATTCAGACAAGATGATACCATAAAATCTCAGGAAATACCATATTTTTATAAAATTTTTTGCCATATAGTAATCAAAAAGTTAAGTTATAATTATAAATTAAATAAGAAAAATAGGAGAAATTATGAGAAGAAAAGAATTAGAACAAAATAAAGAAAAAAGAGAAGAATTAGAAATAGAAAAGATAAATAGAGGTAAAAGAATAAAATATATTAGAGAAGTAGAACTACAAATGACAAAATTAGACCTAGCAAAACAAATAGGGATATCAGGACAATTTTTAGGACGAGTTGAAGAAGGAAAAGGCAATTTGGTATATGATAGTATAAAAAGGTTATGTGAAATAAGTGGACATTCTTCAGATTATATATTATTCGGATTAGATGATAGTACTATTAGAGAGACCAGAGAACTATTAAAAAAATATTCTGTTACAGAGTTAAAACATACAATAAAAATAATAAAAGAAATTACAATGTTTTTGAAAGATTAAAAATAAAATACCTCCAAATTATGTAATTATAATCAATTGCATATAAAAATAAAGTGTGATAAAATAGAAAACGAACATAATAAAGTGTATCATAAAAGTGAAAAATAGAATAAAATAAAACATAATTGGAGGCAAAAATATGTCATATAAAAATGAAAAGTTAGAAGAATTTAATAATTATTTAAAGAATAGAAAAGTTGCAATAATTGGTCTTGGAGTTAGCAATATTCCTTTACTAGACTATATGAAAGAAAAAGGTGCAAATGTAACTGTATTTGATAACAGAAACAAAGTTGATATTTCAGAAGAAATAATAAAAAAATTAAATGATTATAATATGAATGGATTTTTTGGAGAAGATAATTTAAAAAACTTAGTGGGATTTGATATAATTTTTAGATCACCAAGTTGTATGCCAACAATTCCAGAGTTACAAGAAGAAGTGAAAAGAGGAGCAATATTAACATCAGAAATAGAAATGGTACTTGAGATGTCACCTTCAACTATTATTGGAATTACAGGAAGTGATGGAAAAACAACAACTACTAGTTTAATTTATGCAATATTAAAAGAAAAAGGATATAAATGTTTCTTAGGAGGAAATATTGGAACACCTTTATTTACAAAAATAGAAGAAATGAAACCAGAAGATATGGTTGTACTAGAAATGAGTAGTTTTCAATTAATGGGAATGGAAATAAGTCCTAATGTATCTGTAATTACAAATGTTTCTCCAAATCATTTAAACATACATAAAGATTATGAAGAATATATTGAAGCAAAGAAAAACATATTTAAATATCAAGATGAAAAAGGTATTGTTGTACTAAATTATGATAATGATATCACAAGGGAAGCTCAGAAAGAAGCAAAAGGTAAAGTAGTATTTTTCAGCAGTAATGAAAAATTAAATGATGGTGTTATTTATGATGAAGGAATAATAAAAGAATGTAAAGATAGAATCAGAAGACATGTTATAAATACTAAACAATTAAAATTAAGAGGAAAACACAATTATGAAAATATTTGTGCAGCAATAGCAGCAACTTCTGAATTTGTGGATACAGATACACAAATAAAAGCAATTATGAACTTTGAAGGAGTAGAACATAGACTAGAATTTGTAAGAGAAATTGATGGAGTAAAATGGTATAATGATTCAATAGGAACAAGTCCTACAAGAACAATAGCAGGATTAAAAGCTTTTGATGAAGAAATTGTGTTAATTGCAGGGGGATATGATAAACATTTAGATTACACACCTATTGCTAAACCAATATTAGAAAAAGTTAAATCTTTAATTTTAGTTGGGCAAACAGCAGATAAAATATTTGAAGCAGTGAAAAAAGAAGCTGACGAAGAAGGAAAGAAAATTGATACATATATGTGTGATACTTTAGAAGAAACAATAAAAATTGCTCATAGAGTAGCAAAAAAAGGACAGATTGTTTTATTTTCACCTGCAAGTGCAAGTTTTGATATGTTTAAAAACTTTGAAGAACGTGGAAATAAGTTCAAAGAAATAGTAAATAATATATAAATAATAAAAAGTCGCCGTGGTTTTGGTGTTAAACAAAACTACGGCAACTTTTTGCTTATTATGCAGTGTGATAGTCAGGAACCACAATCTTCTGCAGTTCCAAGACCGCACGGTAGAAATTGGGAATCGCTCCAGGACGAACCCTCAAAGTACTACTACCATAGCCGTAGTAAGCACTTTCGAGAACGTTCTTAAGGATTTCGAGATAAGCCTCAATTTCCACTGTGGAACGACCTACTGCATATACAGCAGTGAATTTTTTACGCTTGAGCATGAACTCAAGCTGAAAACCACCATCACTGATAGGGGCATACTGGATTGTGTTCAAAAAGCGATAAAGTGCTTCTCGACCACATGCGTTACCCCGTTCAAGATGGTGAATTCCATCACTCTGAGCGGGTTTCAGGTACCTGAAATCAAAGCACCTAACAAAATCTTTCTGTTCATTTGTCATCGAACAGCTCCTCTCTTTTTGCAGTGAATGTATGCATTTAGCATACTCGGACATATTTAATTGTACCATAAAATGGAAAAAATATCAAGATGAACCAAATTAAAATAAAAGAATAAAATATATATAAGAAAAAAGAAGAAAGGATTGATAAAAAATGTATAGTTCAAACTATGAAGATTACATGCAACAGGTATTAGGATATAGTATTATGCCAAGAAATACATATCAAATGCAAGACATATATAATATAGAGGATTATCGAGATTATAATCAGAACGAATTAGAAAATATGTATCCAGATATTTATAAAATGGCATATCCAATGGTTCAAAAAGTATGTATGAGAGCAAATGGAGTAATAGATGAAAAAATGATTAGTGAAATGACTATTGAAGTATATAATGCTATGGAAGAAACAAGAATAGAAGAAAGTAATACTCAAACAACTAAAAATACTAGTGAGCAGAGAAGTGGAGTAAATGATAAAAAGAAAGAGGAAACTAGACAGCAAAACTTTATGCTAAATGATTTAATTAGGATTTTAATTATTAGGGAGTTATTAAGAAGACAACCGCCAAGACCAACAATGCCACCACCACCTCCTCGTCCACCAATGGGAAGACCTCCTAGACCACCAATGGGGCCAAACTATCCAAGAGATTTAGGCTATCCACTTATGTAATTTTGCTTAATTGAAAATAAAAGACTAAAAATGTTGAAAAAGATTGAAAATTATTATATAATAGTACAAAATTTGACAATAGAGTAATACCTATGGAAGGAATGAGAAAAATTGGATAATGTTGATGAAATAAAAAAACAAGTAGAATATATAGAAAAAATAAAAAAACTTAATGGTCCAAAAAAATTAAAATATAATATTTTAACAATGGGGTGTCAATTAAACGAAAATGATTCAGAAAAACTTTGTGGAATGATAGAACAAATGGGTTACACAAGGATAGAAGATTCAAAAGAAGCCGATTTGGTTGTTATAAATACATGTTGTGTAAGAGAAAATGCAGAAGATAGATTGTTTGGAAAATTAGGAGAATTAAAAAAAGTTAAAGAAGAAAAAGGAACGATTATAGCAATTGGTGGATGTATGATGCAAGAAAAACACATACAAGATAAATTAAAGAAAAGTTATCCATATTTTGATATTATATTTGGAACACATACATTATATAAATTTCCAGAAGATTTATATGAAGCTTTAAAAGAAAAGAAGAGAATTGAAGATATTATAGATATAGATGGAGAAGTGTTTGAAGGAATACCAATTAAAAGAAATGACAATTTAAAAGCATCTGTTACAATTATGTATGGATGTAACAATTTCTGTAGTTATTGTATCGTACCATATGTAAGAGGAAGAGAAAGAAGCAGAAAACCTGAGAACATTATTGAAGAAGTTAGATGTTTAGCAAAACAAGGATTTAAAGAAATAACACTTTTAGGTCAAAATGTAAATTCATACAATGGTGGAGAAAATTATAATTTTGCAAATTTATTAAGAGATGTAAATAAGATAGAAGGAATTGAAAGAATTAGATTTGTTTCACCACATCCAAAAGATTTTACTGATGATGTTATTAAAGCAATAAAAGAATGTGACAAAGTATGTAAAATTGTGCATTTACCTTTACAAGCTGGAAGTACAGAAGTACTAAGAAAAATGAATAGAAAATATACTAAAGAACAATATTTAGAACTAGCTAATAAAATAAAAAAAGAAATGCCAAATATTGCAATATCAACAGATATAATAGTAGGCTTTCCAGGAGAGACTGAAAAAGATTTTGAAGATACATTAGATGTAGTTGAAAAAATGAAATATGATCAAGTATATATGTTTATTTATTCAAGAAGAGTTGGAACACCTGGAGATAAAATGGAAAATCAAATTCCAGAAGAAATTAAACATAAAAGATTTGACAGATTAAAAGCATTAGTTGAAAGTCAAATGGAAGAAATCAATGAAAAATATATAGGAACAACTCAAAAAGTGCTTGTTGAAGGAACAAGTAAAACGAATAATATGATGCTTACAGGAAGAACAGATTCAAATAAAGTTGTAGTTTTTGAAGGTTCAAAAGAGTTAATTGGAAAAGTTATAGAATTAGATATTACAAAAAATTGCTTATGGTATTTGCAAGGAAAAATAAAATAAAGGAATACTATATGAAATATATAGTATATATATATTAAATCTTTAGGAAGGAACGGGGATTAAAGTGGAAGAAATCTTAGGAATAGTTATGGCAGCTGGTAAAGGAACAAGAATGAAAACAGAGAAGGCAAAATGCGTTCACAAAGTTTATGATAAAGAAATGGTTAAAAGAGTTGTTGAAACAGCAAAAACAGCAGGAATAAGCGAAGTTATAGTAGTTGTTGGACATAAGAGAAAACAAGTAGAAGATGCATTAGGAGATACTGTAAAATATGCTTATCAAGATGAACTTATAGGAACAGGAGATACAGTAAAAAGAGCTGTACCATATTTAAAAGGAAGAAAAGGAAAAGTAGTAGTTTTAAATGGAGATGTTCCAATTTTAAGACCTTCAACATTAAAAAACATGATTAACAAAAGTATAAAAGAAAAAGAATATGCTACAATATTGACTGCAATGTATGAAGATCCTACAGGATACGGAAGAATTGTGAGAGATATCGGAGGAAATGTTAAAGGTATTATAGAAGAAAAAGATGCTAATGAAGAACAAAAAATGATTAATGAAATTAATGCAGGTATATATTGTTTTGATATTGAAGAATTAATTTCAGCATTAAAAAGTATAAGACCTAATAATGCTCAAGGAGAATATTATTTGACAGATGTTATAAAGATAATGAATGAAAAAGGATTAAAAACTGGAGCTGTAATTATTGATGATAACACAGAAATTATGGGTATAAATGATAGAATTCAATTAGGAATGGTAACTCAAGCCCTAAAGTATAGAATAAACGAAGAACACATGAAAAATGGAGTTACAATTGAAGATGTAAATTCAACATATATATATGATGATGTTGAAATAGGTATGGATACAGTAATACATCCAAATACAACTATAAAATCTGGTGTAAAAATAGGAAAAAACTGTGAAATAGGTCCAAATGCATATATAAGAGAAAATTGCGAAATAGCTGATAATGTAAAAATAGGAAGCTTTGTAGAAATAAAAAAAGCAATTATAGGAAAAGGAACAAAAGTACCACACCTAAGCTATATGGGTGATTGTGAAATAGGAGAAAAAACTAATATAGGTTGTGGAACAATTACATGCAATTATGATGGAAAAAATAAACATAAAACAGTAATAGGAGACAATGCATTTATAGGTTCAAATGTAAATTTAATAGCTCCAGTAAACATAGGAAACAATGTACTAGTTGCTGCAGGTTCAACAATAAATAAAGATGTTCCAGATGGAGCTTTAGCAGTTGCTAGAGAAAGACAATTAAATAAAGAAGGTTGGAATGAAATAAAGAATAATAAGTAGTAAAAATAGGTGTATAAAATACACCTATTTTATATTTTTATATTCTTAGGAAAGTCATCTATGAAATAGTGAGTTTCCTTAGAAGATAATTATGGAAGAATTAAATTTTCTTATGTGCCTCTGGCACTTAGAAAATGTTATTCTTGTTTTTTATAAGGAGGGAAAGGTGCAAAGAAGTATTTATTTTGATCATGCAGCAACAACAGCTGTTGACGAAAAAGTTTTAATGGAAATGTTACCATATTTTACTGTAAGTTATGGAAACCCATCATCTGCTTATGAAGTAGGACGAAGAAATAAGATGGCAATAGAGAATGCCAGAAAAAAAGTAGCAAATGTAATTAATGCTAAAAATAAAGAAATATTTTTTACAGGAGGAGGAAGTGAAAGTGATAATTTAGCACTAAAAGGAGTAATTCATGCTAATAAAAATTCAAAAAAACATATAATTACAACTAAAATAGAACATCATGCAATTTCAAATTCATGTAAAACATTAGAAGAAGAGGGAGTTGAAGTAACATATTTAAATGTTGATAAAAATGGTAAAATAAACTTACAAGAATTAGAAAATTCAATAAAGCCATATACAGTTTTAATATCTGTAATGACAGCAAATAATGAAATAGGGACAATTGAACCAATAGCTGAAATAGGTAAAATTGCTAAAGAAAATAAAATATTATTTCATACAGATGCAGTTCAAGGAATTGGAAATATAAAAATTGATGTACAAAAGATGAATATAGATTTATTATCAATGTCAGCACATAAATTTTATGGACCAAAAGGTGTAGGAGCATTATATGTAAGGGAAGGAGTATTATTTAATCCGATAATTGATGGTGGACATCAGGAAAAAGGAAAAAGAGCAGGAACAGAAAATGTACCAGGAATTGTGGGGTTAGGAAAAGCAATTGAATTAGCATATCAAAATATAGATGAATATAATAATCAATTAAAGGAATTAAGAGATTATTGCATAAATCAATTAAAAAATAATTTTAATAATATTAAGATAAACGGTGATATGGAAAATAGATTATCAGGAAATGTAAATGTATCTTTTATAGGTCAAGATAGCTCCGAATTGTTATTGAAACTAGATGAATTTGGAATTTGTACTTCAGCAGGTTCAGCATGTAATACAGGAGTTACGACTCCATCAGAAGTTTTAATGGCAATAGGATTAAAAGAAAATGAGGCAAGTGGAACTTTAAGATTTTCTTTTGGAAAGGAAAATACAAAAGAAGAGATTGATTTTCTTATTGAAAAGCTAAAAGAAATAATATAAAAAAAGACCTTAAAAGGTCTTTATTATTCTCTTCAAAGAGGTGGCACCCAAAGCAGAAGTAAAAAGCAGAAAGGAGGACACAGAAAGGATGGGTGCCACCTCGGAGAGAATGTCAGTATTTTAACGTTAGTTATGATAACATAATTTTTATTAAAAGGGAAGACTTATTTAAAAAAAGTAGTAAATATATTGAAAAAAATGTATATATGTGGTATAAGTTAATAAGTAATAAAGTAATTTATTGAAAATTTATATAACCTGTAAAAGGAAAGTATTATGAAAAATATTAAAGATTATAATTTAGACGAGTTAAAACAAGAGATGATATCAATAGGAGAAAAGCCATTTAGAGCAGAGCAAATATTTAAATGGATATTTGTTGAAAATGTTACAAGTTTTGATGGAATGACTAATCTTTCTTTGGAATTAAGGGAAAAACTAAAAAAAGAATATACTTTGGGAATATATAAAATAATAAGAAAACAAGAATCAAAAGATGGTACTAAAAAGTATTTATTTGATATTTTGGATAACAATGCAATAGAAACAGTTTTAATGCAATACAAACATGGATATAGCTTATGTGTATCTTCACAAGTTGGCTGTAAAATGGGATGCAAATTCTGTGCTTCAACTGGAATTGCATTCATTAGAAATCTAACGGCTGGAGAAATTGCAGAACAGATTTTAGCAGTGGAAAGAGATACAGGAGTAAAAATTTCAAATGTGGTTTTTATGGGAATTGGAGAACCATTTGATAATTTTGATAATGTATTAAAAGCAATTAAAATTATAAATAACCAAAAGGGGTTAAATATTGGTGCGAGACATATAAGTGTTTCTACTTGTGGACAAGTACCTAAAATTTATGAAATAGCAGATATGGATTTGCAATGTACACTTTCAATATCATTACATGCTACAAATGATGAGAAAAGAAGTGCAATGATGCCTATAAATAATAAATATAATATAGAAGAATTAATGAAGGCATGTAGATATTACATAGAAAAGACAAATAAAAGAATTTCTTTTGAATATGCATTAGCAAAGGATAATAATGATAATTTGGATGATGCTAGAGATTTAGTAAAATTATTAAAAGGAATGCTATGTCATGTAAATTTAATACCAATAAATAAAATAGAAAATGGAAAGTTTGATACTAGTACAAATGAAAATGTGATGAAATTTAGAGATTACTTAAATGACCATGGAATAGTTGCAACTATTAGAAGAGAATTGGGTGATGATATAGACGCAGCATGTGGACAACTTAGGAGAAAAGAAGGAGGAACTAAATGAAAATATACAAAGCTACAAATGTAGGATTAGTAAGAGAGAAAAATGAGGATTTTTGTTATGCAAGCGAAAATAACTTAAAACTATTTATAGTTGCAGATGGCATGGGTGGTTACAATGGAGGAGAAATTGCTAGTAAATTAGCAACAGAAACTGCTAAAAACTATATAGAAGAAAACATAAAAACAGTATCAAATGATACAGGAAAAATTTTAGACATTATAAAGAAAGCTATTGAATATGCTAATAAGGTAGTGTATGAAAAATCACAAGAAGATAGCGAATTAAATGGAATGGGAACAACTATGGAAATCTGTCTAATAATAGAAGATGAGCTTTATATTGGACATATTGGAGACAGTAGAATATATAGAATAAGAGATAATATTATGCAAAAATTAACAGAAGATCATAGTTATGTACAAGAATTAGTAAAAGAAGGAACAATCACTCTAAAAGAAGCAGAACACCATCCTAAAAAAAATATGTTAATGAAAGCATTGGGATGTGCTCCACATGCAGAACCAGATGTATTTGAAAGAAGCATAAAAGAAGGGGATATTATTGAAATGAATACAGATGGTCTTACAAACATGGTTCCTTTACAAGAAATTCAAGAAACTATAGTTCAAGATAAAGAGACAATAGCAGAGGAATTAATTTCAAAGGCTAATTATGCTGGAGGAATAGATAATATTACAACTATTATTATTAAAATATAAAGTTAAAATCGTGGGAGGTTTTATAAATAATGGGGTTAGAAGGAAGATTATTAGGAAACAGATATGAAATAATTGAAGAAATAGGAAATGGACGGTATGGCAATGGTATATAAAGCTAAATGCCATGTTCTAAATAGATATGTAGCTGTAAAAATATTAAGAGACGAATTTACAACTGATGAAGGCTTCATTAGAAGATTTAATACAGAAGCACAAGCAGTTGCAAGTTTAACACATCCAAATATTGTTTCAGTATATGATGTTGGTCATGAAGGTAATTTATATTATATTGTTATGGAACTTATAAAAGGAAGAACATTGAAAGAAATTATAGTGTCAGAAGGAGCTTTGGGCTGGAAATGGTGTGTAAATGTGGCAATACAAATTGCATCAGCCTTAGAAACAGCACATAAAAACAATATAATTCACAGAGATATAAAACCACATAATATAATTATTACAGAAGATGGAATGGCAAAAGTAACAGATTTTGGAATTGCTAAAGCAGTATCGAATTCAACAATAACAGCATTTGGAACAACAATGGGATCTGTTCATTATTTCTCACCAGAGCATGCAAGAGGAGGAATAACAGATGCAAAATCAGATCTATATTCATTAGGCGTAGTTATGTATGAAATGTTAACAGGAAAAGTACCATTTGATGCTGATACACCAGTTTCAGTGGCTTTAAAACATATTCAAGAAAAACCTGTTGAACCAAAGGTAGTTAATCCGTCAATACCAAAAGCAGTAAATGATATAGTTATGAAAGCAATGCAAAAAGAACCGAGTTTAAGATATCAAAATGCTGGAGAAATGTTAAGAGATTTAAGTATGTCGCTAAAAGATCCTGATGGTGATTTTGTGAAAAATGGAATTAGTACAAATGATTTTGCAACACAAGTAATTTCAACCGTATATACAAAAAATAATGCTGAAGACACAAAAAAAGAAAGCGAGAATAAAACGGATAATAAAAAGAAAAGTGGATTTGCTGTTTTTGTAAAAAATCATAAAGTATTAGTTGGAATAATTTCACTGATAATATTATTTGCCTTAGCATTTGGAGGAACAAGTGCAATAATAGAACTAACAACACCTAAAGATGTAGTTATGCCAAATTTAGTAGGTATGGATAAAGAGGAAGCAAAGAAACAGACAGAAAATTCAAAATTAGTATTTGAAGTATCAGAAGAAGTATATGATACAACAATTGAGGCTGGCAAAATAATTTCGCAAGTTCCAGCTTTCCAAAATAATTATAAGATAAAGGAAAAATCAACTATTACAGTTGTTGTAAGTTTAGGACAAAAAATAGTTACTGTTCCTAAAGTTTCTGGAATGACAGAAAAAGAAGCAACAGAATCGCTAGAAAAGAATGATTTAAAAGTTAATGTAGAAGAAGAACCAAGCAAAAAAATAGAAGCAGGATATGTAATAAGCCAAGATGTAACACCTGATACAGAAGTAGGAGCAGGGTCAACTGTAACTATCAAAGTAAGTACAGGAGTTGAAAAAAGTGTAGTACCAAATCTTGCAGGAAAGAATGAAGAAGAAGCTAAAAAAGAAATTAGTGATGCAGGTTTAACATTAACTACTGTATTAACATCAGAAGATACTACAAAAGATGATGGAATAGTAATAAAACAAAGTTTACAAGCGGGCGAGACAGTTGAAAAAGGATCAAATATAACAATTACTGTAAATAAGATAGAGAAATTAATTAATGGAACAATAAATTTAAATTTAAAATCACTTTTAGGCTCAGCTATCGAATATACTGAAACAAAAAATCCACTTACAGGTGAAACAACAAAGACAGCTAAAAAGTCAAAGATAAAAATTGTTGCAAATAATGATACAGTATATTCACAAACCATTGCACAAGATTCAACAAATATAAATGCAAGTGTTACAGGAAAGGGAACTATAACAGTTAAAGTATATGTAGATGATGTTGTAAAGAAAACAACAACGATGAACTTAAATAAAGAAACAACATTAACAATTGAATAATAAAATAAGAAGGTTATGTATGAAGAAATTCAAACATAATCTTTTTATTTTTTAAAGTATGGCATCAGTGAAATGACGTGTTTTAATTTATGTATCAATTAAAAATGAAAATACAAAACTTGACGAAAATACAAACATCTTTTATAATATTTATAGAACTAAAAGAGAGGAATTAGCAATAATGGAAAATCAAAAGACACAAGATGAAGAAAAATTAAAAGAAGCAAAACGACGAAATGTGAAGTTATATCCCATATACAAAATGTTTGCATGGGATTTATTGTTTTATTATCCAATATACTTTCTTTTTTTAAGTCAAAATAAAGGATTGAGTGCATCAGAAATTGTACTTGGAAATGCTTTTTATACAATTTTTAAATTAATATTTCAACCATTTGTGCCAATGATAGTTGGTTTACTGGGAAAAAGAAAAAGTACAGTATTAGGAAATATATTTGTAACAATAAGTATATTATATGTAATTTTAGCTAAAGGAAGCTTGACAAATTATATAATTTTTAATTTAATTCAAGCATTAGGTTATATATTTAAAAATGTATGTGAAGCAAGTATTTTAGATGAATGTATAACTGACAAAGAAAAGAAAAATACGATTTTTACAAAATATGATGGAAAAGGCTCAGCATATTGGTATACATTTGAGGCAGTATCTGCTGTATTTACAGGATTTTTATTTGTAGTAAATGCATATATCCCAATGTATTTATGCTTTATTTTTTGCATAATAGGAACAATACTTTCAACAAAATTTGAACATTATGAACATAGGGTTAAAATAAAGAAAGAGAAAGATAGAAGCAAAACATTAAAAGAAAAAATGGATTTAGCAATACAAGAATATAAATTTATTTTCAAATCAAAAAGATTAAGAGCTTTATATATGTTTTCAGGAGTGTTATATGGATTATTGTATATTAGAGCATCTTTAACAAGCAGTTTGTTAGTTGAAATTAATATACCAGATCAATTTTTTGGAATTATTACAGGAATTTTTACTATATTTGCAGCATTAACGACATGGCAACAACATTTCATACAAAAAAGATTAAAAAATAAGGTGTTGACTGTCTTTGGGCTAACATATGCTTGGACTTTAATATTAAGTGCAATAGTTATTATATTAAAACTTGATTATAAATTTACTTTAATAGTAACTTTCATAATGCTTACATTGCAAAATATGATAAAAGGACCATATTATACACTAATTAAAAGATATTTGAATAGCTTTTCAGATAAACACCTTTCAACAAAGATATATGCAATAAATGGCATAGTAGAAGATGTGGGAGGAATTATAATATCACTTGCTGTATCATTACTTCTAGAACATACAACTACAGCATATACATCATTGATTTTAGGAATTGCATCATTAATTTTATTTATAATAATTTTAGATTATATGAAAACCAGAATTGGTCTGGCACCTGAAGAATATGATAAAAAAGATATAGAATTTAAACAAAAAGTTAAAGAACCACCTATTGAACAGGAAAAAAAGCAAGAAGTAGAAATAATTGTTGGTATTAATGATGAAGGTAACAGTGAAGCCAAAATAATAGAGAACTAAAAATAATAAAAAAATAATTTTATACAAATAGAGATCGGTTTAATATAGTATTAAACTGGTCTCTATTTATATTCTTGGCAAAGGCATTTGTGAGATAGTGAGTTTCTTTAGAACATGTTTTATATAAGTATAATTTAAAAATGCAAATCTATGACTTTAGATTTATTATTTGAAATATTTCTTTTTCGTAAATTATATTCTCTAAACCTCATAATACTTACTGTTAAAATCAAGAAAAAATATATAAATATAAAAGCAATAATCTTTGCTGATACAATTTTAATTCTACTGGTTAAATAAAAATCAAAATTATCAAAAATAAATTTAATTATTAAAATTAATATTAAGGGAACAATAACACAAAAAATGTAATCAAATTTAAAATGTGTTTCTTTATGTAATTGATATAAACTCACAGAAAAATTAAAAATTTCACTAGTGTACAAAATTACAATATAACCATATATACCATAAATAGGAATAAAGAAATATATTAAAGTAATTGTCATAAATAAATCTATTATATTACAAATCATTACTTCGATTTGACAGTCAAGACCTTTTAACATTGAATCTATAATAGTATCTAAATACATAAAAATCACAATTGGACATAAAAGAACAACAAAATTAACAATTTCTAAATTATGATAAACAATTGTGCATATTTCTTCAGTAAATGTTAAAAATATTCCTATCATACAAATTGAAAAAATTGATGCAATTTTAAATATAAATCTAATAACTTTATTCATAGTTGAATAATTCTCTACAAGTTTAAAACTTGCAAATTCAGGAATTAATAAACCAGCAAATGAATTGATAAAAACACTAGGAAATAATATTAAAGGAAAAGCCATTCCATTTATTAATCCATATTGCGATAGTGCCAAACTTGAAGAGTGTGTGAATTTAGTCAGACTAAGAGGGATTAGAATTTGTTTTATAGTAGATAGACTAGATCTAATTATAGATGTAACGGCAATGGGTAATGATATTTTTAATAATCTTTTTAAATAATTTTTATTTTCAACAGTATCTAAATTTATATTTCTCTTACTTATGTAATATAAAATATAAGAATAGAAAAATTCAAAAATATTAGCTAGAGTACTAGAAAGTACTAAAAATGTGCATACTAAGTCTATATTATTTGCAGGAAAAATGAATATAAATAAGCAAGTAAGTCCAACTCTAATAAGTAAACTAAGTATTCTTCCAAAGGAACTTTTTGAAACATTTCTAATTCCAGAAAAATATCCACTTAAAGAAGTAGTTACTGATGTAAAAGGAAGGCTAAATGCTAATATATATAATGGTTTTGCTGAAACTCTGTTTAGTAATATTTTGGAAACCAAAAAAGGTGACATTGCATATAATATGATGCCAGAGAGTATACCAAAAAAAAGACTATAAAAAATACACTTTCTCATAGCAGTAATAGCTCCGAGCTTTACCATTGATATCTAATTCTTCAGCTACAATTCTTGTAGCAGCAAGGCCAATACCTGAATTAGCAATTGTAATAGCTAATAAGTAGATTGACATTATAAGTTCAAAAAGTCCAGAACCTTCACTTCCAATTTTGTTTGCTACATAAACTGAAAAAAACATATCAATTGCTCTAATAAGAATGGCAGTTACAGTTAAAATTACAGTATTATATAAAAAAAGTTTAAAACGATTCATATCATTATTTATATTTTTATTATTATAAAATATGAAAAAAATTCTAAAGAAAAATTTAAAAATACTATTGATTTAATTTTTTCTTAATGCTATAATAAGTTTAAGTTAATAATAAACCCTACGTAGTTCGCTTATGTAAGGAAATTTTAGAACCTACAAAGTAATGGATACGGGAGTTGATCTCTTGATATGGCGTGTACGCTTGCATTTATGTAAGAAACCCACAAGTATTGAGGTAAACACCCACCTGTGTAAATAACAGGTCCATAAAATTTCTTAAAGATACGGCTAATGTGGGGATTTTTTTTGTCATTTTTTAATTTTTTGAAAAAAATGTTATTAAATCAAAAAAGCGTTAGTATGATAAAAGAGAGAATGCAAATAATAAAAGTAAAAAAATAAAAAAAATTGTAGAAATTTGTTTACTTTTTTTATAAGTTAATATACAATATGAGTGTTAAACATAAGAAAGAATAAAAAGGGAGGTTGCTATGAAAATATTAATGCTTACGTGGGAGTATCCACCAAGGATTGTAGGCGGTATTGCAAAAGTAGTATATGATTTATCAAGAAGATTAATTAAGGATGGTCACGAGGTTACCGTTGTAACTTATAAAGAAGGAGATGTACCTTATTACGAGAATGATAAAGGCGTTGAGGTATATAGGGTAGATAACTATATGATTAATCCTAATAATTTTATAGATTGGATAATGCAATTAAACTTTAATTTAGTAGCAAAAGCTAGCGAAATAATGAATACAAAAGGAAAATTTGATGTAATACACGCACATGATTGGTTAGTTGCAAATGCTGCCAAGACATTAAAATCTGCATATAATATTCCAATTGTAGCAACTATACATGCAACAGAAGCTGGTAGAAATGGCGGAATAAGAGAAGAACAACAAAGATACATTAATGACACAGAATGGATGCTTACTTATGAAGCTACAGAAGTTATTGTAAACAGTAACTATATGAAAAATGAAGTACAAAGATTATTTGGTTTACCATTTGAAAAAATTAATGTTATACCAAATGGTATTAATTTAAATATATATAATGGAATAGAAAAAAACTTCGAATTTAGAAGAAAATATGCAAGAGATAATGAAAAAATTGTTATGTGTGCTGGAAGATTAGTATATGAAAAAGGTTTCCAATATCTAATAGATGCTGCACCAAAGATATTAAATAATTATCATGATGTTAAATTCATTATAGCTGGAAAAGGCGGAATGATGGATGAATTAAAAGCAAAAGCTAATTATTTAGGAATTTCAGATAAAGTGTATTTTACAGGACAATTATGTCCACAAGATCTATATACAATGTATAAATGTGCTGATGTAGCAGTATTTCCTAGTACTTATGAACCATTTGGAATTGTTGCAATAGAGGGAATGTATGCAGGAACTCCAATAGTAGTATCAGATGTAGGCGGTTTAAATGAAATAGTTGAACATGGAGTTACAGGAATGAAGAGTTATGCAGGAAATGCAAATTCACTTGCTGATTCAATATTATCATTATTATTTGATCAACAATTAGCATATAATGTTGCAAAAAACGGAAAAGAAAAAGTAAAAAATGTATATAATTGGACAATAATTGCTCAAGATACACATTTCACATATCAAAAAGCAATCTGCGAAACAGTGGCTGCAAAACAGGCAAAAGAATTACAACAAGAACGCGAAAGAAAAACAAAGAAGATAAGACAATCTAATTTGATTAAATTTATGAAACAAGAGTCTTATGCATAATTATGAATATAAAACATAATTGGGAGCATAGGTTATAGAGATTATAACCTGCTCCCATTTTTGAATGATTAAGGAGGAATAAAGATGAAGGTTTATGATACATTAAATAAATTAGCAGAAGAAATAAAAACTTCTGATGAATATTTTAAATATAAAGAAATGAAAGATATGGCTAATGAAAACCCAGAACTGAGTAAAAAGTTAAAGGAATTTGAAGAAGCTAGATACGCAACACAAGTTGCAACAATTAGAGGGCAAGAACCAGAGAAAGAACAAATAGAAAATATGCAAAAGATATATCTTGAGTTAATAAAAATGGAAAATGCAAGAGAATATTTAGAAGCAGAGTTAGAATTTAATACAATGTTATCAAAGGTAAATGAAGTTTTAGCAAATGTTGTAAAAGAATTAATGTAAATTATTAATAAAGGTGTATGGAAGGAAAGAGGATAATAATGAAAAGTTGGCAGTTTTATGAAGAAAACAATGAATTAGCAGAAGAGATATCAAATAAGTTTAAAATTAGTAAGCTTTTAGCACAAATATTAATAAATAAAAATGTTACTAAAGATGATGAAATTGAGGTTTTTCTAAATCCAAAAAGAAATAATTTTTATGATCCTTTTTTAATGCCAGATATGGAAAAAGCAGTTGAAAGAATAATAAAAGCAATAGAAAATAAAGAAAAAGTATTGATATATGGTGATTATGATGTTGATGGGATAACAAGTACTACAGTATTAAAAAAGTTCTTAGAAAAACTAGGTATGACAGTAGATTATCATATTCCAAATAGATTAAAAGAAGGGTATGGACTTAATAAAGAAGCTATTGAAGAAATTGCTGAAAAAGGAACACAACTTATGATTACAGTGGATTGCGGAATTTCAGGAGTTGAAGAAACAGAATATGCAAAATTAAAAGGAATAGATGTGATAATAACAGATCATCACGAACCAGGAGAAAAATTACCAAATGCTATAGCTGTTGTAGATGCAAAAATAAAAACAAACAGATATCCTTTTAATCAATTAGCTGGTGTTGGTGTTGTTTTTAAATTAATACAAGCATTAAGCATAAGACTAAAATTAGACGAGAAAGAATATTTGCAGTATTTAGATTTAGTATGTTTAGGAACAATATCAGATATTGTTCCATTAGTTGATGAAAATAGAGTAATAGCTAAATTGGGACTAAAACTTGTAAATGTTACAAAAAATATAGGATTAAGAACTTTACTAGAGAGTGCAGGTTATACAGTTGCGGATTCAAATACAATATCATTTGGGATTGCACCAAGAGTAAATGCGTGTGGAAGAATGGGTTTTGCTGATCAAGCATTAGGATTATTATTATCAGAAAATAGAAATGATGCACTAGAATTAGCGACAAAATTAAATGAATATAATAAGGAAAGACAAGAAAAAGAAAAGAAAATATTTAATGATGCACTAGAACTAATAGAACAAGATGAAGAAAATAGCCCAGCAATTGTATTAGGAAAAGAAGGATGGCATCATGGAGTTATAGGAATTGTTTCATCAAAGATAACAGAAATGTTTTTCAAACCTAGTATTTTAATAGGTTTTGAAGGAGAAGAAGGAAAAGGCTCAGGAAGAAGTATACCAGGAATAGATTTACATGAGGCGTTATTAAAATGCGGAAATAATCTTGAAAAATATGGTGGTCACGCAATGGCTATTGGATTAAGTTTAAAAAAAGAAAATTTTGGAGAATTTAAAAAAGAACTTAATGAATATCTTGCAAGCTTAAACATTGGAGAAATAAAACAAATAATAAAAGTGGACGCAATTGCAGATTTACAAAGCATTTCAATGAAAACAGTGGAAGAATTGAAATTATTAGAACCATTTGGAGAAGAAAATAAAATGCCAATCTTTTGTTTAAAAAATCTAAAAATATATTCAATAAGAGCGTTAACAGAAGGTAAACATTTAAAATTAACATTAAGAGACGATAATATGGAAATTGGTGCAATAGGATTTAATATGGGTGAAATGACAAATAGTTTAAAAATAGGAGATAAAGTAGATATTATTGGTGCATTAGAAATAAATGAATATAATGGATATAGAAATATTCAAATGAATTTAAAGGATGTTATGAAATCATTATAATATAAAGCTTTTAATAATGTCTTCTAGTATTTAATACTAGAAGAAAAAGTACAAAGGATATTGACAAAAAATTCTCGATGCTATAATATAAATAGGTAATATAGTGAAAAGTTAGAAAAGCGAAAGAAGGTAATTGTATTGAAAAATGTTTTTTATGAAAGCAAAGAGTATAATAATGTTAAAGAGGTTATTAATGATGCGATAGAGAAATATCCAGAAAACAAGGCTTTTATTGTTAAAACAAAAAAAGAAAAAGAAGTTGAATATAGAAATATTACATACAAAGAATTTGGAAATGATATAACTAACTTAGGAACAGCTCTTATACAGCTTGGACTAAAAGATGAAAGAATAGCAATTTTGAGTAAAAATAGATATGAATGGGCAGTAGGTTATATTAGTGTATTAAATGGTGTTGGAATAGTAGTACCTCTAGATAAGGGACTAAAAGAACAAGAAATAATATCATCTTTACAAAGAAGTAAGGTTAAAGCAATTATATTTGAAAAAGAATATATAGAAATAATGGAAAAAGCAAGAAAAGAAAAATTAACTGAAATAAAAACCTTTATATGTATGGACGATATCGAAGATACAACATTTTTGAAATTATCTGATTTACTATTGACAGGAAAAAAACAAGTTGAAAATGGAAATAGAGAATATATTGACGCAAAAATTGACAATGAAAAAATGAGTATTATTTTATTTACATCAGGAACAACATCTTTATCAAAAGCAGTAATGTTATCACATAAAAATATAGCTAGTAATATATATGGAATGAATGCAATGGTTGACTTTCGCTCAACAGATGTAAATTTTGTTTTATTACCATTACATCATACTTTTGGAAGTACAGGTTTAATATTATTATTAAACAATGGAGCTTGTAATGTATTTTGCGATGGTTTAAGACATATACAAGAAAATATGAAAGAATATAAAGTAACAACATTTATAGGAGTACCACTAATATTAGAATCTATGCACAAAAAAATAATGGCACAAGTAAAAAAACAAAATAAAGAAGGTCTTATAAAATTTGCTAAGGGATTATCAAATGTCTTATTAAAATGTCATATTGATGTTAGAAGAAAATTATTTAAGGAAATATTAGATAATTTAGGCGGAAATATGAGATTGATTGTTAGCGGAGCAGCAGGTATAGATAAACAAGTAGCAAAAGACTTTAATAGTTTTGGAATTCAAACTATACAGGGATATGGTTTAACTGAAACATCACCTGTTTTGTGTGGAGAGAATGCAGATCATTTGAAATCTGGTTCAGTAGGAATGCCATTATGCAATGATGAAATAAGAATTGATAATCCAAATGAAAAAGGTATAGGAGAGATTATAGCAAAAGGTCCAAATGTAATGCTTGGATATTACGACAATGAAGAAGCAACAAAAGAGGTATTAAAAGATGGATGGTTTTATACAGGGGACCTTGGATATATGGATAAACAAGGATATTTGTTTATTACAGGAAGAAAAAAGAATGTAATTGTTTTAAAAAACGGAAAAAATATATATCCAGAAGAATTAGAAGCACTTGTTGTAAAATTACCTTATGTATCAGAATGTATGGTATTTGGATTTCCAAAGGAAGATGATTTAACTGTTACAGTTAAAATTGTTTATAATAAAGACTATGTAGAGAAAGAATATCCTAATATTAGTGAAAAAGAGTTAGAAGAAAAAATATGGGAAGATATTAAAAAAATAAATAATAGCATGCCAAATTATAAGCATATAAAGAAATTAATTGTTACAGATGAGGAAATGATAAAGACAACAACAGCTAAAGTAAAAAGATTTCAAGAAATTGAAAAAACTATAAAAAATGAAGAAGAAAAAATACGAAAAAATGTTTGACAATTAAAATTGTTTGTGATATCATAATGCCAATAGATGATAAAAAAGATGTTTGCTAACAGAAATGTTAGAATTGGGGGTATTATGAAAAGAAGAAAAAGTCCAGATGCTTTAAATGCAAGGGAAAGAGCAATACTAAAATACATAGAAAAAGAAATCGAAGAAAATGGCTATGCACCATCTGTTAGAGAGATAGGTAAAAAAGTAGGATTAAGATCAACAGCTACAGTTCATGGATATTTGGCAAGACTAACGGAATTAGGATATATTAAAAAGGAAAATAAAAAAGGAAGAACATTAAGACTTATAAAAAATTCTAAGGGAGAGCTTAAAGAAAATAAAAAAGTTGAGCCTAAAGATTTTTATTCTGGAAGAGAAATGGTAGATGTTCCAGTTATAGGAAAAATTACAGCTGGAATGCCAATATTAGCAGTAGAAAATGTCACTGATACATTCCCAATTCCAATAGATTTTGTTGGAAATTGTGAGAGCTTTATGCTTACTGTTAGAGGGGAAAGTATGATAGAAGCTGGTATATTAGATGGAGATTATATACTAGTTAGAAAACAGAATAATGCTGAAAATGGAGAGATTGTTGTAGCTTTAATAGAAGATGAAGCAACAGTTAAAACTTTTTATAAAGAAAAAGATCACATTAGACTTCAACCAGAAAATCAAACAATGGATCCAATTATTGTTCCAGACTGTAAGATACTAGGAAAAGTAGTTGGAGTATTTAGAAAGATGTAATAATACAAAAGATAGCATAAAACTGTACAAATTATGTATGGGAGGGATAGAGATTTATTTGAGTACTCTGTCCCTTTTTATAAATTAGGGGGACAGAGCAAATTAGCTAATAATTATGGAAAATATACTAGATAAAGTTAATATGCCAAAAGATGTAAAAAATTTAAATATTAAAGAAAAAGAACAATTGGCACAGGAAATTAGAAAATTAATATTAAAAACAGTTTCAGAAAATGGAGGACATTTAGCATCTAATTTAGGTGTAGTGGAACTTACAATTGCACTACATAGTGTATTTGATATGCCAAAAGATAAAATTGTTTGGGATGTTGGACATCAAACTTATGTACATAAAATTTTAACAGGTAGAAAAGATAAAATGAGTACTCTTAGAAAAATGAATGGATTGGCTGGATTTCCAAAGACATCAGAGTCAGAGTATGATAATTTTGATACAGGTCATAGTAGTACATCAATTTCAGCAGCATTAGGAATAGCGAGAGCAAGGGACTTAAAAGGTGAAAACTATAAAGTACTTGCAGTAATTGGTGATGGAGCTTTAACTGGTGGGATGGCATTAGAAGCTTTAAATGATGCTGGTTCATCTAAGAGTAATTTAATTGTAATTTTAAATGATAATGAAATGAGTATATCTAAAAATGTGGGAGGAATACCATCATTATTAAGTAAAATCAGAACAAAAAAATTATATACAGCTTCAAACGAATATATAAAAAATGTCTTAGATAAAATACCTGTAATAGGAAGTCCAATAAGCAAAACTTTAAAAAGAATAAAAAAGAGTATAAAACAACTTTTCATACCTAATATGTTTTTTGAAGATATTGGATTCAGATACCTAGGACCTGTAAACGGACATAATATTCAAGAATTGGAAGAAATTATGAAAAGCAGTAAGGAAATTGACGGTCCAGTAATTATTCATGTTATAACTAAAAAAGGTAAAGGATATAAATTTGCTGAAGAAAATCCAGATATGTATCATAGTACTAGTGCTTTTGATTTAGAGACTGGAAAAACAAAAAAAGTAAAAAATGATGACTATTCTAGAATATTTGGAAAAAAACTAGTAGAATTAGCAGAACAGAATGAAAAAATAGTAGCTATAACTGCTTCTATGAAGGATGGAACAGGATTGAGCAATTTTGCAAGAGAATTTCCATCAAGATTTTTTGATGCAGGGATAGCAGAACAACATGCTTTGGGACTAGCAGCAGGACTAGCAATAAATGGAAGAACACCTGTTGTACCAATTTATTCTTCATTTTATCAAAGAGGCTATGATCAGGTAATACACGATATTTGTATACAAAATTTAGGTGTAGTCATGTGTGTAGATAGAGCAGGAATTGTAGGAAATGATGGAGAAACACACCAAGGAATATTAGATTTATCTTTTTTCAAGATTATTCCTAATATAAATATGATGGCACCAAAAGATTTTAAAGAATTAGAAGATATGTTAGAATTTGCAGTAGCATTAAATAAACCAATTGTAATTAGATATCCAAGAGGTGGAGAAGGGAAAAATAAATTTGAGAAACATGAGAAGATTGAACTTGGAAAAGCAGAACTTATAGAAGAAGGAAAGAATTTAACAATTTTAGCTATAGGAAAAATGGTTGACAGAGGATATGAACTTTTGAAAAAATTAAAGGAAATAGGAATAGAAGCAGAATTAATAAATGTTAGATTTTTAAAGCCTTTAGACTCAGATTTGATTTTAAAATCAATTAGAAAAACAAAGAAAATTATAACAATAGAAGATAATATTTTAGAAGGAGGACTAGCAAGTTCTATAAAGGAACTTTTGATTGACAACAAAATAGAAGATATAAAAATAAAAAATTTTGGATATCCAAATGTATTTGTAAAACATGGAACAGTTGATGAAATAGAAAAATTGTATGGACTTGATATAGATAATATTTTAAAGGAAACAAAGGAGCTAATTAATGAAGAAGAAAAATAATCATAATTTTTTGAAGGTAATATATTTTTTATGTGCAATAATAGTATTAATTGCAGGAATATATTTTAAAAAAGGATATACAGATATAAATAAATTCATTAATGATATGAAAGAACAGGCAACAAAGACTTATACTGAAATTGCAGATAAAATATCGAATGTAGAAGATACAAAATCAGAACAACAAAAGACAACTTTTAAAGTTGTAAATGGTAATCTAGAAATGCATATTATTGACGTAGGACAGCGGAGATAGTATTTTGTATATACAAAAAGATAAAACAATGTTAATTGATTGTGGTACTAAAAGTAAGGGAGATACAGTAGTAAAATATTTACAAGACTTGGGAATAAAAAAAATTGATATATTAATAGGAACACATCCACATGATGATCATATGGGTGGAATGGCAAAGGTAATACGAAATTTTGAGATAGGAGTTTTGTATACTCCAGATACTTCTAATAATAATATAACAACCAGTTGGTATATGGATTTTTTAGATGCTGTTGATGAGAAAAATGTAGTGTGGAAATATCCAAAGAGTGGAGATAGTTTTTCATTAGGGGAAGCTGATATTAAAATTTTAGCACCAAATTCTTCACAATATGATAATTTGAATAATTACTCTATTGTTACAAAAATTACATTTGGTGAAGTAAGCATTTTATCTATGGGGGATGCTGAAAAATTATCTGAAGACGAAATATTAAAGGCGGATGAAGATGTAAAAGCACAAATTATAAAAATAGGACATCACGGAAGCAGTACATCAACTTCTGAAAAGTTTTTGAATGCTGTGAATCCAAAATATGCAATTATTTCAGCTAAAAAAGGAAATACATATAATCATCCTAATAAACCAGTTATGGAATTGTTAAAAAAGAGAGAAATAAAAGTATATAGAACTGATGAATCAGGAAGTATAATAATGAAAACAGACGGAAAAAATATTGAATTTGATAAAGCAGTAGGAGATTATTTAGCTGGTAGTGAGTTATATTAAAATAAGTATTGAAAAAAAAAACGAAATATAGTAAAATTTAATTAAAGGTTACATATGAAAGGATTTGAGAGTTATGGAAACAGTAGGGGATTTTTTATGTGGAATTCTAATGACAATGTTTTGGATTTTTAGAATTGTTGTAACAGCATTATCATATTTAGAAATAGAATTTGCAATACAATCAATAAATGTTAATGTAGAAATTGTTTTACTATTTTTAACATTAATATGCATTATTTGTGTCTTTAAAAGAAAGGTTATAGGAGGACTTGCGTATTGCATAATGAACATTGCTTATTTTGGACCAGATTTATTTACAAGAATACAAATAGGAATAATACCAGAAACAGTAGGACCAGTTATGGTAGATTTTGTTGCAATTATTTTAGCTGCAATGATTTTATTAAATATTATATTAAGTAAAACTATGCATCAAACAAAAAAATTAAATACAGATTGGTTTTATGGTGACAAACAGTATGATAGAAAATTGGATGAACGTGCAGATAAGAACAATTATAGAATATATTAATTATTAAGTTGAAGAAGAAATTCTTCAACTTAATTTATATAATAAAGTAAAATGAGAATAATAAAAATATAAAGGAGAGAGAAAAGTGTATGTTAAAACATGTAAATAATGATAATTTTGAAAAAGAAGTATTAAAAAGTGATAAGGTAACATTGGTAGATTTTTTTGCAACATGGTGTGGACCTTGTAGTATGATTGCGCCTATACTTGAGAAGATTGGCAAAGAAAAGGATGAATTTGATATAGCAAAAGTAGATATTGATGAATCAAGAGATTTAGCTTATAAGTATGATATTGCAGTTGTTCCAACATTAGTTTTATTTAAAAATGGACAACCTATAGATACAATGGAAGGAGCAATATCAGAAGAAGAAATTTTAAAATTTGTATTTAAATATTTAGCATAAGGAGGAACAATGAAAGGATATAAATTAAACCCAGATAAAGAATATGTTGCAAAGATTATAGAAGGGATTTATAGAAAAAATGGACATTGCCCTTGTAGAGTAAACGAAGACGAGACAACACTTTGCCCATGTGATGAATTTATTTCAACTGAATTTTGTAGATGTAAATTATATATAAAAGAAGAGAAAAAATAAAATAAGTAAATATAAAGAAGGATAATTTGTTGAAATTATCCTTCTTTTACTATAAAATACAATATATATAAATAATATAGGAGGATTATATTATGAGTGAAGAAGAGAAAATGCTAGCTGGAGAAATCTATGATGCTAATTATGATAAAGAATTACTTGAAAAGAGATTTAATGCAAAAGAATTATGTAAAAAATTCAATGATTGCGATGTTAGAAAAATAGAAGAAAAAAAGAAGATATTAGAAAAATTATTTCAGAAAAAAATAGACATAATGGGAATTGAACCTAATTTTTATTGTGATTATGGGTTTAATATATTTTTAGGAAAAAATTTTTATTCAAATCACAATTTGGTAATTTTAGATGCAAATAAAGTTGAATTTGGTGATAATGTTTTTATTGGACCTAATTGTGGTTTTTATACATCAGGGCATCCATTAGATTATGAAATAAGAAATAGAGGATTGGAATATGCAAAACCTATTAAAGTAGGAGATAATGTATGGATAGGTGGAAACGTTTGCGTTATGCCGGGAGTAACAATAGGAAGTAATGTAGTTATTGGTGCGGGTAGTGTTGTTACTAAAGATATTCCATCTAATGTTGTAGCAGTAGGTAATCCTTGTAAAGTATTAAAGAAGAGTTAGTAAAAATAGTTTATTAGAAATGGAGTAATAGATGAAATATAGAATAATTTCAATGGATTTTGATGGAACACTTTTAACAAGTAATAAAAAGGTGTCGGAAGAAAATAAAAAAACATTATTAGATTATAAAAGCAATGGGTATTTGATTGTTGGAATAACAGCTAGAAATTTTTCAAGTGTAAATGATGTTTGTGATATTAATATATTTGACTATTTAATTTTAAATAATGGTAGCTATATATATGATGTAAAAAATAAAAGCAAAACAAACTATGGACATATTGAAAATGAAGATATAGTTAGCCTAACTAACTATTTTGATGATATTGCAGATGAAGTGGATTATTGCTCATTGAATGTATATTATAAACATAAAAAAATAAGTTTAAGTAAAAAGAAATATATAGTAGAAATTAATAACATTAGTGAAATAAAAGAAACAATAGTGAGAATGAATATTTTCTTAAATGATAATGAAAATATTGATACACATTTGAATTTTATAAATAATAAATTTAGTAAATTAAATGCTTTTGAAATGTCTGATACAGATAATAGTAACAGTAAAAAGTGGCTAGCTATAAATCCTAAAGAAATTGATAAATTCAAGGCTTTAGAAAAATTATGCTTGAAATTAAATATAAATATTGGAGAAGTTATTTTCTTTGGAGATGGGGCAAATGACTTACCAATAATAAGCAAAGTAGGGTTGGGTGTTGCAATGGGCAATGCTTTGCAAGAAGTAAAAGAAAAAGCTCAAAAGGAAACATTATCAAATGATCAAAATGGAATAGCAAGTTTTCTAAAAAGTATGGAAGTATAAAATTTATTAATAGAAATAGTTGGTAGGAGAAAAAATGAGAAGAAAAGTTTTAAGTGGAGTAGGTCTATTTGTAGCAATTATTATAGTAATAGTAATGCTTTGGTATAATGGTATAGTGATGTTCAACTATCCTAAAGAAGAAAAGTATGAAGTAAGAGGTATAGATGTTTCAGCTTACCAAGGAGATATTGACTGGAATGTTTTATCAGAACAAGGAATACAATTTGCTTTTATTAAAGCAACTGAGGGAAGCTCTTTTGTGGATGAGAAATTTAGTGTAAATTATGAAAATGCAATAAAAACAAATTTAAAGATAGGGGAATATCATTTTTTTAGTTATGATAGTGAAGGAGATACACAAGCAGAAAATTTTATAAGAAATGTTCCTAAAACAGAAGGAATGTTGCCACCAGTTATTGATATTGAATTTTATGGAGATAAATATATTAATATTCCAGATGTTGAAAAGACACAGAAAGAATTAAAAATAATGTTAGAAAAATTAGAAGAATACTATGAGAAAAAGCCAATTATATATGCAACGTATAAATCTTATAATTTATATATTGCGAATAATTATCAAGATAACTATATTTGGATAAGAGATGTTTATTTTAATCCAAAACTAAAAGACAATAGAAAATGGACTTTTTGGCAGTATACAGATAAGGCAAGACTAGAGGGATATAATGGCATGGAAAAAAGAATAGATGTTAATGTATTTAATGGAAATATGAAGGAATTCGAGGAGTTGTTTAATTAAAAATAAAAATAGTGTAAAGCAAGTAATTAGTTGAAAATTACTTGCTTTTATGGTAAAATATAAGAATGTTAAAAAATGTAAAGAAAAAAATAAATTTAAATGAATGATTGAACATTAAATGGTAAAGGAAATAGATTTTATGATAATTGAATATAGTGAAGAATATAATGAACAAGTAAAAGATTTGTTGGTAGAACTCCAAAAATATATATCAAATATTGATGTAGAGGGATATAATATAGTTGGTAATCAATATAGAGAAAAATATTTTAAAGAAACACTAAAAAGTGTTACTGAGAAAAATGGTAAAATCTTTTTATATAAAGAAAATGAAAAGATAATAGGTTTAGTTATTGGAATTATTAATAATGAAAGAGTTACAACATTTGACTTTGATGTACCCCAAAGAGGTAGAATAACCGAATTAGTGGTTAACGAGAATTATAGGGGGAAAGGTATAGGTAAAGCTTTATTGCAAAAAATGAATAAATATTTAAAGTCAATAGGATGTGAAAAAATAATGCTTGCTGTATTTGGTTATAATGAGGAAGCAATCAGATTTTATCAAAGAAATGGTTTTCATGTTAGAATGTTTGATATGATAGAAAGTGAACAAAAAATAGAAGAAGGTAAAGAGTAATATGGATATGTATCAAAAAAGGAAAAAAAGACAAGAAATGAAAAATAGTGAAAATAAAAAAGAAACACAAAATCAAATGAATATTAATTGGGTAATGGAGACATAAGAAAAACTCACTTCAAAGCCTTATAAATAAAGAAAAAAATCTTAAATTCTTTTTACATATTTAAGATGGTTTTTAACGAAATTTATTAAAAATATGGGGTAATGGAAGAATATGAAAAACTTTAATATATAATAACAAAGAAAAGTAAGAGATAAAAAATTTGGAGTGTTGATGTTAACAATCCAATAAAAATATGAGATATAAAAGAAATGCTAGGAGTAATAATGATTTTATTTTATAAAACTAAAATATTAATAAGTGGGATATTTCCGATGATTAACTTTAAAATAGATGGATTTGTAGAAAAAACAGATTTATATAACGAAAATATGATAGATGCTAATAATCCTGATTATATATTTTATTCATCTGGACATCTACTTAATTCAATTTATTCTTGTAAAGAAAAAGAAGGTAATTATTATGAATATTTTGAAAATGAAGAGTTGGTTAAATGCGAAGTTGATGAAGAACTTTCAAAAAAAGAAATTGAAAAAATGATACTAAAAGAACAATTTAATAAAGTTAGTATGTTACAAAAGAAAATCAGATTATTAACTGGATTGGGTATAACACTTCCTGTTTTTAAAACTACAATTTATAATGAAAACAATGATTTTTATACTTTTGTTGGTGGAGTTAATTGGGAAATATGTAGATTATCAGTTAGTGACTATAACGAAGAAATGAAAAATAAATTAAGTCAAAGATTAAATTTTTATATTTCAGATTCTACAATATCGGATCTTGAAGATAAAAATGTGAGATATAAAAGAGCATTGAATTTTTATTTAAAGTCTTTTGAATCACAAGATATAGGCATTAGATTTACCTTATTATTTTCATCATTAGAAGCATTGTTTAATATTGTAGGTAACAGTGTTACTGAAGAAGTTTCTAATTATGCAAGTAATATTTTATTTTTAAATAGTAAGCAAAGACATAGTTCTAAATGGAAAATGTCAACATACTACGATATACGCTCACGCTATATTCATGGAAATGATGGTTATGAATTAACTATTAAACAAGAAAATGAATTAAGAGATTATGTAAGAGAAATATTAATAATTTATTGGAACATTTCTATGTCTTATAATATATTTGATGCGCAAGAAATGAAGGATGTAATAAATAATACAAAAAGAGATAATTTAGATGTACGAGTACAATTGTTTATAAAATATATGAGAACTCCACCTAAACAATATAGTGAATTATATAATCAAATACGTTCAGAATTTTTAAATAAAAATTATTCTGTATTATCTAATAAAAATATTATGTAATAAATAAAAAAGAGGTGATTAGTAATGCAAAAATTTAAAGTTGCAGGATATATTAGATTATCTAAAGAAGATAAAATAAAAGACGAATCAAATAGTGTTACTAATCAAAAATTAATAATTACTTCATATATTGAAAAGAATAAAGATTTGGAACTTATTGATTTTTATATAGATGATGGTTATTCCGGTACAACATTTGATAGACCTGAATATAAAAGGATGTTTAAAGATATAGTAGATGGAAAAGTAAATGCAATAATAGTCAAAGATTTGTCAAGATTTGGAAGAAATCATATACAATCAGATGATTATATAGAAAATATCCTTCCAGGTTATAATGTTAGATTTATTTCAATAATTGATGAAATAGATAGTTTAAAGAATCCTAAATCTGTAAATAGTATATTAGTTCCTTTAAAAAACTTAATGAATGACCAATATGCTAGAGATATTTCAGAAAAAGTTAGGTCAACTTTAAAAATAAAACAACTAAATGGAGAGTTTATAGGTGTAACAGCACCTTATGGATATTTAAAAGATCCTAAAGATAAACATAAATTTATTAAAGATAAAGAAGCGTCTTATATCGTAAAGAAAATATTTAATATGATACTTTTAGGTAAAAGTAGAAAGGAAATTGCAGAACATTTAAATAATAAAAATGTTTTAACTCCAAGTTTGTATAAATTAAGTAAAGAAAATACAAACAATGAAGAATTAATACGTTCTAAGAAATGGAATGCAGAAATAGTAAATAGAATATTAAGAAACGAAACATATACAGGAACATTAATTCAAAATATTAAAACAAAACCTAATTATAGAATTGATAAATTAATTGATGTAAATAAAGACGAATGGATAATAACAGAAAATCATCACGAACCAATGATAAGTAAAGATAAATTTGAAGAAGTACAACAAATATTAAATAGAAAAACAAAGGTAAATAAAACCGATGATATCGATTTGTTTTCTGGTTATTTAAAATGTTCACATTGTGGAAGTAGTTTAATAATTAAAAAGAGTAAAAATCAAATTTATTATTATTGCAGTTCCTATATTAAAGACAAGAGTTGTTTAAAATATTCTATAAATAAAAAGAAATTAGAACAAATGGTAAAAGATGAAATAATTAAGAAAAATAATATAGAAAAATTAGATAGAAAAGTATTAAATGAATTAATAGATATGATTTATATTACAGATAAAAATAATATAAAAATAGATTTTAAAAATGATATAATATAAAAGGAAAGGAGCATACTTATGAAAATTAATGAGATAACTGTTAATGATTACTTAACAAAATCTAATTTGCCATCTAGTGATTATGTAATTAATCCATATGTTGGTTGCCCTCATGGGTGTAAGTATTGTTACGCTTCTTTTATGAAACGATTTACCGGACATAAAGAGGATTGGGGAAAATTTGTTGATATAAAAAAATGTGATAAAAAAATTAATTTTAAAAAAATATCAGGCAAGAATGTATTTCTATCTTCTGTTACAGATTGTTATAATCAATATGAAGAAAAATATCTTATTACTAGAAATATTTTAGAACAATTAGTTTATTCAGATTGTAATTTATCTATATCCACAAAATCAAAATTGATTTTAAGAGATATTGATTTATTAA
>CAKPSH010000013.1 GCA_934183325.1 uncultured Clostridia bacterium
TCTCTAGTTTTTCTTGAACAATCTTTAACATATCTTTCATTAAACCATGTTGTTATTCCAATAGTATCATCTCTATCATTTAAAACATCATAAGTTCCACCCATTTCAGAAACTAATATTAAATTCTTTTGAATATTCTTAAACTCATCTATTAAAACTAATACTCGTCCGTTATGTCTTCCAATTCTTGATAAATCCTTTGCTATGACTACATCAATTTTTCCTCCTTTTACTTTTTCAATCATTTTTGAAAATGCAGGTCTGTTAAAGGTATATCCCGAAACATTGTCATCTATGTAGAAGTCTGAGATAGTCCAATTACGAGAAATTGCATAGTCTTGAATAATTCTTTTCTGTTCTTCAATACTTGCATAGTTTTCTTTATCTTCATCTCTAGACAATCTACAATATCCGTACAACTGTCATTTTATCCTCCAAATCTCGCCTGATATTGCTTGTTTTCATGTTAGCATACATTTTTGTTTAATTCCACTTGTTTCGTAATTATTTTTTCAAGAATCTCGGGATAATTCTCTTTTCCAGTTACGAAAATAGCCACGCTATATTTTTCTTGTTTATACTTTTTAATTAAATCTTTTGTTTCTTCTTTCTGGAGTTCTTCTTCTGTCAAATAAATTTGAACATACTTCGTGCCTTGTATTTCTGTATTTGTAATTTGCATTACTTTTTAACTCCTTCATAACATTATTAATAAATATTATGCTAAAAAGAGAATTGTTATCTCTTTTTATTTAAAATTACAATATAGAAATACAGTAAAACTTTTTCATATTTGTCAAATTTCATTACTTCACATTTTCTTTATATAAAGCTAAAAAATTTATCATTTCCCACATTTTTAATTTTTTCAAATTTTTGCAGGAAGATAGAAACGTCCCCAAAAATAAGAGTCTAAATTTCTATATCCATTCCTTATATTTCTTTATATAAATTTTCTTTGCATAGCTTGCTACAATACAATATAAGAATGTAACTCCAAATATCATGAAAATATATTTTAATGCAATTGGTGCTAATCCTATTGCAACTCCCAGCGGCGTAAATGGTACTATAATGCCTATGATAATTAATAAAATTGAAGATATATAAACTGCTTTATGTGCATTACTTTGTATAAATGGTGTTTTCGCCGTTCTTATGATGTGCATTCCTATTAAATTTGATACTATACTGTATGTGAACCATATTGTTTGAAAGTGTGTAACATCTCTAACTGTGAAAACAAACCATAATAGTAAAAATACAACTATATCAAATAGTGAGCTTACAGGTCCCATAAAAAACATAAACCTTTTTAAGCTCTTTATATTTAATTTTTTTGGCTTTCTAATTAATTCTTTATCTACATTATCAAACGGAATTGTCATTTGACCAAAATCATATAATAGTCCTTCTACTAATAATTGAATCGGTGTTTCAGGTAAAAATGGTAATATAATGCTTGCAATAATTACTGAAACTACTTCTCCAAAATTGAAACTTGTTGCCATTTTTATATATTTCATTAAATTTACATATGTTTTTCTTCCGCTCTATTACACCATCTAATAGTACATTAAGGTCTTTTTCAAGTAATATAATATCCGCAGTTTCTTTTGCTATATCAACTGCTGTATCAACAGAAATTCCAACATCAGAATTTGTTAACGCTGGACTATCGTTTATTCCATCTCCCATATATCCTACAACATTTCCATTTTGTTTCAAAACTCTAACAATCCTTGCTTTTTGTATTGGAGAAAGTTTTACAAATATATTATTTCTTTTTAATAATCTTGATAATGCCATATCTGATAATGTATCTATTTTATTTCCTGCTATGATTTCTTTAGAATATATTCCTGCTTTGTTACAAACGCATCTTGTTACTTCAACATTATCACCTGTAAGAACCATAACTCTTATTCCTGCATTATTTAAACCTTCTATTGCTTCTTTAGCACTTTCCTTTGGTGGATCAAGAAAACCAATAAAACCTAATAAAGTCATGTCTTTTTCATCAGTGCTATTAAAATCTTTTTTATTAGTAGTTATAATTTTTTTACAAATAGCAACAACTCTAAAACCTTCCTCATTTAAGTTCTTACAAATTTTTCTCATGTTTTCCATTTTTTCATTTGTAAGTTTTACCGTTTGTCCATTATATTCAAATGTTGTACAAATATTTAGAATTTCTTCAACAGCACCTTTGGTTATTAATTCATCTTTATTATCAATTTCTACTACTATAGATAAGCACCTACGAGAAAAGTCAAAAGGAATCTCATCTATTTTTTTATATTTTTCTACACTATTTTCAATTCCTACAGTTTTAGCTTTAGCAACTACTGCCTCGTCTATATTGCTTTTTAATCCTGTTTGCAAATAGGCATTTAAAAAGGCATACTTTAAAATGTTGAAGTCTTCTTCTCCATTTACATTTAAGTATTTTTCTAGAACAATCTTGTCTTCTGTTAATGTTCCTGTCTTATCTGTGCAGAATATGTTCATTGCTCCAAAATTCTGAATTGAATCTAACTTCTTAACAATAGTCTTCTTTTTTGACATTCTCACAGCACCTTTAGATAAACTTGAAGACAAAATAACAGGTAATAGTAGTGGTGTTATGCAAATGGCTATTGCAACAGAAAAAGTAAATGCTAGAATAATATCATGTTTTTCCACATTTATTAAAAATACTATTGGAATCATAAAAATCATAATTCTAATTAATAATTTACTTATACTTTCAATTCCTTTTTGAAATGCTGTTTTTTCTTTTCCAGAAGTTACGGTATTTGCTATTTTTCCAAAATATGTTGAATCTCCAACTTTTATTACAACACCTTTTGCTGAACCAGATACAACATTTGTACCCATAAAACAGATATTATCAAAATCTGATATACTGTCTAATTCTTCTTGATTATTTTCTAATTCAACGGTTTTCTTTATATTATCTGATTCTCCAGTTAATGAAGCCTGTCCTACATATAAGTCTTTTGATTCAATTATTCTTAAATCAGCTGGTATAATACTTCCAGCAGACAATAAAACAATATCTCCTAAGGTTACATTTTTCACTGGTATATTTATTTCTTTGTTATCTCTAATAACTGTAGTAGTTGTTTCAACTATCTTCCTTAATTTTTCTGCTGCTTTATTAGATCTATATGACTCAAAAAAGTCTAACAATGTACTTGCTGTAACTAAAATTGCTATAACTATTATATTTGCATAACTTGGTTCTATTGCTAAATATATATCTGTATATATTAAGATAATTGAAATACCAATTAAAATGCAATTAAAAGGTGTTAGTAAACTTTGTAATAAATAATTATACCACTTCTTAGGTTTAGCCTTTTTTGTTTCGTTAAGACCAAATTTCTTAATATTAACTTCCGCTTGTTTACTAGTAAGTCCTTCTTCATTTAAGTTATACTTTTTTAAAACTTCATCTCTTTGTGTAGTACTTTCTTCTTTATACATTTTTAACACATCAACATTTTCTTTTGAATCACTCATATTTACACCTCTTTACAAAAATATATAAGCTAATTATAATAAATTTTCTAATATAATTAACAAAATTCCTATTTTTTAATTTTATCATAATCAATCCTACATTCCAACAAATTACTATTTTTCTATTTCCATATAATACCACAATCTCATTTATTCTGTCAAAATTATCCGAGTTATATATTGACATATGTTATACAATATCGAGTGTTTCTGATATTTCCCCAAATTGTATGCTCATACGGGGGTAAAATCTCCGTGGATGTGAAAATAAAACCACCCATTTTTTTCTATAATCTATTAACTTTATATTTCCCTGTGTAGTCTCAGCTTCAAATTCTGGAGCAAATTGTCCTATTTTTACATTACCATTCATCATAATTTCATAATCCATATATCTTCCTTTCTAAACATAAAACTAGTGTAATAAATTACACTAGTTTGTTTATATATATTATGAAATTTTAATTTTTTGGTTACATTTTTTTCTTTTTACATATTCTGTTTTGAATTTCAATAATTTTTTTATGTAATAATGGACTCTTTTTTTCTTGCTTTTCCTTAGCTGATTTTTCTAATTTTATTTTTTCTTCTTCTAATATCTTTTTTCTCTCTTCATCTGCACAGATATAATCTCTATAAATAAGTGCTAATATAACTTTAGTTTTTCTATCAATTTTCTGTTCCTTTAATTTAACATTTGGATTAATACTTGATTTTTTCTTATCATCTCTATTTCTCTCAATAAATTCTATAATTTGAGAATTCACTTTTTCTCTCATTTTTCTAGTCATCATTTTTATAATGTCACTAACTTCTCTATATGTTCTTTTTTGTTCATTCGTTAATTTTATTTTATTTTTACTCTCTTGTAAACTTAATTTATAAAGTTCTTCTCTTGTATTATAAAGTTCATCAACCTGAATCTCACTATAAAATTTTTTTAAATCCTCAAGTGTTACTAAACAGTTATTATCATCTTCAACATATTTATTTTTTGTATATATTTTTATTCCTGCTTTTTCAAGCATCTCATCAACCACTAATTGCTCACTTGGTTCCAACTCTTTCATTTCGATATCATCAATTAATTTACTTTTACTTTCAACTCCTATACTAAATAATAATTTTTCAAATTCATTTACAGGTATAGCATTTGCAACTATTAAAGATAATTTGTCCTCCATAATTCTTCCATCTAAAAAAGCTTTAACCAATTCATCTTCTTTTAACATTTCTATATTTTTTTCTGCCTTGATTGGAATCATAGTCTTAGCATATAATTTCAAAGTTTTCTTATCTTCTTCTTGTAAATTTTCTTCTCTCTTGTCTATTATATTTTTTATATATAATGTTGAATCTATTTTTTTAATGATTTGTGTTATATCTTCAGTAGATATTTTATCAATATTTGTCTTCAAAATTCTAATAACATTTTCAAATAATATTCTTTCATAAGATAAATTTTCATAATTGTTCAATACTTTATTTAATTTTTTATCTTGACTTATACTATTTCTTTCTATTATTTTTATATATTCTTCCCTATTTTTTTGGTATTCCAAACATTCAAAAATCATTTCTATTTCTTTGCTATGTCTAACTCTAAAAATCAATCTGTTTTCGTAATGAGCTAAATTATTTATTATTAATAAAACTATATCTTGTAATTCCTGTATTTTTCCAAATATTTTTTGTTTTTCAATTATCTTTATAAAACAAATTTTTAGTTTTTCTGAAATTTCACTTTGTTTTTTATCATTTTTTCTCTTTATTAAATATTTTTCTAATAATATGTTTAATTTTTCCTGAAATAATTTAAATAATTCTATATTATCTATAATTTTCTTTATTAACTCATCATCACAAAGAGTATCTAAATCATTTAATACTATATTTATGTTATTAATTAATTCTTCTTCATTTAAATTTATCATCGATTTTCTACTCCTTATTTATACTCTTTGGTTTTAAATACTTATATATTATATAATAGAATAAAATTAACATATTTTCAATAATTTTTTATGTTTTGTAATATATTTGTAATATTTTTGCAAAAAGAAAAAAGAGTGTTAATCACTCTTTTACATATATCTATTTATAAAATCAGCAACACCATTTTCGTCATTTGATAAAGTTATATAATTTGCTATCTTTTTCAGATCTTCATCTGCATTTTTCATTGCTACCGTTTTCCCACAACTATTGAACATAGTTATATCATTTATTCTATCTCCAAAGCAAATTGTATCTTCTTTTTTTATATTCATAGCTTCTAAGAATTTATTTATTGCAATTCCTTTATCTGTAGAGCAACTATTTATAAAAATATAATATGGTTCTTTTGAATTATAATTTGCTCTAATATAATCCTTGCTATAATTCGCGATTTTTATTTGCTTATGCTCATTAATAAATTCTTCACACTTTTTCATATCCTCATATTTATTGCTATTTACTATAACTTGAAAAATTTCTTTATCCTTTAGCTCTTCTACATTTCTTATTATATTTTTATCTTTATACATATCACTACAAAACATGTCATTACCATATTGCGTATCTTTTCCATTCAATATCAATTCTAATTTATTTTTTTCACAGTATGTCCAAATTTTCTTTAAAACATCATATTGAATATCATCTTTATAGAAGTTTTCATTTGTTTTATAATTATATATTTGTGCACCATTTGATGAAATTGCATAATCCGAAGCCAGGGCTTTTTTACTAAACTCACATACATCTTTATTACTTCTTCCAGAACACAATACAACATAAATTCCTTTATCCTTCATTTTTTGTATTGGTACTTTTGTATCTTCCGTAATTTCCCATTTGCTGTTTGCTAAGGTTCCATCTATGTCTAGAAATACAGCTTTAATATTTTTTAATTCATTCATTTATTCTTTTTTTCTCCTATTAAAAAACATAATGTTTATTTCACTGCATAAATATATTATGAAAAATCTTGTTAACATCTTTTTTATTTTAACATATTTATGCAAATTTTGCAATATTTCATAAAAACAAGCCTGATATTTTCCTTATTATAAAATTCTATCACAATTCTATTATATGAAAACCAAAGGAGGACTGCAAAGCAGTCCTCCTTGTGCTTGGAATGCTAGTGAACATCTCTAGGTTCACTAGACGGTGTAGGCTGAGAGGTCGGCATGCCATCTGTGTCAAATCCACCAATCAAAAATCCCAACATTGTAATTCCTTCTTTCTATACATCCCTTTCAGGATTTATTATGTATATATTATATTTTCAAAATCCGTGTAAGTCAACTCTTTCTAAGGTAAATCGTATCTCACAAAATGACATCTCTTTTCATTTTTTTATTTTTTTCGACACCAATTCCTATAAATTTTTCTTTATCGTCATAGATTTTATATATTCCATCTTTCTTATCTATATCAATTTTTACACCATTCAAAAATTTTTCTAATTCTTTTTCTTGCAATTTTATTATTTCTTTCCCTTCAAAAAGTTTTTCTATACTTATAATATGATTTCTTAAATATTCCATATTGTTTTTATTTTCTTTTAGCTCGTTTATCTTTACTGATTGTTCGATATTAAATTCTCCAACTTGTATCCTATTTAATTCTTTCATAAATCCAATTGTTCCTAGTCTCTCTGCAATATCCTCACATAAAGTTCTTATATATGTTCCTTTGGAGCACTCTACTCTAAATTTAATTTGCTTTTCTATTAAACTTATTTCAATCAAATTCATATTATATATTTCAATATTTCTTATTGGTATTTCAACTTTTTTTCCTTCTCTTGCATAATCATATAATTTTCTTCCATCTACTTTTATTGCAGAATACATTGGAGGAGTTTGACTTTGTTTTCCTATAAAACTTGATAATACCTTATTTACATTTTCTTCTTCCATTGTATCATTACTTACTTCTATTTTTTCTAGTATGCTTCCTTCTCCATCTCCCGTTTCTGTTTTCATTCCTAGTTGCAGTACTGCCTCATAAATCTTATCGTGATTTATAAGATATTTTGATATTTTTGTTCCTTTTCCAATTAATATTGGAAGCACACCTGTTGCATTCGGATCAAGAGTTCCAGTATGTCCTACCTTTTCATTAAGCGTATGTTTAACAATTTGAACAACATCATTTGAAGTAAATTGTTTTTCTTTATTTATAATAATTATTCCATCCATATTGTACAATTCCTTTCCATATAAAATTAGGTTGCTTCTAAAAGCAACCTGATTTTATTTTAAATATGTTTTTATATGATTTACTATCTTTTCCCTTGCTTCTTCTAATTCCATATTTATCGTACAACCTGCTGCATGAAAATGTCCTCCACCATTAAACATTATACAAGCATCTGATACATTAACATAACTATTTGAACGTAAAGAAGCTTTAAATGATCCATTTTCAATTTCTCTTAAGAATATTGAAACTTCAACACCTTCAATATCTCTACCAATATCAACAAGACCTTCATGATCTCCTTCTTCTGCATTTACCTCTTCTAAATCATTTTTTGTTATATAAGAAAATGTTATTTTTCCATCCTCTAAAAATTCCATTCTATCTATTACTTTTTTAGAAAGTAAATAATTTGCCTTTGTTTTAATTTGCATTACTCTCTTATAAGTATCTGATACATTTACACCTTTCCTTAATAAATCTGCAACAAACTCAAATGTCTCTGTTGTTACACCTGCATATTTAAATCCTCCTGTATCAGTTATTATTCCTGTTAAAAGACATGTTCCTATATCCTTATTTATCTCTATTCCTAATTTATTTAATACAATTATTAAAATTTGTGCACAAGCTGGTGCAACTGGATCCACATAATTATAATCAGCAAACATTTTATTACTTCCATGATGATCTATACATATTGATGCTTTAGCATTTTCAAAGCATGGTTCATATCCAGCTAATCTCTTTGTGTCTGTACAATCTAGTGCAATACCTAAATCATATTGAATGTTTCTGCCTTCTTTTTTTATCTCATCTGCTCCTGGTAGAAATTTAAATGTTCGTGCAAATGTTGGTATTACAACATCAACTTCTTTTCCTATACTTTTTAATGCTAGCATCATTGCTAAACTGCTGCCAATTGCATCTCCATCTGGAGATTCATGAGTTTCTATTATAATTGTTTTTGCATTATCTATCTCGTTTTTTATATCATCTAAAGTCATTATTTTTCTCCTCTTCACACTAAAAATTTCATTTATTTATAATAAATTTTAATTTTCATTATTTTCTTTTCTCTCTGGTAATATTTCCTTTAAGATTTTATCTATTCTTTCTCCATATTCCATTGAATCGTCTAATATAAATATAATTTCTGGTGTAATTCTTAGATTAATTCTTTTAGCAACTTCTGATCTTACAAAACCTGATGATTTTTTTAATCCTGCTAAAGTTTCTTTTACATTTTTAGAATTTAAAATACTTACATATACCTTAGCATATTTCAAATCAGGTGTTATTTTTGCTTTGGTAACGCTTATCATTCCTGTAATATTAGGATTTTTTAAATCATAAGTAATTATACTACTTATTTCTTTTTTCAATTCTTCATCTATTCGTCCTAATCTATTTGAATTTTTATTCATTATTATTCCTTTCTAAGAGAAGCCTTAAATTAGCTTCTCTTTTTTTCCTCCATTATATACACTTCAAGTGTATCTCCTTCTTGTATATCGTTAAAGTTTTCAATTTGTAGTCCGCACTCATAACCTTCAGTTACTTCTTTTACATCATCTTTAAATCTCTTTAATGACACTAGTTTTCCATCATGTATAACAACATTATCTCTTATTACTCTTACCCCTGCATGACGTTCAACTTTTCCAGAAGTTACATAACATCCAGCTATTGTTCCTACTGAACTTACTTTAAATATTTGACGTATTTCAGCATTACCAATTATCTTCTCCTCATATTTAGGATCAAGCATACCAGTCATAGCATCTTTTACATCTTCAATAGCATTATAAATTACTGAATATGTTTTTATTTCTATATTATCTTTTTCAGCAGCTGCTTTTGCTAATGGTTCTGGTCTAACATTAAATGCTATAATTATTGCATTTGCAACTTTAGCTAAGGTAACATCTGATTCTGTAACACCACCAACATTAGCATGAATAACTTTTACTTTTACTTCATCATTAGATAATTTTTCTAAACTTGATTGCACTGCTTCTACTGAGCCTTGTAAGTCTGCTTTTACTATCAAATTTAATTCTTTTAATTTTCCTTTTTCTATTTGACTGTATAAATCATTCAATGTTACTCTTGATAATGAATTTATAGACTTTTCTCTTGCTTGACGTTTTCTCTTTTCTATTAAGTGTTTAGCTGTTTTTTCATCTTTTACTTCATAGAAAGTTTCTCCAGCTTCTGGTACCTCAGTTAATCCTAGTATCTCCACTGGTGTAGATGGTCCAGCTTTTTTTACTTTTTTACCATATTCATTTGTCATAGCTCTAACTTTTCCAATTACTGAACCTACGACAATCATATCTCCTGTATTTAAAGTACCACGTTGTACAAGCATTGTTGCAACAGGACCTTTGGTCTTATCAAGTCTAGCTTCTATTACAACACCCTTAGATTGCTTATTTGGATTAGCTTTTAATTCTTGCATATCAGCAACAAGTAATACCATTTCAAGTAATCCATCAATATTTATTCTTTTCTTTGCTGATATTTCAACAAATACTGTACTTCCTCCCCATTCTTCAGGTACTAAATCATATTTCATTAATTCTTCTTTTACCCTTTGTGGATTTGCTCCTGGTACATCTATTTTGTTTATTGCTACTATAATTGGAATTCCAGCTGATTTTGCATGGTTAATTGCTTCAACTGTTTGAGGCATTACTCCATCATTTGCAGCAACTACTAATATCGCTATATCTGTTACCTGTGCTCCTCTAGCTCTCATACTTGTAAAAGCTTCATGACCTGGTGTATCTAAGAACGTTATTTCTCTACCATTAACTTCTACCTTATAAGCACCTATTTTTTGAGTAATTCCACCTGCTTCTCCTTCAATTACATTAGTTTGTCTTATTGCATCCAATAAAGATGTTTTTCCATGATCTACGTGTCCCATAACCACTATAACTGGTGGACGTGTTACTAATTCCTCTGGTTTATCCTCAGTATCATCAAATAAGATTTCTTCGTCTGTAACAACTTCTTTTTTCTTTGCAGTTATTCCAAATTCTCCTGCAATTAAGAATGCTGTATCAAAATCAATATCGTTATTTATTGTTGCCATAATTCCATAGTTTAATAACTTTTTAATTACATCTCCAGCTGTTTTTTTCATTTCTGCAGCTAAGTCTTTAACAGTTATCGTTTCAGGAATTGTTATTTCAGTAAGTTCAAAGATTTTTTGTTTATTTCTTTCTTCTTGTTGAGCATTATTCTTCTTTTTGTTCTTTTTATCTCTTCTCTTGCTCAAGTCATAATAGTCTAGCATTCCGCCTTCTTGATCATCAAACATATTAGATAATCTATTTGTTTGTTTTAAATCTTTTAATTTTTCACTATCGAAGTTAGAAGCCATATCATTTCTTCTAGACTTTGCACTTTTCTTGGCTTTTGATTCATCTGACTTTATATTTTTTTGTTTATTTTGATTTTTATTATATTCTCTTATAACTTCCTTCTCACCGAATTCTGTTTCCATTATGTTTTTAATATTTTTTTCAATTCCCTTTTCGTCCAATGGTCTATTTCCTCTAAATCCATTGCTAGTATTATTTCTGTTATAATTATTATTTCTATCATGATAATTGTTATTAGAATCATTTCCATTTCTATTAAATCCTCTTTGTTGGAATCTATTGTTTCCATTAGAGTTATTGTAGTTATTAGAACCATTATTAGAGTTTCTTTCAAAGTTTCTATTGTTTCTATCATAATTATTTCTATTTCCATAGCTTTGACTATTATTTTGGTTATTATTTCCATTGTTGTTTCTGTTATAATTATTATTTTGATATCTATTATTTCTATCGTAATTATTATTTCTATCAAAGTTGTTTCTATTTCCATAGCTAGAATTATTTCTATTTGAATAATTTTGATTATTATTTCTATTATCTCTATTTAGGTTATTTCTATCAAATCTTTTTTCTGTATTTACAGAATTGTTGTTTTTGTTTTCTTTAATTTCAGTCTTATTACTCATATTTTTTTGTTGTTCCTTTACTTCTAATGGTTTTACTTCTTCTATTTTATTTTTCTCTTCTGACTTAACTTCATTATTTATCTCTTCAACTTTTTCTTTTTTTATCTCTTGAACCTGTGAGGTTTCTATTTTTTTTACTTCATCAGGCTTTTCTTCTTTTTTCTTCTTATTTAATCCAAAAAGTTCACTAGCCGTCATTGGCTTAGTTGGTTTATTTCTATATACTATATTGTAATCCCTATTTTTTCTCTCAACTACTTTTCCTACATCTTTTTTTATACTAGTTGTATTTGAAGCATCTTTCTTTTTTTCTTCTTCATCTTCTATAATTACGGCTCTTCTAATAATTACTGGAGATTGTTCTTCTTGTTTCTTCTCTTGACTATTTGTTTTTTTAGCTTTAACCTTTTCATTGTTATTTTTTACTTTATTTTTTATTTTATTTACCATCTCTTCATCAACTGTACTTAAATGACTTTTTACGCCTGCTCCCAACTCATTTGCTATTGCTATTACTTCCTTACTTGTCATTTCTAGTTCTTTTGCTAATTCATGAATTTTTATTTTATCCATTAAGCAAATCACCTCCATTTTCTTTTATAAGTTTAACTATTTGTTCAGCCAAACCTTTTGATTTTATACCTATTATAGCTTTATTGTTTTTTCCAATTGCTTTGCTTATCTCATCTATGTTTCCAAATTCTATGTATTCTACTTTTTTCTTTTTACATACAAATTCGATATTTTTCTTTGTTTTGTCTGATGCATTTTCTGCAACAATAACTAGACATACTTTTCTTCTCTCAATATCTTCTAAAGTTGCATCTGTTCCACATACCATTTTTCCTGCTTTTGCAGATATTCCAAGCATTCCTAATATTTTTCTTTTTTGATTTTCTATATTCAAATATTTTCCTCCTCGAGAAATTATTCTTCTACTTCTGTTTCATCTGATTCTTCACTTTCTTGTTGTTCTAACATCTCTCTAAATTGTGTTTCTGATTTTATATCAATTTTCCATCCTGTTAATTTAGCAGCAAGTCTTGCATTTTGTCCTGATTTTCCAATAGCTAATGATAATTGGTCATCTTTAACGATTACTCTTGCTTGTTTTTCTTCTTCCTTTATATCAACAGCCATAACTTGTGCTGGTAATAATGCTGCTGCTATAAATATTGATGGATCTTCGTTCCATTCTATAACATCTATTTTTTCTCCATTTAATTCATTTATTATATTTTGAATTCTCACACCTTTTTGTCCTACACAAGAACCAACTGGATCTATGTTTTCGTCTGAAGATGCAACTGCTACTTTACATCTACTTCCTGGATCTCTTGAAACACTTTTTACTTCTATTAATCCTTCGTATATTTCTGGTATTTCTAATTGGAATAATTTTTTTACAAATTCTCCGCAAGCTCTTGAAATTATAACTTGTGGATTTCCCTTACTTCCTCTTACAACATCAAGAACATATCCTTTTATTTTATCATTTACACTATAACTTTCTGTTGGTATTTGTTCTTTTTTAGGCATAATTCCTTCTAGTTTTCCTAAATCTACTATTATAACTCCTGTATCAGCTTTTTGAACAACTCCTGAAAGAATTTCTCCTTTTCTTTCATTAAATTCTCCAAATACCATATTTCTTTCTGCTTCTCTTAATTTTTGAATTATAACTTGTTTAGCTGTTTGTGCTGCTATTCTTCCAAAGTCTTTAGGTACTATCTCAATATTAAGAGTTTCTCCTAGCATTGCTGATGGATTAATTTTTTGAGCTTCTTCTAATGAAATTTCTAATATTGGATCTGGATATTCTTCAACAATTTCTCTTACAGAATATACATGTGTTTCTCCTGTTTCTTTATCTATTGTAACTTTTACATTATCACTTGAATCATAATTTCTTTTATATGCTGTTACTAATGCTGTTTCTATTGATTCTAATAAAACCTCTTTCTTTATTCCTTTTTCTTGTTCCAACAAAACCAATGCTTGTTCTAATTCTTTATTGTCTATTGCTTTCATTTTTATCATTCCTTTCTAAACTATTACCAATTAAATTTTGTTTTGATTAAAGCTATATTCTTTCTTTCTATTACTATTTCGTTGTCTGCTTGTTTTACATATATATTTTCTTTATCAAATTTTTCTAGTATACCATCTATTTGCTTTGTATTATTTAAATTTCTAAATAAATTAATTGTAACTTCTTTACCAATATTTTGTTCTAAATGTTTATCTTTTCTTAATATTCTCTCAATTCCAGGTGAAGATACCTCTAAGAAATATTGTTCTTTAATTAAATTCTCATTATCTAATATTTCATTAATTCCATCATTAACCTTTTCACAATCATTTAAGTCTATTCCGCTTTTCATTGTCTATGAATATTCTTAAATAATAATCTTTTCCCTCTTTTGCATATTCAACATCATATAAGTCATATCCTAGTTCATTGACCTTACTTTCAATTAACTTTTCAACTTTTTCTTCAATATTTGCCAAATATATACCTCCTCAAAACTAAAGAGTGGAATTTGCTTCCACTCTTCTGTTATTCTCTTTTTGTATGTATTAATTATACCTTGTTTTTTCCAAACTGTCAATACTTGGAAAGTTTTTATTTTTTATTTTTATCTATTAAAACAAAGCGGACGTGAATAATCACGCCCGCTTTGTTGCTAAAAAGGATAAACTTTTTTCAGGTTACTTCAGGAGCTTTTCAGCCTCCTCAAAGATCACCTGAAATGCGGTAGAGAACTGTGCCTTCTTCACTGTGACATCGTTTTGCAACACATCACGGAAGTAAAGGTCACGGTTTCCAGCCATCCTCTGGCGCATGCACTCGAGATCAGCACTCAGGTAATCCGCACACTTCATAAGTGGCTTATACTCAAGCGCATCAGCCTCCTCCATCATTACCAGATGGAGTGCAGTGCTCAGGTGCACAGGCAACTTCTGATAAACGTGCCGGTTCATCCGGTCGTTTTCGAAGTTTTCAGTGGCCTGGCGGAGTCCAGGGATAGCATCCTTGATAGGACTAGGCATATCACCAGTCCATGCCTCAGGGAGATCGTGGAAAATACCAATAAAGAAGCAACGTGCTGCCACAGCTTCATCCTGGTATTTTTCCAGAGCCAAAAGGTATCCAAGAACACCCACCTCAAAGAGATGACCCAGAACACTACACGGAACCGTGCAGATGCGCTTCTGCCAGCGGATGCGGTTACGCAGGCTCGAAATTTTGCGGAAAATTTTCATCTCCGCAGAGCATTCCAAAGCCATACGGCTGAACCCAGGCAAATCATAAAACTCACCCAAGGTTCCCTCGATTTCCTTCAGCTTTTCGCTGTAGTCAGCAATAGCCGTAGTACGAGAGGCCTCCCAGAGTTCGAGACGAGTCGCCAACTTGGTTGCTGCCCGATAGATACGCTTTTCCAAACAATCTTCCGGAACCTCCAACCACTCGCGGAACTCGTTGCTTGTCGTTTCCGCAATTTCCCTCTCAATAAGCTCAAAGAACTTATTGATTGGCAGACCTGCATTGTAGAAGATGCGTTCAACATCATCCTCACGGATATCCACAAGAACAGTCTTTTCGAAACCGCGATGAATCGCGATCCGCGGGAACAACTCCCAGTTGATCTTCTTACCCCCGTTCTCAGCCTCAGCAGCCAAGAAATATGCAATGGCAGAATTCAAAGCCTGCTTGCCCAGCTCCGCATAACGCGGTCCGTACATACAGCTCGACCACCGATTAATCGAAATAAGCTGGTCGAACATCTCGCGGATGCCATTGATTTCCTTTTTAGTGAACATTTTCATAGTCAAACTCCTCTTTTGTTTTGCGACGGCAAATACCGTCTGGTTTGCATGTGCTATCCGCACACTTAATATTATTATACATTTATTTTTATTTTTTGTCAATTTATGTAACTTACTTGATTAAATTTAATATTTTTATCTTTTTAATTATATTTTAATTTAATACTTTTGTATAAAATTCTTCTATTATACAAGCTTACTTTTCAGTATAAGCTAATCATTTTCATCCATTAAATATTCCATTATTTGTATAGCATTGGTTGCTGCACCTTTTCTAATATTATCAGCTACTACCCATAAGTTTACACCATTCTCCACACTATAATCACGTCTTATTCTTCCTACATAAACTTCATCACTTCCTGTTGTATTAATAGCTAAAGGATATAATTCCTTTGATATATCATCTTGAACTATTATTCCTTTAGAGTTTTTCAATGTATTTATTAATTCTTCAATTTCAAATTCATTTTCAAATTCTACATTTATAGATTCACTATGTGAGTTCATTACAGGTACTCTGACTGTGGTAGCTGTTATCTTTAATTCTGGTCTATTTAATATTTTTCTTGTTTCATTTATCATTTTTTCTTCTTCTTTTGTATAACCATTTTCAAGAAATACATCTATCTGTGGCAAACAATTATTAAATATTGGGTAATTAAATTTTTGTAGTTCATATTTTTCATTTTCTACATATCCTTTTATTCCATTTTCTAAATCATTTATTCCTTTACTTCCTGCTCCAGAAACTGCCTGATAAGTCGAATATACAATTCTTTTAATTTTATATTTATCATCTAATGGTTTTAAAGCAACTACAGCTTGAATTGTTGAACAATTTGGATTAGCTATTATTCCATTATTTTTCTTTGCCTGCTCACAGTTTACTTCTGGAACAACTAATGGCACTTTTTCATCCATTCTAAATGCACTACTATTATCTATTACAATACATCCATTTTTTGCAGCTATTGGTGAATATTTTTTTGACGTTTCTCCACCTGCTGAAAATAAGGCAAAATCAAATTTTTCTTCAAAAGAATTTTCTTTTAATTCTCTTACGATATATTCTTTTCCCATAAATTCAATTTTTTTACCAGCTGATTTTGCTGAAGCAAAGAATGCATATTTATTTATAGGTAATTTCTTTTCTTCCAAAACCTTTCTCATCATTTCTCCGACAACACCAGTTGCACCTACAACAGCTATTTTATATTTTCTCATAATATTTATCCTTTCTTTTATTATTTGACATCAATCTTCAACACTTTTTCATCTGTAACCTTTTTTTATCTTTTGAATAATATATATCATAACAAATGATTGAGAAAAAAACAATTAAATTATAGGAGGTTTTAAGAAATGAACGGCTGTTGTTCAAATGATAGTGAAATCTTATGGTTCATTATTTTATTCCTGCTACTATTTTGTTGCGGTTGTGGCAAAAGATGTTGCTGCAATTAATACTTAATTAGTAATTATTCCATTTTTAAGTCTAAGAGGAGGTGAATTTACATGCCTGAGAATAGATGCTGTGGTGGTGGCGGATTTGGTTTCGGTGGAGACAACTGTTGCTGGATAATAATTCTTATTATATTGATATTCTGCTGTTGCGGAAATAATAACAATTGTGGTTGCTAATAACTAATTTTTAGAAATTTTCTAAATACTTTTAATAATGAAAAAATTTCTAAAATACAAAAAAACTACATATATTAATTTTTCAATTAATATACGTAGTTTTTTATTATTCTTCTAATCTTCCCAGTCAAAATACCAGTCTAATATCTTAACTCTATCTCCATCTTTAACTCCCATTTCCTTTAACTTGCCTTCAATTCCAATTTCAACAAGTTGTTTATGGAAATAATGCATTGATTCTCTATCTTGAATATTTACTCTTCCCATTAATCTTTCTGCTGCTGGTCCACTAACTAAATATTCTCCATTTTCCTTTACTACTTCAAATTCGTCTTTTTTATCTTGTAATGTATAAACAATCTTTTCATCTTCTTCAACCATTTCTTCTTTTGGCAATTCTTTTAATGTCTTAGAAACATATTTTATAAGTTCTTTAACTCCTTCTCCTGTTGCAGATGAAATTTTAAATATTTTTGTATTTTCTTTTTTAGCTATCTCTTCTAATTCTTGTATTTTTTCATTATTTTGCATTGAATCAATCTTTGTAGCAACTATAATTTGTTTCTTTTCAGCTAATTTTTCACTGTATTTTCTTAATTCATTATTTATAGTATAATAGCTTTCTTTTGGAGACATTTGAGCTAAATCAGATACATCAACAAAATGTAATAATAATCTTGTCCTTTCAACATGTCTTAAAAATTGAAGTCCTAATCCTACTCCTTCACTAGCTCCTTCAATAATTCCTGGAATATCAGCAATAACAAAGTCATCTCCAAATTCTGTTTTTACAACACCTAAATTTGGATTTATTGTTGTAAAATTGTAATCTGCTATTTTAGGTGTTGCAGATGTTACAACAGATAAGAATGTTGATTTACCTACATTTGGAAATCCTAATAATCCTACATCAGCTAATAATTTTAATTCTAATATAATTTCTTTTTCTATTCCTTTTTCTCCATCCTGTGCAAATCTAGGTGCTTGTCTTGTTGCTGTTGCAAAGTGTGAATTTCCTTTTCCACCTCTTCCACCTGGGGCAATCAATTCAACTTGTCCTATTTTTGATAAGTCAGCAACGATTTTTCCAGTTTCCGCATCTTTTACAATAGTTCCTTGTGGTACTTTTATATATAAATCTTCTCCGCTTTTTCCATATCTATTGCTACCTTCTCCATCTTGACCATTTTCTGCTTTAAATTTTTTTTGAAATCTAAAGTCAACTAAAGTGTTCATATCCTTATCAACTATAAAGTAAATATCTCCACCTTTGCCTCCATCACCACCATCAGGTCCTCCTGCTGCGACATATTTTTCACGTCTAAACGTTATTGCACCATTTCCACCATTTCCGGATTTAATTATTATTTTTGCAAAATCAGTAAACATTCTTTCCTCCTATATCTATTCTTCAAAGTAATCAAGCATCATTGCTTTCTTTACTTTTTTCATAGTTTTCTTTGCTTCATTTTGAGCTTTTCTTGTTCCATCCATTAAAATTTTATCTACTATTTCTGGATGTTCCTCATAATATTTTCTTTTCTCTCTAATTGGTTCTAGTTCTTTATTTATATTTTTAGCTAATTGCTTTTTACAAGCAACACATCCTCTTTTTCCGCTTCTACATTCTTCACAAACAGTCTTGCATTCTTCTTCAGAGCTAAATAAATTATGATAATATGCAACCATACAAACATCAGGATTACCTAAATCATCCTTTTTTATTCTGTTTGGATCTGTTACTGCACTCATAACCTTTTTATTAACTTCTTCTTCTGGATCAGATAAATATATTGCATTTCCCAATGATTTCCCCATTTTTTCATTACCATCTAATCCTTTTATTCTTTTTTCATTAGATAAAATGGCTTCTGGTTCTGTTAATACCTCACCATAAATACTATTAAACTTTCTTACAATTTCTCTACATTGTTCTATTAAAGGTAATTGGTCCTCTCCAACTGGTATAAGTTCTCCATTAAATGTTGTTATATCTGCTGCTTGACTTACTGGATATCCTAAAAATCCATATGTTACACTTTCTCCAAATACTTCTCTTTTTTGAGCTAATTCTGTTTTTACAGTTGGATTTCTTTCTAATCTAGCTATTGTTACTAAATTTGAATAATATACTGTTAATTCTGCGGTTTCTGGTATAAGTGATTGAATATATATTGTTGTTTTTTCTGGATCTATTCCTACTGATAAATAATCCATTGCAACTTCTCTTACATTTTTTCTTACTTTTTCTGGATTATTAAAATTATCTGTTAATGCTTGAACATCTGCAATTAATATATATTGTTCATATTTTCCTTCATTTTGTAATTTTACACGATTTTTTAAAGATCCGAAATAATGTCCTATATGTAATTTTCCTGTTGGTCTATCTCCTGTTAAAATTCTCTTTTTCTCCATATTTTCTCCTTTCTGTCTTATTTCATATTTTTATCTTCTATTTCATTTATTAAATCAATTCTATATTGATGCCTTCCACCTTCAAATTCTGTTGCTAAAAACATTCTTACTATACATATAGCTTCATTTACTGTAACATAATCTGCTCCTAAAGCTAATACATTTGCATCATTATGCATTCTCGAAAATTTTGCGGTTGTTTCTTGATAGCAAGGTGCACATCTTATTCCTTTGAATTTATTTGCCACCATTGATACACCTATTCCTGAACGACATATTACAATTCCTTTTTCAGCTTTTTTTGATTGTACTTCTTCAGCAACTTTAGCAGCATATTCTGGATAATTTACGCTTTCTTCTGAATATGTTCCTACATCATTATATTCAATTCCTGTTTCGTCAAAATATCTTTTTATTTCTTCTTTTAATTTATATCCTCCATGATCACAACCAATTGCTATCATACCAATCTCCTACCTTTCAAAAATTATACTATATATAATATCATATTTTTTCTTATTTTTCCAGTTTTCTTAGTTTCTTTCATCTTCTTGAATACATGCAACAGTTTCTTCTGTAATTTCTTGCATGTTTACAATTGCATCTGTTTGTCTATTTCTCCATAAAAAGTTTATATTCGGATTTTTCGTTATTTCTTCAACTCGTAAACAAATATCATCAACACTCTCTCCCTGTTGTTTCCATATTTCAGCCATTTCTGTAAAAAAACGTCTTATATTTCCTTTAATATCCTTATCCTCATCATCAATTCCATCAAGTGTAAAATCTTGCTCCTTTGATTGTAAGTTAACATCTGCACATTCAATATATTCCAATGGATTTTCTATTCCTACTTCTTTCATTTTATTATATAAGCCATAATTTCCTTTAGCAATAAATTCTTCCAAACTCATATCAATAGCTTCCAAAAAGATTCTAATTTGTTCTTCTTCTGATACATATGCCAAGTTTTCTCCCAGCGATCCTTTACTTGCTATCTCTGCAATTCTTTCCGCTTTTGCTTCTTCCATGGAATTTCCAAATAGTTCAATAGTATATGTTCCATCATCTTTAACAATTACTGTTGGCATTTTTGTTAGTTTTTGTATTTTATTTCCATTATAATCTACTTCCGCTTCTGTTAAACCATGTCCAAGTACTTCATGTGCTATAATCCATTTAGTTGCTGTTTCTGGATTAACAACAATTTCTCCTGTTTGTCTTACAAAATATGCCATTGTATTTTCACTAGCTACTGCTTGTATCTCTTCATCTGTTTTATATGTTATTTTTGCTCTTTGCATATTATATGCTAAAACTGTCAAATCTAAATCTGGCATTGCTTCTTGTAAATTGTTCAATTCTTCGACTAACCACTCTTGATATTGTTCTGGAATATCTTGATTATTTATTACTATATTTTTTACATCTTCATAAGTTGGATTTTTTAAATCAACATAATTTTTAAAGTCCTTTACATCTGTGCAATAAACATCGCTGAAGAATTCTTTTATTATATATACATTATCTGTTAGTTTTTCCGTATTGATTCCGTAAGAATTTAAATCCTGAATAATAGGATCTTCTTGTTCTTCTTTTGTCTGACTGTTTTGACTGCTTTCTAGATCCGTTGTCTCAGGACTACTACTTTCTTCTTCACTTGGAATTTGTACAGTAATTGAAGATGATGTATTCTCTAATTCACTATTACTCTGTGATGAGCTTGCTATTACTCTATCTTGTGCACAACCAGATAATGCAATTGCCATAGCTAATGATACAAGAGCACCTTTTACCCATACTTTTGGTTCAATTTTTATTTTTCCACTTTTTTTATTTTCTTTATTCATTATAATAGGTAAATTAATACAATAAACTTTATTTATGTCATATGTATTGTAAATTTTATATAATTCAGCAAATTCATCTAATTCTGGGTATTCAAGTTTATCTTCTTCTATTACTCTTAAAAAATATTTTTCATAATTTTTATTAGATAATACTAAAAATTTTTTTCCTTTAAATTTTATATTAGATAATATTCTATATTCTTCCATTACTTTTTTCTCCATTATTATTTTCTATATTTTACTTTATCATATTTTCCTTTAATTTACAATATATATACGATATGAAAAATAGAAGTTTTAAGTTTATGTTGTTTTCTGTTAAGGAAAATATTTTATCAATTATATTTGTTTTGTTTACAATTGCATTAGTATTATTCTCAAAAGATAATTTAGTTGCTGCTAAATCTGGTTTAATATTATGGGCAAACTCTGTTGTACCTTCACTTTTTCCATTTTTTATAGCTACAGAACTACTTAGTTATACTAATGTTATTGATTATTTAGGAAAATTTTTTAATTGTATTATGAGACCTTTATTTAATGTTCCTGGAGAGGGTTCTTTTCCTTTTATTATGGGAATTATAAGCGGATATCCTACAGGTGCAAAAATTGTTTCAAAATTTAAAAAAGATGGGATATGCTCACCCATTGAAGCTGAACGACTTTTAGCTTTTACCAATAACTCCGGACCACTTTTTATAATTGGAACTGTTGGTATTTCACTCTTTGGTAACACTGAAATTGGACTTTTATTATTTATTACTCATCTTCTTGCTTGTATTACTGTTGGAATAATTTTTAGGTTTTGGAAATTTAAAAGTACTTCGAATTCAATCAATAAAGTCTCATATTTTAAAGAAAAAACATCTGCAAACATAAATAGTTTAGGTAAAATTCTAGGTCTTAGTATTACAACTGCAACACATACTGTTATGCTAATAGGTGGTTTCGTAGTTCTATTTAGTGTTATTATCTCAATTATAAACAAAAGTGGTATTTTAAATATTTTATCCGTAATTGTTCTTCCTTTATTTAAAGTACTAAAAATAAATCCTGAATTTTCATCAGGACTTATAAGTGGTATTATTGAGTTAACTAATGGAGTAAATATTGTCGCAAATATTCCAGAAAAAGCAATTTCTATTAATATAATTCTTTGCGCATTTTTACTTGGTTTTGGAGGTATTTCAGTTATACTCCAAGTATTTAGCATTGTTTCAGAAGAAAATATATCTATAAAGCCTTATATTATTGGCAAATTATTGCAAGGACTATTTGCTGCTTTTTACACCTATTTGTTTATTCAAAATTTTAGTTTTTTTAATTTTGATTTACCTTAATATCTCCTATATCTAGTATTGCATCCACAAGAATTGCTGTTTTCACTTATTAGAGGAGGTCTATTGGTATTTATTGTAGCATTTAATGTATTAACAGTAGCACTTGTCGTTTCTATATCTGTATTTGAATTTTCTCTCTCACATCTTATTAATTTTATAATGATTCTTGTTAGAAAAGCAGATATAAATGCTAAAATTGTATATAAAATTACATAAATTAGAAATGTTTCATCAAAAGCTGTAAATGCAACAACTAAAAAAATAGCAAAAAAGATTGCCGCAATTTTTATTGGACAATGTAATATAGTTTCTAAAACACTTGCTAATATTATAGTGGCAATTGGTAACGCAAAAAATAATAGTAAATTATTCATATATATATTCATTCCTTTCTTAAATATAAGGTATTCTTATAATCTCTAAAAAGTTCTTTATTATATATTATGAATTTCTATTATTTTTGTTCCCAGATTTTTATACATATTTTACATTTACTAAATATAAGCCTTGTGGTGGTAGTGTTTTTCCTGCCATTTGTCTGTTTTTAGACTCAATTATTGAAGGTATATCACTTTCTTTTATTTTTCCTAATCCAACATCAACTAATGTTCCTGAAATAATTCTTACCATATTATATAAAAAACCGTTTCCTGTTAATTCTATATATATTCTATTATCTTTTTTAGTTACTTCTGCTTTATAAATTGTTCTTACACTACTCTTTGATGAAGTTCCACTAGCTTTAAAAGCTTTGAAATCATGTTCTCCCTCAAAATGTTTTGCTGCTTTTTGCATTTCTTCTATATTTAATTTTTGTGGTACACAAAATTCTAAAGTTCTATATATAGCGGTTCCATATTCAGAGTTATTTATTATATACCTATATGTTTTTTCTTTACAATTAAATCTACTATGAAATCTTTCATCTACTTCTTCTGCATTCTGTATTCTAATAGATTTTTTTAGTTTAGTATTTAGTGCTATTGGTATTTTTTCTATTGGTATATTTGAATTAGTTTTGAAATTTGCAACTTGTCCTAATGCATGTACTCCAGCATCTGTTCTTCCTGATGCATTTAATTCAACTTTTTCTCCCGTAATCTCTTCTATTGCTCTTTCTATTTCACCTTGTATATTTAATTTATTAGGCTGTTTTTGCCATCCATTAAAATCTTTTCCATCATATTCTATTGTTAATTTTATATTTCTCATTTTTACTTCCTTATATTTTTTAAGGTCAAGGCATTATAACCTCGACCTTTTGTTTTATTTTATAGCTTTTTGTAATCTATTAATTACACTTTCTTTTCCTAAAACTTGCATAATATCATACATATCAGGTGTATTTGATCTTCCTGTTAAAGATATTCTTATTACTGTTGATATATCTCCTACATGTCCTTTAAATTGCTCTGGATTTGCTTTGAATTCTTTTACTTCTCTTGCATATCCAAATTCTTCTGCCAAATCTTTCATTTTATTAAACCATGTATTTTTATCATCTGATAAATCGAAATATTTTTCAATATATGTTTCAACAATCTTTTTAATTTCTTCCTTATCATTGATTTTTTGATATTCATAAGCAATGTCTTGATTTAAAAATCTTTCATCATACATGTAATCAATATTTTCTTTTATTGTTGACCATTTAGAAATATCTTTTCTAGGCTTTTCATTTCCACGTTCTATTCCTAATACCTTTAATGTATATTCTTTGTCTTTTTCTAATAATTCTTTCAAATCTGCATCATATTCATTTGCCCAATTTATAGCATAATCATATACTGTTTGTGCATCATATTTTGATATTACTGTTTTTGAAATATCCAATAATTTAACCATATCAAATAAAGCACCACTTACACTCATTTTATTTAATTGTAAATCGAAATCTTCTAATGAAGCATTTTTGTTTTGTTTTCTCCATTGTTCAAAGTTTGAATTTGCAATATTTAATAAATATTCTTTAACAGCTTCTGGTGGAATTCCTTCTTTAGCATAATATTCTACTGCTGCTTCTGGATCTTTTCTTTTACTTAACTTTCTCTTTGCTCCATTTTCTTCTTTTAAAATTGGAGCTATATGACAATACTTTGGTGCTTTAAATCCTAAAACTTGGAATAATTGAACATGTACTGGTAATGAAGATAACCATTCATCTCCACGAATTACGTGTGTTGTTCCCATTAAATGGTCATCTACAGCATGTGCAAAATGGTATGTTGGTAATCCGTCTGATTTAATAATAACTATATCTTGATTATTTTCAGGGAATGTTACATTTCCTTTTATCACATCTTTGAATTTTATTTTTCTTTCTGGATCACCTGGTGATTTTAATCTTATAATGTATTCTTCACCATTTTTTATTTTTTCAGCTGCTTCTGTGATTGGTAAATTTCTATATTTTGCCCATACACCATAATATCCTGGTATTACTTTTGCTTCTTCTTGTTTTTTTCTCATTTCGTCTAGTTCTTCAGCTGTACAAAAACATGGATATGCAAGTCTATTTTCAATTAAATATTTAGCATAAGCTTGATATATTTCTTTTCTTTGACTTTGTTTATATGGACCGTATTCTCCAAATGATTCATCTTCATTTTTCATTCCTTCATCTGGAATAATATCAAATTTTTTCAAGGAATCTATAATTCCTGTTATACCATTTTCTACTTCTCTTTTTTGATCTGTGTCTTCTATTCTTAAGAAAAATACTCCATTAGTTTGACTTGTAACCTTTCTTGCAATTAATGCTGAGTATAATCCTCCTATATGAACAAATCCTGTTGGGCTTGGTGCAAATCTGGTTACGATTGCATCTTCTGGTAAATTTCTTCTTGGATATTTCTCTTCATAATAAGAAATATCTTTTATATCTGGAAATATTAAATTTGCTAAATCTTTATAGTCCATTTTTATATCCTTCTTTCATATTATATTTTTATGCTTCTATAATTATTGGTAATACCATTGGGTTTCTTTTATTTTTTTGGAATAAATAATCTCTAATTTTATCTTTTATTGTTGATTTAATTATAGACCATTCTTTAACATTATTATCTTGTAAATTATCTAATGTTTTCCTTACAACTTGTTTAATTTCTTCCATTAAATTTTCTGATTCTCTCACATATACAAATCCTCTAGAAATTATATCTGGACCAGAAACCACTAATCCCTCGCTATTCATTGATATTACTACAACTATAAGTCCATCTTGTGATAAATGTTGTCTATCTTTTAATACGATATTTCCAACATCTCCTATTCCTAATCCGTCTATCATTATCTTTCCATTTGGAACTGTTCCTGTTATTTTTCCTTCTTCTGGAGTTAATTCCAATACTGAACCATTATTTAAAATAAATATATCATCTTTATCTATTCCCATTAATTCAGCTGTCTCTTTATGTGCTATTAATTGTCTGTATTCCCCATGAACAGGTATAAAATATTTAGGTCTTATTAGTGCCATCATTAATTTTTGTTCTTCTTGTGATGCATGTCCTGAAACATGTATATCTTGTAAAGAACTGTATACAACTTCTGCACCTATTTTCATTAAATCGTCTATAACTTTAGATACATATTTTTCATTTCCTGGTATTGGTGTTGCTGAAATTATAACTAAATCATTTGCTGTTATTTGTACTTTTCTATGTTCTCCTGCTGCCATTCTTGTTAATGCTGACATTGGTTCACCTTGTGAGCCTGTTGTAATTATTGTTAAAGCTTCATCTGGATAGCTTTTTATTAAATCTATATCTACTATTGTATTTTCTGGTACATCCATATATCCTAATTTTACTGCTGTTTCTACTACTTTTACCATACTTCTTCCACAAATTGCAACTTTTCTTCCATATTTTACAGAAGCATTTATTATTTGTTGTACTCTGTGTACATTTGATGAAAATGTTGCAACTACAATTCTTCTTCTGCAATTTACAAATAAATCATCAAATACTTCTCCTATTGTGCTTTCTGAACGTGTGAAACCTTTTTTCTCTGCATTTGTACTATCTGACATAAGTGCTAATACACCTTGATTTCCTAATTCAGCGAAACGTCCCAAATCAACTTTTTGTCCATCTATTGGTGTGTAATCTATTTTGAAATCTCCTGTATGAACTATTACTCCAACTGGAGTGTGTAATGCTATTCCTACTGCATCTGGAATACTATGTGCTGTCCTTATGAATTCAACTTTAAATTTTCCTAAATCTATTGTTTGTCCTGCATTAACAACTGTAAGTTTTGTTGATCTCAATAAATGATGTTCTTCAAGTTTATTTTCGATTAATGCCATTGTAAATCTTGTTGCATATATTGGAACACTGATTTGTTTTAATAAATATGGAATTCCTCCTATATGGTCTTCATGCCCGTGTGTTATAACTAATCCCTTTATTTTATCTTTGTTTTTTTCAAGATATGACATATCTGCTATTACAAAATCTACACCTAACATATCTTCTGTTGGGAATGACATTCCACAATCTATAATAACAATTTCATCTTCATATTCAAAAACTGTTATATTTTTTCCAATTTCAAGTAATCCACCTAATGGTATAATTTTTATTGAACTTGATTTGAATCTAAAATCCTCTTGTTTTTTTCCTTTTGATTTTCTATTATTTTTTCTTCTAATATCTAATGCTTTATTTTTACTTGTTGGTATTAATGCTTTGTCTTTTTTCTCCTTTACTTTTGTTAAAGCTTTCTCTGTATTTTCTTTAACTTCTACAAGTGCTGTTTCTACATTTTCTTTTTTTCTATTTTTTCTATGAAATCCACTTGTTCTTTTCTTCTTGCTTATTTCTTGTTTTTTCTCTTGTGTTGGGTCTATTTCTGTTTTCCCATTTAATTCTTCATCCATTTAACTAAAATCCTTCCTCTCTTTTCTCTAAAACTGAAAATAAAATAAATTTATATTTTTATATGGCAAATAAATACTAATATTTACTTTTCTTAATATAATCCTTTTTATTAGCTCTTTTTATTTTTTAAGCTCAAAAAGATAACCGTTCCTTATACGGTTTATAATATTAAATTTTCCGTTCAACAAATTATTTTTATAAAATCTCATCTTTACCATTTCTGGCAATAGCTGTTAACTATTATACTACTCATTAGTATTTTTGTCAATACTAGGATTTTTTATGCAAAAAAATGCCGGGTGTATGCTTTCGCAATACACCCGAACATTTTGCCAAGGATCACTTGTTCGATATTATCTCACAAGTGTTTTGTTTTCACGGACGCGGAGGACGAGGTTTATCCTTTTCCTCAGTTTCCGTAATGATGATTTCCTGACCGTTAGGCAGCGTTACACGCTTTACCTTTGCGGTAGGAGCCGTACGGTGGAGCTTGCCGCGATTGCCATCCGTCTTCACCTTTTCCCAAATAATGGAGATAATGGTGATGATGGACAGAATCAGCTGGAACAAGGAGCCTTTGAGCAAGAAGCTCAAAATTGCTGCCATGCCCAGCACAACGGCCGGTACTGCGGTACGCTGATCGTCCTTGTCGGACATGTTGGCAACGACGTTGGCGAATACCAACGCGATGGCCAAGCCAACCAGCTTCCATGCAATCCCCCACGGATGATAAGTCACGTGGGCGATGATGCCAACCCAGGTCATCCGACCAATGGTCGTTCCGATGTTGCACCATGCAAACCAGACGAACAACCAATTCAGGTTGCGCCAGATGGCAAATGCTCGCTTCAGCCGACGGCAGTCAGGGTTATCCCCATCACTGTTGTCGGTCAGCCACCATTTGAAGGTCATCTGGGTGTTCGTAGGATTGCCGTTAGAATCCAGAACATTCTCGTTGATATGCTTCATCCATTCAGTGAATTTCATTTTTTGTGCCCTCCTCGGCACTGTTTGAGGTTATACTGGCAGTAACCTCGTTCTGCACTGAGCAATTTGCTCTAGTGATTTCATTATACCATTTTTTTTATTTTATGTCAATTTTTCTTAAATCCCTGCCCTAAAACCTCTCTCGCATTTGATATTACAATAAATGCTTTTTCATCTAGTTTTTTTGCAATTTGCTTTATTCTAATAATTTCTCTTCTAGAAGCTACACACCATAATATCATTTTATCTGTTTCATGATACATTCCCTGTGCATATATTCCTGTACTTCCTCTTCCTATTTTTGTGCCAATATTTTTAGCAATTTCTTCATATTTGTTTGAAACAATGAATATCATTTTTGTAAAATTTGTTCCTTCAAAAATAATATCTATCATTTGTCCTGAAAGGTATATTGCAATTGCAGAATATAAACCAACTTCAATTTCTCTAAAAAATAATACATTTAAAATAACTACAATTGTATCAATTAGAATAATAAGTTTTCCCGTTCTAGCCATTGGCTTAAAGCTTGCTATGATATTTCCTAATAATTCTGAACCTCCTGTTGAAGCATTTGCCCTTAAAATAATTGCTGTTCCTATTCCTATCAATATTCCACCATAAATACTGGCTAATAGTCTGTCATGTGTTATTGCTGATACTCCCTCAAAAGCATTTAAGAATATTGATAAAACTGCAGTTCCAACTAATGCTTTAAAGAAAAATCTTTTTCCAATTTTTAATAAAGCTATTATAAAAAGAGGCAAATTGATAATTATCATTGTTGTTCCCATTGGAAAACCTATTAAATAATAAATTATTGTTGTAATTCCAGAAAAACCACCTGACGATAATTGATTAGGCAATAAAAAGAAAGCTGTTCCTATTGCAATAAATAAAGCTCCAATAATTATCATTATTGTTTCTATTATATATTTTTTTAAAATAACATACATTTTTCTATGTTTATATGTCATAATTTCCTCCATTATTATGTATTTTCATAATTAGTATTAGTATTTTTTTCTTATTTATGTAACTTTTTTACCAAAGCTTTTTACATTTTATGGTTTTTATCACTAATTTTTACATTGTTTTGGTTTTTATTTTATGTTAATCTATATTATATAGCAGTTAGTTTTACATTATATTTTTCTTTGTAATTGGAGGATTTATGAATAAAATTTTAGAAATATTTAAATCTCTTGATAAAAAAATAAAAGAAATAATGAAATTTGGAATTATTTTTTGTTTATGGTTAGCATTAATTGCCTCTTGTTTTTTGATTACTTATGAATTATTTTATAGCTCTCCTGTTATTTATTACATAGGTATTTATTTATTAAAAGACAGTATCTTATTTGCTTGTGCTTTCCTCTCTTTCGGAGTCGGTTTTGATAAGATAAAAAAAGAGCTCATTTAATACATATCATTATTCAATTAATATAACATTTTCATACTTTGATGCCGTAATAATTGTAATTTATCTTTTTTATTAATAAAAATATTAAAAACGGATTTATAAAAAATAAGAAAAATTTCAAAAAGATTAGCTCCGAAAAGTTTTCAAAGAAATTCTAATATTACGTTATGGCTCCCTTTACCTTAGTCCTCATTGCTTACGCAATTCGACGGTAACTATTTCCATAACGCAATAAAAGAATTTCTAATTCAACTTTTCTTAAAAATCTTTTTTCAATTTTTCTTATTTTTTATATCCTATAATGAGTTTTCCTATAAAATATTATTCTTGTTTTTTCTATAATATCTATATTTATAATATTTTAATTTATTATTTTGCTAACTCATCTTTAAACATTTGATTTAACATTTGTGGATTTGCTTTTCCTTTTGTTGCTTTCATTGCTTGTCCAACTAAAAATCCTAATGCTCTATCTTTTCCTGCTTTATAATCTTCCACTGATTTTTGATTTTCATCAATTATCTGCTTTACAACTTCTTGTATAGCGCCTTCATCAGAAATCTGTATCCAACCATTTTCTTTTATGATTTGCTCTGGGGTCTTTGTTCCATCAAACATAATTTCTAATACTTTTTTAGCAATTGCACTACTAATTGTACCTTTTTCAATTAGTTCTACTAATTCTGCTAAATCTTTGGCTGTGAACTTAATTTCTGAAGGTTCCATTTCTTCTTCATTTAAAATTCTAGATATATCTGATAAAATCCAGTTACATACAGCTTTTGGATTATTTGTTATTTTAGTTGCTTCTTCAAATAAATTTGATAAATACTTAGAAGAAGTTAATCCATTAGCATCTTTTAAAGATAATTTGTATTCATTCATATATCTTTGTTTTCTACTTTCTGGAAGTTCTGGCAAGTTGTTCTTTATGTTTTGTATATATTCTTCTGAAATCTTTATTGCAACTAAATCTGGTTCTGGGAAATATCTATAATCTTGAGCATCTTCCTTATCTCTCATTGAAAATGTCTTTCCTGAAACATCATCCCATCTTAATGTTTCCTGTTCAATTATTCCTCCAGCATCTAGAATTTCAGACTGACGTTTTCTTTCATATTCTATTGCTCTTGTAATACTTCTAAATGAATTCATATTTTTCATTTCGGTTCTTGTACCAAATTCTGTTGCTCCTTTTTTTCTTAATGAAACATTGACATCTGCTCTAAAAGAACCTTCTTGCATTTTACAATCTGAAACCTCAATATATTCTAGCATTGCTTTTAATTTTTTTAAATATAAATCCGCTTCCAATGAGCTTCTCATATCTGGTTCAGAAACTATTTCTATTAAAGGAACTCCTGCTCTGTTTAAATCTACTAAACTACCTTTTCCAAAATCATCGTGATTTAATTTTCCTGCATCCTCTTCTATGTGTATTCTTGTTATTCCTATATTCTTATTTTTACCATCTATATTTATTTCAACAAATCCATGTTTGCACAATGGCTTATCATATTGAGATATTTGATATGCTTTAGGTAAATCTGGATAGAAATAATTTTTTCTATCATTTTTACTTTCTCTTTCAATTTCGCAATTTGTAGTTACACCTGCTTTTACAGCATATTCTACAACTTTCTCATTTAATACTGGTAATGTTCCTGGCATTGCCATACATATAGGGCATATTTGTGTATTAGGTTTTGCTCCGAATGCTGTTGGACATTTACAAAATATTTTTGTTTTTGTTGAAAGCTCTGCGTGAACTTCCAATCCTATGACTGTTTCATAATCTTCTAGTGCCATTTATTTTTTCATTCCTTCCATATCAATCTTTTATTTTTTGAATTGTGGATAATAATTTTTTCTAAATTCAGTTGCTTTTTCATAAGTATATGCTGCCTTTAAAATATCTTCTTCTCCAAATCTCTTTCCTATTAATTGCATTCCTATAGGCATTCCTTGTTCGTCTACACCACAAGGAATAGATATTCCTGGTAATCCTGCAATATTTACAGAAACTGTACATATATCAGATAAATACATTTCCATTGGATTTCCTGATTTTTCTCCTATTTTAAATGCTGTTGTTGGTGATGTTGGTGTTAAAATTATATCATACTTTTCAAATACTTTATCAAATTCATTTTTTACAAGTGTTCTTACTTGTTGAGCTTTTTTATAATATGCATCATAATATCCTGAGCTCAATACATAAGTTCCAAGTATAATTCTTCTTTTTACTTCATCTCCAAAGCCTTCACTTCTAGAATTTATATAAATATCTTTTAGGTTCTCATGTTTTTCGCTTCTATATCCATATCTAATTCCATCAAATCTACCTAAATTTGAGCTTGCTTCAGCACAGGCGATAATGTAATATGTTGCAAGTGCATAATTAGCAATATCAAGTGACACTTCTTCTACAACTGCTCCTAATTCTTTGTATTTCTCTATTGCTTTTTCTTGTTTTTCTTTTACTTCTTTATTAATTCCTTCTCCAAAGAATTCTTTAGGTACAGCTATTTTTAATCCTTTTACATCATTTTTCAAACATTTTGTATAATCAATTTTTTCCATATTTGTTGATGTTGAGTCTTTTTCATCATGTCCTGCTATAACATTTAATAATAATGCTGCATCTTCAACATCTTTAGTAAATGTTCCTATTTGATCTAATGATGATGCAAAAGCTACTAGTCCATATCTTGAAACCAGTCCATAGGTTGGCTTTAATCCTACTACACCACAGCAAGCTGCTGGCTGACGTATACTTCCTCCTGTATCTGAACCTAAAGCCCAAGGTACCAAATTAGCAGAAACAGCTGCTGCTGATCCTCCTGATGAACCTCCTGGTACTCTATTTAAATCCCAAGGATTTTTTGTTTTTTTGTAATAGGATGTTTCTGTTGAACTTCCCATTGCAAATTCATCCATGTTTGTCTTTCCTAGGCTTATCATATTTTCATTCTTTATTTTTTCTATTACTGTTGCATCATAAGGTGAAACAAAATTTTTCAACATTTTTGAACCACAAGTTGTTTTTATTCCATTTATACATAAATTATCTTTTATACCTATTGGTATTCCTGCTAATTCACTTTTTATTTCTCCATTTTCTACTTTTTCTTCTATATTTTTTGCTTTTTCTTGTGCTTCTTCAGTAGTTAGAGTGATAAAAGCTTGTACATCTTTTTCTTTTTCATTTATTCTATTTATATATGCATTATTTATTTCAGTTATTGTAAGCTCTTTATTTTTTAGCTTTTCTTTTAATTCATGAACAGTTAATTCTGTAATTTCCATTATGTGACCTCCGTTTTCATTTTATAATACTTTTGGTACTCTAATCATATTATCTTGTTCTTCTGGGAAATTTTTTATCATCCCATCAATATTTTCAAATTTTTCTACAACATCTTTTCTAAAAACATTGTATGCATCTCTTTCTCCTATTGTTTCTTTTAATCCATCAACTGGAGCCTTGTTTACAATATTAGCAAAATTTAAAATATCTTGTAAATTTAATAAATACTTATCTATTTCGTCGTCTGCTAGTTTTAATTTTGCAAGATTTGCTATATGTAAAAGCTCTTCTTTTTTTACTTCCATAAGAACCTCCTTTTTAGTTCTATATATTTTTTCAATCTTTTCCTGTATAATGCACGTATTATATAACTTTTTCTGCTAAAAATCAAGTATTTGCATCTGTCATATTTTGTCTTTTTATAAAAGTCTATATTTCAATTTTTCCACTAAATCGTTTATTTATCATATTTTTTAATTTTTCATTTTCTGGCTTTTCTAATTCTGGATCATCTAATAAAATTTCACTTGCTACTGTCTGTACCTGTTTTAGTATATCCATATCTTCAAATAAATTCGCAATTTTAAATTCTGGTAATCCATGTTGTTTTGTTCCAAAGAAATCACCTGTTCCTCTTAATTCCAAATCTTTTTCTGAAATTACAAATCCATCATTTGTTTCTTGCATTACTTTCATTCTTTCTAATATTGTTTGTGAGCGTCCTTGATATTTCAATATACAATATGATTGATATTCTCCTCTTCCTACTCTCCCTCTTAATTGGTGTAAAGTTGCCAATCCAAATCTTTCTGCATTTTGAATTACCATTAAACTTGCATTTGGAACATTGACCCCAACTTCAATTACAGTAGTTGAAATTAATATGTCAATTTCTCCATTTTTGAATTTCAACATTATTTCGTCTTTTTCCTTTTGCTTCATTTTTCCATATATATATTCAACTCTATATTCTTTAAACGTTTCATTTTTATATAAGTCTACCATTTCCATTACAGATTTTGCATTTATCTCTTCATTTTCCTCTACCAATGGACATACTATATAACATTGTCTGCCTTCATTGATTTGTTTCTTTATAAAATTATTTATTCTTTCTTCCATGCCTTTTGTAACAGCATAGGTTTCTATTTTTTTTCTATCTGGTGGAAGTTCATCTATTGATGATATATCCAGATCTCCATAAAGAATTAACCCTAGAGTTCTTGGAATTGGTGTTGCAGTCATTACTATTGTGTCTACATTTTTTCCTTTATTTGATATGCACTTTCTTTGATTTACTCCAAATCTATGTTGCTCGTCTGTTACTACTAATCCTAAATTTTTAAATACTATATTTTCTTCTAATATTGAGTGTGTTCCTACTAAAACATCTATTTCTCCATTAGCTAGTTTTTCTATAACTTCATCTTTCTTTTTCTTGGTCATATTACTTATCAGAAGTTCACATTTTATTCCAAATGGTTCTAATACATTTGTAAAACTTTCTAGATGTTGAACTGCTAATATTGATGTTGGTGCCATTATAGCCATTTGATATCCTGATTTTACTGCTTTATATGCTGCTATAATTGCTACTATTGTTTTTCCAGATCCAACATCCCCTTGAAGCAATCTATTCATTATTTTGTCTGATTCCATATCATTATCTATTTCTTCTAGAACCCTCAATTGTGCTTTTGTTAATTTAAATGGTAATGAATTTATTACATCAGACATTTTTACATTTTTATCAAACTGAATTCCATTGTGGTGTTCAGTTGTTCTATTTTTTAAATTATCTAATAATAATTGCATTGTCAACAATTCTTCAAATGATAGCCTTCTTTTTGCATTTTTAAATTCTTCAAAATTTTTTGGAAAATGTATTTTTTCCGTTGCTTCATTTATTCCAATTAGTTTATATTTTTTCAATATATTTTCTGGTATTATTTCATCTAATTTTCCATTTACAACTTGTAATCCATTTTCTATGATTTGTCTTAACATATTTTGAGATAATTTATATGTTAATGGATATATTGGTATTATTTTTCCTGTATTTTTAGTTTCATTTCCGTTATCAAATACAGGTGAATTCATTGTTATTACTCCTATTTTTTTTGATACTTTCCCAAAAAAGCTATATTCTTTTCCTATTACAAATTTATCTTTTAAATATGGTTGATTATACCATACTATTTCCATTGCACCTGTTTCATCTTTTACTAGTAACTTACATATTTTCAATTTACCTCTAGTATTTATTACTTGAAATCTAGAAGCTGGATATGCCTTTATAAAAGCTTCTTCTCCATCTTGTAAATCTTCTATTTTTCTTGGTCTACTTCTATCTTCATAATCTCTGGGATAATATGTTATTAAATCTTCTAGAGTATGTATTCCTACACTATTTAGTAATTTTACTTTAGCTGGTCCTACCCCTTTTAAATATTGTATATCTTGATTTAGTTCCATTGTTGCTCCTTTTTTCTATATAATAAACTTATTATAGCATAGTTTTATTTTATTTTCATCAATTTTAAAATAGTCAAAATACAAGAATAATATTTTCCATTATGCAAAAAAACTCTTAAGTCAAAATGTGCTTAAGAGTTTTTATTTAACATTCTTCGAAAATAAAATTTTCAATTTTTGATACAATATTTAATTTTTTCGGTTCTTCAAAATTAATATTTTTTCTTCTATATACTGATAAGGTTAATGATACACATAGTATATTTACTAGCCATTCTACATTTCCTACAGAAATAAATGGTAAATTAAATTCCGCTGTTTCAATAATTCCAAAGTTCATTAACAAATTGCATACTGTTTGTACCATATATAAACATGCTATTCCAGTAACTAACATTTTTCCATATTTATTTTTCATTTTTACTGCATTAATAATTAATTTTACATTAAAGGCTAATAATAATCCAATCAATATAAAACCAGCAATCCAACCATAGTTTGAAATGATACTAAGCAATGCAAAATTACCTTTTATATCAAAATATTTACTAATATCTCCAATATAACCATATTCATTTTCTATGTATTCATCTTGTAAATCAGCTTTTCCTATTAATTTGGCTGATTTGAATATTTCACTTCTTACAAAATTTATTGCTTTTTCTTCTTTTGTTTCTACTCCTACCCAATACGCTGATGTTGGTTCAATTTTATCTTCTTCCATATGACTTTTTAATGGAATTATGCAAATCATTTCTGCTAGCATAACAAATGATACAATAGAAATTATAATAAAGGAAATTTTATATTTTATATTTTTATTTTTTAAAATTTCTTTTATAGTCATTATTATATATACACTTGCTACAAGAAAACCAGATACAAAATTTATCACTAGAGAAAAAATTACTGATATTATTGATAATATTGCTATTTTTATTATATTAAAATTAATCTCCTGATTATTCTGTATTATAATTTTTATTTTTTCTTCTTTATTTATATCACTCATAAAACCTGCAAATGCAATTATATATAATGGAACCGTAATTACTGCTGGAGAAATTGAAACAAAAGGCCATAAACCATATATAAGATTTCCATTTGCTCTAAATCCTCTAAAATATGCTATTATATTCAAAATAGTTGCTATTATATAAAATGCGTTAGAATATTTTTTCATTTTTCGATAATCCAAAAAATATAGGAACACACTTAACAATAATGTGAAAAGAATAATTATATATTCTACTCTTCCATTTATAAAACCATTTAAACTCATATATTTTGTAGTAGGATATAATAATTTATAATATCCACCACCTAAAATAATCATAATACCTGCTAATATTAAAGTAATAAAGTCTAATTTTGGTTTGTGTATTTTATTTAATTTTTTTCCTATTTTTTTAGCATCACCCATTTGTTTCACTGCACTTTTTTCTGCTTCTTCTACTGACATTCCTTTGCAAATATTCTCTTCTTTTATTTCTTCTATATGTGATTCTAATTCATCAGATATTGTTTTATTTGCCGGTTTGTATTTTATTTCTTTACAGACATTATCTAAAAATTCTTTAGTATTCAAATAGAACACCTCCAATAACTTTATTAACTTTTGTAGTAAATAACTTCCATTCTTCTTTTTTTGATTCTAGATGTTTCTTTCCCTCCTCTGTAATTGCATAATATTTTCTTTTTTTACCTGATGTTTCATCCCAATATGATGAAATTAAACCTTTTTCTTCTAATTTGTGTAATATAGGATATAAAGTTCCTTCTTGAAATTCAAATACATTTTCTGATTCTTCTTTTATTCTTTTTATCATTTGATATCCATACATATTTTCATTCTTTAGTACACTTAATACTAATAAATTTGTACTACCTTTTAATAATTCCCTATCGATATTCATTTCAATCTCTCCTTTTGTTTTATACATAGTCTTGCTATGTATTTTTATAAGCATTGTATAGCAAGGTACTATATTTGTCAATAGAATTATTAAATTTTAAGCCATAAAAAGAAGTTGTTATCGTAACTTTATGTTGATTTTTTATCCTAAATATGTTATTATGTAAAGTATCAACTTGCAAATGCAAAAACAAAAAAGGAGAAATATATATGAACAATAACTATGTAAGCAAACTTCTAGAATCTCAAGCCGTTTGTTCTCTAGGAGACAAACGTACTATTATCACTGATCGGATGGGACCTTGGCACGAACAAAATGTAGTTCTTACATGGGAAGGATCTAGTAAAAATGAAAATGTATCCTTAACACCTGATGAAGTAGAAATTCTCTTTTCAAATGGTTTGGTACAAAATGTTGCTCATGAAGAGGATGGTAAACTCTATATAATAATAAATTGGTTAGATGCACGGTGTTTTAATGGAGCAATTGTATGCGGAATTCTAGCGCCAAGCACTAAGGTAATTTTACGTGAAGAAATTCTCGACTATGCAAAAAGGATGGGATATGTTACTGATGTTATGACACCTGTCAAGATGTACAGTGGTATAAAATCACTTATATTGAAACCTGACGGAACATATAATATTTTTTTTGGCTGGAATGATAATGTTTTAAAAGAGATAAATCAAGACCTACTTCATAAATATACAGAATACTTCTTTAGCAATTGTTCTGTTGAAATCAAAAAAAATGGAGTACTGATGGTAAATCTTTCTGAAGATATTGCATTTTCCAGAAAAAATATTGATCTTTTTAGAGTGTATGACATTCAGTTGTTCTATCTTAGTCAAAAATTTGACAAGAAACTGCTTCTTCAAGCAGTCATGCAAAGAGCATTCATCTCTTCCCCTTATAACATACTATCAAGAGAGCAATTTAAAGAAACCGGTAGAATTTCTATTCCTGAGGATAGGCAAACACGACTTATATTTAATAAATTTGGAAGGCATAAGTTTAATTGTGGAATAGCATCTTATAACGATGATGCTGATGTTTACATGTATCGAATTACAGTGCCATATACTGAATCAATTCGTGAACTTATGATTGATACTGAAAAAGTATTGCAGTCAAGATATGGCAAAAAAGTATCCGTTCGTTTTTCAGGTTTCAAACAAAATATATGTTTTTATTGCAATGACAGAGCTTTTGACGCCGATATTGAGCGTGAGTTAATTTGTCTCGACTACGCAATGACATTTTTACAGAAAGAGGTGCATTCTAATCCATTTCAACTATATTCTTCTATTCTCTCCCTGTTGGAAGCTGATTCCAGCGGTCAATTCAGAAATGAATATTTTTCATACCTGGAAACCTTAAAACGTGAACTTCCTGATAAGTGAACGTTCATGTAATATGTTAAATAGCCAGAGCCTCATTATCATTTAAAGTAATGAGGCTCTGGCTATTTATGCAAAAACATTTCTATAATGCTTCTTGTTCCTATAATGTAAATAATCCATAAAATTTTTATCAATAAATCTTTATATAACAAAAAAAGTCACGTAAACGTGACCTTTCCCTTGGCTCCTCGTGTTGGACTTGAACCAACGACCTATCGGTTAACAGCCGAGCGCTC
>CAKPSH010000014.1 GCA_934183325.1 uncultured Clostridia bacterium
GAATTAAATATGGATGAAATTGCTACTTATGTTAGACCAAAAACAAAATTAAATAATTCATGGGATGATGTACCAGAAGATATCAAACAAACATTTGATAAACTAGGAATTCCAGAAGCAGAAAAAACATCCCTTGCTGGAGTTGGTGCACAATATGATTCAGAAGTTGTATATCATAGTATGAAAGAAGACCTAATAAAACAAGGCGTAATATATACAGATATGGAAACAGCAGTGAGAGAATATCCAGATTTAGTAAAGGAACATTTTATGAAATGTGTTCCAATATATGACCATAAATTTGTAGCACTTCACGGAGCAGTTTGGTCAGGAGGATCATTTGTTTATGTTCCAAAAGGAGTAAAAGTTGATATTCCATTACAATCATATTTTAGACTAAACTCACCAGAATCAGGACAATTTGAACATACATTAATAATAGTAGATGAAGGAGCAAGCTTACACTTTATTGAGGGATGCTCAGCACCAAAATATAATAAAGTTAATTTACATGCAGGATGTGTAGAATTATATGTAAAAGATAATGCATATTTAAGATATTCAACAATAGAAAACTGGTCAAAGAATATGTTAAATCTTAATACAAAAAAAGCAATAGTAGGGAAAAATGCAAAGATGGACTGGGTAACAGGCTCATTTGGATCAAAAATATCTATGCTATATCCTTTAAGTATATTAAATGGAGAAGGAGCAAAAACAGAATACACAGGAATATCATTTGCAGGAAAAGGTCAAAATCTTGATAATGGATTTAAAGTTATTCATAATGCTCCAAATACATCAAGTGTTGTAAATGCAAAATCTATATCAAAAAATGGTGGAAAATGTACTTATAGATCATTAGTAAGAATAAATGAAAATGCAAGAAATTCAAAATCATCAGTATCATGTGAATCTTTAATGCTAGATGATATATCAATTTCAGATACAATACCAGTAAACGAAATAAAAACAGATGAAGTTGAATTCTCACACGAAGCCAAAATAGGAAAAATTAGTGATAAAGCAATATTCTACTTAATGAGTAGAGGATTATCAGAAGAAGATGCAAAAGCAATGATAGTAAGAGGATTTGCATATCCAATTTCAAAAGAACTTCCAGTTGAATATGCAGTAGAAATGAATAATCTTATTAATTTAGAGTTAGAAGGTGCAATAGGTTAATAATGAGAAAGGAATATAAAATGGAGGAATTAAAAATAAATGAAACACCTGTAAGAACATCTCAAAACTTCAATGCAAACAACATAACAATAAAAGATGTAATTATTCCAGAACAAATAAAAGAATTTAATAACATATCAATAAAAAATAACAATATTAAAATTGAAGAAAACTTAAGCAATATTAATTTGAGCTATGGAATAGGTGAAAGATTAATTGAGCAAATAAGAAAACAATCAAACAAGAAAATAAAAATAGATGTAAAAGAAAATATAACAGAACAAATAGAATTCAAATTTGATAAGAATAACAGTGAATTAGTAGAAAATATAGAAATAATAGCGAACGAAAATTCGACTTCTACAATCATATTAAAATATGAAGCGGAAGAAGACATAGAAGCATGGCATAATGGATTAATAAGAATATTTGCAAAGAGTAACTCAAAAATAAAGGTTGTATTTATAAATCTAATGAATACAAAGTCACATAGTTTTATTAGTATAGAAAATAACATAGAAGAAAATGCAAATGTAGATTATACAGTAGTAGATTTTGGTGGAAAGAATAGTATTACAAATTACTATACAAACATATTAGGAGATAATGGAAACAATACTATAGATACTATATATTTAGGAAAAGAAGAACAATTATTCGATTTAAACTATATTGTAGAATTAAGAGGGAAAAAATCAAATGTAAATATTGAAGTTCAAGGAGCTTTAAAAGATAATGCAAGGAAACATTTTAAGGGAACAATTGATTTTAAGAGAGGATGCAAGAAGGCAAAAGGAAATGAAAATGAAAATTGTATGTTATTATCAGATACAGCAAAATCTTTAGCATTACCTATGCTATTATGCTCAGAAGAAGATGTAGAAGGAAATCATAGTAGTTCAGCAGGAAAAATTGGAGAAAAAGAATTATTCTATATAATGAGTAGAGGATTTGAACTTAAAGAAGCAATGAAATTAATGGTTAGAGCAAAATTTAACAAAATTTTAGAAAAGATATCAGACGAAGAATTAAAAGAACAAATTTTAAAAGAAATAGATGATAGATTAGAATAGAAAGGAATAAAAAGATGAATGAGTTTAAAAAAGATTTTCCCTTATTAATGAATAGAGATATAACTTATTTAGATAGTGGAGCAACTACACAAAAACCTATTCAAGTAATAAATGCTATAGATGAGTATTATAAAAATTATAATGCCAATCCTCACAGAGGAGCATATACTTTAAGTGTTGAAGCAACAGAAGCTTATGAAAATACTAGAACGAAAATTTCTAAATTTATAAATGCAAGATACAGAGAAGAAATTATATTTTCAAAAAATGCGACAGAGAGTTTAAATTTAATAGCATATTCTTATGGGCTAGATAATTTAAAGAAAGATGATGAGGTAGTTATTTCAATAATGGAACATCATTCAAATTTAGTTCCATGGCAAAAGATAACAAAGGCAACTGGAAGTAAATTAAAGTATATGTATATAAATGAACAATTTGAAATTCCAGATGAAGAGATAGAAAGTAAAATTACAGATAAAACTAAGATAGTAGGAATTGCAGAAGTATCAAATGTATTGGGAACAATTAATAACATAAAGAAGATTATTAAAATAGCTCATAAAAAAGGAGCAATTGTAATAGTAGATGCTTCACAAAGTATTCCACATAGAAAAGTAGATGTTCAAGAACTAGATGCTGATTTTTTAGTATTTTCAGGACATAAAATGTTAGCACCTCTTGGAATTGGAGTTTTGTATGGTAAGAGAGAAATACTTAATAATATGATTCCATTTTTAATGGGTGGAGATATGATAGAATATGTACATGAACAAGAAACAACTTTTGCACCATTACCAAATAAGTTTGAAGCGGGAACTCAAAATGTTGAAGGAGTTATTGGATTAGGAGCAGCAATTGACTATATAGAAAGCATAGGATATGATAGAATACAAGAAATAGAAAATGAGGTCGTTTCTTATGCTAGAAGTGAATTATCAAAATTAGAGTATTTAGATTTGTATATGACACCTAATAAAGAAAATCATCAAGGAGTAATATCTTTTAATATAAAAGGAATACATCCTCATGATGTAGCTAGTATACTAGATTCAGAGGGAGTATGTGTTCGTTCAGGAAATCATTGTGCACAACCTTTAATGAGATTTTTAGGAATAGACTCAACATGTAGAGCAAGCTTTTACTTCTATAATACAAAAGAAGATGTGGATAAACTTGTAAATTCATTGAATAAAGCATATAATATGTTCAAAAATTATATTAAGTAAGGAAGTGAGAGTAATTGGAAGACTTAACAGATGTATATAATGAACTTATAATGGAACATAGTATGAATTCTTATAATAAAAAGAAGTTAGATAAAGCAGATTATTCAGAAGTTGGACATAATCCAAACTGTGGAGATGAAATAACATTAGAAATAAAATTAAATGGAGATATAATAGAAGATATGGCTTTCTCAGGACATGGATGTGCCATATCACAAGCTTCGACTTCTATTATGATTGATACTTTGAAAGGGAAAAATGTTAAAGAAGCCCAAGAGATTATAAAGACATTTATAGGGATGATTAAAAGAGAAACAACAGACGAAGCGGAACTAAAAAAATTAGAAGATGCAATAGCTTTTAGAAATGTATCAAATATGCCAGCAAGAGTAAAATGTGCATTATTAGCATGGCACACATTAGAAGATATGTTAAATAAAAATCAAACTAAGGGAAATGTCAATATAAATTGTTGTCATTAATCTAAAGAAAGAGGTATAGAAAATGGAAAAGAAATTTATTATAATAGGAATAATTGTAGTATTAGTATTGGCTTTAATTATAGGTGTTGTAGCTGCAACATCAAATAATAAGGAAAATGCAAAAGGGAATGTGCAAAATGTTACAGAAAACAAACAAAATAATAATCAAGAAAATGATAATAAGGAGGAAAATAATATGTATTCAACAGGAAAACATCATGCAGAAATGATAGTTAAAGATTATGGAACAATAGAATTAGAATTAGATGCAGACATTGCACCAATTACAGTTGCAAACTTTGCAAAATTAGTAAATGAAGGTTTTTATAATGGATTAACCTTTCATAGAATAATTTCAGGATTTATGATTCAAGGAGGAGATCCTTTAGGAAATGGTACAGGAGGAAGCAAAGATAATATTAAAGGAGAATTTCTTGCAAATGGTGTGAATAATACAATATCTCATAAAAGAGGAGTAATATCAATGGCACGTTCTTCAGCATACAATAGTGCAAGCTCTCAATTTTTCATAGTACATGAAAATAGTACATTCTTAGATGGACAATATGCAGGATTTGGATATGTAACAAGTGGAATGGAAATTGTTGATAAGATTTGTGAAGATATAAGTGTAGAAGACAATAATGGAACAGTTTTAAAGGAAAATCAACCAGTTATTGAAAAAATATCAATGATTGATTAATCAAACCGGAGGAAATAATGGAAAACAATAAAGTTTTATTGGGAATGAGTGGAGGTGTAGATAGCAGTGTTTCTGCACTTCTATTAAAAGAAAAAGGATATGAAGTAATAGGTACAACTTTAGAATTATTTGCAGGAAGCAGTTGCTGTAATATAGACACATATATTGATGCAAAAAATGTTTGTAATTCTATAGGAATTCCCCATTTTACATATAATTACAAAGAAGAATTCAAAAAATTTGTTATAGATGATTTCATTGATTGTTACGCAAACTGTAAAACTCCAAATCCTTGTATTGAATGTAATAAATACATGAAATTTGGGCTAATGTATGAAAAAGCCAAAGAATTAGGATGTAATTATATTGCTACTGGACATTATGCTAAAACAGAATATAGTGATAAATACAATAGATGGGTATTAAAAAAATCTAATGCTGGAAAGAAAGACCAAAGCTATGTATTATGGAATATCCCAAAAGATTTAATTGAACATGTGGTATTTCCCCTTTCTGATTATGAAAGCAAAGAACAAATTAGGGAGATTGCAAGAACTCATAATCTGAAGGTAGCTAATAAACCAGATAGTGAAGATATTTGTTTTGTTCCAGATGGAAATTATAAAAAATTCCTTGAGACAAATTCAAGTATCAAACCAAAAGCAGGAAATATAGTTAACTCTCAAGGCAAAATTCTAGGAAAACATACAGGTTTATATAATTATACAATAGGTCAAAGAAAAGGCTTAGGAATTTCTAATCCAGTACCTCTTTTCGTGCTTGGATTTAATAGCAAAAAGAATGAGGTTATTGTGGGAGAGGAAAACGAACTGTACAAAAAAGAAGTATTAGTAAATGATATTAATTTATTACTATTTGATGAAATTCAAGAAGAACTAGAAGTAGAAGTTAAAACTAGGTATTCTAGTAAATCTGCTAAAGCTAAAATAAGGCAAGAGAATGATAAGATAAGAATTACCTTTGAAGAACCACAAAGAGCATTAACACCTGGACAATCTGCAGTATTTTATATTGAAGATATTGTTGTTGGCGGTGGAAAAATTATCAAATAAAAAAATATATATGCTTGTTATAAAATTTCAAGAGGAGAACAAAAATGTTAAATCAATTTTCAAGAACAGAGTTATTAATAGGTGAAGAAAATATTAATAAATTGCACAATGCTAAAGTTGCTATTTTTGGACTAGGAGGAGTAGGTTCATTTGTAGTTGAAGGATTAGTTAGAGGTGGAGTTGAAAATTTTGTATTAATTGATGATGATAAAATATGTTTAACTAATCTGAATAGACAAATTATAGCTACAAGAAAAACTATAGGAAAGCCAAAGGTTGAAGTCGCAAAAGAAAGAATTTTAGAAATAAATCCAAACGCAAAAGTTGAAATACGCCAAGACTTTTTTACACCAGAAAGTGAAGATTTTTTTGATAATTCAATTTCATATATAGTAGACGCTGTTGATACTGTGACAGCAAAAATAGAATTAATTGTAAGAGCAAATAAAAAGAATATACCAATTATATCTTGTATGGGAACAGGTAATAAATTAGACCCAACTAAATTTGAAGTTACAGATGTTTACAAAACAAGTGTATGTCCATTAGCAAAAGTAATGAGAAAACAATTAAAAGCAAGAGGAATAAAGAAACTAAAAGTAGTATATTCAAAAGAAGAACCTATAAAGCCATTGGAAACAAGTGAAAATAGCTGTAAAAATAATTGTGTATGCCCTCCAGGGACAAAAAGAAAATGTTCGATAAGAAATCAAGTGCCAGGCAGTATATCATTTGTACCATCAGTAGCAGGATTAATTATTTCTGGAGAAGTAATAAAAGATATTTTAAGTATTAATAAAAACTAAGAATATAAATAAAATAATCATTATATATTATTGAATTAATTTTTTAGAGTTTAATATGAAGTTGACGTAAAGCAATATATAGTATATAATACTGTATGTTACGAAAAATGCACAATGTAGATGTTATAGTATGACTCTACGCAAAAGCAAAGGAGAAAAGAATGATTGAATTTTATCCACCTCGTCAAGTATATCCATCGCCAGTGTATTCTGGCAGTATCCGCTATAAGTATGGAACATTAGCAGAAAAAACTTTTAAAGCTTGGTATGACTATGGTGGCTGGCCAGGTATTTATGTGGTATTAGAATCAGCAGTGTTAAGAGTATATACTCTTACAAAGTATTCAGGAACTGGAGAACTATACCTGATTACAGAAAATATAGTCAAACAAGGAACAAAACCTAAGGGCTATCCTAGGGCATTACCAGGTGAACAAATTGGTGCCACTTTTGAAAACATGATTCGGATTGATTGGCATCCAGAACGGAAATTTATAATTTGCGATGAATATTTACAAGGCTATTTTGGACCAGACGCATATAACGTTGCTAAAACATTGCAAAAAGGAGAAACTAAGAAAATAATTGTAACACCAAACTCAGAAATTATAGAAATTGAATTTATAAAGGAAGATGATACATTATATCGAAATGGATATGATTTCTATTGCGTAACTACATCAGATAAATGTGTGTTTACAGTAGAAGGTTTGTGTGGACTTGGAAAGCTAATAATGACAGACATACAGCTAGAATATTATTTACACTACCGTTTGGATAGAGAAAAAATTGAAATGCTCTTAAACGGAGAAAAGTGTAAAGAAATCCTAGAAGATAGAAAAAAGGAAGAAAGTAAAACAAGAACATCTGTTGAGGTAGAAAAGATTGACATAGAGGGGAAAGATTATCAAAAAAGAGGAAAAATAATAAGATATTATGAAGTGATAGTGAATTACATTAGTTGAAAAATTTACAGCAGAATAGCGAGTCAGTAGACTTTTGAGTCTTTGGCTCGCTATTCTGTTTGTTATAATGTTATAAGTTTTTTTGTATAATCTAATCCAGCTTTAGAATTATTAGAATATCCTAGAGTATAAATATCAGTGGATAAAATATCTTTTTCTAATAAGCTTATCCAAGATTTACTTTTTTTATTTTTATCCATAAATTGTTTAACAGAAGTTATAACATTTAATTTTTTATTATTTTTAGAAATTAAAGATAGCAATTCTTTTCCTTTATCATTAAAACCTAAAACTCTAATATATGGAACAGGATTCTTTTTTAATATTTCATAATCAGATTTTGTATATCCAAGTAAAGCATATAATAAAATACGCTGAATTCGCGTTCTTGTATACCTCTTAGATTTTATTTTTTCAATTAGTTCATCCAATGTATTACAATTTGACACAGATTCTTTGATTAAATTTTCCAAACCTTCAGAAACATCAGGAAGTTCAGCAATTTCCTCAATATACATGTTTCTTAATTTAAATATAATTTCTTTTTCAAAAGAAGATAAATCAGCAATGTATTCTCCAGAACGTAGAGAATCAATTAATATCTCATAAGAAGACTTGGGCATTACAGAGAATAAACTGTCAAAATCATTTTCAAAAATCATATTTCTAATAGCTGTCCCACTTGAAAATCCATTTTCTACTTTAAGAGAGTTGTGATCTGAACTCTGCCTTTGTAATGTAAAAGCTTTTATCTTCGATTTTGAAAGCTGTAAAGCTTTTAAATATTCAATTCCGAGAGTATTATTAGGACTATTTAATATATTTGAATATTTTCTAATATCTCCCAGATAAAGCATTAAAGCATTTTCTCTTGCTTTTGGAAATGATAGGCCTTTAGAAAGTTCATGCCCTAATAATGACTTATATTCAGGAGGTTCGCTAGTTAAAACTTGTGTAAAATCATTTAAAAGTGAAATATTGCCACATTCACTTCCGAATGAAAGTGTATTAACAATTTTTAACGAATTCAAAATTTGAATTGATCCATTTGCAAAACTTTCCGCACTTGAAATACTATATAAAACAGGCAGTTCAACCACTAAATCAATTCCGTTTTCAATAGCCATTTGAGAACGTTTCCACTTATCAATTAAAGCAGGAGCACCACGCTGTACAAAGTTTCCACTCATTATTAAAATAGTATAGTCAGAATTTGTAAGTTCTTTTGATTCTTTTATATGGTATAAATGTCCATTATGAAATGGATTATATTCTCCTATTATTGCTAATACATTATTCAAAATAAGAAACCTCTCTTTACTAAAAAAATATTTATTGTTATAATATCATAAGAATACAAAAAAAACAAGGTTTGAATTATGTTATCTCGTCAAAAAAAGGAGATGGATACTATGGAAAAAGTAATATTGTATACAGACGGGGCTTGCTCTGGAAATCCAGGACCAGGAGGATGGGGGGCAATACTCATGTATAAAGAAAATAAAAAAGAACTATCTGGAGGAAAAAAAGACACAACAAATAATATAATGGAAATAACTGCTGTTCTAGAAGGATTAAAAGCATTAAAAAATGATTGCGAAGTTGAGGTTTATAGCGATAGTGCTTATGTGGTAAATGCTTTTAATGCAAAATGGATTGATAACTGGAAAAAGAATGGATGGAAAAACTCTCAAAAGGAGGAAGTAAAGAACAAAGAATTATGGCAAGAATTAGATGCTCTTGTTCAGAGGTATAAAGTAAAATTTAATAAAGTAAAAGGTCATAGTACAAATGAATACAACAACAGGTGTGATGAATTAGCAAGAAATGCAATAAAAAAATTATAAATATTGTAAAAAAAATATTTATAGAATATAATGTATAAAAATAAGAATACTTTGAAAGGATGAAATTATATGGAGAACTTTTCAGAATATCTGTTAAATGAAACAAATTATTTAAAAAAAATTGAGATTGCTTATTACTTACATAAAAAAACAAATATTTTTTTTGACAGAACTGTTATTTGTAAAACAGAATTGGCAAGAAAATTTATTGAAGAGATGAAAATAGATGTAGACGAAAATTTAGTAATAACGGCTTGTTTATTATATGCATGTAAAAAAGTTACTGTGGCAACGAATTTTGAACAAATAAAGTTCTATGCAAAAGAAGGAGCAGAATATTTGTCTCAGCTTGGTTTTGATGAAAGATTTTGCAGGATATGTGAGGGGGCTAATAGATATAGTGGTATTACACCTAGAGAACCTGAAAGTGATATTCTAGAACTTGTTGACAATTTGGGAGGATTGCTAATTAATAGATCTGATCGTGTATCTTATGGCATGCAACAAGCTTTAGAACTATTAGTTAATAAAAATTTGAGAGATGTAGATAATAGATATCTAGAAAAATTTAAGGAATTTATTTTCCTAGAGGAAGGAGTTAAGCTATGAGCATTCAAATTCCTGAATTATCAAGTGAAACAGCAAAAAATGAAACTGTTGAAGCAATACAAAAGGCAAAAAAAAGAATCACAGAATTCTTTGACTATGTAAATGATAAAAGACCAAGTATTGCTGACATATGTAGAAAATATAACTTTGATGAAATAAATTTAAAAAAGAAAAATAAACAATAGATTAAAGGAGTAAAAAATGTACGAAGTATTTGCAGATTTACATATTCACATAGGAAGAACTAAGAACAATAAACCAATAAAAATAACAGCAGCAAGAAGTTTGAATTTTGAGAATATAGCGAAAGAATGTGTTAACAGAAAAGGAATAAATATAGCAGGAATAATAGATTGTGCATCACCATATGTAATAGAAGATATTGAAGATTTTTTAAATTCTGGAGATGCATATGAATTAGAAGATGGTGGAATTATATATAAGGACAAATTATGTATAATTCTAGGAAGCGAAATAGAAACTTCTGAAGAAAGAACAGATGGTAAAAAAGGTTGTGCACATAATTTATGCTATTTTCCATATTTGAAAGACATTAAAGCATTTTCAAAAGAGATGAGCAAGCATATTTCTAATATAACTTTAAGTTCACAAAGGGCAGATATTTCTGCTTATGATTTAATAGATATAGTAGAAAAATATAATGGAGTGCTTATACCTGCACATGCTTTTACACCACATAAAAGTTTCTATGGACATTGCACAGATAGATTAGAAAAGATATTTAAAGAAAAATATGAGAAGGTATTTGCTATTGAGTTAGGATTGAGTTCAGATACTTATTTGGCTGATCAAATTTCGGAACTTGAAAATAAAACTTTTCTTACAAATTCTGATGCACATTCTTTGCCAAAAATCGCAAGAGAATATAATAAACTTCAAGTAGAGGATATTAGCTTTAAAGAACTAATGATGGCATTAAAAAATGAAAATAACAGAAAAATTTTATGTAATTATGGACTTGATCCTAAATTAGGTAAATATCATAGAACATATTGCGAAACTTGCGAAAAAACAATAGAAGGACAAGCTCCGGTTACACATTGCGATACATGTGATAGCAAAAATATAACAATGGGAGTTTTTGATAGAATTGAACAAATAAAAGACAAGAAAGAAAGTATTAGTCCAGAATTTAGACCACCATATATATATCAAATTCCTTTATCTTTTATTCCAGGATTAGGTGGAAAAACTATTGAAAAACTTTTAAATCACTTTGGCACTGAAATGAATATCTTACATAAGGTAAGTTATGATGATATCGAAGCAGTCATAGGAGAAAAAACGGCAAAAGCTATTATTCTTGGACGAGAAGGAAAACTTCAACTGCAAGCTGGTGGCGGAGGAGTATACGGTAAAGTTTGTAACGTATAGTAAGCATAAAAATTATACATCCAACATAAACATTGATTAGAAAATGGAGGATGTATATGTTAAACAAAAGAAGATACAAACGATTTAATATTAAAGAAAAAATTATTGAAAACATAAATAATAACATTATTGAGTACATTATAATGATAGTAATTTTTTTAATAGGGATCACATTTGGAACATTTTATGTGAAAAATATAGGAGAGATTGGTCAACAAGAAATATTGAAATATATAGAAAGTTTTTTTACCAGAGTACAAAGTCAACCAAACATTAATATAAATGGTATTTTAAGAGATTCCATTCGTAATAACTTAATATTAGTAATATTATTGTGGATAGCCGGACTCAGTGTAATTGGCGTGCCAATATTGTACCTGATAGTTGCACTTAAAGGTTTTGCATTAGGATATACTAGTTCTGCTGTGATTAGTTGTATTGGCACAAATGATGGAATAAAATTTATATTAGCAACCATGATATTGCAAAATATAATTATAATTCCAATGATTCTTATGCTTTCGGTAAGTGGAATTAGATTATATAAAGCGATCATGAAGGATCGAAGAAGAGAAAATATAAAATTGGAAATATTAAAATATTCGATTATTGCAATTGTAGTAGCAATTTTCAATATATTGGCGGCAATTATAGAGACTTATATTTCAACAAATTTATTCAGTGTGCTATTTATAAAATGAACTATAAATTTTATGTAAAATTTCATTGAAAAGTATTTACATTTTAATGTTTATTTGATATAACTTAGTAAAGTTAAATTAAAGGTAAATGGGTGATTTAAAGATGGAAAAGCAATTAGATAACTTTTTAGAATTTATAAAGAATGAAAAAAAGGCATCAGAAAATACATTGCAATCTTACAAAAGAGATATACTTCAATTTGAAAATTATGTATCAGAAAATAATATAAATTTTTTAAAAATTAAGCCAGAACAATTAACAGATTATTTAGAATATATGAAAAGTATTGGGAAAAAAAGTTCAACTATTTCAAGAGGATTAGCATCAATAAGAGCTTTTTATCAATATTTATTAAGAAACAATAAAATAAAAAAAGATCCAACAATAGGTATTCAGTCTCCAAAGATTGATAAAAGAGTTCCAGTAGTATTATCTGCTCAAGAAGTGGAATTATTACTAGAACAACCTAAAGGAATCGATTTAAAAGGCATGAGAGATAAGGCAATGCTTGAATTTGCTTATGCTACAGGAATGAAAGTTACAGAAATTATCTCTTTGGATATTTCAGATGTTGATTTTGAAAAAGGATTTGTGACTTGCAATAGCAATGGAAGAAGAAGAGATATTCCATTAGGAAATATTTCAAAGGCAGCACTTAAAGAATATGTTGAAAAAGCAAGGCCAATTTTAATTAAAGATGATAGTACACAAGCATTATTTGTAAATACAAATGGACATAGATTAACAAGACAAGGCTTTTGGAAAATTATAAAATACTATAAAGAACAAGCACATATTTCAAAAGATATTACACCTCATGTATTAAGACATTCATTTGCAACACATTTACTACAAAATGGTGCTGATTTAAAATCAATTCAATTAATGCTAGGACATTCAGACATTTCATCAACACAAGTTTATATGCAATTTCAAAATGATAATTTACAAAATATATACAAAAAAGCACATCCACGTGCTTAGGTAAATAGGGCATTATTAATTTATATGCCCTAATTTTTTTAAAAATTAAATATACGGAGGAAAAATTGAAAAGCAAAGAAGACAAAATTAGAGAAAATATAGAAAAATTTGAAGAAGAAATCAATAAAAGAAAAAAACTACCTGAAAATAGTAAAAAGCAAATAAAAAAATCTTTCTTGATTAATTTTTCAAAAATAGTATTTTGTGTAATATTTTTTATGATATTGGCAATACTTGAAGAAAATCTTCAAACAGATACATATCTCCAGTTATTAAGAGTTCTTAGTATAGTTATGATTGGAATGACAATTATTATGCTTGAAATATCATACAGGACAAATAAAAATTCTATGATTTTAAACACCATTGAAGTGTTAATAATAACATTTTTTATAATGTTTTTAATTCCGGCATACTCATTATATTATGGTCAATTTTTTAAGGTTATGACTTATGCAATTATTATTGCAGTTATATATTATATTTTAAAAACAATTATAAATATAAAAAGGACAAGGAAGCAATATTATAAAAATTTCAATGATATTGAAACAATTGTTGCAAAAAAATAAAAATAGTGCTATAATGAATTTTATTAAAAAATAAGTTCGGGAGTGATGTTAAAATGATGGTTAAACCAACAGTTACAGAATTATTAAAGAAAGTGGATAATAGATTTGGACTAGTTATAGTAACAGCAAAAAGAGCAAGACAATTATCAGATGGTGCTAAACCTCTAACAAATAAAATAGAAGATTCTGATGTAACATTAGCAGCAGATGAAATTGCCGAAGGTAAGGTAGGTATCAAAGAATAATATGTTAGTAATATTATCAGGAGTAGCAGGAGCAGGTAAAGATACTGTAAAAAGGGAAGTAGTAAAAAGATTAAGTTATGTTGAAACATTTCCAACAGTTACAAGTAGACCTATGAGAAATGGAGATATTCCAGGAGTAACATATATATTTGTAACAGAAGAAAAATTCAAAGAAATGATAGCAAATGATGAATTATATGAATATGACGTTCATCATAATAACTATTATGGAGTAGCAAAGAAGCCTCTTCAAGAAAAAACTTCTAATGGAAAAGTTGCAATAAGAGATGTTGATGTAAATGGTACTGAGAGTTTAGTAAAAAAACTTGGCAAAGAAATGAAAATTATTACTATTTTTCTAAGAGTTTCAAAAGAAGAACTAAGAAGAAGATTAGAATCTAGAATAGATAAGCCAAGTAAAGAAGAAATAGAATTAAGACTGAGCAGATTTGAATATGAAGAATCTAAAAGTGGTCAATATGATTACATTATAGAAAATATAAACCAAGAAGAAACTATACAAAAAGTTATTCAAATTATTAAGGAAAATAAAGAATAGTAATAAATACTTGTAAAGAATTAATTTTTATAAGTATTTGAGATTTATAAAGTATTTTTATTATAAAGGAAAATTAATATGAGACCAAATAGGCAAAGAATTATAAAAGTTAAAACAAAAAGAATAATAAATAGTTTCAAATATGCAATTGAAGGTTTCATATCATCTTTCAAAACAGAAAGAAATATGAAATTTCATATATTTATAATGGTATTAGTTATATTAGCAGGAATTATTCTGAAAATAACAAAGGCTGAATGGATTGTATGTATCTTTTGCATTGCAATGGTTATTTCTGCTGAATTGTTTAATACATCAATAGAAACTGTAGTAGATTTAGTTATGCCTTATAAAAACGAAAAAGCTAAAATTGCAAAAGATGTAGCAGCAGCTGCAGTATTAGTTTTAGCAATAGCTTCTGCAATAATTGGACTAATGATTTTTATACCAAAGATTATAAAAATCTTTTATTAGGGCAAGATTTTAATTTATAAAGAACACTATAAAATAATTATAAAGTATAAAGGCTTACTAGAAATAGGTAAGCCTTTATAAATATATATAAATGTATAATAGAACCTATATTTTTTGAGAGTTTAGGTGATGAGAAACTAATGTAAAAAAATAAAAAGCAAAATATATTATAAGGTACTTGCAAAATAAAAACTTTATTGATATTATTTGAACACAAATTAAGAAAAATAAAAAATTATTATTAAAAGTTTTTAATAATAAATGGGAGAAAATTAATATGAAAAAAGAGAAAATAGAAGAAAGTTTAAGGGAAAAGTATGATGATGAGTTTACTATAAAAATGTTTACCAATTTTGCTTTGGAATTTCAATTATGTTTTGCTAATAGTATGACAACTGAAGAACTGCTAACAAGAATTAAGAAAAATGTTATAGGAAATATTAAAATAAAAAAAGAATTTGATAATAAAACTATGGATGGACTGTATGATGATGAAGGATATATATGCCTAAAGGAATCAGCAATTAAAAATGAAAAATATATAAGGTATTTGTTATTTCATGAGATGCTTCATGCTATAACTTCAGTACGTGATAAAAATGGAAATGAGGTTATGTCAGGATTTTCATACTTAAAAAACAGCTATGGCAAGGGCTTAAATGAAGCTATGACAGAACATTTAACGCAAATACGAAATCAAAAAGTGGAGGAAAATTATGGTGATTTAATATCAAATTATAGAACGGTTGTTGGACAAATCAGACGTCTTATTTTAATAACTGGCGATGAAAAACTACAAAAATGCTATTTTTATAATCCAGACGGTCTAAAAAATTTATTAACACAATCAGGAATGGACTATAATGAAGTTGAACTGGCTTATCGATATTTGTGCAATCAAGATTATGATGTACATCAAATAATTAATGGAAGAAAACTAGAGGATAACCATAATTATATATTAAGTAGATTTGCTGAAACGATTTTTGATAATTATGCAAAAGCAATAGGTGAAGTAAATACGTTAGAAGATTTTAAAAGAAAATATAAAATATTTGAAACATGCGTAAGTGCGGAATTTGATTGTATTATGATAATGGGTATTAAATATTATAATAAAATGGGAGAAGATATAGAGAGGCTAGTGAGCAAAGGCATTTCACTTAGCGAAATAAAAGATGTATTACAAAATTTAGGAATAAATTTGAATACTTTAATTAGAACATATAAATTTTCAAAATGTTTTCATAATGATAAAAATCAATCAGCAATTGATATATATGAATATTATAAAAAAAATCCAAAGCAATATATTAATTTTTTTGCTAAAAATTATGGAATGATATTTGACCATTTTAGTGAATTGGGTGAATGGAGATTAGAGACTAGTGATGAACAGTTATATAGTTATTTATCTTATCCATTTAAAGGCTTATTGTTAAAAGAACATCCAGAATTAGATTATTCTGAAATTTCATATTATCATATTCAAGATGAATATACAAAATTAAATATATTTATTTTTACTTCAGCAGATGGTAAAAAATATGGATATTCAACAAATGGAGATAAAGCTATTCAATATTTTGACGAAGAAGGCAACCAAGTTTTAAGATTTAGTATTGATGAAAAAATTACATTTATGGTACAATACCAAACAAATGGAGAAATTACAACTACATGGCAAGGAGAAAAAGAAGCAGATTTAAGAAATGTAATGGAAAATTGCAATATTCAAGCAAAATATAGTTATAGTGATAAAGAAGAAGTAGAATATTGGTTACAGGGATGTAATGATGAATTAGCACAAAGAAAACTAGATAATATATTAGAAAGAACAAAAGACAGAAGAGAAAAATGTGCAAAAGCTTTGGAGTAAATATTTAAATTTTACCTATAAAAATATCTCATTGTATTAATGGATGCATGAGATATTTTTATATTATAGAAACTGTAATAAAATTATTAATAATAATTGAATTTTTTGACAGAATATAATATAATTAAAGTAATTATGTATAAAAAGGAAAAAGAGGTTAATTTATGAATGCAATAGAAATTAGAAACAAATATTTAAATTATTTTAAATCAAAGGGACATGCTGTAATACCAAGTGCACCATTAATTCCTGAAAATGATGCATCAGTTTTATTTACAACTGCTGGTATGCAACCATTAGTTCCTTATTTATTAGGTCAAAAACACCCAGAAGGAACAAGACTTACAGATTACCAAAAATGTCTAAGAACTGTAGATATTGATGAAGTAGGGGATAATAGACATTTAACTTATTTTGAGATGCTAGGAAATTGGTCTTTAGGAGATTATTTTAAACAAGAATCTATTAAAATGAGTTATGAATTTTTAACTAAAGAATTAGAAATACCTGTAGAAAAATTATCTGTAACATGCTTTGGCGGAGATGAGGACTGTGCAAGAGATGAAGAAAGTGCAAAACTATGGAAAGAAGCAGGAATTCCAGAAGAAAGAATATACTTCTTTGGAAAAGATGATAACTGGTGGATTGCAGGAGAAACAGGACCTTGCGGACCAGATACAGAAATGTTTTATGACACAGGAAAACCAAAATGCTCACCAGAATGTAATCCATCTTGTGGATGTGGAAAATATGTAGAAATCTGGAATAACGTTTTTATGGAATTCTATAAAAATGAAGATGGAACTTACAGAAAATTAGCACAAAAAAATGTTGATACAGGATTGGGCTTAGAAAGAATAAATATGTTATTACAAGGAAAAGAGACACCTTATGATACAGAAGTATTTGTTCCAGTAATGGAAAAATTATTAGAATTAACACCACATAAAGATAATATTCAAAGCAGAAGAATTGTTGCAGAACATTTGCGTGCAAGTATGATGGTAATTGCAGACGGTGGTAGACCTTCAAACATTGATAGAGGATATATTCTAAGAAGACTAATACGTAGAATGGTTAGACATTTAAATAAACTAGAAATTAATCTTAACGAAATTACTACACTAGTAGATATTTATGCTAGTTCAATAGTAGGTGAGATGTATCCAGATTTAATTACAAAAAAAGCAGAAATTACACAAGTAATAATTGATGAAAAAGATAAATTTGTAAAAACACTTGAACGTGGTCAAAAAGAATTAGATAAAGTTTTAAATAGAGCTAAACAAGAAAATAAAACGACTTTAGATAGTTCAGTTGTATTTAATCTATATGAAACTTATGGTTTCCCACCAGAAGTTACAAAAGAAATTGCCGAAGAACAAGGATACACAGTTAACCTAGAAGAAATTGACAAATTATTCAAAGAACATCAAGAAAAGTCAAAATTAGGATCTGATAAGAAATTCAAAGGTGGACTTAGTGGAAGTGGAGAAATGGAAACGAAATATCATACAGCTACACACCTTTTAAATGCAGCATTAAAAATTGTTTTAGGACCAGAAAGTCATCAATCTGGAAGCAATATAACACCAGAAAGAATGAGATTTGATTTCCCTTGTGATCACAAATTGACAGATGAAGAAAAGAAGAAAATTGAAGATACAATTAATAAATGGATTGAAGAAGGATTAACAGTCACAAAGAAAGAAATGAAAAAAGAAGATGCTGTTGCAGAAGGTGCAGAAGCAATGTTTATTGAAAGATACCCAGATATTGTTACTGTATATACAATAGGAGATGTTTCAAAAGAAATTTGCATGGGACCTCATGTTGAAAATACTAAAGTATTAGGTCATTTCAAAATTCAAAAAGAAGAATCTTCTTCAGCAGGTGTACGTAGAATAAAGGCAATTTTAACAGAGGAATAGTAAAATGAAAGGATAAATAAAAATGGATGATTGTATATTTTGTAAAATAATAAATGGTAAAATACCATCTAATAAAGTATATGAGGACGATGATGTTCTAGCATTTAAGGATATAAATCCTCAAATGCCAGTTCATATTATTGTAATTCCAAAAAAACATATAAAATCAATAGCAGATTTAACAATAGAAGATGAAGCACTGATAGGAAAAATATTCACTGCCATAAATAAAATTGCAAAAGATTTAAATATAAGTGAAGATGGATTTAGAGTAATTTCAAATTGTGGAGAGAATGCAGGACAAACTGTTCAACATTTACACTTTCATATATTAGGTGGAGAGAAAATGTCTGAAAAAATAATTTAAAACAATAGATAAAAATAATCATGCCTATAGAAAGGAATGAGAAAAATGAAAAAATATAGTGATTTTTTAACCTTCTTAGCAATTTTATTAGCTATAATTGCAACATTATTAATAGTGTATTTTTTATATATGCAATATGATAATTATATAACTAATAAAGAAGCTGGGAAATTAATGAATCAATTTGAACAACAATATGAAGAAGACAATAATACTGATAATATTGATGATGAAGAGGAGCCACCTGATTATGATGAAGAACCAACAGAAGAAGTGGTAACACCAACACCTACTAAGATACCTTCATCAAATAAAAATAATAATACATATCAAACGGGTACTTTTTATAAAGGATATAAAATAATTGGAATTATATCTATTCCAAAGCTTAATATTCAATATCCAATTTTTGATACAGACAATACAACAACATTAAAAGTTGGAACAGCTGCAATCTACCCTAGTAAAGTAGAGGAAGCTTTAAATAAACCAGGAAATGCTGTAATTGCAGGACATAATTATAGAAGTAGTAAAATGTTTTCAAAATTAACAACTTTGAATGACGGAGATTCTATATTTATAACAGATATAAGTGGAAAAAAATTAGAATATAAAGTTTATAATAATTATACTGCTGATGAAAGTGATTTTAGTTATGCGACAAGAGCAACCAACGGAGCAACAGAAATTTCACTAACAACTTGTACAACTAATTCAAAAACAAGAACAGTAGTATGGGCAAAAGTGGATTAAAAACTAGAAAAACAAGTAAAAATGTGGTATAATAAAAATATATGGAATATGAGAAATAAAATGAGAAGGGATTGGTGTTTATGAATAAAGGATATGGAAATACGCTAACAATTATATTAATAGTAGCAATAGTAGCAATAGTTGGAGTTCTTGGATTTTTTGCTTATAGAATGTATACAACTAGTGTAACAAACAAAAATGCTCATGATAAGGTTTCAGAATTTGATGAAAATACAAAAAATAATAATGATTCAGCTAAAAAAGATGATGAAAATAAAAGTGAAGATAACACAAATAATGGCTCAACATCATTAGATGATATATTAAAGAATTTGGAAAACAATGATAATAATATATATAATAATGGAAATAACACTAGTGGAGAGAAAAAAGATACTTTATATAACGGATATAAAGTAATAGGAACAATATCAATTCCTAAAATTAATATAAAATATCCAATACTTGAAGAATGTACCTCAGCTACATTAAAACTAGCAATAGTTGCATATTACCCAGAACCAACAGCAGAAGCCGTAAATAAAGTAGGAAATTTAGTATTATGGGGACATAATTATAAAAATGGTGAATTCTTCTCAGATATTGGAAAACTAACTACAGGGGACAAAATAAATATTAAAGATATGTCTGGAACAACAGTACAATATCAAGTATATAATGTATATGAAACAACAGATTCTGATATAACATATGCAACTAGAGATACAGAAGGAAGAAGAGAAATTTCACTATCAACATGTTCTAATCAATCAGGAAAAAGAACAATTGTATGGGCTAGTGAAGTAAAATAATTCAGGAAGGAAAACAAGCGAAAATGAAATTAATAGATGGAAAAGCATTGGCAACAGAAGTTAGAGCAAGTCTAAAGAACGATGTGCAAGAATTAAAATCAAAAGGAATTACTCCTATTTTAGCAGTGATTTTAGTTGGTGATGACAAAGCTTCTCAAATATATGTCAGAAACAAAAACAAAGCTTGTCAAGACGTAGGAATAAAATACGAAGAATTTTTATTAGATAAAGATACAACAATGGAAAAATTACTTTCATTGATTGAAACGCTAAATAATAGGGAAGATGTATATGGAATATTATTACAAAGTCCATTACCAAAACATTTGAATGCAGATGAAGCATTTAGAAAAATATCACCAGAAAAAGATGTAGATGGATTCAATCCAGTTAATGTTGGAAGATTGTGTTTAAAACAAGATGGATTTGTATCTTGTACACCTGCTGGAATTATGAAAATGTTTGAAAAATATAATATAAATCTAGAGGGAAAGAATGCAGTTGTTTTAGGAAGGAGCAATATTGTAGGAAAGCCGATGTCATTATGTTTGTTAAATAATGATGCAACAGTTACAATATGCCATTCTAAAACTCAAAATTTAGCTGAAATAACAAAAAAAGCAGATATCTTAGTTGTTGCGTTAGGCAAACCACAATTTGTAACCAAAGATATGGTAAAAGATGGGGCAGTAGTAATTGATGTAGGAATAAACCGAACAGAAAATGGTATAGTTGGAGATGTTGACTTTGAAAATGTAAAAGAAAAAACATCTTATATAACACCAGTGCCTGGAGGCGTAGGTCCGATGACTATAGCAATGCTGATGAATAATGTTGTAAAAGCAGCTAAAAATCGATTAAAATAAAAAAATATAAATTTAAATAAGGGAGCTTTTAAAGCTCTTTTGTTTTTTATATGAAAGGAATTAAAATATGAATATAATTAATATAAATGATATGATGTATCCAAAAAAACTATTAAATATAAATAATCCTCCTTCTCAATTATATGTATTAGGAAATATATCAAATTTAAACAACTTTGGTCTAGCTATTATTGGATGCAGAGAATATTCGGAATATGGAAAAAAGATAGCTAAAAATCTAAGTTTTGGGTTAGCTAAAAGGAAAATAAATATAATAAGTGGTACGGCTAAAGGAATAGATAGTTTTGCACATGTAGGATGTATGACTGCAGGAGGAAAAACAATAGCAGTATTGGGGAGTGGCTTTAATTATATTTATCCAAAAGAAAATTTAGAAATTTTTAAAGAAATAATCAAAACAGGTGGAACAATAGTTACAGAATTTGAACCGAATACTAAACCAATTGGTTCAAATTTTCCACTTAGGAATAGAATAATAAGCGGATTAAGTGATGGAGTCATTGTTATTGAAGCTAGAAAGCAAAGTGGAACACTAATTACAGTTGATTATGCTTTAGATCAGGGAAAAGAAATATTTGCTGTCCCAGGGAATATTAATAATAGTTCATCTTATGGAACAAATCAAATGATAAAAGAAGGAGCAAAAATTGTAACGTGTTTAGAAGATATTTTAGAAGAATATCCTCATGTCTTCAGGTAAAGGAGCTTCTAAAATCATGATTTTCTCTGTAATGGGATGAATAAAACTAACTTTTTGAGCATGTAAAGCTTGTCTATTAATTAAATTAGAAGATGAACCATAAAGTGTATCTCCAAGAATTGGATGTCCAATATATGCTGAATGAACACGTATTTGATGTGTTCTACCAGTTTCTAATACGAAATGTACTAATGAATATTTATTATTAATTGTTTTTATTAAGTCATAATGTGTAATAGCAATATCTCCAGTTTCAAAATTAACACATCTTTCAATTATGCTATTTTCTTTTCTAGCTATAGGTGCTGATATAATATCTGAATTTTTTTCTAAAATACCATTTAGAATAGCTAAATATTCTTTTTTAAAAGTATTATTTTTCATTTGCTGAATTAATGATTCTTGAATATATTCATTTTTAGCAAAGATAACAATACCAGAAGTATCTTTGTCCAATCTGTTAACAATTCTTATTTTTCTTTTTAAACCAATACAATCAAAGTAGTACTTTACAATATTTGAAAGACTATCTTCAAAATGATTACAAGAAGGGTGTACAGGCATATTAGAAGGCTTATTAACAACTAATAAGTAATTATCCTCATAAATAATATTAAGGTTACTTTTTAGTGGAACTATATTATCATATTCTTCCTCAAAATCTAAAACTATTGAAATTAAATCTCCTATTTTCAAATCAGAATAATTGATATTTACAGGAATATAATTAAGAAAAATTTGATGATTTAACTTCAATTTTTTTAATAACCTATCTGATATATGAAATTCTTCTTTTAAAACTTGTTTAATATTATCATATTTATTGTTAGTAATTTTATATTCTAAATCCATAAAAGCTCCTAATATTAATTATTTCTATAATAAATAAGGAATAAAATAACAACACATTCTGCTCTCCACAAAATTGCGAATGTGTTGTTTGACTATATGTAGTGGTAACCGTATTATTACGGTTATTCATTTCCTATAATTATTATACATAGATATTTTTTAAAAGTCAAATGAAATATGCGATTAAATTACAAAGAAAATTAGTGGTGCCAACGAAGTAGTTATCTACAACTTTTGGCTCTCTTGACGATTGATATAAAAATCAATCAATTTACATATCAAAATATTATAAAAAAATCAAGTATTTTTCAATCAATTTTACATTAAAATTTTTTAAATAATTTTTCTAAAGGTATTTTTCAAAATAAGAACAGGTAGAGAAAAATTCCCTACCTATTCCACAAAGAAACAAAATATGAAATTATTATCCTACAAGGTTAATGCTACAATAGCTTATCATAAACTCAAAGAAACTCTTAAATTTCTCATAGGCTTTTGCATTAATTGCAGTATTCTCGTCAGTTGTATTTCCATTGTCAGCTTTAACCTTTGCTTCATATAATTGATAAATTAAGTGAGGACAAGGTTGTATCAAAAAAAACTCTGAGCCGTCATCCATTCTTACTGAAAATTTGCCATACTTATTAAGATAAACATTGTACTCCTTTAAATCCTCATCAATATGAGGATAAATGTAGAAGCACTTATGTGCCCAAATAAGTTTATTAATTCCACTTGCAACCATAGATGCTTTTGTCCATAACTCTTTATTAACTTCTTGCATAAAATTAGCCTCCTTATAAAAGATGAAATTAATGTTAAATGCGTTTCTACTTTTGAGCCTTCTTTCCTCCTTATCTTAAATTATCAATGTACTTCTTTGTTTTTACACTTTAAAACATTTTACAAATACATCTGTATTAAACTAGTGATTATACTAGACTGCATAAGTGAAGATATGTTAAAAAGCTTACTGCTTGTAGATATTTATTATACAAAATTTTCTATTAAAAGTCAAGTTGTACTCTATTATCTGCTATTTCTTGTATTTTTTTTTATTCTTAATTGTCTTGTTTTCATCTGGAATAGTTACTTTTCTAGCAATATTATTTGCAATCTCATTATCATTGCTGTCAAATAAGCCATTTTTATAGTAGCATTTGCTATTTTAAATGTTGGTACAATTTTAGCTAATTCCTTAACTTGTTCATTATACACATCAATCGTTTTTATTCTATATTCTTACTCCAATGAAAACACCTCCTTGAAATTTCTTCGAAGCAGAGGACTTTGACCTTGTCATAAGTCCTAACTCCCTATGAGTTATGACATACTATCATAACTCGGGGGCTCTGCGAGACAATAAGTTTTCTCCCATAAGAGACAAAATTTATTCAAATTAATTATCATCACTTTCATTTTTATTTCATAAAAACAAAATGTGCCACGTTAATTTGTTTCTTCTGTATTATCTTCGTTGAACTTTACTGGCTTAACACCTACTGAAATAGGAGTAGGTTCTTTTGTATAAAGTACACTTGTGTTTGTTTCATCTGGTATATAATCAAATGCAATATCTATTTCTTGCATTTGAAATTTATCTTCCTCGTTAATATAGATTATTCAAAATTCATAAGTTGCCATTTTATTATCTGGATCTAATTTATAATAGTCTTCTAATGGGAATACTCTAACAATAGCACTATTATTTTCTACAAAGTTAAAATAAAATACTTGCTTGTCCAAATAATAGATTGCCTCTGTATAGCCAACATCATAATATTGCCTTAATCTCATTATTATCTCGCCAAATTCTTTCTCAGATAGATAATTACTAAATCTAACATTACCTAGCACATCACCCAATATAGCTGGTTTTGTAGTATCTATATAACCTTTATCAAATAACTCTTGGCAAGGCTTACAAATTGACTCTCTAAAGTTTATTTGCTTTACAATAACTTCATTTCCTATCAGTTTTCATTCTATATCGTCAACATATTTCATTACGAGTTCTGCCTGTTCTTGTCTAGTGTAATCTTTCCAAGTTCTTGTTCTTTCTGTATATTCTTTATCTAGCTTAATTTTGTTAATAAAATCAATATCTCTTTTTAATAAAATATCTTTTGGAGTAAATCTTAATTCTTCTGTGCAATTTGTTGTATCTAATTTATTCTCTAATTCGCTAATAGTATTCTCCACGATTTTCTTTTCTGCATTATATTCTTTTAAATCAAAGGCTCCGTCAATATATGCTTTTCTTATCGTTGTTTTAAACTTTCCTCAAATTGTAATTTTTGTTTAATTATCTGCATTTCAAACACCATCCTTTCGCTTGGATGACCTTTATGCTGTTTTTAAGCAACAAAAAAATCAACCAGATTTTATTTTCTGATTGATTTCTATATCATATCTGTTCTATTAGTTCGAACAGAAACGTCGTTGGTGCGAATAATGGGACTCGAACCCACACATCATTAAGATACACGCTTCTGAGACGTGCCTGTCTACCAGTTCCAGCATATTCGCATAAGAACAAATATAATTATAATCACAATTATTAAATCTTTCAAGTAGAATATATTAAATAAAAGAATTTTTATAGAAATTTTTTTATATTCTTAGGAAAGTCATCTATGAAATAGTGAGTTTCCTTAGAAGATAATTATGGAAGAATTAAATTTTCTTATGTGCCTCTGGCACTTAGAAAATGTTATTCTTGTTTTTTATATTAAGAAATTATATTTGTAATATAGTAAAGAGCAATATTAGATTAATATTATAAACAATATTAATCAAAAAGCACATATAAATAAAGGCTTTAAACAAAAAAAGTAGAATATTATAGTATATATAGAATTTATACAAGGATAAAAATATTCTAAACACTATAGGCATTATTTTTTTATAACATTTTATTATTAAACTTATTTTTATAGAGGAATGTAGTAAGATCATAGAAGAAATATTAGAACTTTAAAAGAAAGGAATAATCAATTGAAAAATTGATTATATAAGTATAAATATGGCAAATATAAAAGATTATTTAAAATATTATAAAAATGAAGAATTTTCTGTATACCCATTTAATGACATTGATAACATTTTATTTGCTCAGTTATCTTACATTGATTGGACAAATATTGTACCTGAGGATAGGGAACAGGTAACACTGAATGAAGCAGTTAAACAGTATTTATCGCAAGAACATTATGCTGATTTAAATCAAGAATTCTTTGATTCAATAATATATAACTTAAATGAGATACAAGATAGTAAAAGATATAAAGATTGCAGATTATCATATTATAGGAAAGAATTGGATGGCAAAAAGCAATTTGGAGCTGTTTGTATTCATTTTGGACATAGAACAGTATATGTATCTTTTCAGGGGACTGATAACTCCATTTCCGGATGGAAAGAGAATTTTGAAATGTCGTATAAATTTCCAATACCAGCGCAGGAATCAGCAGTTGAATATTTAAATGAAGTTATTGGTTGGAATGAAAATACAATATACCTAGGTGGACACTCTAAGGGGGGAAATCTTGCAATGGTAGCATATATGTATTGTAAGAAAATCATAAAAAATAAAATTAAGATTATTTTTAATAATGATGGACCAGGTTTTATGAAAGAAAATACTAGTACCTCTGAATACGAAGAAATGGTCAGCAAATTACGAACATTTATTCCTGAAGAAAGCTTGGTTGGAAGATTATTAGTAACATCACCTAATTATAAAGTTATAAAATCTGATGACAGATTTATTATGCAACATAATTGCAATACATGGAATTGTTTTGGAACCTTCTTTGTTGAGGGAGAATTAACAAAACATAGTAACAAAATTAGTGCTAGAATACAAAATTTAGTAGAAAATAGTACCATAGAAGAAAAGAAAATTATAATTTCTACTCTATTTGAAATACTAGAAAAGCATAATATCACAGATGTAACACAACTTATGAATATTGATTGGCAAACTTTTGTTAAATTATTTAATGAAATGAAAAATACTAATCCAAGAATAAAGAAAATGTATTTGCAATCAATAAAAAAACTCTTATAATAAATAGTCTAAGAATGCTTAGACTATTTATTATTTAATGATACATATTAATCATTTTCAAACTCTTTACTTAATTTATGTATTGCTTTTGTTTCTATTCTTGAAACATATGAACGTGATATGCCCATTTGATTGGCAATTACATTTTGAGTTTTGGGTTTAGTACCGTTTAATCCAAACCTTAAAATTAAAATTTCACGTTCTCTATCTTTTAAAACTTCCTGCATTTTTTTATAAAGTTTCTTTGTTTTTAGCTTTAAATCAATAGCATCTTCAATGCTTTTATCTTCATTCTCTAGCATCTCCAACAATGTTATTTCATTATCATCCTTATCCTTTCCAACAGGTTCATTTAAATATACTTCAGATTTGATTTTTTTAGTTCCTCTTAAAAACATCAAAATTTCATTATCGATGCATCTAGCAACATATGTAGCTAATTTTATATTTTTGGACAAATCATAGCTATTAATTCCTTTAATCAATCCTATAGTTCCAATTGAAATTAAGTCATCTTGTTCTATATTAGTTGATGAATATTTTTTTGCAATATGTGCTACAAGTCTTAAGTTTCTCTCAATTAAAATATTTCTAGCATCATCATCTCCAGCTTTTAGTTTCTCAAGAAAAATTCTTTCTTCTTCAGGTGCTAATGGTTCAGGAAAAAGTTGACTACCTTGAATATAGCCAAATGTAAAGAAACAAGTCTTTAAAATAGCAACTACTCCTGATATTGTAAGAGTAAGCATAAACACCTCCCATGCACTATACAAAGATTATATGTAAAAAAAATACAATTGTGCATGGACTGTTTAAAATTTTTGTATTGAAAAAATTAGTCAAATGTAATAAAATAACGTATATATTAAATAAAAGGATTGTGAATTATGATTGACATATCAGAAAATAAAATTGAATTACAAAATATTAATGAGAGAATAGAAAGCATAGGAATATCATTAGGAAGTATTGAAAACCTAGAGCTAAAGCTCAATGAACTAGAAAAAATTACTCTTGAAGATGGATTTTGGAACGATAAAAATCGTTCAAATTCAATTCTAAAGGAATTAAAAAATATAAAGTATAAATACACCACATATAAAGAGTTATGCACTGAAATTAAGAATTTAGAAGAAATAAATGATTTTTTATCAACAGAGTATGATGAAGATTTAGCTATAGAGTTATTAAAAAATACTAAGAAGTTAGAAAAATTACTAACAGATTTTGAGATTACAATTCTATTATCAGGAAAATATGACTCTAATAATGCAATTATTACACTACACCCAGGAGCTGGAGGAACAGAAGCACAGGATTGGGTTGAAATGCTATATAGAATGTATTGTAGATGGGCAAGTTCAAAAGGATTTGCTGTAAAGGAATTAGATTATTTAGAAGGAGATGAAGCTGGCATAAAAAGTGTTACTGCATTAATATCAGGTGAAAATGCTTATGGTTATTTAAAAGGAGAAATGGGGGTTCATAGATTAGTTAGAATATCACCTTTTGATTCTGGAGGAAGAAGACATACATCATTTGCATCTCTTGAAGTATTACCAGAGATAACTGAGGATATTGAATTAGATATAAACCCTGATGATATAAAGATGGACGTGTACAGAGCTTCAGGAGCTGGAGGTCAACATATTAATAAAACTTCATCAGCAGTAAGACTTACACATATTCCAACAGGAATTGTTGTAGCCTGTCAAACAGAACGTTCGCAAGTTCAAAATAGAGAAACAGCTATGAAAATGTTAAAATCAAAATTACTAGATTTAAAAGAAAAAGAACATAAAGAGACTATTGAAGAATTAAAAGGAGTTCAAATGGATATTGCTTGGGGAAGTCAAATACGCTCTTATGTATTTTGTCCATATACTATGGTTAAAGACCATAGAACAAACTATGAGGTAGGAAATGTAGAAGCAGTTATGAACGGTGATTTAGATGGTTTTATGGAAGCATATTTGAAATCTATAGTTAAATAAAGAAAAAATATGAATATGATTAGAAAAATTCTAATTTATATTCATATTTTTTTGTTAAATTTGTAATATTTGTTTTTTATATAAAATTTGTGTTCTAAAAATTTTTTTAACTGAATATATATTAATTGATATCAAAAGAGAAAGAGAGGGAATTTAAGTTGACATTAGAAGATAATAAAAAGAGTTCATTGTCTGGAGTTGTACAAAATTTAGTACTCGAAAACCGTGAAAAATTAAGTGTTTCTGGAGTAATTGATGTTTTAAGTTTTGATGATCAAATTGTTATGATTGAAACTGATTTACGGACTACTAACTGTAAAGGGTGAGAATATTCGAATAAATAAACTAAGCTTAGATAGTTCAGAAGTAGTTGTTGAAGGTGACTTTGATAGTTTGTCATATAGCAATAAAGAACTAGAAAAAAAGAATGGTGGTGGAATATTAGGAAAAATTTTTAAATAAGAAGGAGAAAGGCAATGGAAAGTTCTCAAGCAATATTATTTCTTATTTTTGCAATTAATGGATTGGTTATTGGTATATTATTTGATTTATTTAGAATAACTCGTAGAAGCTTTAAAACAGGAATAATTTTAACATCGATAGAGGATGTAGTTTTTTGGCTATTAACAGGAATAATAATATTATATTCGATTTTTACATTCAATAATGGAATTATTAGAGGATATTTATTCCTAGGTTTAGGTTGTGGAATCGTATTATATTTGCTTACTTTAAGTAGCTTTTTTATAAAAATAAATGTTTGTATAATTAATTTCATAAAAAGGATAGTGATAATAATATGTAATATTTTGTTAATTCCTATAAAATTTATATATAGTTTGTTATTAAAAACAATACTTATGATTTTTAGACCAATTTCTAATATTTTTATTAATATAAAACATCATTTCTCAACTTTTTTTACAAAAATATTGAAAAAAAGTAAAAAAAACGAACAGAAAGAAGGATTTTAATAAAATATGTAGAAAATATAGTTATGTAATGTAAAATTGTAACAAAAGAGGTTTACGTATGAAAGAAATAAGTTTTAAAAAAATTTTTACCAAATTAATGTATATTGCTGTTTTTATTTATGTAGTTATGACATTAGTTAGTCAACAAAAAAAGATAGATTCATATGAATCTAATATAAATTATTTAAGTGAAGAAATTGAGAGTGGAAAAGAATATAGAACAGAATTAATGGCGACAAAAGACAATATAAATTCTAAAGAATATATTGAGCAAGTTGCCAGAGAAAAATTAAATATGTATCTTCCTAATGAAAAGGTATATGTGGACATTGGAAATTAAGGATTTTAAAAGACACATTCGGTGTCTTTTTTTATATTCTAATGAAAGTCAAATCGGAAATGTTGATTTTATTGGAAAAAATTGGTATAATATATATTATTGTAATATTTAAGGAGGCAAAAGATAATTATGGAAAACAAATCATTGGTTGAATTAAGAGAAATTGCCAAAGAAAAAGGACTGACAAATATATCTAAATTAAAAAAAGATGAGTTAATAAACTTATTGAATCAAAATGAAGAAAAAACAAATAAAAAAGATGATTCAAATGATACAACATATAAAGTAAATAACGAAGATGACAGAATTGTAGAAGGAATATTAGAAGTATTACCTGATGGATTTGGATTTTTAAGAGGTGATAATTATTTATCTACTCCAAAAGATGTCTATGTTTCACCTATTCAAATTAGAAGATTTAAATTATTAACTGGAGATAAAATAAAAGGAATTGCAAGAACTCCTAAAGAAGAAGAAAAATTCCCTGCACTTATATTTGTGGGTGAAGTTAATGATGAATCACCTGATATGTGTTTAAAGAGAAAGAATTTTTCTGATCTAACTCCTATATACCCAGAGGAAAGACTACGTTTAGAAACTACTTCAAATGAAATTGCAATGAGAATGATTGATTTAGTTTCACCCATTGGAAAAGGTCAAAGAGGCATGATAGTTGCTCCTCCAAAAGTAGGAAAAACTACTTTGCTAAAGAAAATAGCAAATAGTATAACTACAAATAATCCTGAATGTTATTTAATTGTTTTACTAATAGATGAAAGACCAGAAGAAGTAACTGATATGAAACGTTCTATAAACGGAGATATTATTTATTCAACATTTGATGAACTACCAGAACATCATATTAAAGTTGCAGAAATGGTCTTAGAAAGAGCAAAAAGACTTACAGAACAAAATAAAGATGTTGTTATATTATTAGATAGTATAACAAGACTTGCTAGAGCTTATAATCTAACTATTCCATCTTCTGGAAAAACTCTTTCAGGAGGTTTTGATCCTAATGCATTACATAAACCAAAAAGTTTCTTTGGTGCAGCTAGAAACATTGAAAATGGTGGAAGCTTAACTATATTAGCAACTTCTTTAATCGAAACTGGAAGTAGAATGGATGATGTTATTTTTGAAGAATTTAAAGGCACAGGAAATATGGAAGTTCATTTAAATAAGAATTTATCTGAAAAAAGAATTTTCCCTGCTATAGATATTAACAAATCAGGAACAAGACATGAAGAAAAACTATTATCTAAAAGAGAATTAGAAACAGTATTTGCTTTAAGAAAAGCTTTATCAAACTTACCTGTAGCAGAAGTCACAGAACAGTTATTGAGCCAAATGGTTATAAGCAAAAATAATGATGAATTTTTAACAAGAATTGAAACATTTTTAGCTAAATTCAAATAAGATATATTTAAATACTATGGAGATAAAATATACAAAAAACAAGAATTTTAGAATATATTTTTCAATAGATTGACATAAAATTTACATAACATATTGAAAAAATTTCCTTTTTATGATATAATTATATTAATTGAATGTATTTTGTAGCAATACTTCAGTATTTCGTTTTAACAAAACATGCTGGAGGGGCTACAATAACCTCTGGTATGGTAAATCGGAGGTAAGCATGAGTAAGCTTTACGAAATCACGCAGGTCAACCCCGCTGGCAATGGTACTAGTACCACTCGAGTGCTGGTGGAAAATCCTTCTTTTGAGGGTGCGGGTATCCGTGCAACAAAGGTAGGAGAATGGGACGGGAAATATACCTATGACGAAAATGGGTTGCTCCTGTTCGTCTACAGTCGTGTTGAGCCGGCTGACTTTATGGTCGTCGGAAACGCGACCTGCGTTGAGCGGATGAAAGATCCGTTCAATGATCCGTTCAATGATGAGAAATCAGTGATTAAGTAAGCAAAACTATGAGCACCTGGCATTTGACTGGGTGCTTGTAGTTTTTTAAGTAATTTTTCAAAATAAATCCATTAAAATATAAAAGTTATAAATTAACAAATAAATTAGATTGTATACTTAACAAAAGAGATAAGTGGCCGCACGAGATATATCTCGGGCGGCAATGCATTATTTGGAATTTCACTGATGCCTCAGCATAGAAAAATTTTGCTAAATTTGATTTAAGGTTGTTAGCATGGACGTTTTTGCTTCTTGCAACTTTTTCTCACGTTCTTCAAGTTCTTTTTCTTTTTGCTGTAAAGTTTGTTCAAGATTTCTTAAATCTCTCTCTCGTTTTTCTTGCTCCTTTGCTTGCAAGTTTCTTTCACGAGCATTTAGCTCACTTTCTTTTTGACGTAAATTTTTTTCATGGGAAGCAAGCTCTGCTTTCATTTTTTGAAGATAAACGGCTCCAAATGAGTTTTTTTGGTCATAAATGAATTTTAAATATATGTTTTTAAAACTGCTGATAGTAAATTTGAATGTGATTGTACCATCCTCACGGTCTTCCATTTCTTCCAAAGAAACTTTACCTTCACCATCAATTTCATCATAATAATTGTTTTTGTCAATGCTACCATGTATTTTCCAATAGCAATAAAAATAACTAAAAGAAAGTGATATTTGATTATGAGAATTACAGCTTAATACAAGGGAAGGGTATATAGTTTGATAATATGATGCTAGAGAACGCTTCTTTGTTTTACCAGATTGATAATCAAAATATTCTTTATCGTAAGTATGTTCTCTACGACAAAATTTTAAATAAAGGCCCACAAAAATGGCTGAACACATTGAGACACAATAGCAAGGGGCAAATTATGGCTAAAAAGTGCAGTACCATATATGGGACTCAGGGAGGGTGTTACTAAGAACCCTCCATAAAAAATTCGATAACTTAGTAAAAAAATATAGCAAAAAAAAATAAAAAAGTAAAGTGGAAATTTTTATAATTTTTAAATTTACAGAAAAATCGACTTGAAATTTAATTTTAAAATAATCGTATGACGAAAAATAAGGGGTAAAATTGACCTTTTTATGAAAAAATTGTATAATTTTATGAAAGGGATGAAAAAAATGCTTAAAATCGAAAATAATGCAAAAGATGAAAAACGACAGAAAGAATATCGAATTGTATGCATATTTAACGGAGGAACACCATTTGTACAGAACGTTTACAAGTCAATTTATGAAGCAAAAGCAAAACTCAACGAAATGATAAGTACAGAAAAATTAAGAAATCGAATGTTTTATGTCGATAATGATTTTTACGAAAATGAATATCAGCTAATACTCACGCAAATAAAATATTACAAGATTGAAGAACGAGAAGTAGCAAAATGGAGTAGTTATCACGAAGAAAATGAAAATACAAAAGCAAGCCCGAAGCAAAGAAGGACAAGTAATATAGTTGCATTTATCAAGAACAGCTAAGCATTGATACAGAGGAGATACCGAGAAAAAGTGAGAAATAAAGTAATAAAAACATTGCACAAAATCAAAGTTTTGTGCAAAAAAGTGTAGGAGAAAAACGTAATTCTCTCTATTTATAGCTCTTTTTATAGCTTTTGGTACTTTCAGCCTATAGCTTTTGTCAATTGCATGTTTTTTTATTTTATTGTATGTTTTTATTTCTATTATATTTAGTAAGCTTTTAAATTATTTTATATAATATAATTTTTTATGTTTCATTATTTGTTATCTTTATAGATTTTAATTCTAAATTTTATCTAAAATTTTAAAATTCCCAGAATTGCCATATTTGCCGTATTTTTTCAACAACAAACTATATGTCTGAAAAATAAAAACGGCTTAAAATCGATTCTAGTGCGTCACTTTTTTGACCAATTTTTGCATATTTTATAGTATGCTAATATTTCTTCAAATTTTGAGAATTTTATCATTCATACTCATATTGGTCAGTTTTCTACTATATTATTAGACATATAACTTTATCACTTAATTATTAAAATGTCTTAAAAACGATTTTTGTGCGTCCATATTTATAAATTTATTTTAAGTCACAAATAGTAATTCTTTTTTAATGTGAATGTATAAATTTATTTTTTAATAAAATCCTAATTGCAATAATATTGAATTTATTTATAAATATTAAAAAAATTTTATATTTGATTTTATGTTTGTAAAAATTAAATCATAAAAATATTCGGTTTTAGATTTTATATAAAACTTTGCACAAAATCAAAATTTGAATTATTTGTATAAATTTATAAATCTTTAAATAAAATGTTAATTACAAAATACTAAAATTATTTTAAATTCAAAATTTACTTTATTTACTTTCTATTATTATTTTTTATTTCATTAAATTTGTTTTTATCATAATTTTAAAATTACTAATAATTTTTTAAAACTTTATTTTTTATAAATACTTTTGTATCTTGCACTTCCCTACTCCCTACTGATTTTTAAGCCTGAAAATTTTTTTCATAACTTTTGAGGCCACAATAATTGATACAAATCCTATTATATAGCATATTATATCTTTAACATCAAAAGTTCCACCAAGTACTATACTAAGTATCTTATTGTTATTTGATAAAATCGTGGTTATATTTAGTAATTGCAGTATTTCAACAATAATTGCAAATATTAATACATATAGAGCTAAATATTTTATATTTTGTGGAAATACTACTCTTAATAATGCATAAATACATGGAACTACTAGTATATCTCCTACATTTTCTCTTATAAATCCTTGTTTTAGAAATATCGCTATTAAACACTCAATTATAAAAATGATACTAAACAATATTAAGTAAATAATTCTTTTTTTCATTAATCCTCCTAAATTATCACTTTTTTCTAAATTTTGTAAATCTTTTAATTACGCAATTGCAAGCACTATAAATGAAAAAACGTGTCAAAAGCGAAGCTTCTTAGATTATTGTTTGATATGCTTTTAATGTCGATTTTAAAACCTCTCCCTTTAAATTGTTAGTTAATATTGATACAAATGGTACAGCATCTTTGTTTGATTGAAAAACTAATCCAAGATTAAGAGAGCCATCAGGGTTTGTACCGTTATCAACAAAATACGAACGTGCAATAACAATGTTATCATTAAGTGTGATATTAAGAATTGCTTTACATTTTTCATGATTAACCTTAAAAATCTTAACATCTGACACATGAAATTCTTCCATAGTTCCATTTTCGAATATATCATATTTATATGCATTTAATACTGCATCTGTAATTTGATTTCTTAATTCAGTTGTTGTTGGATAAATTACATCTCTATATTCCTCTTTTACCTTTACTGAAGGCATGACTACATATAAATTTCCTTTAAATCTTACAATTTTTATTGTATTAATCTTTATAGAGTCATTTAGTACAATAGTTGCTACACCAGCTAACTTTGCATCTTTATCTTGAATTCTATATAAATTTTCTATTTTTATTTTCATAAATATTTCTCCTTTATTTTTACTAAAAATAATTTTATCATAAATCCTTTTATTTAACAATGTCTTATAAAAAAGCGAACAGCAGAAAGAAGTGCCACTTTCTGCTGTTCGCAGCTTCATTAAGCTTCTAAGTTATAATAATTATTCTAACTTTTTGAGTTTTTCTATGAATCTTTCTCTCTCTTCTGGCGTTAATGGTCTGTATGTAACATTGCTTCTGAGCATTGGAAGAGCTGCGACAGGGCCTGATGCATCGTATTCATGTTCCAGTTGATCAAACGAAGGAATTTCAGGTATACTTTCATCTTCATTTTCCAAATTCTCATATAATTTTTTTCGGAATGCAAGTATAAACTGAAAATCCACTGGCTCAGACTGTTCTTTTTCTTGATTAAAGTCTAATTGATCTAGGTTACTATCATGTTGATATGACATTAAAATTATCTCCATTCAATTTTCAAAAGTTGTCCTACAATTTTAATACTAACTTCATTGTCACAGAAAAAATATGCATAGTATTCTCCTTAGCAAGACTATCTTTGTTTAATTCGCGATAGTTACGAATATTTTATGACATTCATTATAGTATATTGGGTTTGATATGTCAACAAACACAAATAGCAACTGCTCATTATTTATTACTGTATTTTTTAATTTATGAATTTAACACCAAACCAGTGTTTATAGCAATAAATTATTTTTCCAATTTCATATATAAAATTGGATATGGATTTCCTTGTTCATCTAGTTCGCTTCTTTTATATACTTTAAATCCTAAATGTTCATAGAAATCTCTTGTACATAGTTCCTTTCTATCATAGATCTTATAAGAGATTCTGTAATACATTAGTCCTTTTTTCCTTTCTTTATTTTTAATTTTCAAAATCTATTTTTATTTCTCCTATTCCACCATCAATATCCAAATAATTTTCGCCAATTCCATAAACTCTATCCGTTTCAAGTTTTTGCCCATCAAGTGTGACATTGCCTAATCCTTTACTTACATCAATTTTATAGTTGTTTTTATTATCTATTAAATCTATATTAATGGCTCCAACACCAGAATCTATTTCACTTTTTCCTGTTATTTTACCACTAAAAGTAAATTCTCCCATACCTAGATTTGCTTTTAAGTTGTTTATTTCACAATATTTTAATTCAGTTTTTCCGACTCCACCATCTATTTTTGTTTCTCCAGTTGCTATGACATTTTCTATATATACATCTCCTGCACCCAATTCAAGATATAAACTTTGTGTGTTTAACTTTTCTATGTTTATTTTTCCAGCTCCTGTTTGTATTTTTGTCTCATCTATAGCTATCATATCTTCTGGAATGCAAATTATTAAATTACTTGATATGTTATCATTTTTTAGCCAATTTCGATTTTCTTCTTTTATTTTAACACTACCATTATTTTCTTCAAAAGTTATGTTTGAATTATTGGTTTCAACTTTAAAATCATCTCCTGTTTTTATATCTAAATTTGTATATGCTAAATCTATTTTTAAAGTTGTTACTTCCTTTACTTCCTTTGATATTACTTTTAAATTTTCCATTACAATATCCTTATTTGTATGAATTAATCCTAGTGCACTTAATAAAGCATAACCTCCACTTAATATTGCTGAAATTATTGTAATAATTAGAAATACAGCAAAAGCTGTTGCTAAATATTTTATTACTTTTTGTGCTGTTGTCATTTTATTTCAACACCTCCAAATACCGCTGTACTATTTATATAAATTGTATGGCTATTTTCATCTACTTTAGTATTTGCTTTATTTTCAACTCCTCCGAAAATAGGCATTGACTTAATTTTTATTTTCACATTTGAAGGTACATAAATTTCAATTCCTCCAAATGTACTACTTGCATTAATAACAACATCTGATTCTATAATTGCATTTCTTAAATCACATTTAACTCCACCAAATACAGCTGTTAAGTCTGCTCCTGTAAATTTTTCGCCATCAAACTTTACATCTTGTCCTGCAAATGTAGCACAATATGCATTTTCTCCATTTCTTTTTTCATTTAATTTTTTTATTTCACTACTTACTTTTCCACCAACTGCATCTTTAAAAATTATTGATAAACCAATTATTACTAATATTGTAGGAAATGCTAATTTCCATATTAAATCAAAATCTAAAATATTTTGGCATCCTAAAAGTAGTGCTGATCCAATTAATAGCCCTATTAAATTTCCTGTTTTTTCATCATCTTTAAATAGTCCTATAAAACATGGTATAATAATGAACAATGTCCACCATCCATCAAAAAATATGTTGATACTTACTATTCCAAGTGCATTTCCTCCAATTATTAATCCTATAATTATTAAAACTATTCCCCATAATATATTTCCAAATTTTTTCATTATTTCTTTTCCTCCTTTTTTTCTTTTTTTGGTAACACCCATTTGTTGTTTGGATTTTCTTCGAGTTATTTTGTTTCAATCCCCATTCTAGTCTATTATCAAATTTATATTTAGTTTTGCTTGGGTTTCCTTCACAAATTTCATTATATAAACTATTTAAATCATATATGCATGACCATATAGTATCAAAGTTTAATTTATTTTCAAACTGACACACAAATCCATATTTTCCTGATATAATTTTTTTGCATTCTTCATATTATTAAAAGAACAAATGCTAATATAAACAATACTATTTTCGCTATATTATTCTCTACTAAAAATGATGTAACAAAAATTAGTATTAAGAAAGATATTGTCGAACTAAATCCAATCACATTTTCATACATCATTAATTTTTTATTTTGCATTTCTTCCTTTTGTGCCATTTCTAATAA
>CAKPSH010000015.1 GCA_934183325.1 uncultured Clostridia bacterium
AGATTATATTTCTTTATAATAAACAGATTGAAGAACTAAATAAAAAATAATACCATAATTTATATGGTATTATTTTTTTATTTAGTGTGATTATTCCCATTCAATAGTTGCAGGTGGTTTTGATGTAATGTCATAAACAACTCTATTAATATGTTTTACTTCATTAACAATTCTACTTGAAACCTTTTCTAATATATCATAAGGTATTTTTGCCCAAGTTGCAGTCATAAAATCAGAAGTTTCAACAGCTCTAAGAGCTAAAGTATAATCGTAAGTTCTACCATCTCCCATAACTCCAACAGAACGTAAGTTAGTTAGAACAGCAAAATATTGGTTTAAGTTTTTATCAAGACCAGCATTTGCAATTTCTTCTCTAAAGATGGCATCAGCATCTTTTAAAATATCAAGTTTTTCATCTGTAATATCGCCAATAACACGAATTGCAAGTCCTGGACCAGGGAATGGTTGACGATATACTAGATAATCAGGTATACCTAATTCAAGGCCAGTTTTTCTAACTTCATCTTTGAATAAGTCTCTAAGAGGCTCAACGATTTCTTTAAAATCAACATAGTCAGGAAGACCTCCAACATTATGATGACTTTTTATTGTTTGACCTTTTCCAGCTCCACTTTCAACAACATCTGGATAAATAGTGCCCTGAACAAGGAAATCAACTTTTCCAATTTTTTTAGCTTCGTCTTCAAATACTCTAATAAACTCTTCACCTATAATTTTTCTTTTAGCTTCAGGATCTGTTACGCCAGCAAGCTTTGATAAGAAACGATCTCTTGCATTAACTCTTATTAAATTGATATCATATTGTTCACGGAAAACTTTTTCAACTTCATCGCCTTCATTTTTACGAAGTAAACCATGATCAACGAATATACAAGTAAGATTCTTTCCAATTGCTTTATTTAAAAGAACAGCAGCAACTGATGAATCAACACCACCAGATAAAGCACACAAAGCTTTTCCATTGCCGATTTTAGCCTTTAGAGTTTTAACAGATTCTTCAACGAAAGAAGACATATTCCAATCTCCAGAACAATTACAAACATTATAAACGAAATTTCTAATAATTTCAGTTCCATTTTTGGTTAAATTAACTTCTGGATGGAATTGGATTCCGTATATTTTTAAGGAATCATTTGCTATAGCGGCATTAGGACAATGTTCAGTTGAACCAATATTTCTGAAACCAGAAGGCAAGTCTTTAACCATATCTGTATGGCTCATCAAGCAAATATTTTCACTATTAAATCCTGAGAATAGAGGAGAAGTATTATCAATTTTTACTGTTGTTTCACCATATTCGCGTTTATTGGCTTTTTCAACATTTCCTCCTAATAGATAGCTTATTAACTGCATACCATAACAAATTCCAAGCACAGGTATACCTAAGTTTAGAATTTCTTTATTACACATTGGAGCACCATCTTCGTATACACTAGAAGGACCTCCTGTAAATATAATTCCTTTAGGATTTTTATTTTTAATTTCATCTATAGAAATATCGTAAGGTACAATTTCTGAATAAACGTTACATTCACGTACACGTCTTGCGATTAATTGATTATATTGTCCATAAAAATTTAAAATTAATATTGTTTCTTTATTTTCCACAATTATTCCTCCAAATAAAAATTTACGAATATTCTATAATAAATTTACCAAAATGTAAATAAAAATGCCAATAAAAGCACAAGAACTACGGTTTCCCGTAGTCTTGTGCTGCTTAAATTATTACATTTAAAAGGTAACAATTAAATTCCAAAAGGATAAATGATCATAAGGATTGTATATGCCATAACCAGCTACTTCAAGTTCATGCTTAAGTGGAAACCATAAGTTTCTAGAATAATTTGCATTGTGATATTGGGGATCTAAAGTTATTTCTTTTATTATATTAGCAGTGTTTTCACCAAGCTGAATACGACCTCCAGCGTATTGACCGGAGTTTATAGAATCTAAAATGTCTTTATCAATAGCATCTGTCAGCTTAGTAATATAGTTATTAAATGTATCCGCAAATTCTGAAAAATCCGGTCGAGGACGAATGCCAATCCAAGCATTAAGCATATAAGCATTAATCATAAAAATAAGCCTTTCTCTTGTAGAGGAAGAAAACTCCCTCAAAGTTGCAGAATCTATCTGATTCCGATAAACAATATTATAGCACGGTTAATAAAAAGATGCAACTTCAAAAGCACAAGAACTACGGTTTCCCGTAGTCTTGTGCCTTTGAAGGATATGATAGAAGTAAAAAGGTTAACACTTAAAGATAAAGGTTCAAATCCCAATCACTTAAATTATAACCCTTTATAGTGTATCCCATTTCCTTCAGTTCCTTTTGAAGGATAACAAAGAATAGAGTATTAATGCTCTGTTTCTCATCCTCATGCTTAAAAGAAGAGAGGTTTTTTTGAATAAGTTCAACCGTTGCAACTCTTTCAAGCTGAATGTACTTTTGACCTCTGATATTGAGGTAGTTGTACATTGTTGAGTGCATTAGAGTATCGCTTAAAATCTCCTGAAAATCTTTCCAGAAGAGATCCCAGTGATTGTAAACAGTGGAAAGTTCGACATAAGGAACGGATGCCCATGTCCGCATGATGTCTGCAGTGGGAATATAAATATTTTTCATTTTTTCCCTTTCTTTTTAAATAAAGAAGGGGGCCGCTTTTCTACACGGTCACCCCAAAAGGTTAGACGTTCAGGTAGAGAATGTCCAGGTTCTGAGACCATACTGCCTTCAACCCGAAAGCTTTATACAGATGATCAATATAGCCCTGCATAACATCCATCTGAAATTTTTTTGCGAACTTGGATGTGCAAGAAGTGTTTAAGATTGCATTCCGGACTTTATCAGGAACTGCGACCTCAAGCTTCCCAGCATAGTGCAAGCTCAAGAGACCGTCAAAGCTGGTTACAGATTGATGGATATCAAAATCCACCTCATCTGCAATTCGCTTCAGATGTATGGCTACTTGAACCTCAAAAAGTCTTTCGTAATCAGTAGGACACATATTTTCCATTGTGTCTTCCTCCTTTGTTTTGTAGAGAAAAAATTTTCTCGGGTGTGCTAGAGCCCATTCGACTCTATTAATAATTATTATAACATATTTATGCACACTTTGCAAATAGTCAATATTGAGCAATGAAAAATGTGACCTAAATACAGCAATGTGTCGAATTATGTCTAACGATTTTACTTGCAAATTGTAAAAATGCGTACTATAATGTCAGCATAACGTAAGGAAACATAATTACGTTAAATAATTTTAGAAAGGAGGAAACTTTATGAATAAGAAAAAGATTTTATTTATATCTGGAATAGTTCTTTTGATTTTGCTTTCTTTTATGTGTGGAAATACTTTTGCAAAATACTTAACAACATATAAAACATCTGCTAATTTACAAATAGCAAAATGGAAAGTAACACAAGATTTTTTAATCAATGGAAAAAGTAGTAAAACAGAAAATTTTGATTTAATTACGACTTATGATCCAACAACTCTAGTTAATGGAAAAATTGCACCAGGAACTTCAGGAACATTTGGAGTTAATATAGATGCAAGTGAAACTGAGACAGGAATCAATTATGAAATTATATTTAAGCAAACATCTGGTACTAAACCACAAAATTTAGTATTTACATATAATGGCAAAACATATAAAGAATTAACAGATTTATCAAAAGACCTAAAAGGAAATATTCCAGCAGATGAGACAAACAAAATATTAAATCTAATAATCGGTTGGGAATGGAAGTATGAAACTGTAGATGAACAAAGCAAAAATTCAATAACAGGTGATACCCAAGATACAACTGATGGTCAAAACATTTCTCAATTTGGTTTTGATGTAACAATAACATGTACACAAGACCTTCCTAAGAAAATATCTTAGAAAAAATCAATTAAATTTTGAAATTCAAATTTGTTCTTAAATTTTAATAAAAATCTTAAATTATAGGAACTAATTATTTGGATTTTAATTAGTTCCTATACAATATTTATTCATAAAGAAAACTCAAAATTTTAATTCAAAAAAATTCTATAAAAATAATCAATATTTAACTGAATATACAAGGAGGGATATTAATTGTGCTAGTAACTTTTAGCGAAGAAGACCATAATTCCCAAAAAACATATAAGGAAAGTGTTATTCTTAAATTTCAGGGATATGGTTTGCTATTAAAATTAAATTCAAAACGGCAAGATAAAAAAAATACAAAAGATAGTATCTGGTTATAAAGTTAAACGAAATGGAAATTATGAACTCATTTTAAATGATAAATATTTAATATATTTCTCCATAGAAAAAAGATTTTATTTATTCTTCTATATATTTATCCTAATGTTTTTTGCTTTTCTAATAGGATTCTATAAACATTACCAAAATTTAAACTATACAAATGAAATAAAAATAAATGGAATATATGCTCAACAAGAGTACATATGTCAAAAAATTGCACCAGGGACTAAAGGAAAACTTGTGATATCCAATAATAAAGAAAAAATTAAGCTATATGTAAATGAAAATAATAAGAAACCAAGGAATATGTACTTTAAAATTGAGAGTAAGATATTTAATGACATAAAAGAAGCAATTAAGTATATAAATGATGAAAAACTAGATTATGTAGAAATAGAGTGGATTTGGGAATATAGTGAAGATGACTCATTAGATACGATTGATGGAGTAAAAGCAGAAAATTATGTGGTGGAAATATATGAGGAAGAGGAAGTAACGATATGATGAAAAATAAAAAATTTAGTTATACTATTCAACTATTTTTACTTTTGTTAATAATTTTAATTATTTCCAATATAAAAATATATATTATCAAGACAGGAAGCATGGAACCTGGTTTAAGAATTAATGAAATGATTATTGTAAGAAAAAGAAGAAAAAATACAGAATATCTGGTTGGAGATATTATAACATACATAGATAGAGAAACAGGAACAACTATAACACACAGAATAGCAGATATAATAGATGATAAGATATACACCAAAGGTGATTATAATAACTGTATGGATATAAATTATATTGAATATGATGATATCGTTGGAAAGGTAATATGGCACACATATATATTAGGAATTTTATATTCAAAATATAAAATTCAAATTTTACTTTTTATATTCGTAGGTATCAATATTTATAATGCTATAGAAAAGAGGAAAAAATATGAAATATAAAAATAAAATTATAATTATATTAGCAATCTTTTTTATATCTATAATCAGTGAAACAAATGCCCTATATGTAGATAAAATAAATAAATCAACAGAATTATATATTGCAAAGCCAATATGCAGAGTAATACTGGATAAAGAAATTCTTATATCAAATTATATTCAAAAACCATTTTACTTTTCTATTTGCAACTTTGATGATAACAATAATATTTCAGATACAGCTATGAATTATTTGATAATATTTCATGTTAGCCAAATAAATGTTCCATTAACTTACAAGCTATATAAAATAGAGGAAAATAAAAGTAAAAAAAGCGTATTACTAGAAAAAGAAGATAATATTTTGAAAACTAAAGAGCTAACACTTATGAAAGTAAATGAAAAATATATGGACAATTATGTATTAGAAATAGAATATAACAATAAAAATACCAATGAATTAGATGAAGATTTTGAAATTATATTAGAAGTATATAGTGAACAATATATTTCTAATAAAGAGGAGACAAGATGAAAAAATTAAGAAAATACTGTGTTATAGTTTTGATAGTTGGATTATTTTTATATATAAAAGATACAAAGTCAAAATATGTATTAGACTATAAATATAATTTAGACACTAATATATCAATTGATAAAATACCTCCTAAAATTTGTGTAGTTGATAAAAATTTAGATGTAATAAATAATATAGCGATAGAAGCGGCAAGTATTGAATATTCAGATGAATTATCTGGAATAAAATCAGCTACTTGGAAATATAATTTTGCTTCTGATAATTTTGATGAGGTTTCTTCAAATCAATTAGAATCAAATACAGTGTTTAAGAATAAGGGCTGGTATAAGATAGAAGTAGAAGATAATGCAGAAAACAAAAATGAAAAAATATTTTATCTTGATTTAGCTGTTTGCAGAATAGAAGAAAGATACTACAGAAAACTTAAAGATGCAATTAATGATATTAAAAGCAATAAAGAAACTACAATTACTATACTAAATGATATTAAAGAAAATTCTAATATTACAACTAATAAAAACATTATGATTGATTTAGCAAACCACACAATAAATGGTAATATAAGAATTGAAAATAAAGCATACTTAAAAGTAAAAAATGGAAAAATAGAAAACCAAGAGAGAGTGTTTGATGTTACTGGAAATTTAAAAATAATAAATGGAGAATATAAATCAGATCAAGGTGATGCAATTCAAGTAAGTGATGGTAGTGTTTACATAGAAGATGGAGCAATAACAGCAAATAATGGAAATTCAATAAGTATAAATTCAGGAGAAGTAATTATAAATAATGGTATAGTAAACAATACAGGCTCAGGAGAAATAATACATATGAAAAATGGAATTTTTACAATGAATTCAGGGAAATTAATAAATACAGGAATTAATGCTGGAATTTATATTGAAGAAGGAACCGCCAATTTAAATGGTGGACATATTATACATACAGAAACATCAGCCTGCGACATTATAGCACTAGGAAGTAAAGCAGTACTAAATGTCAATGGAGCAATAATAGAAAATAATACTACAAGTACAGAAGGCTGGGCATGTATAGCAAGTGGAGGAACTGTAAGAATAAATTCAGGAGAAATAAGAAATACAAAATACGGAAGAGCAATTTATTCCTATAATGGAATATTAGAGATTAAAGATGGAAATATATCAAACAGCACAGCTAATAATATGATAACAGTAGATAGCTATGGAAATTTAGTAATGCAAGGAGGACATATAACATCTAAATCTGATGTATGCACATTAAGTACTTATGGAAATTCAAATATTTATGGCGGAAGTATAATAAATTACGGAAAAGGTGATGCTCTAAGAATAAATTCCGGTAGTGCTAATATATCTGGTGGAAATTTTGAAGCTAAGGAAGGATATGCAATTTATAAAAGTGATGGAGAATGTAATGTATCTAATGCAACAATAATAGGACGAACATTATATTAAAATATATAATTATAGAAGTAGTTACCAAAATCGACATAATTTCATAATATATAATGTAATAGGATATTTTTTGCTTTATGCATAGATAGGGGGCAGTATTTTGGAATTAAAATGTAAAAAAATAGGATTTTGTTTTACAGGTTCATTTTATGCTTTTAAAAATACAATTGATGAAATAAAAAGAATAATGAAAAAAGGAGGAGAAGTAGTCCCTATAATGTCATATTATGCATATTCTACTAATACCAAATTTGGAAAAGCAAAAGATTTCGTAAATGAAATAGAAAAAATAACTGGAAAGAAAATAATACATACTATGCAGGAAGCGGAATACTTATTCAATTACAATGAATTAGATATCATGGTAATTGCACCATGTTCACGGAAATACATTAGCAAAGATGGCAAACTCTATAACAGATACACCTGTTTTAGTTGCAGCCAGATCTCATTTAAAAGATGCTAAACCATTGGTATTAGGTATCTGTTGTAAGGATGGTTTAAGTTTAAATGCGGAAAATATAGGAAAATTATTAAATAAAAAGGACTTATTTTTTGTCCCATTTAGGCAAGATAATCCGATAACAAAGCCATATTCATTATGCTATGATTATAAATATATTATAAGAACTTTAGAAAATGCATTAGAAAAAAGACAAATACAACCTATATTAATATAAAAAGCCATCAGGCTGGTAATTGAAATTCATTTACCAACCTGATGATTTTAACTATTTTAAATTGCTTGATTTAGATTAATCATCATATACTTCTTCATCACTTTCGTGTGCATGGCTGTTGTATCCAAAAAGTTCCAAAAGTTCATACATTTCTTCAGGAGTTTGATGGATGGCTGTCACACGGTCAAGAATCTTATCTCTTGCAACAGTATAATTTGAACATTCAGCAAGATCACTACAAGCAATCTCGGCTTTTTCTATTAAGCGTTCGCGATAATGAGCCACAGATGAAATCCAAATAAAGTAGTTGTAAAATTTGCGACCAGACCAAAGTTCAATGTTATACTTATTCTTAAGACAAAGTTGAATTGCTGAATCAAAGCTATCATAAGGATACATCGCATTGTAATTGGGAAGAGTGATTGCATAACCTCCATTTTCAACCACCTGCATAGCAATTTTCTTACATACAGATTCGATATAGGATTTACGCTCACACTTGGATAATTCTTTGGACATAGTTGTTTCCTTTCAGATTAAAGAGTTTATCTTCGGACAAATGTAAATTTTATCATAAAAATATTAAAAATTCAATGTTTAAATTTGAAATTTACATAAAATTAGAAATCTGCTAAAGGGTTATTTTCAACGGCACTTCTGACTTGGTCATTAGATACATGTGTATAAATCTCTGTAGTAGAGATACTATCATGTCCAAGTAATACTTGTAATGCTCTAATATCAACATCTCCATATTGATACATTAAAGTGGCAGCAGTGTGTCTTAATTTATGAACAGAATATTTTTTTGAATCAATGCCAGCTTTTTTTAATTCTTCTTTAACAACATATTGAACAGTTCTATTAGCTATTCTTTCATGTCTTTCTGAAAGAAATAGGGCATCTTTGTCCTCGATCTTTGTAATGTCAGTTGGTCTAACTCTTAGATATGAATTTAAAGCTCTCATGCAAGCATTATTAAGATATATTGTTCTTTCCTTATTTCCTTTTCCAATAACGGTCATCTTATTTTCTGAAAAATCTATATCTTTAATATTAATTCCTACTAGTTCAGAAAGACGCATACCACAATTTAAGAAAAGAGTGATAATTGCAAAATCACGTTCTAGATTTCTGTTCTTTCTATCATTAGCTGAAATTTCTTGAGCAGAACTTAAAAGCTTTTGACTGTCTTCTAGTGATAAGTATTTTGGTAGTCTTCTTTCAAGTTTAGGATTCTCTAAGTCAGCAGAAGGGTCTTTATCTAGTTTAAATTCTTCATCCTTACATGTAAGATAATGAAAAAAAACTCTAATTGTTGATGATTTTCTAGCAATAGTAGTTGCCTTACAATTTTCAGTAGTTCTTAAAGTAGAAAGATAATAACGAATATCAGATAACTTTATTTTCTTTATAACATCAAAAGAAACATCTTTATATATTATTTTTTTAAATTCATTTTCGTCTTCAGTTAAAGTACAATATCGTTGCTTTATAAATCTAAGAAAATTAGCTAAATCATAATTATATTCTCTAACAGAATTTGGAGATTTATTTAGTGTTACTAAACTGTAATCTAGAAAAGCATTCAAATAATCTGGGTTATCTAATCTATTTATCATGATAAAACTTCCTTTCGTAATATAAATATATATGTGAGAAAGCTCTAAGAACTTTCATAATACATAAATAAATTATATAAATAAAAGAAAAAAATTACAAGAAAAATATCATGCAAAGTTAAATTTCTTTTATTATTTTTAATTATTGACAAAAATATATAAAAAATAATATCATATAGTAGTGAAAAGGGGTGAAAAAATGATAAAAAACATAGTATTTGATGTAGGAAATATTATAGTTAAAGGAAAACCAAAAGATGCATTGAAGTATATTGAATTAGACGAGAAATACAAAGAAATTATAAAGAAAGTAATATTTGAAAATCCTGATTGGAAAAAGCTTGATTATGGAGATTTAGATTTTGATGAATACTTTGAGATAAATAAGGATAAATTGCCTGAAAATATTATAGATATTGCCAAAGATTGTTTATTCAAATCAGTTGAGTATAGAAAATTTAATGAAAATATAATATCTTTGATAAAGAAACTTTATGAAAACGGTTACAAAATATATATTTTATCAGATAATAATGTTAATACATATAATTATTTAAAAAAATCAGAACTAAATGATTATATAAGTGGATGGTGTGTTTCTGCTTTTTATGGAGAAGTTAAAGAAGGAAAAAAATTATATAAGATATTATTTGATACTTTTAAATTGAATCCAGATGAATGTTATTTTATAGATGATAGAGAAAAGAATATTCAAATTGGAAAAGAATATGGAATGGATGGATTTAATTTGGATTGGGAAAAACATAACTATAATGAATTAATACAACAGATGAAGAATAAAAAAATAGAGATATGAGGGGAAGAGAATGAAGAAAAATATTAAAGAAAATAAAATATTGTTTTGTATACTATTAGCAGTAATATTTATTATAATAGCTAAAGTAACAGGATTAATATTTAAAGGAGCAACACCATCTGTATTTATTGATTGCTTAAAAGAAGCTATTTTTGCAGTAGGTGCATATATATTATTAAAATGGGCAGGAAAAAATGATATATTAAAAAAGAAAACTGAAGGATTAGGAAAAGGACTACTTATAGGAGGATTTTTAACTGTAATAACAGTATTATCAATATTGGGATTTTTCTTAAATGCAGACAATATAGAGAATATAACTTCAATTGGAAATCTTATATTTTTTACATTAGAAGCAATTTTAATAGGAGTTGCAGAAGAATTTGTATTTAGAGGTGCTATTCAAACTACATTGTATGATTATTTTGGAAAGGATACTAGAAAGGGTGTTTATAAATCAATATTATGCACAGGAATAATCTTTGGGCTTATACATATTGCAAACATAATATCAGGAGCATCTGTAGGTGGCTCTATTGTGCAAGCAATAAATGCAATTGCGGTAGGAAGCTATTTTGGAGCTATATTTTACAGATCAGATAATATATGGTCAGTAGTAATCTTGCATGCATTGCTTGACTTTAATGGATTAAAGGAAGCGGCTTTACTAGGAAAAGGATCAGCTATTGAAACGATTTCTGCCTATGGAGAAACTGGAATAGCTGTAATTTTCAGTGTGATTTTATATTTAGGATTGACAGCATTTATTTTACGAAAATCTAAAGTGAAATTACCAGAAAAATGAGAAAAAATAGTACAATGGAAGGTCTATTGACTATTTTAAATTATGGATATATAATATATAGGTTCAGTTTTTGAAACACTCACACGCAAAAAACACTCAGACATGATATGGAGGAGGAAAAAATGGACGTATTTATTTTATTTGTGACCGGAACAGTATCAGCACTTGAAATATTTCTGCTATTAAATTTGATTATTGAAGGCAGGAAAAGAGAAGCACTTTTGGCAGAATTTACATTTTCGTTTGTCATACTACTATATTTTTTAGTTATACTAGGAGTAAAATGGAAAGTAATTGCAGGAATTTGTATTGCAGAATATGCTTTCGTAAAGTCTTTTATAATACTTTTTATGATTATAGCACGGAAATATTGCTTTTATATTGTAAAAAGACTAGCTATAGAAAAAAGAAAGCATAAGGAAACGTGGTTCAGTAGAAGATACAGAAATAGTAAAAGACTAAAAAAAGTTCAAATGGTTAGGAAGGTCAAATGTTTTCCAAGGCTCAAATTAGGTCTACCAGGAATGGCATATCAAAGACATGCTATAACCAAGGTAAAATTTGACAGAAATGGATTCCCAAAGTTTAGTGCACGTTATACAATTAAGCTAAAAGTTATGGACCGGAATAAAACAAGACAGTATCATTTTTATATATGTAATATATTACTGTATGAAAAGGTAAGTGCTAGTCCTGAACTTAGGCGTAAATTACAATTAACTAAAAAAGATGTGATACTTTTATCACAGGGTGAGACGCCAAAAAAGTATGTTTGGCATCACCACCAAAATTATGGTGTAATGCAACTTGTCGATCGGTCTATACATGAAAAAACATACCATATTGGAGGTTTTTCTATTTGGGGAGGTCAAGAATAAGAAAATAAATATGTTAAAGCTCGTGATTTGCAAAATGCAGTCACGGGCTTTTTATAATAAAAGTAACAATAGTTTGCAAATAGTTTAAGTTTATGATATAAAATAAGACATAAATCAAAGGAGAAAAGAAATGAAAAAGGAGGAATAAAAATGACAATAGCAGAAGTAAGTAAAAAATATGATACAACACCAGATACATTAAGATATTATGAGAAAATAGGACTCATTTCTAACGTACCAAGAAATAAAAATGGTATAAGAAATTATGATGAAAAAACATGCAAAAGAATAGAATTTGTAAAATGTATGAGAAATGCAGGAGTAGAGATTTTAAGCGAATATATTACTTTACTAGAACAAGGAAAAGAAACAGTCAAAGAAAGAAAAAAATTATTAGAAGAACAAAGAGAAAAACTACTTGAAAAACAAAAAAACATCATAGAAACATTAGAAAGACTAGATTATAAAATAAATTTGTATAATGAAATTGAACAAGGGAAAAGAAAAGATTTCTCAGAAGAATCTTAATAAAATGGAGAAGTTTATATGGAAGAAAAAAGTTATGATTTAAATATAAAAAGAGTAGTAAAGAAAATAATAATATTTAGCATTATATTTTGCGGATTTTTAATTGGATATATATTAATAGAAAACAATGAAACCTTCAAAGATTCAATGACTAAAACTTTATTATTTTCAGAAGAACCAATGTATGCTATATATCCAAAAGCAATGTTTATGGTAGGTGCTATAATTACTATTTTATATGATTTATATCTAATTATACTGTTATTGTATAGAAGAAAAAAAGTATTAAGTATTTCTGAAAATAAAATAATTTATTATTCACCAGACTATGGAAAATTAGAAGTTTCAAATGAACAAATTGAAAATATAATGTTTTCAAATAATCAGTTAAAATTAGATTTTGGAAAGAAAGAATTTAAAAAGAAATTGTCTTACAGAATATGGGGATTTATAAGAAGTGCTTGGGAATTTAGAAGCTTTAGTGAAGTTTTTATTATAAATTTGGATTATATAAAATGTGATCCAAATGAAGTATTAAAAACAACTTTTGAATGTGGATTAGGTAAAGGAAGTAAAGAAGCAGTTGATATAATAAATAAAACGCTAGAGACTAATAATTGTAAAGAAATAAAGCAATTAAGTAAAGAGAGTTTAGAAAAACTAGTTATAGATTTATATAATTCAGAAAATTTAACTCAATATAAAATAGCAATACTTACAGGTATTAGTGCTAATAAAGTTTCAAATTTAATAAAAAAGGAGAAATAAAATGAAAAAACTAGAAGAAATAACTAAATTAGTAATTAATGTAGATATGGTAAATGGATTTGTAAAAGAAGGTGCAATGGCTGATAGATATATAGAACATATCATTCCAGAACACAAGAAAATAATGAAACAAATAGTAAATGAGCAAGAAGGATTAGCAATTGTAAAAGACACACATAAAAAAGATTGCATTGAATTTAATAGATTCCCTGTACATTGTGTTGAAGGAACAGAAGAAGCGGAATTAATTGAAGAATTAAAAGAATTTGAATCAAGTGCTATTGTATATAAGAAAAATTCAACAAGTACAATATATGCACCAAAGTTTATTGAAGATATTGATAAAATGAAGAAACTTGAAAAAGTAATAATTATAGGTTGCTGTACAGATATATGCATTCTAAATTTAGCAATACCTCTAAAGAATTATTTTGATCAAAAAGATAGAAATATAGAAATCATAGTACCTAAAAATGCAGTTGAAACATATAATAGTGATATTCATAATAGAGATGAATATAATGAAATGGCATTTAAATTAATGAAACAAGCAGGAGTAAATTTAGTAGAAAGGATATAATTTAATCGATAGATGTAAAGAATCTGAAGGAAACAAATAAGCAATTTATTTGTAATATCTAGGTAAATATGGTAAAATATAAACAATAGATAAAGAAATAATACAAAGGAGGAAGGCAAAGTGGAAAATAAACAAGCAAGAAGAGAAGAGTTTGATGCTGAAAAAGTAATGGATATGACAAGAGAAGAGGCAATTGCTTTCTTAGGAGACGAGAATGCTAATAGGGTCAATGAAGGTTTAAAAAATGGAACACTTAGTTATAGCGAGTTTGATAAAATATGCAAAGAAAGCTTTCCAGTAATTCAACAAGCAACATTAGTAAGAAACGTTATTGTTACCAAATTATCAAAATCTGAATGTTTCAGTATGTTTGAATCAAACAAAGAAAAGCAAAGACAATATGCAGAAATAGAAAAATTTCGTGAAAAGGCAGAGAACGGTGAACTTACACAAGAAGATTTAAAGTATTTATGTGATCAAGTATTTGGAAAAGACTCAGATTTGTCAAAGAGAATGCAAAGAGAACTTATTGCAAGAGGGAAAGTAAAGACAAGTAACACACCACAAATGAATACAGAAAGAAATAATTCAGATTTAGAACGAGATTAATTGGCTAAAATACAAAGAAAAAAATGAAATGCAAGGAGATTTATATAAGATAAAGAAGATGATTAGTTGATAATCATCTTTTTTTATGATATAACAATTAGATGTGCAAGAAAGAAGGTAAAAAATGGAATTTAAGTATAGAAGAAGAATTAATTATTATGAAACAGATAAAATGGGAATAGTACATCATTCAAATTATATAAGGTTTCTTGAAGAAGCGAGAATGGAATGGCTAGAAAAAGCAAATGTTTCAATGAGAAAATTAGAGGAAAATGGAATAACAATTCCAACATTAGAGGTAAACTGTAAATATTTATATCATGTTACTAGTGAAGATTTAATAATTATAGAACCATACATTACAGAATATAATGGTGTTAGAATAAATGTTGGATATAATGTTATAGATGAAAAAACAGGAAGAAAAGTTATTGAAGCAAACACCAAACATTGTTTTACAGATAAAAATTTAAGACCAATAAATATGAAAAAGAGAGATAAAGAAATCAATGAAATATTTGAAAATTTAAAAAAATGATTTAAGAGAAACAAAAGGAGGAAAGAGAATGTTCTTATCAATATTTTTGATAATAATAGGATTTATTCTACTAATAGTAGGTGCAGATTTATTAGTAGATGGTGCAAGTGGAATTGCTAAAAAATTTCATATACCGGAAATTATAATTGGATTAACAATAGTTTCGATAGGCACATCAATGCCAGAATTGTTTGTAAGTATAACATCTGCAATAGATGGTTATTCAGATATGGCATTAGGAAATGTAATAGGAAGTAATTTAAGCAATTTATTGATGATTTTAGGATTATCTGCAATGATTAAACCAGTATTCTTCCAAAAAGAAACAAGAAAGTATGAAATTCCAATGAGTCTATTTTTTACAATTGCTTTTATTATATTTTGTAATACATCAGGAACAATATCAAGAATGGAATCAATAATTTTATTGATATTATTTGGAGTTTTTATATCATATACAATATATATGGGGAAAAAAGAGAGCCAAAACGAATTAATAGAAATACAAACAGAAGATTTAAAGAAAAAATCAACTCTGAGTAATATAGTATTAATAATTCTAGGAATTTTAGGATTAAAAATAGGAGGAGATTTAGCTGTAAATAATGCTGTTAATGTTGCACAGTATTTTAATCTAAGCGAAAAAATAATTAGTTTAACAATACTTGCAATAGGTACAAGTTTACCAGAATTAGTAACAAGTGTTACAGCAGCAATAAAAGGAAATAGTGATATAGCAATAGGAAATATTATAGGTTCAAATATATTTAATATGTTATTGATTATAGGAGTATCATCACTAATTAAACCAATAACATTTAATTATAGCTATAATATGGATTTGACAATATTATTACTATCAACAATAGTCCTAGCATTATTTCCAATAATACCTCCAAAAGACATGATGAGTAGAGCAAATGGTTTAATATATACTTTAATGTATATAGCATATTTAGGTATATTATTTGTTCAATAATTAAGGAGAGAGCATTGTGAAAGTAATTTTTTTAGATATAGATGGTGTATTAAATTCAGATAAATATATTGATTCAATTAAGGGAAAAGAAATGACTGCGGAAAATGAAATAGATATGGAAAAAGTAAGATTATTAGAACAAGCTATAAACCAAACTGGTGCTAGAGTTGTTTTAACAGCATCTGGAAGATATGCACAAGTGGGAAGATATTTGAGAGAAGTATTATCTCAAAGGGCAATATTTACAGATGTAACTCCATATATGGATAATATAAGAGGATTAGAAATTAAAGAATGGCTAAGGCAAAATAATGATGTAGAAGATTTTGTAATATTAGATGATGAAATTTTTGAATCTTATGATGAAGAATTATTAAGTAAATTAATCAAAATATCGAATGGAAATGGCAGAAATTTTGGAGAGGGATTACTTCAAAAAGATGTAGATGAAATTGTTAATAGATTAGGAAAAAATATAGCTCAAGAGAAATTTAATGAAAATGAAAGATAAAAAAAGGTTGGGTGATAAAAATGATAACATTTAGTAATGAAGAAGGCTTTATAAAACCAGTAGGAATAGAAATGTTTGATAGCAATTTGAAAGAATTACCACATATATCAATTGGAGTTTTTTCAGAACATTTATATTATGAGATTGTAAATAATTATAAAGGAAAACAAGTTGGGGAATTTGGAGGAACAAGTATACATAGACCGGTACATATTTTAAATTATAAAGGAATATCTGTAACTTTGTTTATGGCAGGTATAAGTGGACCTTGGATAAGTTCTGATATAGAAGAATTAAATGCAAGTGGAGTTGATACATTTATTATTTTTGGTAATTGCGGTGTACTAAATAAAAATATTGAAGACTGTTCAATTATAATACCTACTAAGGCTTTTAGAGATGAGGGAACAAGTTATCATTATTTACCAGATTCTGAGTTTATTGAATTAAACACAAAATTCAAAAAAGAGTTTGAAGAAATTTTAAATGAAAATAAATTTGATTATATAGAAGGAACAACTTGGACAATAGATGCTTTTTACAGAGAAACTGTTGAAAAGATAAAAAAGTTTAAGGAAAAAGGGGCTATTTGTGTTGAAATGGAAGGCGCATCAATAGGTGCAGTGTGTAAATATAAGAAATTAGATTATTTTACATTCTATTATGCAGGTGATAATTTAGATGCACAAGAATGGGATGAAAGAAGTTTGAAGCAATTATCAAATTTTGAGAAGAAAAAACAAGTGCCAGTATTAGCTTTAGAATTGGCTAAAAAAATTGAAAAATAATTTAAAAACTAAATATATAAAATGAAAACAAAACAAGATTTCCTATATAATAGTATAGATATAAGGAAATCTTGTTTCTTATATTATATAAACATTGAATAAACTAAAATGTATAGATTATTGACAAATACCATTCATGGTATATAATAATCAATATATTTGTATAATAATTTAGTACGTATATAAAATAAAATGAAAGAAAGGTAGAAAATAAAATGAAAGAAATCGAAATAAATGTAAAAGGTATGGTTTGTGGAGGATGTGAAAAAAGAGTAATAAATGCAGTATCATCAATAGAAGGCGTTGAAAATGTTATAGCTAACTATGAAACTGGGAAAGTAGATATAGTTTACAAAGAAAGTGTAGATGTACAGTCTATAAAAGATAAGATTGAAGATATAGGATTTGAAGTTGTAGAGGATTAATAGCTATGAAAAAAATAATTTTATCTATTGATGGAATGACTTGTAGTGCATGTTCAAATGGTCTGGAAAAATACTTAAATAAACAAAATGGAGTTTTTGATGCATCTGTTAATTTAGTTATGGCTAATGCAACCATAAATTATGATGAGAGCATTTTAAATCAAGAAAAAATAGAAAAATATGTTAAACAAGCTGGATTTAAAAGCTTAGGTATATTTAAAGAATTTAAAATAGAAAAGAAAACAAAGACAGAAAAAGCAAAATTTATTCTTTTTACAATATTAGCAGTTGTTCTAATGTATATTTCAATGGGAAGTATGATGGGTTTACCATCTATACCGTTATTAGACCCACATCATAATGCTATAAATTATACTGTAAGTTTATTCATACTTACCATTGCATTTTTGATATACGGATATGATATTTTAAGAAATGGCTATAAAAATCTAATTCATAAAATACCTAATATGGATACTTTAGTTATGATTGGGGTAATGAGCAGCTTTTTATATAGCTTATATGGAATGTATAAAATATTAAATGGAAATTATCATTATACTATGAACCTATACTTTGAATCAGCAGCAATAGTTATTTATTTCATAAAACTAGGAAGATATATTGATGGAATAAGTAAAGATAAAACAAAAGATGCAATAAAAAGATTAGTAGAAATTACTCCAAGTCAAGCAATAATAGAAGTAGATGGAGTTCAGAAACAGGTAACATTGGACGAAATAAAAAAAGGAACAATAATTATAGCAAAGCCTGGAGATAAAATTGCAGTTGATGGAGAAATAATAGAAGGAAAAGCACATTTAGATGAAGCTTTTATAACAGGTGAAAGTAAACCAGTAAACAAAGAAATTGGAAATAAGGTAATAGCAGGAAGTTTAAATTATGATGGATTTATTAAATATAAAGCTGAAAAAATAGGCAAAGAATCTACAATATCAGAAATTGTAAAATTAGTAATAGAAGCAAGCAATACTAAAGCTCCTATTGCAAAAATTGCTGATAAAATATCAGGATATTTTGTCCCTGCAGTAATTATAATAGCAATAATTACAATTACTATGTATTTGATTTTAGGCTATGGTATGCCAGAAGCTATAAATGCTTTTGTTACAGTTTTAGTAGTAGCATGTCCTTGTAGCTTAGGATTAGCAACTCCTCTTGCGATAGTAATAAGCGAAGGAAAATGTGCAAGTAATGGTATATTAGTAAAGAAAAGTGAAGTATTAGAAAATGCTTCAAAAATCGATACAATTGTATTTGATAAAACAGGAACTTTAACTTATGGAAAATTAAAAATTTCAAAAATATATAATTATAGCAATCTAGAAGAAAAAGAATTAATTCAATTAATTGGAAGTATAGAAGCAAAATCAACACATCCTATTGGAAAAGCTTTTACAGATTATATGAAAGAAAAGAATATATCAGAATTAGGAGTTAAAAACATAGAAAACATTGCAGGATACGGTTTAAGCGGAGAAATTGCACAAGAAAAATTAACTTTAGGAAACAGGAAACTTATTGAAAAATTAAATATTGAGAATAATTATATAAATGATGAAACAAAACTTGCAGAACAAGGAAATAGTATTGTTTATGTTTCAAAAAACAATAAAATAATTGCTTTAATTGGTGTAAATGATATAGTTAGAGAAAATGCACAAGAAGTTATAAAAAATATGAACAAAAATAATATAAAAACGATAATGCTTACAGGAGATAATAAGGAAACAGCCAATAAAATTGGAAAAGAACTAGGAATAACAAAGGTTATATCAAATGTCTTACCAGCTCAAAAAGCAGACATGGTAAAGCAACTAATGACAGATGGAAATAATGTTATGATGTGCGGAGATGGTATCAATGATAGTCCTGCATTAACAAATGCAGATATAGGGGTAAGCGTAAAAAGTGGAACAGATATAGCTATGGATTCTGCAGATGTCATTTTAACTAAAAATGATTTAAATTCAATTTTGATATTAATCAATATTAGCGAAAAAACAGTAAAAAATATAAAACAAAATCTGTTTTGGGCATTTTTCTATAATATATTAATGATACCTGTTGCAATAGGAATTTTGAGGCCAATTGGAATTACTTTGAACCCAATGATAGCTAGTTTAGCAATGGTATTTAGTAGTTTAACAGTTATATTAAATGCTTTAAGATTGAAACAATAATATTTATTTTAATTTATTATGATATAATAGATTAGAAATTAATATAAGGATGAATACAGTATGTATAAAAACATAGATAAGAAAGAAATATTAGATTTAAAAAATATGGTGGAGTATCAATAAGGACAAGTTATAAGTAAAACTTTAGTTCAAAATGAATTAATAAGTGTAACTATATTTTCATTTGATAAAGGAGAAGAGATACTAACACACGCAGCAGGCGGAGATGCAATGGTTACAGTGTTAGAAGGAGAAGAAAAATTTAAAATGATATTGATTGTTTCTTTTTAAAACAAAATATAACTCAAAGGTCACCAATTATATTGGCGACCTTTGAGTACAAATAAGAAAATCATTTACTCTGAGAATGAGAAGCTGGGCAAGAAATATACTCTGTTGTTTGTAATGGAACAGATAATTCTTCGCCGAGGTTTTGCATAAGCTTAAAGCCATTGTGAGTAGATTGATCATGAGTAGATGGATGCAAACGGTTAAGCTGAGGTGCAGAGACTCTACTCCTAATAGCTGATCGCCTCATCATAATGTCGTAGTTTTTCATAGAAGTTCTTCCTTTCACTAAAACAATTCAGATTTAAATTTTTGATATTTGCATTTTCAACTTTATATTTCTTTATAAAGTATATATAAAGGATGAAAATTGATGCTGATTAATGTTTAATATATTAACATAAAATGAATTGGAAGTCAACAGATCAAATATTGATGAAGAGTTAACAATTATATATTGTAAAAAAATAAGATTATAGATATAATAGTTATATTAATATAGAAGAAAAATAATATTTCAAAAGAAGGAAAAATAATGAGTGAAAAATTCCAAATTAACAGAGATAAACTAAATGATATAGTTAATAAATATAATCAAGAAACACAGGGAAAAAATGATACAGAAAAAGAAAGTATTCAGAGTAAATATATTGAACTAGTAATAAATGAGTTAGGTACAGAAACTTTGAGAGAAGCGATTAGTTACGATGTATTGGAGTATACTGCTAAAAATATGTTAGAAGGTAATTTAATGCATACAAGTTATTCTAATGAAGAAAGCTTAAGAATGATAGAAGGACTTTCTAATTATGAAATCGTTGGAGATTGGCAGCATTTTTTAACAGTTGAACCACAATATTTATTTGAATTACCAAAAAATATGCAGAAAGTATTTGCGGAAAATTTTGCAATAGGAAATAATGATGCAAGTGAGTGTTTATTAACATTATGGGAGAATCATATTGAAACCACAGGAACAGATGTTATAAGAGAGGAAAGCCCAGGTTCAACTAATTGCATAACTATGCAATGCCATGCCCCAGATGTTCGTTTTATGCTAGAAACATTACGGAAAAAAAATACCAGCAGAAAATACATTTTTGCTACATTATATTGATGGAAAAACAGGAAAAACAATGGTAACTTGTCATTCGATGAATGCAGATATTTTTGAATTAATTGCAGATGCAACACCATTAATGGCTGAAGCAAGAGAAAAACATGAAGTTATTGAAAGTGAGAATGCACCAAAAAACAATTATTGGAACTTTAAAACAAAGGAAGCCAAAATCTATAGAATGAATACAATGGCTTATTTATCAATGAGAAATTGTGAATTGCCTAAAAGGAATAAAGAATATGAAAAAATGTTAACAGAATCTACAGGGAATGTGAAATTTACAGATTTATTAAAGAAATCTATGATAAAAGCTAAAAGAAATATTGTTGATAAAGTAAAAGAATTCTTTGAAGGAAATTTTAAAAGCAAAGATATAAATGAAGCAATCAATGAAAGAGAATAATATAAAAAAACATAGGAGGAGTTTTATGGAAGATGAAGAATATAAGATGCAAATAGCTTACACACAGGTATATGCTATATTGAGCCTTTATAACCAAGAATTATTACAATTAAGAATCCCAAAAGAAGTGCTAGATGATTTAAAAAATAATTCGGCTAAAGATTATGAATATATAGTTGACCCTAATAATTTCGATCCCAATACTTTAACAGAAGAAGCATCAGCATTGCTTTTGATAATATTTGAAAAATATTTTGCAAATAAAACTCAAAAAGAAAAAATAAATAGATTCTTAAATCCTGAACATTATGAAAATTATGATTCGGATTTATTATTTAAAAATAAAAACAATAATGTAGAAGAAAATAACGAAGAATGTAAAGAGATTACCATTTATGAATCAAATATAATAAAAAGAATATTGAAAAAAATAAAATCAATATTTCAAAAGTAATAACCATCCTTTAAGGGTGGTTATTACTTTTGAAATATATTTTTGATTTTATTAAATAATTTAGTTATAAAATTTTCTTTTTTATATTCAATCAATGAAAGATTATCTTGACTAGTAGTAGAATCAATTGTGTTACTAGATAGTTCAAAATTTCTTTTTGGAAAATTTATTTCACAATTTTTAGAATTTTCTAATTCTAATTTGTCTAATTCTTCTCGTTCTGAAACTAATAGTTTATTTTTTTCATTCTCAGAACACAAATAATCTCTATAAATTAAGGCTAAATACGCTTCTGTATATTCAGAAATTTGTTGATTCCTTAGAGGAATTCTAATATTAATATTTGGAACATAAGTTGTATCCTTATTTTTTTCTATAAAATTAATAAAACTAAGATTTATCTTCTCTTTCATATACTGAGGCATCATTTTTATTATGATACTTAGTTCAGAAAAAGCTTGCTTATCTTGAAGAGTTATCATCATAATCAACTCCTTTCTGTGAAGTTTGAGTCGTATGGACAACAGAAGGGCTAAGTCTTTGACCACGTGTTAATGAAAGTAGTCTAGAGTAAGTTTGACGAGCAAGTGTAGGGGAAACACGTTTATAATATAACTGCATATCTTCTAATGTTATGAAACCAGAATGATCTTGTAAAAATGAAGCAACTTTATTATCAAGTGAAGAATCTTCTATATGCGAACTTTCAGAAATTTTTGCAACTAAACCATAGTAAATGGATTCAAAATTTTGACCACTTAAATTATTCTTTAATTGTTTTCTTTCAAAGTCTTGCATTATTGCTGTAACATCTTTTTTTGAACCATCAAGATTATACTCAACTGATAAAATAGGATATTCAGATAATATTTGTGGGTTATTTCTAATTAGTAAACCAAGGTATTCTGAAATATCTATATCAGTACTAATATTTCCAACTTGTATTTGTTTGTGAGCAGCCGTATATATAGTATGATATATAGACTCTTTTATATAGCTATCTTCAGATCTTTGCCTAATTGAGCGAATAAATTGAGGATTTAAACTTTTTAAAAAAGCAAGTGAATTTAAAGTCCCCTCTCTTCTAGCATCTGATTCCATATAAATTTCATGATAATTAGAGGAATAAAAATTTTTATCATATTTTTGTAATATTTCTTCTTTTATAAAGCAATAAGTTTGATAATCAATATTATTAGTCTTAATGTTGTGATATTGAATACAATGTTGCATTTCATGAAATATTGTAGAAAATATATCAACTCTGTCTGCCTGTTCAGGACTACTTATCAGTTTTTCAATCAAATTTGAATCTAACCAAATATAATGATAGTCAGAATCATAATAACCTCGATTTTGTGAATCTTCATTAACTCCATTTCCAAAAAATACGGAAATCCCAATATCAATTCCTTTTTCAGATAATTTATTATTTACAAGACTTTGAATACAAGCTTCAATAAGAACTCTATTATGAGTATCATTTGAATGAGGCATTTCTATAAATTCTTTTATAATTGGAAGAGCAATATTAATAGGAATTACTTGACCGCTAAAATAACTCTTCAAAATCTTATTATGTGTTGTATCTAAAGAATCTCCACTAGCAAATTCTAATTTTTCATCAGTTATAAATTCACTATATAATTTATTCTTTTTTATTGCTTCTGTTAAAGCAACTTTTTCCTGAGGTGTGTAAAAATCAGAATGTAGTAATATGGTTAGGTTTTGCACAAAATGTATATCTATATTTTGTGATTGCTGAAGTGTAGCTAACTTTTTTATATAATATTCTGCAGGTAAAAATGGATTAGTAGCTTTGTTAAATTCAATTTCATATTTATTTAAACTTTGAAAAAAGTTACCTTGTAATATCCATGGATACTTTTTAGAGTATTCACTATTCATAAAAGCAGTTAAGTCATTGGGAATACCAATATCAGAAAGAAATAGTGCAATTTCAAAGCCTGATGTACAAGAGTCCAATAGAGTTTCTAACATTGAAGATACTGCCGTATCAGAATAATTTACTTGTCTAAGATGAGATGCTATATTTAATAATTCAGATGAATGAGGAGTAGTATTTGCAAGTGAGATAAAAGAACTCAAAGATAAGCTTTTTATAATATTTTGTCTTATTTTTTGGTCAGAAATTTTACCATTCCATAAAGCTTGTACAAACTTATCTTGAAATATTTTCTCTGGTGAAAATATTTGCTTTAATCTTAATATAACTTCTGTATATTGAAAGCATAAATTAGAACTGTAAAAATCTTTGGGATTATGTGCTTTTTGCATGAGATGATCAACAATATTTGAATTATCAATAAGCTGAACTATTTGTTTAATATCAGTTTCATCCATTTTAAGAAAATGTTTTTTTAGGTACATTATAGAATGTCCTAACATATTTTCTTCATATTTATTTGCATAATATTTTCTTGCCGAAATACCAAGAGATGAATCATCTTGATAAAAATTGTTTGTATCTAGTATTTCCAAATAGTTTGCTCTAATTTTTGAATATTCAAGCGCTAATTTAATACCATGATGATCAGAATTATATTGTAAATTAAACGCATATTTACTTTCATTATAATCCAAATTATCAAGTAATTCAGTTATAAAGAAGTCATATTTTGGAATACCTTTCAATATATCAGCATTTTGTAAAAGAATAGAAATGCTATTCATAAGCTTGTTAGAAATAGCATTTTGATGCTCATTACCAAATTCTTTAAATTGATATAGTTGTAATAAAACAACTAAAGATTTTTTAAACATTTCTAATATATCTGAGTTTTCTAATAAGAAGTTTTCCTTAAGGTCCTTACTGTCTAAAGAAGAGAACTCAGTTAACATACTATTTAATGAATTTATTATTTGTTCATATTCATTCATAATAATGATTACCTTTCTATAATTTTCTTATGTGACTAACTAAAAGTAATTTATCATAAAGGTTAGAAAAATACAATATATAGTGATAAATATAAATAAGTTTTAATAATTTATAAAAATTATTGATGTTATATATCTTTTATGTTATATAAAATATAGGTGAAAAAATGTATGGAATATTTAAAACAAATAAAAAATGAAAATTCAAAAGAGATATTAACTCAACAAATAGAAAACTTTGAAAAATTTAGAAGTGTTAATATTAAAAGAAAGCATTATAAGATTGGACAAGACATCTTATTGAAGAAAGGAACTCTAATACATGGCACATATAAAAATTTAGAAGGATTAAAAGAAATAGTAAAAAAAGGGCTAATTTCTAGTTCTTTTATAAATGAAAGATTATCAAAATATCCTGGTTGTGTTAGTGTATGGAACCTAAAAGAAGATATGCTACTTGGTAAGTATATTGATTTTTATAGTGGTGGAACAATAAAGTATAGGACTAACGAAAAAGAAACAACAAAGGTTATTAGCTTTTCAGAAATGAAAAATATTTTGAAATATATTACAGATCTAGAGGATATGACAATTTGGTATTTAGAGCAAACAAAAGAGGCAAGATTTCTTCCAAGTTTGGTACAGAACGCTGTTCAAATTGGAATTGTATTTAATGGAGAAAATAAAGAAATAAAAGAACTATTAGAGTACGATGTTTTATCTGAGAATATAGAAGATGAAGAGGTTAGAGAATTTGTTAATAAGGATTATTATAATCAATTTATTATTGATAGGAAAAATAAAAACGATTTATTCACAGACAGAGAAAGTGCAGTAGTATTTGGAATTCCATCTAATTTCATTGAAGGAATATTAGTTGGAAAAATATATGAACAAAATAAAGAAATCTTAAAAGAAATAAAAAGCTTATTACCAGATTGCTATATTGCTAACCTAGATGGAAAAGTAATATTCTAAAAAGATTAGAGTTAATAAATTGGATATGTAATTGTGAATTTTTTAGAAATTTTAGCAAAAGTATAGACAAACATTTATTCTTGTTATAAAATATACAAAACAATTCAAAGAGACAGAATATAAAATAATAAATGAGGACGAGTTATATATTTTATAAAAAGGAAGTGCTTTTATGGAAGATAAAAAGAATGAAATTATTCTATTTGAAAATCAGGAAATAAAGCTAGAGGTAAATCTAAAAGATGAAACTGTATGGTTAAGTCTGGAGCAAATGGCTGAATTATTTGCTAGAGATAAATCCGTTATTTCAAGACATATTAATAATATTTATAATGAAGAAGAACTTGATAGAAATTCAACTGTTGCAAATTTTGCAACAGTTCAAAATGAAAGTGGAAGAACGGTTACAAGAAATATTGATTATTATAATTTAGATGTAATTATATCAGTTGGATATAGAGTAAAATCAAAAGAAGGCACTAAATTTAGACAATGGGCTAATAATGTATTAAAAGATTATATGCTAAAAGGATATGCTGTAAATCAAAAGAGATTAGACTATTTAGAGAAAACAGTAAAATTAATAGATATTGCAAATCGCATAGACGAAAGATTAGAAGGAAATGATGCAAAAGAAATACTAAAAGTAATAGGAGATTACTCAAAAGCACTAGATTTATTAGATGATTATGACCATAAAACATTAAAAAAGATAGATGGAAATATAGATGAAAGAAAAATAGAATATAAGGATTGCATAGATATAATTAATAAACTAAGATTTAATGAAGAAAGTACACTTTTTGCCGTAGAAAGAGATAAAGGATTAGAATCAATTATTGGAAATATATATCAAAGTTTTGACGAACAAGATATTTATAAAAGCATAGAAGAAAAAGGAGTTAATTTTTTATATTTGATAGTTAAAAATCACGTATTTGCAGATGGAAATAAAAGAATTGCTGCAACACTATTTATATATTTCTTAAACTTTTATGGAATATTATATAAAAATGGAAATAGAGTAATTGATAATAATACTTTAACAGCTCTTACACTATTAATTGCGGAATCAAACCCAAAAGAAAAAGAAGTAATAATTGATTTAGTAATGAATTTTTTAAATTAGGAGGATACAAATGTTAGATAATATAGAAGTTTTATATCATAGTAGTATAAAAATAAATGGAGAAAAGATAATTTATATAGATCCATATAAAATAAGTGAAAATTATAATGACGCTGATATTATATTTATAACACATGATCATTATGATCATTATTCAGAGGAGGATATAGATAAAGTTAGAAATGAAAATACAACTATTGTAATACCTGAAACTGTATTAACCAAATTATTAAAGAAAGGTATTAATAAAAATTCAATTATAACAGTTGAACCTAATGAAAAATATATGGTTCAAGGTATTAAATTTGAAACTGTACCAGCATATAATATAAATAAAGCATTTCATACTAGAGATAATGATTGGGTAGGATATATTATTGAAATACAAGGAATCAGATATTATATAGCAGGAGATACAGACATTACAGAAGAAAGTATGAAGGTAAAATGTGATGTTGCTTTTGTACCAGTTGGAGGAACATATACAATGGACTCTAGAGAAGCTGCAGAATTAGTAAATGAAATAAAACCTAAAATAGCAGTACCAATTCACTATGGAAGTGTTGTAGGAACAAAACAAGATGCAATAAATTTTGTTAGATTATTAAAGCCAACTACTAGAGGTATGATTTTGATGAAAGAAACCGAGGGAAAATAAAATGAACATATTGAAACCACAGAAAAAGACATTTAATAATCTAAGAAAAATTGAAGACTTAAATAATGAATTACAAGAGAATTATGAGCTAAATAATATTCTAATTGAGAATTACAAAGAAGAAAATATAGAATTTACAGATATACAGTTAGAAAAGGCTATATTAAATAATGTTGAAATTATAAATGGAAACCTACAAAACAATATGTTTGTAGATATAGAATTTAATAACTGTAATTTTTCAAATACATCATTTGAAAATAGTTCTTTTATAAGATGTGAGTTCAAAAATTGCAAGTTAACAGGGTGCAATTTCTCAGAAAGTAGAATATATAATGTTAGCTTCATAGATACTAACTTATGTTATGCAAATTTTTCATTAACAAGTATAGAAAATGTATTATTTGATAACACAAGCTTAAGAAATAGTAGTTTTCAAGAAAACAAATTTAGAAATATTATATTTAGAAAAGCAGAATTAATACAAGCACAATTTTTTAAAACAAGTCTAAAGGGGATAGATCTTTCAGATAGTCAAATCCAAGAAATATCTGTATCATTAGAAGATATAAAAGGAGCAGTAATAGATCAATCTCAGGCAACAGATTTACTATATTTAATAGGCGTAAAATTAAAATAAAAGTTCTGCGAACGAAATTGAGAGATGAATATATTGGGAGAAATAAATGAAAAAAATATTAATATTTGTAATAATAGCAATCGCTATTATAGTAATAACTATTTTAGGAGTAAATTTATATGTAAAAATATCTACTAATAAACAAATTATTACTGAGGATGAATATACAAGACTAAAGGATGTGGATTGTATAGTTATTTTAGGTGCAGGAATATGGGGGAATCAGCCTAGTCCTATGCTAGAAGATAGATTATTAGAAGGCATAAATTTATATCAAAAAAATGTATCAAACAAAATAATAATGAGTGGTGATCATGGAAAAGAAGAATATGATGAAGTAAATGTGATGAAAAATTATGTAATTGAGAATGGAAATATACCATCAGAGGATATCTTTATGGATCATGCAGGATTTTCTACTTATGAAAGTATATATAGAGCAAAAGAAATATTTGATGTAAAAAAAATAATAATAGTTACACAAAAATATCACTTGTATAGAGCTTTATATATTGCAAATCAGTTAGGAATAGAAGCTTATGGAGTTGGATCAGATCCAAGGCAATATGTAGGGGCAACATATAGAGAAGCACGAGAAATATTAGCAAGAGATAAAGATTTCGTTAAATGTATATTCAAGCCAAAACCAACTTATTTAGGAGAAACAATACCTGTAAGTGGAAATGGAGATATTACAAATGATAATAGAACATGACATTTATAGAGAATTACTAATGTTGACAGAAAATATAATTACCATTATAATTATTAAAAAATAGTGGAGATATATTGAAATTATCTACTCTAGTTTTGATAAAAGGAGTTTGAAAGAATGATAAGAAATGCTATATTATATGTTTTAAGAAAGAAAACAAGAACAGTTATTATCTTTATTATTTTAACTGTAGTCCTTTCTTTTTTATATTCATGTTTAAACATAATGAAATTAATCAATAATCTAGAAAACAATTTATATAAAATTTCAAATACATCAATATCAATAACTCAAAAAAACGATGAAAGTTTTGAGTTAAATGAATTTAAAGAAATAGAAAATGTTCAAGAAGTAAAAAAAATAATAACCCAATATGATGGATTAGCCAAAGCTATAGATACTGAACCAGTTGATGGTATGCAAAATGTTGAAATAGATTATTTACAGGATGAAATGAAAAATTTACTTTCAGTTGAGGCCATAAATAATACCGAAAATGATATTTTATTTTATAGTGGAATTTTTACCATTATAGAAGGTAGACATATTGAAAAGGATGATAGAGGAAAGATTCTTATACATGAGGAACTTGCAAAAAAAAATAATTTGCACTTGAATAATAAAATCAAATTAGAATTATTAGAATTAGATAAAGATAAAGCAAAAGAAGAATCGGAATTTGAGATTATTGGAATTTTTTCAGGAAAAAAGCAAGAAATATATACTGGACTATCATCCGACTTTAGTGAAAATATGGTTTTTATCGATTATGAATCAAGTCAAATTGCACTAAATAAAACAAAAGAGCATAAGATTGTAAATAAGATTTCAGTGTTTTCAGATGATTTAGAAGAAAGTAATATATCTTATAGCAAAATCAAAGAAATAAAAACTGATTGGTCAAAATATAGTATTAGCAAAGATAATAATGTGTTTGAAGAAACATTAAAATCTGTAGAAGGAATAAAACATATTATAAAAATTATGTTATTTTCTATTATGCTTGGTGGGGTAACAGTTATTTCATTAATATTAATTTTGTGGCTTAGAGAAAGGATTTACGAAATAGGAATATTGTTATCAATTGGTATAAGTAAAATAAAAATTATAGCTCAATTTATGTTTGAGTTAGTATTTATATCATTACCGGCTATAGTAATATCTCTATTTTTAGGAAATCTTATATTAAATCAAATTATAAGTGGATTTATAGATACAGATAGTTCAACACTAAATATTAAAAATTTACTACAAAATAATCAGCTAATATCAAAATTAGTAGTACTTTTACAAAGCTATGGAATATTAATAAGTATTATTGCTATATCAGTTACTATTGCATGTACAATGATAGTGCTAAAAAAGCCAAAAGAAATATTATCAAAAATAAGTTAGGAGAGTATAACATGAGTATATTAGAAATAAAAGATGTAACATACAATTATTCAAATTCAAAGGAAAAAATTTTATCATCCATAAATCAAAAATTTGAACTTGGACAATTTTATGCAATAATTGGAAAATCAGGTGCTGGCAAATCAACATTACTTTCACTATTAGCAGGGTTGGACAAGCCACAAAAGGGAAAAATTTTATTTGAAAACGAAAATATTGAAAAAAAAGGGTATAGTAATCATAGAAAAAACAATATATCATTAGTATTTCAAAATTATAATTTAATTGATTATTTAACACCGATGGAAAATGTAAGATTAGTGAACAAAAAAGCATCACAAGAAATTTTAATTGAATTAGGTCTTGATGAAAGTCAAATAAATAGAAATGTAATGAAACTATCAGGAGGTCAACAACAAAGAGTAGCAATAGCAAGAGCATTAGTATCAGAAGCTCCAATAATTCTAGCAGATGAACCTACAGGAAATCTAGATAATGATACTGCTGGGGATATAATAAAAATATTAAAGAAACTAGCTAAAGAAAGAAACAAATGTGTAATAGTTGTAACACATAGTAAAGATGTTGCAAATGCTGCAGATATTATTTTAGAATTAAGTAACAAAAAACTAAAAAAAATAGGTAAGATAAATTAGGAGGGATAGTGATGATAAAAAACGCATTTGCATATGTGACGAGAAAGAAATTAAAATCAATAATAATAATGTTAGTTATTTTAACTATGTCAACACTTAGTTTGATTAGCTTGTCAATTAAGGAGGCTACAAATAAAGCTTCAGAAGAAACTTTTAAAAATATAACAAATAGTTTTACAATGGAAATAAACAGAAGAACGAATTTGGGTACTCCAAGAGGAGGCGGAAACATAAAAGGAAAAGACATAAAAAAAATAGCTGAATCTAGTGATATTTACGATTTTGTAAAAAGGATAAACAGTGTAGCTGATTTAGTGGATTATGATATTATAGAAACACAATCTACAATTGCAAATCAATCTACCGAAAGAGCACAAAATTTCAAAAGAACTGTAATGCTAACAGGAGTTAATGATTCATCAAAGGAAAATAAATTTGTTTCAGGAGTTTACAAATTAATTGAAGGAGAACATATAGAAAATCAAGATAAAAATAAAATATTAATGCACATAGATTTAGCTAAAAAAAATAATTTGAAACTTGGAGATAAGATAAAATTAAAATCTAATTTATTTGATGCTGACAATGAGAAAGGTGCAAATGAAACGGTAGAAGTAGAAATAAAAGGATTATTTGATGGACATAATAATAGTAATGTAAGTTCAGCACAAGAACTATATGAAAACACATTGATAACTGATATTGATACAGCAGCTAAGGTTTACGGAAATACTGAGGACACTGCTGTATATCAAGATGCAACATTTTTTGTAAAAGGAAACAAAAATATTGATAAAATAATCAGTGATATTGAAAAACTTGATATAAATTGGAAACAATATACTTTAGTTAAAAGCTCATCAAATTATCCATTATTGCAGCAATCAATATCCGGAATATATTCAATGGCTAATAAATTATTTATTGGTTCATTAATATTTGCAGGTATTACTGTTTCTTTATTATTATTTTTATGGATGAATGCCAGAAAAAGAGAAATTGCCATTTTTTTGTCATTAGGTATTTCAAAAATTAAGATTTTTGGACAATTTGTGTTTGAATTGCTATTTATATCTATTCCAGCATTTATAGGTTCATATTTCTTGGCTACCTACACAGGAAATATTCTTGGAAATACTATGCTAAGTAAAGTTACTGAAAACATAACAAAACAAATAGCCAAACAATCAATGTCTAGTCAACTTGGCGGGGGAGCTGAAGTTGATGGCTTTAATAAAACTCTAACAAATTTAGACATTAATATATTGCCAAAAACAATATTATATGTTGTTTTGTTTATGTCTTTAATACTTATAGTGTCTTTAATAATATCATCAATAAGCATTTTAAGGAAAAGTCCAAAAGAGTTGCTAAATGATAAATAAAACGGACGATTTTACACATTTTCAAAATTACTTACATTTTATAAAAAATATATAGACAAATACAATAAAAATTTAGTAGTTTATTATAAGGGATTAGATATGAATAAAGAGGAAATAATAAAATATTGCTTAACACTAAAAAATACATATAAAGATTGTCCATTTTCAGATGACTTTGAATCTGTAACAATGAAACATTGCAAAAATAAAAAGTGGTTTGCATTATTAATGAATGTAAATAATAAATTGTATCTTAATGTAAAAACTGATCCAAACTATTCGGACATATTAAGAAATACATATGATTATATAATACCGGCATATCACATGAATAAAGAACACTGGAATACAATTATTATAGATGAAAAAGTAGACAATAATTTAGTAAAAGAATTGATAGAACAAAGTTATGTATTGACAAAATAAAGTTAAAATAGCAGTTTTATTTACTGCTATTTTTGCATTTCACGATAATTATTTCCCCATTGAACCATAGAATCTAAAATTGGTTTCAAACTCCAACCAGTATCTGTAAGAGAATATTCAACTCTGGGTGGAACTTCAGCAAAAACTTCACGATGAATAAGATTAGATTTTTCCATATCTCTTAAATTATTAGTAAGAACTTT
>CAKPSH010000016.1 GCA_934183325.1 uncultured Clostridia bacterium
GGAGGAAAAATGCTTGAACAAATAGAAAAAACAATATACAAGGTAGCAATTTATATAAGGCTATCAAAAGAAGATGTAGATAGAGGATATGATGAAAGTGAAAGTATAAAAAATCAAAGAACATTACTAACAGAATATGTGCAAAAATTAGGATGGAAGTACCAATTAATAGATACATATATAGACCAAGGCTTTACAGGAACAAATTTTAATAGACCAGATTTTCAAAGAATGATAAAAGATATAGAAAACGGAAAAATTAATATGGTTGTAACAAAAGATTTATCACGTTTAGGTCGTGATTATATAGAAACAGGAGAATATATAGAAAAATGGTTTCCAGAAAATAATGTAAGATATGTTTCAGTAACAGATGGAATAGATACTTTTGAAGCATCAAATGGTAACAATGACATTGCACCATTTAAATCAATATTAAATGATATGTATTCTAAAGATTTGTCAAAGAAAATCAGAACAGCACTTCACACTATGCAAAAACAAGGAAAATGGGTAGGTGGAAAAACGCCACTTGGATACATAAAAGATTCAAATGATAAAAATAAATTAATAATTTATGAGCCAGAAGCTCAAATTGTAAGAAATATTTTTAATATGGCATCTAATGGAAATCAAGTTGGAACTATAAGAGATCATTTAAATAGTAGTAATATTCCGACAGTCAATAAATCAAGATATAATAAGGAAACATTTTGGGAAAATAAAACAGTAAAAAACATATTAAAAAATAAAGCTTATATAGGCACAACTGTGCAAAATAAAAGGAGTAGAATAAGTTACAAAAATAGAAAAATTAGAGCTAATCCAGAAGAAAAGTGGATAATTGTAGAAAATACACATGAACCAATAATAGATAAAAAAGTATTTGATATAGTTCAAAAAATGGTAATAGTTCAAAACTACAATAGAAATGAAAAGAAAAATGCATTTTTGTTAGATGGTTTACTTCTTTGCTACGAATGCAAACATAAAATAGGGGTAAGAGGAAAAAAGAATGGAAATTATTATATGGTATGTAACAATTATCGTAGAAATTCAAAATTAAAACTTTGTACATCACATGGTTTTAGTTATTCCAATTTAGAAGACACTATAATTAATTATATTAAAAATTTATTTCAAAAAATAGATAGTGAAAAAATAGAATTAGAAGTAAAAAAGGGAATGACAAAATATGATTATGGAAAAATACTTCAAAAACTAGAAAACGAAATAAAATTGATAAATAACAATATTGATCAAATGTATGCAGACAAATTAAACAATAAAATAAGTGAAGAAATGTATGAAAGATTATTGAAAAAGTTTGAAGATGAAATAAAGCAAAAGAAAAAAGAACAGATTGAAATTAAACAGCAAAGAGAGGAAGCAAAACAAGATGATACTGAGAAAATAAAGAGTGTTGTACAGGATTTTCTAAGTCTAAATAGACCAACATCAGAAATGATGAAAACAATTATTAATAGAATAGAGATACATCAAGATAAACAAATTGACTTGTATTTTAATTTTAAGCGATTAAATAATCTAAAAGAAAAAATATATGGCTAATCTAATATTAAATGATCAAAAAATAAAAATTAAAACTGCCTATTTTTATATCAACCAGAAGGTATGGCAGTGGGGGTGTGCTTTGCAGGATTTTTAGCAGGAAATGCAGGAATAGCTTTATTGGAAGCAATTATATTGGCAGTAGGAATTGCAATACAAAATATTCCAGAAGGTGCCATAATATCAATGCCATTAAATGCTAAAGAGAAAAATAAGAAAAAAGCATTTAAATATGGAGTATTATCAGGATTAGTAGAACCAGTAGCAGCGGTAATAACGATAATATTAATAAATGTTGTAGTTCCAATGTTGCCATATTTACTAGCATTTGCAGCAGGAGCTATGATATATGTGGTAGTCGAAGAGCTAATTCCAGAGATGCATAATGGAAAAAAATCAATTTTAGGAATTATTGGAGTAACAATAGGTTTTTCTATTATGATGATATTAGACATTGCTTTGGGATAAATGATTTATAAGTAAAATATAGGAAAGAAGATATAAATTGGAATTTATATCTTCCTTTTTACTTTCAACTGACTGACCAGACTAATTATTAAGAGGCATAATTATATAGTATATATATAAAAGAAAAAATGAATACAATAAAAGAAAGAGATGAAATATGGGAGAAAAAATATATAAATGTTTAGAAATAAATAATTTAAAAGATATGCTAAACAAAACAAAGAATTTGTATGGAAATAGACCAGCATATAAAATTAGAGTGAATAGTGAAGAATATAAAATATATACACATTTAGAAGTTAGAAATATGGTAGATGCGTTAGGAACAGCATTAATAGATTTAGGATTAAAGGGTAAGAGAATAGCTGTAATAGGCGAGAATTGTTATCAATGGGAAATAGCTTATTTATCAATAGTTTGTGGGACAGGAATTGTAGTTCCACTTGATAAAGCTTTACCAGAAAATGAATTGGAAGAGTTAATAGAAAGATCAGAAATAGAAGCAATTTTTTATACCAAGAAATATTCGGATATTATTGAAAAGATAAAATACAATCCTAACAATAAGTTAAAACATCTAATAGTTTTAAATGAAGATAATAATAAAGAAGGAATATATTCACAAAAAGAACTTATAAAAAAAGGAAAAAAATTAATAGAAAATGGAAATAAAGAATTCATAAATGCAGAAATTAATAATGAAGAAATGAATATAATGCTATTTACATCTGGAACTACTTCAAAATCAAAAGTTGTAGCATTATCTCATAAGAATATTTGCTCAAATTTGATGGATATTGCAAGCGTATTAGATGTGAACTCAGAAGATACATTACTTTCTTTTTTACCATTACATCACGTTTTTGAATGTACAGTTGGATTTTTATTTTCATTATATGTAGGAGCACAAACAGTATTTTGCGATGGTATTAGACATATCGTAGAAAATTTAAATGAATATCAAGTAAGTGTAATGGCATGTGTACCAGCAATATATGAAAGAATATTTGGAATGATTAGAAAGAAACTTGAAAAAGAAGGAAAATTACAAGAAATTTTAGATAATGAAGAGAAATATGCAAATGTTTCTATGGAAGAAAAAAAGCAAATATTTAAGGATATACATAATATGCTTGGAGGAAAAATAAAACTATTTATTAGTGGTGCAGCAGCTTTAGATCATCAAATAGAAGCAAAATACAGATTATTAGGATTAAATCTAGTACAAGGTTATGGATTGACAGAAACATCACCTGTAATTGGTGTTGGTAGCAAGAAATATTATAAAACAGGTTCAATTGGAAAAGCTGTGCCAAGTGTTGAAGTAAAAATAAAAAATCCAAATTCAGAAGGAGTTGGAGAGTTACTTGCAAAAGGTCCAAGTATAATGCTTGGATATTATGGAGATGAAAAAGCAACTAGAGAAGCATTTGAAGAGGAATGGTTTAATACAGGAGATTTAGCTAGAATTGATGAAGAAGGATATATATTTATTTGTGGAAGAAAGAAAAATGTAATTGTATTAAAAAATGGAAAAAATATTTATCCAGAAGAAATGGAAAATCTAGTAAATAAAATTGAAGGGGTTAATGAGTCATTTATATTTGGAAAACAAAAAACACATGACAAAGATGATATAAAAATCAATGTTGAAATTGTATTTGATAGAGAAATAATGAAAGAAGTGTATAATGCAACAACAGAAAGCAAAATACAGGAAGTATTATTAGATAAAATAAAGGAAATAAATAAAGCAATGCCAAAATACAAAGCAATAAGGGGAATGATATTAACAGAAAAACCTTTAATAAAAACAACAACAAATAAAATAAAAAGGCAGGAAAATTTAAATGCAATTAAAGAATTTGAAAACTAAATTTCTAGGAAGAAACAGTATTTATTATAAAGAAATAGATTCTACTCAAAGCGAAATATTAAGATTAATTGAAAATAAAGAAGCTAAAAATGGAACATTAGTTATGGCAGATATCCAGACTAATGGTAAGGGAACACATGGAAGGATATGGCATACAGATGAAACAAATAATATAGCATTTTCTTTTGTAATAAAGCCAGATTGTAATATAAAAAAATTAGAGGGAATTACAATTGAAATAGCAGAAATAATTATAGAAATTTTAAAAGAAAAATATTCTATTAAATTAGAAATTAAAGAGCCAAATGATATAGTTTTTAGAGGTAAAAAAATAGGTGGAATTTTAACTCAAACAATGATGATATCAGAAAAAGTTATATATCTAATAGTAGGAATTGGAATAAATACAAATAAAGAAAAGTTTACAGAAGATATAAAAGATATTGCAACATCTATAAAAAAAGAATTTTCAATTGAAGTAGACAGAGAAGAGTTTATAACCGAATTTTGTAATAGATTTGAAGATAAAATATTAGAAAGGATAAAATAATATGAAAATTGGATTTTTATTTCCAGGTCAAGGTTCTCAAAGTGTAGGAATGGGAAAAGATATATATGAACAATTTGAAGAAGTAAAAAAAATATATAATAAAGTATATGAAATAACAGGAATAGATATAAAAAAGATAACTTTTGAGGGACCTGAAGAAGAATTAAATTTAACTAAAAATACACAATTAGCAATCTTAACAATGGAACTTGGAATTTTAGAAGTTTTAAAAGAAAAAGGAATAAATGCAGATATATCAGCTGGTTTAAGTTTAGGAGAATATTCAGCATTAATATATAGTGGAGCAATTTCTTTAGAAGATGGAATAAGAATTGTACAAAAAAGAGGAGAATATATGCAAAATCTAGTTCCAGAAGGAGAGTGGATGATGTCTGCAATTATGGGACTAGAGGATAACAAGGTAGACGAAATATGTGAGAAAACAACTAAAGGATTTGTAGTACCAGCTAATTACAATTATAAAGGTCAAGTTGTAATATCAGGGGAAAGAGAAGCAGTTGAAGAAGCTATGGAGATTGCTAAAACTGAAGGAGCAAAAAGAGCAATACCATTAAAAACAGCAGGACCATTTCATACAAAAAAATTAGTGAAAGCTTCAGAAGCCTTAAAGGAAGAATTAAAAGAGATAAATATAAATAAATTTAATTCAAAAGTTGTAAAAAATATAGATGGAAAAATATATGGTGAAAATGATGATATAAGAGAGATTTTAGCTAAACATATAATTAGTTCTGTTAAATTTTCTGAAACATTAGAAGTAATGAAAACCAATGGAGTTGATACATATATTGAAATTGGACCAGGTAAAACATTATCAGGATTTGTGAAGAAAAGTAAAATGAATGAAGATGTAAAAATATTAAATACAAGTAATCTAGAAAGTTTACTAGATGTAATTGGGAGGAAATATGAATAAAGTAGCTTTAATTACAGGGGCAACCAGAGGAATAGGAAAACAGATAGCGATAACTCTTGCTAAATGTGGATATGATATTGCAATTAATTATAGAACAGAGAATCAAGCATTAATAGATACAAAAAATGAAATTGAAAAATTTAATGTAAAATGCAAAGCAGTACAAGGTGATGTATCAAATTTTGAAGATTGTGAGAGATTTGTTAAAGAAATAATAAATGAATATGGAAGAATTGATGTATTAGTTAATAATGCAGGAATAACAAAAGATATGTTATTAATGAGAATGAAAAAAGAAGATTTTGAAGAAGTAATAGATGTAAATTTAATTGGAACATTTAATGTTACTAAAAACGTAATTACATATATGATGAAAGCACGTTCAGGTAGAATAATAAACTTATCTTCTGTTGTTGGTATTTCAGGAAATGCAGGACAAACAAACTACTCAGCTTCAAAAGCAGGAATAATAGGATTTACAAAAAGCTTGGCAAAAGAAGTAGCATCAAGAAATATATTAGTAAATGCTATTGCACCTGGATTTATAAAAACAGATATGACAGATATATTAAAAGATGAAATTAAAGATAATATTGAAAAAAATATACCTTTGAAAAGATTAGGAAATGTTGAAGATATAGCTAATGTAGTAAAGTTTTTAGCTTCTGATGACAGCTCATATATAACAGGTCAAGTTATTAATGTTGATGGTGGAATGTTAATGTAAAGAATATGAAAGGAATATAGATATGAAAAGAGTAGTAATTACAGGTCTTGGAGCAATAAGTCCAATAGGAAAAAATGTAGAAGAATTGTGGGATGGAATATTAAATAAAAAATGTGGTATTGATGAGATTAAATTATTTGATTCAACAAGTTTTAAAACAAAGTTAGATGCTGAAGTAAAAAATTATAATCCATTAGATTATTTTGACATAAAGCAAGCTAAAAGAATGGATAGATGTACACAGTTTGCAATGATAGCAGCAAGGGAAGCTTTTAAGGATAGTAATATTAATAGTGAAAATACAGACTTAAATAGAGTTGGAGTATTTGTTAGTTCAGGTATAGGGGGATTAACAACAATACAAAATCAATGTAAAATTATTTTTGAAAAGGGGAATAGCAGAGTGTCTCCAATGTTTATTCCAATGTCTATTGTGAATATGCCAGCAGGAAATATAACAATTGATTTAGGACTTAAAGGAGAATCTATTGCACATGTATCTGCTTGTGCATCATCAACGCATTCAATTGGTGAAGCATATAGAACGATAAAGGCAGGTTATGAAGATGCAATATTAGCAGGTGGCTGTGAGGCTTCTATCTGTGAAGCAGGAGTTTCAGGATTTGAAAATATGAAAGCTCTATCAAATTCAATAGATAAAAATAGAGCAAGTATTCCTTTTGATAAAGAGAGAAATGGATTTGTAATGGGAGAAGGAGCAGGAGTACTTGTTTTAGAAGAATTAGAACATGCAAAAAAAAGAGGGGCAAAGATATATGCTGAAATAATAGGATATGGAGCAACCTCAGATGCATATCATATTACTTCTCCTGATCCATCAGGAAATGGAGGAGCTATGGCAATGATTAGGGCTATAAAAGATGCAAATATAACTGCAAATGAAATTGATTACATAAATGCACATGGCACATCAACACATTTAAACGATTCAACCGAAACATTAGCAATAAAAACAGCTTTTGGAGAAAATAGTAAGAATGTAAAAGTAAGTTCTACAAAAGGAAATACAGGACATTTATTAGGAGGAGCTGGAGCTGTTGAGGCAATTATAACTACAAAGGCTATAGTAAATAATGTTGTCCCACCAACAATTAATTATAAAGAAAAAGATGAAGAATGCGATTTGAATATTGTTCCAAATGAAAAAATAGAGATGAATATAAATATTGCAATGTCAAATTCACTAGGATTTGGAGGACATAATGCAAGTATAATTATAAAAAAATATGTGGAGGAATAGAAATGGAATACGAAAAAATAAAACAGTTAATGGATGATATGGGAAACTCAAAATTAACATCAATTGATATTGATTTTCCAGATGGAACAAAGATAAGTATGAAGAAAGAAGCAAAAGCACAGTCAAAGATAGTTCTAGAGGGAGAAAAGCAAGAAAATATTATTCAACAAGAAAATTCAACAGAAGAAAAGAAAAAAGAAACAGGTAAAATTGTAAAAGCTCCAATGGTTGGTACATTTTATTTAAAGCCATCACCTACATCAAATCCATATGTTGAAATTGGGAAAGAAATAAAAAAAGGAGATATTCTTTGTATTATTGAAGCAATGAAGCTTATGAATGAAATAGAATCAGAGTTCTCTGGAAAAATAAAAGAAATTTTTGTTAAAGATGGTGAAAATGTTGAATATGGAACACCATTATTCGAAATTGAAGAATAGAGGGAGAAAAAAGTGTTAAATAAAGAGGAAATAAAAAAAATAATACCACAACGAGACCCATTTTTAATGATTGATGAAGTAGAAGAGATTATACCTGGCGAAAGTGCAATTGCTTATAAAAATGTTAATGCTGATGAATGGTATTTTAAAGGGCATTTCCCAGGTAATCCAATCATGCCAGGTGTATTAATTGCAGAAGCTCTTGCTCAAACAGGTGCTGTAGCTATATTAGGAATGGAAGAAAATAAAGGAAAAAATGCATTATTTGGTGGAATTGATAAAATGAAATTTAAAAAAATAGTAGTCCCTGGAGATAGATTAAAATTGGAAATCAAAATAATAAAAAGAAAAGGACCTATTGGAGTTGGAGAAGCATTGGCTACAGTAAATGAAAAGATAGTTGCTAAAGGAGAATTAACTTTTGCATTGGTATAATTAAGGGAGGAAAGTATAATATGAATAAAATATTAATTGCAAATCGAGGAGAAATTGCTGTAAGAATAATAAGAGCCTGTAAAGAAATGAACATAAAAACTGTTGCTGTTTATTCTGAAGCAGACAAAGATGCATTACATACAAGACTTGCAGATGAAGCAATTTGTATAGGACCAGGAGCATCTTCTAAAAGTTACTTAAACATAAAAAACATTATTGAGGCTGCATATATTACTAATGCTGATAGTATTCACCCTGGATTTGGTTTTTTATCTGAAAATGCAGAATTTGCTAGAATTTGCGAAGAATCAAATATAAAATTTATAGGACCAAAATCAAAGGTTATAGATTTATTGGGAAATAAATCAAATGCAAAAGAGCTAATGAAAAAAGAAGAAATACCAGTTATTCCTGGTTCTGATGGAAGCATTAAAGGAATAAAAGAAGCAATATCTTTAGCTAAAGAAATGGGATATCCAGTAATGCTTAAGGCAGCTGCTGGAGGTGGAGGAAAAGGAATAAGAGTTGTAAATAATGAGGCAGAACTTGAAGCAAGCTATAATATTGTAAAACAAGAAGCTAAAAACTCTTTTAATGATGATGAAATATATTTGGAAAAATATATAAAAGCTCCAAGACATGTTGAAATACAAATATTAGCAGATGAATATGGAAATATAATTCATTTAGGAGAAAGAGATTGCTCAATTCAAAGAAAACATCAAAAGATAATCGAAGAAACACCATCAACAATAGTTGATGAAAAATTAAGAAATAAAATGGGAAATGCAGCTGTCAAAGCTGCAAAAGCAGCAGGATATACAAGTTGTGGTACGGTTGAATTCCTTGTAGATAGTGATAAAAACTTTTATTTTATGGAAATGAACACCAGAATACAAGTTGAGCATCCAATAACAGAAATGAGAACAGGAATAGATATTGTAAAAGAACAAATAAAAATAGCAGCAGGCGAAAAGTTAAAAATAAAACAAAAAGAAGTTGAATTCAGAGGTCATGCAATAGAATGTAGAATAAATGCTGAAAACCCAAGCAAAAATTTTAGACCATGTCCAGGAACAATTACAGGAATTAACTTACCAGGAGGAAATGGAATAAGAATTGATACAGCTATTTATAGTGGATATACAATACCTTCAAATTATGATTCAATGATAGTTAAAATAATTGCTTATGGAGTAAATAGAAATGAAGCTATTGCAAAAATGAAAAGAGCATTGGAAGAGCTAGTAATCGATGGAATAGATACAAATAGAGATTTTTTATTTGATATTATTAGAAAACCAGATTTTATAAGAGGAAACTTTGACACATCATTCATCGAAAAAGAGGGCTTTGAAAAATAATAGTGTATTTGAAAGGAAAAAAGATGATCGTAGATAAAATAAAGAAAAGACCTCCAACGGCTAAGAATAAGAAAGCAAACATAGATATACCAGTTGGAAGTTGGATAAAATGTGATAATTGTAAAGAAATATTATATAAGCCAACTGTGAGAGCAAATTTAAGTATTTGTCCGAACTGTGGACATTATTTTAGAATGCATATTAATAAGAGAATAGAACAATTAATTGATGAAGGAACTTATGAAAAATTTAATCTTAATATTGAGACAACTAACCCTTTAAATTTACCAGATTATCCTAAGAAATTAAAAGGATTGAGAGAAAAAACAGGAATAAATGAAGCAGTATCAGCAGGTATTGGAAAGATAAATGGAGAGAGTGTAGTAATATGCATAATGGATAGTGGATTTTTAATGGGAAGCATGGGAGTTGTAGTTGGAGAAAAAATAACATATTCAATTGAACAAGCAATTGAAAGAAAATTACCATTAGTTATTTTATCTGCATCAGGAGGTGCTAGAATGCAAGAAGGAATAATGTCTTTAATGCAGATGGCAAAAACAACGTCAGCTTTAACAAAATTAAATAAGGCAGGTTTACTATATATTTCAATTCTCACAGACCCTACTTATGGAGGAGTTACAGCTTCTTTTGCAAGTTTAGGAGATATTATCTTAGCAGAACCAAAGGCTATGATAGGATTTGCAGGAAAAAGAGTAATAGAACAAACAATAGGAGAAAGTTTACCAGAAGGATTTCAAACTTCAGAATTTTTGTTAGAGCATGGCTTTATTGATAAGATTGTTGAAAGAAAAGATTTAAAAGAAACAATTTATAAATTAATTCAATATCATAAAGTGGAGGTGTAGAATAAGTTGGAGAAGAAAAATATAACTGCTTGGGACAGAGTGGAAAGAGCAAGAAATCCAAAAAGAAAAACAGCTCTTGATTATATAGAAAAAATATTTGATGAATTTATTGAACTGCATGGAGATAGAAATTTTAAAGATGATAAGGCTATTGTATGTGGATTAGGTAAAATAGGGGAACAAAATTTTACTATAATAGGAGAACAAAAAGGAAGAACAACAAAGGAAAATATAGAGAGAAATTTTGGTATGCCAAATCCAGAAAGCTATAGGAAGGCAATAAGATTTATGAAGCAAGCTGAGAAATTTAAAAGACCAGTTATTACATTTATAGATACAAAAGGGGCATATCCAGGAATTGGGGCAGAAGAGAGAGGACAGCGGAGAAGCAATTGCAAGATCAATGTTTGAAATGGCTAGTCTACAGGTACCAATAATTGCAATAGTAATAGGAGAAGGTTCAAGTGGAGGAGCACTAGCATTAGGAGTAGCGAATAAAGTTTTTATGCTAGAAAATGCAATTTATTCAATATTATCTCCAGAGGGATATAGTTCTATTTTATGGAAAGACTCATCAAGATATAAAGAAGCAGCAGAAAAAATGAAATTGACTGCCAAAGACTTGTATGAACTTAAAGTAATTGATAAAATTATTGAAGAGCCAAGTGAAAATGAAGAAGAAAATTTTATTAGTGTTACAGAAAAATTAAAAAAAGAAATTCAAAGTGACATTAAAGAAATGAGAAGAATGGACGAGAAAAAATTGGTAGAAGATAGATATAAGAAATTTAGAAACATGGGAGAAACAGTTATTGTATAGGAGGAAAATATGTTATTAAAAGATAAAAAAATTCTAATAATGGGAATAAGAAACAAATGGAGTATTGCTTATGGAATCGCAAAGTCAGCATATGAAAATGGAGCAAAATTAATCTTTACATATAAAGGTGAAGAAAATAAAGAAAAGATTGAAGAATTAGTAAATTGTTTTGAAGGAAGCAAATTATATAATATAAATAATGCTTCTGACGATTCAGAAGTAGAAGAAGTTTTTGAAAATATAAAAAAAGAAAATGGAAAGGTGGATGGAATCGTTCATGCAATAGCACATGCAAATACAGAAGATTTGCACAATGAATTCATCAATACAAGTAAAGAAGGATATACTCATGCAGTAGATGTAAGTAGCTATTCCTTTGTACTTGTATCTAGAATAGCAAAGAAACTAGAAATGCTAAATGAAAATGCAAGTTTAGTTACTTTAACATATTATGGAGCTGAAAAAGTTATTGATGGATATAATGTAATGGGAGTCGCAAAAGCAGCATTAGAGGCCAGTGTTAGATATTTGGCAAATAATCTTGGAAAAGATGGAATAAGAGTAAATGCTATTTCAGCTGGGCCTATAAAGACTTTATCAGCAAAAGGAATTAAGGATTTTTCAAGTGTTTTAACAGTAGTAGAAGAAAAAGCGCCATTACATAGAAATGTAACAACTGTGCAAGTGGGAAATGTTGCAACATTTTTATTAAGCAATATGTCAGAGGCAGTTACTGGTCAAGTTATATATGCTGATAGTGGATATAACATAATGGGAGTATAAAATACATTACACATAAAATTATTATTTAATTTGATGTATAAACAATAAAAAACAAGAATAACATTTTCTAAGGAAACTCACTATTTCATAGATGACTTTCCTAAGAATATAAAAAAATAGATTTAAGCACAATTAAGGCTCAAATCTATTTTTATTTTATTCTTCCCAATTATGGAAAACTTCAGCAACATCATCAAGTTCATCTAATCTTTCTAGTAATCTTTCCATAACTTCTGCACCATGTTCGTCTAAAGAAATATATGATGTAGGAACCATTTGAATGTCAGCTTCTATGAAAGTTAAACCATTTTCTTCTAATTTTTCTCTTACTGTAGAGAAATTATCTGGAGAAGTAGAAATTTCATAATAATCTTCACCAACTTCAAAATCATCAGCTCCGCAATCTAATGCTAACATCATTAATTCATCTTCGCTCATATTAGTACTAGCTTGTTCTATTATAATTACACCTTTTCTATTAAACATATAAGATACACAACCTGTTGTTCCTAAAGAACCACCTGATTTATCAAAAGCATGTCTTACATCAGCAGCTGTTCTATTTCTATTGTCAGTAGTTGCATTTACAATTATAGCAACACCATTAGGACCATATCCTTCATATGTTACTTCTTCGTAATTTTCATTACTTCCAGCTCCAGAAGCTCTTTTTATTGCACTATTGATTGTATCATTAGGCATATTTGCAGCTTTACATTTTGCTATAACATCTTTTAATTTAGAATTACCAGCAGGATCAGGACCACCTTGCTTTACAGCCATTAATAATTCTCTTCCTAATTTTGTGAAAACTTTTCCTCTTGCAGCATCTGCTTTACCTTTTTTGGCTTGAATATTATGCCATTTACTATGACCTGACATCTTTTTTCCTCCTTTAATCTTTATTAAAATAAATATATGTAAAAAACAAGAATAATATTTTCTAAGTGCCATAGGCACATAAGAAAATTTAATTCTTCCATAATTATCTTCTAAGGAAACTCACTATTTCATAGATGACTTTCCTAAGAATATAAAAATTTACACTTAATTTTATCACACTTTTTTGCTTTTGTGTAGTATTTTTGAAAAATAAATAGGTAAAATTAACACAAAATATAATGTATTATAAAAATTTTATTTAATAATTGCTTTAGCTTATATATTGCATAAAATTAGAAAATAATATAAAATATGTTAGAGTTTGGAGTTTCCCAAGGAGGAAGAAAGAAAAATGAAGAAAAAACACAATTGGTTAAAGTATGTATTTGTTGTATTTGCAATAGCATTAATAAGCTATGCTGTATATTATATAAGGAAACAGGAAAAAGAAGAAAATGTTGAAGAAAATATTGAAAGTAATGTAGAAGAAAAACAAGTAACAACAATTACTACACTTAGAGTCTCTGCTGTAAATGTTGATACAATGAATCCAATATTAAGTAATAATCAAAATATACAAGATATATCAAAACTTATATATGAACCAATGCTAACAATAACAGAAGATTATAAAATTGAAAAGTGTCTTGCAAAAGAATGGATTAATTTAAGTGATACAGCTTATGTAATTGTATTAAAAGAAGGAATAAAATGGCAGAATGGTGAAGAAATTACAGCTACAGATGTAAAATATACCATAGAACAGATTCAAAACATTGGTGGAAATTCAATTTATTATGAAAACGTAAAAAATATTGTAAATGTTGAAATTCTAAGCACTTACAATATAAAAATAACGATAGATAAGAAAATACCATTTTTTGAGTATAATTTAACATTCCCTATAATGTCTGCAAAGTACTATGATAATGGGGATATGGCTTCAAGCGATAAAAATAATAATGCACCAGGAACAGGAATGTATTCTGTTGGAAATATAACATCTACTGAGATTGAGTTAAAGAAAAATGAAAATTGGTGGGGAATAAAAGAAAAAGGTGATTTATCACTTCAAACGATATTAATAAAAACATATTCATCAATTGGAGAAGCATATAATGCATTTAAATTAGGAAACCTTGATTTAATAACTACTCAAAGTAATAATTATGAAGATTATATAGGAACTTTAGGATATTCAACAGCAGAGTATGTGGGAAGAAAATATGATTATCTTGTTTTAAATTGCAATAGTGCACCTTTAAATAATCTAGAACTAAGAAAAGCTATAAATTGTGCAATAGATAAATCAAATATTATAGCTCAGGTATATGGTAATAAATATTATGTTGCTGATTTTCCATTGAGTACCTCTAACTATTTGTATAATGTTGAAAAGGTTAGTTCAAGCTTTAATTCTAATAAATCAAAAGAATTACTTGAAAATGCAGGTTGGGAATTCAAAAGTGGTATATGGACTAAAAATTCAAATAAAACTAAGTTAAATTTAGTTGTCAATGAAGGAAATGAAGATAGAATTAAGGTAGCAGAAACAATAAAAAAACAGTTAGATGATATAGGAATAAATATAAACATAATGAAGGTAAAAGATTCACAGTTCAATAGATATATAGAAAATAAAAACTATGATATGATTTTGACGGGAAAATTGATTGGATTAAGTCCTGATTTAACAAGTTATGTTGGAGAAGGAAATCTATCAAACTTGGATAATACAGAAATAAAAAATACTTTGGAACAAATAGCAGATTTAAGTGATAATGAAACAGAATTAAAGACTAAATACTCTAGAATAGTAAAATTGATAGACGATGAATGTCCGTTTATTAGCTTGTATTTTAATAAGAATACAGTTATATATAGACAAGATTTGCAGGGAAAGGTTTCACCTAATTTTTACAATATATTTTATAATGTTGAAAAATGGGTAAGACAGTATTAATTTATTAACATAACTTTCCCAAGAATATAAAAAAACGTATTGACACACTGAAAAAAACTAGATATAATAATGCTGTTAAATAATAATATAGGAGAGGAAGATATTTTAAAATGAGCATGAAATATGAAAAAACAGAAAACGCAAATGAATTAAAATTAGAATTTACAATAGAAGCAGAAAAATTTGATAACGCAATTAAAACTGTATATACAAAGAGTGCAAGATACTTCAATATACCAGGATTTAGAAAAGGAAAAGCTCCATTTGAAATGGTTGAAAAAATGTATGGAGACCAAATCTTCTATGAAGATGCTTTCAATGAAGTAGTACCTCCAATTTTTGAAGAAGAAATTAAAGCAAATAATATTGAAGCTGTTAGCAAACCAGAAATAGATGTAAAACAAATGGAAAAAGGAAAAGATTTAATTTTCACAGCAGTTATTCAAACAAAACCAGAAGTAAAATTAGGAAAATATAAAGGTATATCATTAAAGAAAATAGAGTATACTGTATCAGATGAAGATATAAACAAAGAATTAAATTCAATGGCTGAAAGAAATGCAAGATTAGTAGCAGTTGAAGATAGACCAGTTGAAGAAAAAGATTCTGTAGTTATGGACTTTGAAGGTTTCGTTGATGGAAAACCATTTGAAGGCGGAAAAGCAGAAGGATATGAATTAGTAATAGGAAGCAAAACTTTTATACCAGGATTTGAAGATCAAATGGTAGGTATGAAAGCTGATGAAGAAAAAGAAATTAAAGTAAAATTCCCAGAAGATTATTTCTCAGAAGATTTAAAGGGAAAAGACGCTACATTCAAAGTTAAAGTACACGAAATTAAGAAAAAAGAACTTCCAGAAATCAATGATGATTTCGCAAAAGACACAAGCGAATTCGATACTTTAGATGAATTAAAAGCAAGTATTAAAGAAAAATTAGAAAATGAAAACACAAACAAAGCAAAATATGAAACAGAAGAAGCAGCTATAAAAGCAGTTTGTGAAGCAGCAGAAGTTGAAATTCCATCAGGAATGATTGAAACAGAACTTGATAACATGACAAAAGATATTGAAACAAGATTACAATATCAAGGAATGAAACTAGATTCTTACTTAAAAATGATTGGTAAAACAATGGAAGAATTTAGAAAAGAAGGAGAAGAACAAGCTAAAACTTCTGTAAAAAATAGATTAGTATTAGAAGCAATCGTTAAAGCTGAAGATATTAAAGCTGATGAAGATGAAATCAATACTAAAGTTACAGAAATGGCAGAAGCTTATGGTAAAAAGCCTGAAGAATTAAAACAAAATGAACAATTTATGAATTACATAAATGAATTTATTCAAAATGAAAAAGTTGTTAATTTCATAGTTGATAATGCAAAGAAAACAAAAAAATAAAACTTATGAAAAGTGTTTTTTAATAAGAGAATTTAGAAAACACAAAAAAGGAGGAAGATATTAATGTTAGAAAAGAATACATTAGTTCCTTATGTTATTGAACAAACAAATAAGGGAGAAAGATCTTATGATATATATTCTAGACTATTAAAAGATAGAATTATATTTTTAGGAGAAGAAGTAGATCAAGCAAGCGCAAATGTAATTGTTGCTGAATTACTATTCTTAGAGGCAGAAGATCCAGAAAAGGAAATTTATCTATATATAAATAGCCCAGGAGGATCAATTACAGCTGGAATGGCAATATATGATACAATTAACTATATAAAATGTCCTGTTTCAACAATTTGTATAGGGATGGCAGCTAGTATGGGAGCAGTATTATTAGCTTCAGGTACTAAAGGAAAACGTTATGCAACACCAAATTCAGAAATATTAATTCATCAACCATTAATTATGGGCGGAGGAATACAAGGACAAACAACAGAAATTAAAATCCACGCAGATCATATGGTAAAGACTAGAGAAAAATTGAATAAAATTTTAAGTGAAAGAACAGGTCAACCATTAGATGTAATTAATAGAGATACAGAAAGAGATAATTATATGACAGCTGAAGAAGCTCTAAAATATGGTTTAATCGATGGAATAATGGAAAGATAATAAAAAGGTCGGGAGTCAAAATAAAAAATTAGACCTCCGACCTTGTGTAATATAAAAAAGTGTTGATTCAAAAGAGTATAAAATTAAAATCAAATGAAACAATATATAAAATAAAGAATATAGGAGGCACAAATTAATGCCAAAGGGAAAAGAAAAAAATGTAAGATGTTCTTTTTGTGGTAAACCGCAAACAGGAGTTAAAAGAATTATAGCAGGACCAGGAGTATATATATGTGACGAATGCATTAGTGTTTGTAGAAATATATTAGATGAAGATGATTTAGATGAAGAAGATTTACAATATACTGGCGAAGAAGAAATGAAAGAACTTCCAAAACCACATGAAATAAAGAAAATTCTTGATGAATATGTTATAGGTCAAGAAGATGCTAAAAAAACATTATCTGTAGCAGTTTATAACCATTACAAAAGAATATACAATCAAGATGATATTACTAATGATGTGGAAATCCAAAAAAGTAATGTACTATTATTAGGTCCAACAGGATGTGGAAAAACATTGTTAGCACAGACATTAGCAAAAATACTAAATGTTCCATTTGCAATTGCAGATGCTACAACATTAACAGAAGCAGGTTATGTTGGTGAAGACGTTGAAAATATACTTTTGAAATTAATTCAATCTGCTGACTATGACATTGAAAGAGCTGAACAAGGAATTGTTTATATAGATGAAATAGACAAAATAACAAGAAAATCTGAAAATCCATCAATAACAAGAGATGTAAGTGGAGAGGGCGTACAACAAGCTTTATTAAAAATTATAGAAGGAACTGTTGCATCTGTTCCACCTCAAGGCGGAAGAAAACATCCACAACAAGAATTAATACAAATAAATACTGAGAATATTTTATTTATTTGTGGAGGAGCTTTTGAAGGACTAGACAAAATCATAAATGAAAGAACAGGTAAAAAATTAATTGGATTTGGACAACAAAAAGAAGAAAAGAATATAGTTGATAAATATAAAGTCTATGAAGAATTATTACCACAGGATTTGTTAAGATTTGGATTAATACCAGAGTTTGTTGGAAGATTACCAATTGTAACAACATTAAAAGAACTTGATAAAGAAGCACTTATAAAGATTGTGACAGAGCCTAAAAATGCTTTAGTTAAACAGTATAAAAAATTACTAGAGCTAGATGGCGTAGAACTTGAATTTGAACAAGAAGCTTTACAAGCAATTGTTGAGAAAGCAATTGAAAGAAACACAGGAGCAAGAGGTCTTCGATCTATAATTGAAGATATAATGAGAGACATAATGTTTGATATTCCTTCAAATGATAAAATTGAAAAATGTATTATAACAAAAGAAACAGTTTTAAATCACGAGCAACCAAAACTTATTATTAATGAAAATAAAGATAATAGTAGAAAAAAGAAAAGAAAAAAATCATCAGATAGAGATAGTAAGCAAAGTGCATAACCAAAACTATGTACATTTTATATAATAGGAAAATTTTTTCCTATTATATAAATAATATTTTGATTTTAATAATTAAAAACGAAATATATAAAGGAGGAGTATTGATGTACAAAAAAGTCGAACTACAAAATGGTTTTCCAGAAATGGAAAAAGAAGTTCTAAATATGTGGAAAGAAAAAGATATAATAAACAAAAATTTCAAATTAAATGGTGATGGTGAATATTTTACTTTTTATGATGGACCACCAACAGCTAATGGAAAACCACATGTTGGACATATTTTAACAAGAGTAATGAAAGATATTATTCCTAGATATAAGGTAATGAAAGGATATCAAGTAATTCGTAAAGCAGGATGGGATACTCAGGGACTACCTGTTGAACTTGAAATAGAGAAAAAATTAGGAATTTCAGGAAAAGCTCAAATTGAAGAATATGGCGTAGAAAAATTCATTAAAGATTGTAAATCTAGTGTATTTAACTATGTTTCACTTTGGGAACAAATGACTAATCAAATAGGGTACTGGGTTGACATGGATCATCCTTATGTTACATATCATAATGATTATATAGAATCTGTTTGGTGGGCAGTTAAACAAATGTGGGATAAAGGTTTAATCTATCAAGGACATAAGGTTATGCCATATTGTCCAAGATGTGGAACAGCATTATCATCACATGAAGTAGCTCAAGGATATAAAGATGTAAATGATATTACATGTATTGCCAAATTTAAGGTAGCAAATGAAAATACAAATGTAATTAATGGAAATGAAAATAAATATATATTAGCTTGGACAACTACTCCTTGGACATTACCATCAAATTTAGCTCTATGTATAAATAAAAATTTTGAATATGTAGAAGCAAAATTAAAAGATGGTATTGAAGTTGATGAAAAATGCAATATGAAACCAGGAGAAATCTATATATTAGCAAAAGAATTGTGTAATTCTATCCTTGGAGAAGGAAAATATGAAATAATTAAAGAATTCAAAGGTGAAGAATTACTTGGAACAAAATATGAACAATTAATGCCATTTGCTAAAGTTGAAGGAAAAGCATTTGTTGTAATTCATGGAGATTATGTTTCTTTATCAGAAGGAACAGGAATTGTACATATTGCACCAGCTTATGGTGAAGATGATAGTTTAGTAGCTAAACAAAATGGAATAGCATTTGTTAACCTAGTAGATAAAGAAGGAAAATTTGTACCAGAAGTTACTCCTTGGGCAGGAAAAAGTGTAAGAAAATGTAGTGAAAGCATAGTTGAATATTTAAATCATATGAACCAATTATTTAAATCTGAAAGACATGTCCATTCATATCCACATTGCTGGAGATGTGATACAGCATTATTGTATTATCCAAAAGAGAGTTGGTTTGTTGCTATGACTAAGCTAAAAGACCAATTAGTAGAGAACAATAATAAGATTCATTGGTATCCAGATACAATAAGAACAGGAAGATTTGGAAAGTTTGTTGAAAATGTAATAGACTGGTGTGTATCAAGAGATAGATATTGGGGAACACCTCTTCCAATATGGCAATGTGAATGTGGACATGAGGAATGTATAGGAAGTATAGCAGAACTAAAAGAAAAAGGAATAGATGTTCCAGAGGATATAGAACTACACAAACCATATATAGATAATGTTCATTTAAAATGTCCAGAATGTGGCAAGGAAATGAAGAGAGTTAAAGAAGTTATGGATTGTTGGTTTGATTCAGGATCAATGCCTTTTGCTCAATTGCATTATCCATTTGAAAATAAAGAATTATTTGAGAAAAATTACCCAGCACAATTTATTTCTGAAGCAGTTGACCAAACTAGAGGTTGGTTCTATACATTATTAGCAATTTCAACAGCTGTATTTGGTAAAGCATCTTTTGAAAACTGTATAGTACTTGGACATGTTCTTGACAAAAAAGGACTAAAAATGTCAAAATCAAAAGGAAACGTAGTTGATCCATTTGAAGTTATAAGAGAAGAAGGAGCAGATGCTACTAGATGGCATTTCTATACTTCAAGTGCTCCATGGTTACCAACAAGATTCTCTAAAGAAGATGTTGGAGAAACCTCAAGAAGATTTTTAGGAACATTATGGAATGTATATTCTTTCTATGTTCTATATGCTGAAATAGATAAAATAAATCCATTAGAACATAAAGATTTTGTATCAAAAAATGTAATGGATAAATGGATAATTTCAAAATTAAATACTTTAGTAAAATCAGTTGATGAAAAACTTGATGCTTATGATATAACAGGAGCAGCTTTAGATATAGAGAACTTCACAGATGAGCTTTCAAATTGGTATGTAAGAAGAAATAGAAGTAGATTTTGGGCAAATACATTAACAGATGATAAATTAGGAGCATTTGTAACTTTATATAGAGTATTAGTTACTTTATGTCAGGTTGCAGCACCATTTATACCATTTATGACTGAAAGTATTTATCAAAATTTAGTCGTTTCATTAGATAAAAATGCAAATGAAAGTATACACTTAAATAAATGGCCAGAATATAATGCAAATGAAGTTGATAAAAAATTAGAAGATGAAATGGAACTTGCATATAATTTAGTAAAATTAGGTAGAAGTGCTAGAAATTCTGCAAACATAAAGAATAGACAACCATTATCAGAATTACTTGTATCAGAAGAAAATATACCAGAATATTATGGAGATATTATAAAAGATGAATTAAATGTAAAGAAAGTTGTTCTTGGAGCTGACTTATCTAAATATGTTGACTTCAACATAATGCCTAATTTACCTGTACTTGGAAAAACTTATGGAAAATTAATTCCAGAAATTAAGAAATTTATAAATTCACAAAATCAAATGGAATTAGCAACAAAAATAAAGAACGGTGAAATAATTAAAGCAAATGTTGGAGACACAGAAATAGAATTAATTGCTGAAAACTTAATTGTTACAATGCAAGGAATAGAAGGATTTGCATTTGCTGGTTCAGGTACACTAGGAGTAGTATTAGACACTGAAATTACAAAGGAGTTAAAAGAAGAAGGATATGTAAGAGAAATAATATCTAAAATACAAAATATGAGAAAAGATAAAGGATTTGAGGTATTAGATAGAATTACATTATACGTAAATAATAATGATTTATTAGATGATGTAATAAAAAGAAATGCTGAAATAATCAAAAAAGAAACTTTAACTTTAGATATTGTTTATAATGCAGAAAGAAAAGATTACACAGAATGCAACATAAATGGCGAAAAGATAAATATTGATGTTGAAGTTGTGAAATAATAAAGTGTAAATAAGGTTTTGCAAAAAATAAAAGGAGACAACATTGTTTTGTCTCCTTTTATTAGTAAGAAGGAGAAAAATATGAAAGCTTTAGTAACAGGAGCATCTTCCGGAATTGGAAGAGATATAGCCAGAGAATTATCTAAAAAAGGATATGATTTAGTTATTGTTGCAAGAAATAAAGAGAGACTTGAAGAATTGAAACAAGAACTAAAAACCAAGGTAGAAGTAATAAGTTTAGATTTATCTAAAAAAGAAAACTGTATGAAGTTACATGAAGAAGTCAAAGATATTGATGTACTAATTAATAATGCGGGATTTGGAGATTTTGGGAAATTTGTAGATACAGATATTGAAAAAGAAATACAAATGATAGAGCTTAATATAACTTCTGTACATCTTTTAACAAAATTGTATTTAAAAGATATGGTAAATAAAAATCAAGGTAGAATACTAAATGTTGCATCAATAGCAGGATTTATGCCAGGACCATTAATGGCGACATATTATGCAACTAAGAATTATATAGTAAGACTTTCAGAAGCAATTAGAGAAGAACTTAAAAAACAAAAATCAGATGTAAAGATAAGCATTCTATGCCCTGGACCAGTGAAAACAAATTTCAATAATGTAGCTAATGTTAAATTTGAATTACATTCGTTAACTAGTGAATATGTAGCCCAATATGCTGTTAAGGAAATGCTAAAAAATAAATTTTATATAGTTCCAGGATTAACAATAAAAGTATTAAAGTTTTTGTCCAAAATTACACCAACACCAATACTTGCCAAATGCACATATCAAATGCAAAAAAGAAAAATGTAATAAGGAGAAATAAAAATGTCATATAACGAAAAAACATTTGAAGAAAAAATTAAGGAAATTAAACTAAGAAAAAAAATACCGATAGTTTTAATTGCTATAATAGCTATATTTTTTATGATATGTGGAATCATAGCAATATTCCCTAAAAACAACGAATATATTGATTTTAATAAAAAAGGTGATAATATTTCAAACAGAAACGCTAGAGTAAATATATATTATTTGATGGGACCTGTTATTCAAGCCAAGAATAAAAATAAACAGGAAGTCGAACATTTTTATATCGCTTTTGGAGAAGATGACGAGTTGTATGTTATATCAGCTAAAAATATTGAAAATATTCCTGTATGGGGTGAAGAAGTAAATTCCGATGAAGATTTAAATAATCTGGAAAAAATAGAGATAAAAGGTGAAAGAAAATTCATGGAACCAGCATTGCGAAGTATGTTAATACGAGAATTAAATAATAGTTTTGGAGAAGAAATGGCAACAGATGAAAAATTATCACAAGTAGTAGGAAATTATTATTTAGATATTACACCTTCAGATAATACCTTTGGAAAAAACGTATTTATGCTTGCAGGAGCTTTCGTAATTATTTTGGTGGTGTATTTATTTAAAGCATTAAAGGGAATAAATGAATTAAACACCTCAATAGAAGAATTGAAGAAATCAGGCAAATTTAAAGATATAGAAAAAGACTATGAAAATGGTCAACTAATACAATATAAAAAAATGAATGTAGACATTTCTACTAAATATTTGTTTTATTATGCAAATGGACTAACTATAATAGAATTCAAAAATATAAAAGAAGTATCAGCAGAGAAAAAACTAGATCAAAATTTAAAAAGATATAAATATATAGTTATAGAAACTAAAAATGGAGAAAAATATTATATTGCACCACAAACAGGTAAAAAGAAAAAGATAATATTTGAAGAATTATTGGCAAAAATAAAAACAAAAGTCAATTAAAAATAATAGATTCTAAATGCAAATTTAGAATCTATTACTTTTTATAAAAAAGATTAACTTACAACGATAAAGTTATTATCACAAGCTTTAATAAGTCTATTCATGATAGCAGTTCCAAGTCCTTGTTGCTCAATTCCTTCTATTATAATAATATCTGAGTTATAGGTATCCGCTTCTTTAAGTGCTTTAAAGATATTATGAGCAATAGAATTCATATCATTACCAATGTCTATAAAATGAAAATTTTTATAGTTATCTATATTTTTACTTTGCGAAATAATTATAGGATTTTTATAATTACTAGCAATCTCTATTATTTTAGAAATCATCAATGCATTATTATTACTATAAACTAAAATCGATTTACTATTTAGTGAATAATGTTTTAAACTATCACTTGGTGAAGCTGAAAAATCATTTATAACATTTCCAGCAACAGCTTTTATTTGCTCAGATGTAATAGCACCTGGACGCAAAATATGCGGAACATTATCTATTACTTTTACAATGGTTGATTCTATACCAATAGAACTATTACCACCGTCAATCAAACAATCAACTTTATCATTAAAATCATCATATACATTCTGAAATAAAGTACCACTGGGTTTTCCTGAAAGATTTGCACTTGGAGTAGCAAGCGGAACACCTGAATATTCAACTAATTTAAGTGCAATTTCATTATCTGGCATACGTACACCAACTGTAGACTGACCAGCAGTGACTATTGAAGGTATAGTATCTTTTTTAGAAAGTATCAAGGTAAATGGACCAGGGAAGAAAGCTTTCATCAGAGAATATTCTAAATCAGAGATATTTTTGGCAACCATATTAACCATATCAATACTACTTACTAATAAGTTTATAGGATTGTGAAAATCTCTTCCTTTAGCTTGAAAAACTTTTTTAACTGCTTGTTCATTAAAACAATCAGCACCAATTCCATAAACAGTCTCAGTTGGAAACAAAACAATTCCTCCTGCTTTTATTATATTTGATGCTTCTTGCAATTTAATATAATCTTTACTATTTTTTAAATCTAAATATATACTCATATATAAAATCCTTTCTAAACATAAATATTATACTATAAATATGGTGAAAATTAAAGAAAAATGTTGAGTTTTAAACAAATAGGCTATAAAATATAGGTGAAAGAGAAGGGAATGATTAAAATAGAATTAGAAGATAAACTACTTATAGCAAAAGTAAATGATAAGATTAATATGTGCAAAGAAAAAAATAAAATCATTAATACAGAATTTTTAAGCAAATATAAAGTAGAGCTAATACAAAAAGAATTAAATCGATTGAAAGAGAAAAATTATTTATTCTATGGAGGATATGAAGAAGCTGATTATAAGGTTTTGATATTGTATCCAGACAAATTAAAAAATTCATTTGAAGAATTAAAAAATGGAATAAAAGAAGAATATGGACTTACTATAGCAGAAAAATCAATAAATAATATTATAAAAATTATAAGGATAACCTTACCAAAAGAATTAATTGGAACTTATGAACATAGAGATTATTTAAGTGCTGTGATGAAATTTGGATTAACAAGAGCAAGAATTGGTGACATTATCCCAAGAAATGAAGGAGCAGACATTATAGTTTTGAAAGAAAATGCAGAATATTTAAAGAACTCTTTACAAGAATTAATTAGATTTAGAAAATCAGAAATAGAAATAAAAAATATTCAAGCATTAAAAATTGAAGAAAAAAGATATGAAGAGTTTAAAATCTCTGTAACCTCTAATAGACTAGACAATTTTGTATCAGAAATTGCACAATTATCTAGAAATAAAGCAGAAGAAATTATTAATGATGAAAGAGTAATGCTAAATTCGAAAACCGAAGTTCGACTTTCAAGAGATATAAAAGAAAATGATGTAATAGTTATTAGAGGAAAAGGAAAATTTAAGGTAGGACAAATTCAAGGAACAAATAAAAAAGGAAAAACTATAATAAATATTTTTAAAAATATATAGTTTAAATTATTGAATAAAACTATTGCATATTATATAATGGCAAAAACAAGGGAGGAATAAAAATGACACAAGCAGATAAAAATTTTATAGATACATGTAAAGAAATATTAAAGAACGGTTTTTCATCAGAAGGCACAGGAGTTAGAACCAGATGGCAAGATGGAACAGAAGCAAATTATATTTCTATAGTTGGAGTAACAAACAAGTATGACGTTGAAAAAGAATTTCCAATGATAACACTAAGAAACAATACAAATACGGTAAAAAAAGCAATTGATGAAATTCTTTGGATTTGGCAAAAAAAATCTAATAATGTAAATGATTTAAATTCACATATTTGGGACCAATGGGCAGATGAAGAGGGAAGTATTGGCAAAGCTTATGGATATCAATTGCAAAAAAAATACGATTTCAAAACAAAGTCAGGTATACAACATATAGATCAAGTTGATTATGTATTAGATTTATTAAAGAATGACCCATCTAGTCGTAGAATTATGACAAATATCTTCAATTTTGAGGATTTAAAAGATATGAATTTAGAGCCATGTGCTTATGGAACACAATGGTTAGTAAAAGAAGGAAAATTACATTTAATATTAAATCAACGTTCACAAGATATGTTAGCAGCAAATGGATGGAATACAATGCAATATGCAGCACTTCTACATATGTTTGCACAGTGTGCAGGATTAAAGGTAGGAACTTTAACACATAATATAGGAGATTGTCATATATATGACAGACATATACCTCTTATTGAAAAATTAATCGAGGCAGAAGCTATGGATGTTTCACCTAAATTAATCATACATAATGATACCAAGAACTTTTATGATTTTAAAGTTGAAGACTTTGAAATTGTAGGATATGATTATAATAAAGATATAAACCTTGGCAAAATACCAGTTGCTATATAAAAGGAGAAAATATGTTAAGTATTATTGTAGCAAAATCAAAAAATAATGTTATTGGAAAAGATAACAAATTAATATGGAATATACCGGATGATTTAAAAAGATTTAAAAAATTAACAACAAATCATACCATTATAATGGGAAGAAAAACTTTTGAATCACTTGGAAGAGTATTACCAAATAGAAAACATATAGTTTTAACAAATGATAAAAGATATACTGTAGATAATCCAAATGTGCAAATAATTCATGATGTAGAAGAATTAAGTAAATATGAAAAAGATAATCAAGAACATTTTGTGATAGGAGGAGCTATGATATATAAACTTTTATTACCAAAATGCAACAGATTATATATTACAGAAATTGATGAGGAATTTGAGGGAGATACATTTTTCCCAGAAATAAAACAAGATGAATGGAAAATCGTAAAGAAAGAGACAGGGCCACAAGATGATAATACTTTCAAATATTATTATATAGACTATGAGAGAATAAGATAAAGAGGAGTGCTTATAGCACTTCTTTTTATATGGAAATTCTTTAAACTTTCTGATATATAAGATTGCTATTGATGTTTGCACTTTCACTCTTATAATCATAAAAATATAAAGTTTATTGACCAAACATAAATTTGAAATAATGATAAAAATCAAGAGGATAATTTATGATTAAAACGTTGAAAAATAAGGGAAAATCAACGAGAATAAAATAGCGAACAGAAATTCTACAAAAATACTAAAAAACTATTGACTTTTTTTAAAGCAAGATATAAAATACATATATCAAAAGCGAACAAGAGTTCAATGAAGATGGAGGTAAATAATTATGAAATTAATATTTAAAAATAGAAAGTCAATAGAAGAAGTAGACAATGTAATAAAGATATTTGGAGATAATTATAATGCAAAATTTATCTACAAAAATATAAAGATAATTGAAATAAATATTGGATTAAATAACATAGAAATTTATACTCCCAATAAATATAAACGTATGGACAATAAAAGACTTTTAGAAATAGTAACTAAAAAAATATATGATATGATTGCTGAAATTGAAGTAGAGAGTATAATGGAAAAAACAAGAATAATGTTAAAAGGATTAGCACCAGAAGACTATAAAATAGAAAGACTAAAAAATGGAAAATTAGCTACATATATTGATGATGATAGAACTATAATTATTAATCCTGATATAATAAAATATAGAAAAGAAATATTAGAATACACAGTTTTATATGAATTTTGTCATTTAAAATATAAAAAACGTGTAAAAGGATTTAAAGATATGCTAAAAACATATATGCCAGATTATCAATATTATGAATTTGTAAACTCTAGCATTTAAATATAAATGTTTACAAAATAGAACTAATATGATATAAAAATAAAAAAATGATATAAAAATAAAAAACAAGAGAGGACAACAAAAAAATGGGAATTTCAATAGAAGAATATAGGAAAATGATTGGAAAATCAAACAAAAATCCAAACAGACAATTAGCAGGAAGAATAAGTCATGGGATTGGCCAAAATTTTGAAACACGTGTTGAAGCAGTGTGCGAAATTTACAAAAACAAAAAATGGGCAAAAATTGAAAAAACACCAGAGCCTATGAAAATCTTAAAACATATGGAAGATGGAAGATTTGAAGCAGTTTTTACTAAAGCAGCTCAACCTGATTTTAAGGGAACATTAAAAGGAGGACAGACTATTGTATTTGATGCTAAATATACAGAATCAGATAGAATAAAATACCAAGTATTAAGTGATTTTCAAAGGCAAACATTATTAGAATATAAAGAATTAGGAGCAATAGCGTTCGTATTAGTAGGATTTGGTAATGGAGCTGTATACAGAATAGATATTGAAACTTGGGACGGAATGAAAGATAATATGGGAAGAAAATATATAAAACAGGAAGAATTAGATAATATGAATCTTGAAGCGAATACAATAAATGGAATGATAGATTTTCTTAGGATATATAATAAATAAAATTTAAAAAGTAAACTATACAAATAAATAATGCTAAAAAGGTAAGAATTTAAATTCTTATCTTTTTTATTATTTATACAAATAATAAAAAAGAGATAAGAAAAATCATATAATGAATTTATAGAATTTATAATTGCTTTATGATATAATGAGATATATGTAAGAAAAAATATAAATATATAAAGAAGAAGGAAGGAAAAATGGAAGAAGATAACAATTTACAAGAACATAAATCAATCCCTAAAGATATAAAATCTTGGAATAATTTTAGACCAACACAAACGAGAAATACTATTAATAGTGATGCAAATAATAGTAATACTAAAAAAATAGAACAAGAAGTAGATGTTGAAGTTAGTCCTAAAGACATAGCAAAACAACTATTGAATTTAGTATTGTTAATTATAGGTACAGGTATATTAAGTATTATTTATTTGTTTATAATTGTTATGTTTTTGGATGAACAAACAGAAATAAGTCAAAATCATTTCATAATTTCTTATATTTTATCATGGTCAACAATACTACTAATAATATCAAATATAAAAAAGAAGAAAAGAAAAAATAAAATGAAAGGTGTAAAATAAAATGCAATATATACTTCCTAATTTTTTAGAAGAAAAATTGAAAAAACAATATTCTAGTGAAGAAATCGAAAAAATAATTAATGGATATACATCAGATAGAATAATGTCTTTAAGAATAAATACTATGAAAACTAGTAAAGGCAAGGTAGAAAATGAATTAAAACAAAATAATATTAAATTTACAGAAGTTAGCTGGTATAATGAAGCATTAATAATAGAAAATATTAATGAAAATGATATAAGAAAAATGAATATGTATACAAATGGTGAAGTCTATCTTCAAAGTTTATCATCAATGATACCAGTCACAGTATTAGAGCCTAAACCAGGGGAAAACATACTTGATATGGCAGCAGCTCCAGGAGGAAAAACAACTCAAATATCTGCAATTACTAACAATCAAGCATTAATAACAGCATGTGAGAAGAATAAAATAAGAGCAGATAGATTGAGATACAACTTAGAAAAGCAAGGAGCAATCGGAGTAAATATTTTAAATACAGATGCTTCCCATTTAGATAGTTTCTTTTCATTTGACAGAATATTATTAGATGCACCTTGTAGTGGAAGCGGAACAATTAATTTAAATAATGAAAAAGACATGAAATTTTTCAATGAAGAATTAATTAATAGGTCTGTAAAAACACAGTTTGAATTATTAAAAAAAGCAATACAAATATTAAAACCAGGACATGAAATGGTATATTCAACTTGTTCTATATTAAAAGAAGAAAATGAAGAAAACATTAAAAAGATATTAAAGAATAATAAGGTAGAATTAATACCTATAAATAGAGATAAATTTAAGGATATAGAAATATTAAGCACAGATTTACCGGAAACAATAACAGTTACTCCAACGGAAAAATACGAAGGCTTTTTTGTTGCTAAATTAAGAAAAATATAAAAGATTATATTATCAAAGATAGAAATGGAATGAAGAAATAAAAAAAGAGTAATAATAGTAGTTGTAATTGCAACTTTAATTGTATTATGTATAATTTTAACTAGAACGTCAATGCATAAAATAAGAACGATTCAAATAAACTTGACATAAAATAATAATAAGTTTATAATATATAACATTATAAGAAAGCACACAATGTATGGGTTATGCTATAACACTTACGCAAAGCAAAGGAGAAAATATGTATCGTTACAAAAAAGTAATTCAACGGGAATTACATCTATTGTATCTATGTGAATGGTTTAGAAATAATTTTGGGACAATTGGAGAACAACAGATTAGGTATAAGTTATATCATAATAAAAATTACTTGATTTTGATTGGAACAGCAATTGTAGATGTTACACATTTGGGATATGATTACTTTCGTATAGAGGTATATAGACCAGCCTTAAATGAAAAATCTGATTATATCTATGAGAGTTCATTTGGAGATGCTTTTTGGTTTGCGAAAATGAAGGAGGTTTATATTTTAACAGATTTATATTCTATAGGTGATGTTTTTGAATGGGATGCTTTTAAATTAACTAGATTGCTTGAAGAAAATGAAAAACAAAAAATAATTTTAACCCAAAGTTATGAAATGCTAGAAATAACATTATGTAAAAAAAGTAAAAGAGATGTTAGAGAGAATAGATATTTGGTAGTTGTAAAACAAATTTGGCATATAGATTGGCATCCAGAAGAATTACGTGGACAAGGCAAAATTTTCATAAGTGAAGAAAGGGCTTACATACTTATTAGCAGAATTTACGGAGAACATGAACTTGAAGAATTTAAGAAAAATAAAAGCTTTCATGGTAAAATCCCAACAGAAGATGAAGATACAGAATTGACTTTCTGGGGACTTTCATTGAAAATCGAGAAAAAAGAAAGCAAAGATGAGGTATTTATAAAGTTAGAAGAAAGCACTGCTATGTGCTATTCGTCAGAAGAAAATGGTGCTAGAAAATATTGTTCATCGCGTAAAGTAGGAGATCGGAGATATTATGAATTAGAAGTTTACTAAAAACGGTACAAAGAAGTAAGATAGCAAGCAGATGGTATGAAAACCAGAAGCTTGCTATCTTGCTTTTTATATTAAAAATATTTGTTAACCTTGACAAACATTTTTTTTTATAATATAATGTTAACTCGAGTTAACAAATAAAGGAAGGACGATAAAAAATGATATCGAAAGTTTCGGAAGAATACTTAAAAAATATGTATATTTTAAAAAAACAAAATGGAAATATAAGAGTAACAGATATTGCAAACAAAATGAATTGTTCTAAACCAAGTGTTAATAAAGCAGTAAATAATTTAAAAGAAGAAAAAATGTTAAATTATGAATCGTATGGAACAATAGAATTGACAAAAGAAGGAGAAGATTTAGCTAAGAAAATTATAGAAGCTTATGATATTGTGTATTTATTTTTAAAAGATGTTTTGAATCTTGACGAAGAAGAAGCAAATGAAGAAGCGGAAAGAATTAAATTAGCTATAAATGATAATACTATAAACAAGCTAGCAAAATATGTACATAAGGTTTTAGATTTAAAAAATCTGGATTGTGATTATGACATAAACAAAGAAAGATGCAGAAGCTGTTTAAAAAGGACAAGAACTAAAAAGCAAGAATAAGGGAAGGAAATTATTATGAGTGAAAGTTTATTAAAAATACAAGATTTATGCGTAAATGCTGAAGAAAAAGAAATTTTAAAAGGGATAAATTTAAAGATAAATAAAGGAGAAATACACGTAATAATGGGACCAAATGGTTCAGGAAAGACAACAACAGCTAATGCAATTTTGAACAATCCTGTTTATACAAAAACTAATGGAAACATTGAGTTTGAAGGACAAGACATAACAAATTTAAAAACAGATGAGATAGCAAGAAAAGGAATATTTATGTCTTTTCAACTTCCAGAAGAAATTCCAGGGGTTTCTGTAACTAACTTTCTAAAATATGCAAAGAATAAAATAACAGGTAAACCAGTAAAAGTATTCGAATTCAAAGATGAATTAAAAAAATATATGGAAGAATTGAATATGAACCCTAAAAATATGGAAAGAAGCTTAAATGTAGGATTTTCAGGAGGAGAAAAAAAGAAAAACGAAATACTACAAATGCTTGTTCTTAATCCAAAATTAGCAATATTAGATGAAACAGATTCAGGACTAGATGTTGATGCAATAAAAACAGTATCAAAAGGAATAGAAATGTTCAAAAATGATAATAATGCTGTACTAATAATTACACATAATACAAAAATTCTTCATAGTTTAAAAGTTGACTATGTTCATGTTCTAGTTAATGGAAAAATTGTAAAAACAGGAACACAAGAACTAGCTCAAGAAATTGAAGAAAACGGATATGCACAATACAAAAAACTTAATTAAGTATTATGAAAGGAAAACATAAAATGAAAAGTCAAATAGATGAAATAAATAGAAATATTTATGACATAAAAAATAAAGATGAATATGATTTCAAAGTAAAAAAAGGATTAACATCAGAGATTATCGAAGAAATTTCAAAACAAAAAAATGATCCTGAGTGGATGAGAGAATTTAGATTAAAAGCATTAGAAGTCTATAATAAATTAGAACTTCCAACTTGGGGGCCAGATATATCAG
>CAKPSH010000017.1 GCA_934183325.1 uncultured Clostridia bacterium
ATAAATAATAGCTTGATATCTGGAATATCTTTTAATGAATATAATATATTTTCTATTCCCTTATTTTCATTTGCAAATCCAAAAAACGACATTACTTTACAATTTTGTATTCCTAATTTTTGTCTTATTTCTTTTATTTCATTTGTAGATAAATTGCTCTTTTTTACATTTGCAGAAATTGGCAAATATTTAATTTCTACTTTTTTATTTACTTTTCTAATTTCATCTAAATATGATTCTTCTACGACTAATATCTCATCAGCGAACTTAAAACTTATAGCATTTCTAATTTTACCTAAAATTGTGAAAATAGAATATTCGTGTATAGTTTCTACTACTTTGCATTTTATCTTTTTTCTTATAAAATAAGGCAAGAAATTTATCATTAAATTCTTTTTATATTCTCCACTTGGATATTGTATATTTACAATATCTGGTTGAATTTCTTTTAACTTTTCTATTATGTTGTTTAAATTTCTAAAATTCCAATTTTCAACAATGTTATATACTTTTACATTATCTTCTATATCATTTTCTGCTTTTTTACTTGTTATAACACTTACTTCATTTCCATTTTTTGAAAGTTCTCTCGCTAAATTATAAGTATAGTCTCCGATTCCACATTGCATTTTTGGAAAAGCCCCTACTATAAAACAAATTTTTTTCATAAATATAGCTCCTCTATTAGTTTTTTAAAGTATTTAATACTGCTTCTGACGTTTTTTTCCAGCTAAATTTTTTTACAAGTTCTCTACTTTTTGTAATTGTATTTTTTCTTTCTTCTAAACTCATATTTAATGCTTTGCTTATACTCTCTGCTAGTTTATTCTCATCTAGTTCTTCCTCACAATATATTGCACACTCTCCTCCAACTTCTGTTAAAGAGGAATTCTTAGCTGTAACAACTATAGTTTGTCCATTCATAGCTTCTAATATTGGTAATCCAAACCCTTCATATAATGATGGATATACAAAACATTTTGAATTTTTATATAAAACTTCTTTTTTTGTTTTGTCAACATATCCTATTATTTTTATATCATCTTTTACCGTTGATTTTTCAATTAGCTCTAAAGTTTTTTTGTATCTCCATCCAAGTCCACCAGCAATTACTAAAATTAATTTTTTATTTTTTTCTTTTAGAATTTCAAACGCTTTTATTATAGTATCAACATTTTTTCTTGGTTCTATTGTTCCTAAAAAAAGTATATATTCTTTATTATCTATTTCAAGTTCTTTTAATATGCTTTTTTCTTCTTTTTCGGCTATTCCGTACTGTTCTGTATAGTTTGTTCCATTATAAATTACTTCTATCTTTTCTTCTGATATATTGCAAATATCAATAATATCTTTTTTTGTTGCATTTGATATGGCTATAATTTTATCAGCATTATTGCAGGCTTTTTTTACAATAATTTTTTGTATTATAGTATTGTAGAAAGAACCTATCTTTTTGAATTTAAAAATGGCTAAATCGTGTATTGTTAATATATATTTCATTTTTTTTGTGTAATCGGTTCTTTTTGGTAAGCAATGTTGTGTACCCCAGAATATATCTATTTGATCTTTTTTTAGTTTGATTGGTAATATAAAGTACAACCAAATTGTTCCTATTTTAAATTTAGAACTACATTTATGAAAATTGTTATTAAGTTTAAAATCTAAAACAATTTCTTTATTTGAATAAATATAATATTCATTTTCTTTATCTATTTCATTTAGATTTTTTATTATTTCATAAGTGTAATTTCCAATTCCTGCTCTTTTTTCTGTCAATGGTCTTCCATCTATTCCAATTTTATACTTTTCTTTTTTTATAAATATTGGTTCTTGATAATTTAAATCTTTTTCTTTTTTTAAGTTTAATAAAGTAAATATTGGCAATAGCCATAATGTATAAAATAAAAGATTATTAAAATTACATATTACTAATGAAGTAATTATTATTGCTATTAATGCTTCATTATCTGTATATTTTTTTCTCTCTTTATATGCCCTAATTAATCTTTCTGTAATGACATAAACGAAGTATAGACTTCCTATTGTTCCACTTGTTATTAATATTACTAACAAAGATGAATCATTTCCAAAAGAGGCTGAAGATGCTTTTGATGAGTTAGCTTCTGTAAATCCTAGCATATTATACCCTATACCTATTACAAGGTTATTTTTTGATTTTATTTTTTCACTTTCTTCCTTCTTTTGTGCTTTTTCTTCATCACTACTTATAGTTTGTAATCCTTTAGACCAATCACTAATTCTGGCATAAGTAGAATCATCATTAGCTGTTCCTAATATTCTTTTAAATACTCTTACATCTGTACAAAATGTTAAAAATGCAAATATTGTTGCTACGATTATACCTATTGCTAATGCTCTAATAGTTGTTTTACTTTTTTCTATTTTTTTATTTTCAATTCTAATTGTAGATATAAAATATATAAATAATGCTATACATATTCCTAAAACACCACTTCTTGAAACAGTTAATACTATTGCTGTTATAAATATTACCAAATATAATAAATTTAATTTTGAACCTTTTTTTGCATAATAATTTAGGCATAACATTGAAGGAATAATTAAACATGCTGCTAAATAATTAGGATCAAAATATGTTGAAATTAACCTTCCTACATGTGGATCTGGATTAGCAAAATATACTCCCATATTGTAAAATATATCGTAAAAATCATAAGCTACTGGGAAAAATATTAATTGTATTAACCCTATTCCTACAACTATTAAATAATTATATATTATATAATTACAAATTTTATCTCTTGAAATTTCATATTTTTTAAATACGTTTGTGATAGCAATAGCAACACAAAGTGTTGCTATTATTCTTAATGAATATAATAATCCATATACAGATTGTTTTAAAGAATAATCAAAAAATATCACTGGTATTGCTGCAATTGCAAACCAGATTAATATTTTAATGTTATCTTTACTTATTTTGATTAAGTCTTTTTTGTGTATTATAAGTAATATTAAACAAGATATTGCTGCTATAATCTCGGCTGTTTTTATAGGTAATCTATTTCCTAAATTAAAGGTTAAGCAATTTCCTAGAATAATATATGCACTGATTACTAAAAAGCACAATGCTAAACTTATGTTTTTTGTGTTTATTTTCTTCACTATGTTCATTTTATATAATCTTCTCCATTCGTCTATTTTTCATTAAAATTTGATTTTACTTCCTCGCTTATTTTTTTCCAGTCAAAATTTTTTAACCATTTTTCGACTTTTTCTTCGTTAAATTCTATATGTTCAGAAGCTTTTATTTTTTCGCATATTTCTCTTGCATTATTTGGATCAAAATATTCTATTACATCTCCTCCAACCTCTGGAAGTGAAGAAGTATTTGATGATATAACTTTTGTACCACAAGCCAGTGCTTCTATAATTGGTAATCCAAATCCTTCATATAGCGAAGGAAATATAAACAAGTCAGCTAGGTTATATACATCTATAATTTGTTCTTGTGTTAGACTTCCTGTATTTATAATAAAGTCTTTTATTCCTAATTGTTTTTCTTTTTCATCTAATACTGTATAATTTTCAAATGCTTTTCCTACAATTAATAATACATAATTTTCTTTATCTTCTAATAATGAAAATGCTTCTAATAACTTTTCTATATTTTTATGTGGTTTTAGATTTCCTGCATACATAAGTATCTTCTTATTTCTTGGTATATTGTATTTTTCATATAGATAATCTATTTTCTCTTTGCTTTTCTTTCTAAATTCTTCTCCTACTCCATTATATATAACCTTAATTTTGTCTGGATTTACTTTAAAATATTGTAAAATATCCTGTTTGCTATTTTCAGAAACTGTTAATACTACACTGGATTTTTTGATTGCTACCCACATCATAAATTTTGCATATAAATATGCAAATTTATTTGGTAAAAATTGTTTTAATTTTAAATGTGTTAAATCATGTATAGTAACTACCATCTTTCCTCTATAGAAAATAGGTACATTATAATGTGGAACGTGAAGAATATCAGGTTTCATCTTTTTTAATTCCTTATATGGAAATTTTAATTGTTCTTTTATTCCATATATCTTTGAATCAAATTCAATTATATTATTTTCATCTATTTTGTTTAATTCCTTTATATCTTCTTTATTTCCTAAAGCTATTTGATAACAATCGTTTTTCATTAAATTTTTTATGTATGTTCCTATTCCAGACATTTTCAGCATTCGTGCATCTACAGCTACCTTCATTATTTTATGTTTCTCTCCTTTGCTTTTTCTTCAATAAAGTTTTTTATCTTATTTTTAAATTCACTTTCATCAAATTGAAAAGTGTGTTGTCTTATTTCTTTTTTATTAAAATTCATCTTTTCTGATTTTAGAATTGCTTCTTTAACTGCCTCAACAGTTTGTTCATGGAAAAATACACCTGTTTTTCCATCTATTACAGAATCTAAGACTCCTCCTCTTCCATAGGCAATTACTGGTCTTCCACATGCCATTGCTTCAACTGGAGTAATACCAAAATCTTCTTCTCCTGGGAATAAAAGAGCTTTTCCTTCAGCCATATACTTTCTTACAACATCTGTTTTTTGTGCACCTAAAAATTTTATATTTTTGTCTCCATCTGCAAGCTTTTTTAAGTTTTCTAATTCTGGTCCATCACCTATAACCACTAATTTCTTTCCTAACTCTTTACAAGCTTGTACCGCTAAATCAAATCTTTTATATCTTACAAGTCTTGAAACAACGAAATAATAATCTTCATCTTTATCTGATATATCAAATTGATTACATCTAACCGCTGGATTTATTACAACTGATTCTCTATTATAATATTTTTTTATTCTTTTTTGTACTGTAGTTGAATTAGCTATAAAATAATCAACCCTAGCACTTGATGTTACATCCCACATTCTCATATAATGTAATAATATTGATATTAGTTTTTTCTTAAATTTTCCCATTCCTATAACATAGTCTTCTCTTTTTTCCCATGCATATCTCATTGGCGTTGCACAATAACATATATGAATAGCATCTGGGTGTGCTATAATTCCTTTAGCACAACATGTACTACTACTTAATACTACATCATATTCATTTAAATTCAATGACTCAAAAGCCATTGGCATTAAAGGGAAATATTTCTTATGGTTTTCAACTTTCTTTTTATTTTTTTGTAAAAATGTTGTTCTTATATCTATATTTTCTACTAATTCTTTATCTAATTTTTCTGGATTATAAACACTTGTATATATTGGTGCTTCAGGATATAATTCGTGAAAATCCACTATTAATCTTTCAGCTCCTCCCATATTTGTTAACCAGTCATGTACAATAGCAAGTTTCATTAAAATTCCACCTTTTATTTATTTCTTAATTTATGTAATTCTCCTAATTTTTCTCTTTTTCCTATTACTATTAAATCATCTGAATCTATACAAAATACATCTTCCAAATCTAATAATACTATTTCTTTATTTGATGTATATATAATATTATTTTTAGAATTAATAGCTCTAACTTTTCCTCTTATGTAATTATTATTTTCATCTGGTTTAATATATCTTTGTAATGCAAGCCAAGTTCCAATATCATCCCAACCAAAATCTCCTGGTATTACATATATTGCATCTGATTTTTCCATTATTGCGTAATCCACAGATATTTCTTCTGCTTGACAATATATTTCCTTTGTCTTTTCATTGAAATCTTTATCACCTATTTTTGGTAAATCCAAGAATAATTTATATGTATTTGAATATTTTTCTTCAAACTCTTTTAGCATGTAATTTATGTTGAATATAAATATTCCTGCATTCCATAAATAATTTCCACTCTCTAAATATGTTTTTGCGACTTCTACAGTAGGTTTTTCTACAAATTTTTCTACTTTTATAACAGGTTTTCCTGCATCTGCTTTTTCATATTTTATATATCCATATCCTGATTCTGGTCTATCTGGTGTTATTCCTATAGTTATTATTGAATTTTTGTTTTCTTCATTTAAATAATTATTTGCTTTTAAAATTGTATTACAAAATTCAGCATTATCACCAATCATGTGATCAGATGGTAATACTGCAATATTTGCGTCTTTATATAATTGATTAATATATAATGTTGAAAGTAATATACAAGGTGCAGTATTTTTTATTGCTGGTTGTATTATTATATTTCTGTCTGAAATACCTTCAATTTGTTCTTTTACTAAATCTATATATTTGTCCCCTGTAAGAATAAAAATTCTTTCTTGAGGTATTATTTTTAACATTCTTTCGTATGTAAGTTGTAGCATTGTTTTATCATCTACTAAATTTAAGAATTGTTTTGGTTTTTTCTCTGTTGATTTTGGCCAAAATCTTGTTCCAATTCCTCCTGCCATTATTAATGCACAAATCATAAGCTTCATTCCCTTCTTTAAATGCAATATTTACTTTGAAATTAAATATACACATAGTTTTACATTTTATTACATTATTTTTTAGTATTATATATATATTAGTTAAAAAAGTCAATATTTCTGCTGTAATCTAGTTTCTTAATTTGTGAATTTTTTGTGTCCTTTTTGAATTAAAACAATAAAAAAAGACTGTTGAACAAAATATTTTTTCATACTTTGTCCTCAGTCTAAAAAATCCTATTTATAATTTTTTATACTCTATACAGCACCTTTTTTACATAATACTGTCTTTATTGTTTTGAATAGAATTTTCATATCTCCTTTAAATGAGTTCGTTTGATAATATTTAACATCTAATTTTACTCTTTCATCAAAACTTAATTCGCTTCTTCCTGAAACTTGCCATAATCCTGTAAGTCCTGGCTTCATTGTAGTTATAGTTTTATATGCTCTTCCCATATCTTTTTTTTCTCTTTCTAAATATGGCCTTGGACCTACAACGCTCATTTCACCTTTTAATATATTTATAAATTGAGGGAATTCATCTAAACTAGTTTTTCTTAAAAATGCACCCATTTTTGTTATTCTTGGATCATTTTTTAGTTTTTTATTTTCTTCATACTCTTTCTTTAAATCTTCATTTTCACGTAGCATTGTCTGTAGTTTTTCGTCTGCCCCCACTACCATTGTTCTAAATTTATACATTTTAAATTTTTTTCCATCTTGTCCTATTCTTTCTTGTACAAAAAAAATTGGGTCTGTGTCGTTTGCCATTAAATTCATAAATTTAACTGCAACACAAAGAGGTGCAAGAATAACTGTTCCAGCTATTCCTACTAATATATCAACTGTTCTTTTTGGTATCTTATAGATGCTTTTTGATCTCATAACAACATCAAGTGTTGTCATGCTTAATGTAGATTCATTTACATTCACTGTATATTCCCTCCATATCTTTAAAGTATTATTTTAATCCTGTTTTCTTAATTAAATTATCGCTTATCTTCTTTAGTTCTGCTGAAACTTCGTAGTCTTCTTCTCCAAATAAGTCTTTGTGTAATTGTGTTACATTTTTTTCCAAATTCTTTGGAGCTAAATAATAAACTTTAGCTGGTTGATAGTCTGCCCATTCATAAGGGAATCCTATACTATCTGTTATATTATATTTTGTAACACCTGTTGCTAATTTTATTACTTCATTAGGGCTTAATGTTGTTTGTACTTTTGGTAATACTTTATCTACTAAACTATTTAACTGAAGTACATTCATTGTCTTTATTTTTTCAAATGCTTTTGATAGGACTATTCTTTGTCTATTTGTTCTGTCTATATCTGTTCCAATATATCTAATTCTTGCATATGCCAATGCTTGTGCGCCATCTAATGTATATGTTCCTGTTTTTGTAAGTAAATTTGAATGTATTCCTGTTACATCTCTTATTTCTTCTATATAATCATTTATATATTTTAAATCAGCTTTTGTAATTGTCATCTCTATTCCGCCTACAGCATTTATTACATCAACAACAACAGCGAAATTGATTGTTACATATTCAGAAATATCTAAATCTAAGTTTTTATTTAATAATCCTACTGTCTTTTCTGCTCCATTTTGTCTAAAATAATCTGTTATCTTGGTATAATTTTTTCCATCTGCAGATAAATAACTATCTCTATATACTGAGGCTAATTTTACTTCTTTTGTTTCATTATTTATGCTTACTATTAATATAGTATCTCCTCCTGCATGTTCTTCATACTTATTATCTCTTGAATCAACACCAAATAATACTATGTTCATAAATCCTGTATTTTCTACGCCTTCGTTTACTTCTACTTTTTGTAGTTCATTTTCTTTATAGTCTATTTTATCCAGTTTTTTGTATATATATAATACTCCACATCCGGCTCCTATTACTAGTATTAAAACTATAACTAATAATATTATTAAAATTTTAAAGAAAATTTTTAATTTACTTTTTTTCTTTTTTTTCTTTGTTGTACTTTTTCTATTTATTTCATTATTTTCAAATTCTTCCATTTTACATTCCTTTTTCTAGTGTATTTTTTTCATTATATATTATTATAATATTTTTATCAACTTTATTCACAAAGTTTTTACATTTTATTTGGCATTTTTATTCCTAAAAGTTCCGCACCTATTTTTAATGTATTTCCAACTGCATATGTTAAATATACTCTCGCATCTCTTTTTTCTTTGTTTTCATCTAAAATTTTATTAGCATTATAATATGAACTGTATGCTTTTGCCAAATCAATCAAATATCTTGATAAAATTGAAGGTTCATTTTTATTAGCTGAATTTATTATATTTTCCTCAAATTTATATATTAATTCAAGTACTTTAACTGCTTCTTCATCAATTAAATTTTCTAACTTTATATCTTCAATTTTTGGTAATTTATCTATACCGTCTAAAATGCTTTTTGTTCTTACATAAATATATTGAATATATGGTCCTGTTTCTCCTTGGAAATTTAATATAGTATCCCAGTCAAATATTTCATCCTTAATTCTGCTATTTGCTAAGTCATTAAATATAACTGCTCCAAGTCCAACCCTTTTTGCTACCTCATCCTTATCTTCTAAGTTTGGATTCTTTTCTTCAATAATTTTCTTTGCACGTGCTATAGCTTCATTTAATAAATCTTCTAATCCAACTACATTTCCTTCTCTGGTTGACATCTTACCTGTTGATAATAAAACCATTCCATAAGGAATATGTTCTAATCCATTAATATATTTTTCATCTAATCCTAATAATTTTGCTGTTGCAAATATTTGTTTAAAGTGTAATATTTGTTCATAAGATGTTACATATAATGCTTTATCGAAGTCATAAGTTCTAGCTCTATAAAGTATTGCAGCTAGATCTCTCGTAGCATAAGTTGATGAACCATTTGATTTTTTGATAATTATAGGTGTACTTATTCCTTCACTTTCTAAATTTACTATTTGAGCACCTTCTGATTCTTCAAGTCTTCCTGATGCTTTAAGTCTTTCAATTACTTCTGGCATTTTATCCACATAAAAAGATTCTCCATTCCATGAATCAAATTTGCTTCCAAGTAAATCATACACTCTTTGAAACTCTTTTAAACTTAAATCTTTAAATTCTTTCCAAATATTTGTACAGTATTCGTCTCCATCTTCTAGCTTTTTGAAGTTTTCTCTGCATCTTTCAAGAACATCCTCATCTTCTTTGCATAAATTGCTTATTCTAACATAAAGTTCTGTTAATTTTTGTACAGAATCTTTTGTTAAATCATACTCATTTCCCCATAGTTTATATGCTTCAATCAATTTTCCGAATTGTGTACCATAATCTCCTAAATGATTAATTCCAATTACATTATACCCCAAATATTTATATATATTATATAAAGCTCCTCCAATTACTGTTGTACGTAAATGTCCTATATGGAAAGTTTTAGCAATGTTAGGTGATGAGTAATCTATTACTATGTTTTTACCTTTTCCAATATTAGATTTTCCATATTCATTTTTTTGTGCTTCTACTTCATTAAGTACATTTAATACCAAAGTTTTTTTATTTATAAAGAAATTTAAATAACCACCTAAAATCTCTACTTTTTCAATATATTCTTCGTCTAATTTGATATTTGATTTTATATCATTTGCAATCATTGGTGGTGCTTTCTTTAATGTTCTTGCAAGTTTAAAACAGGGAAATGCATAATCTCCCATCGTCCTGTCTGGCGGAATTTCAATATATGTTTTTAATTCTTCTATATCTGTTCCTGTACATTCTCCTATCATTTGTGCAACTTTTTCTTTAAAATCTATCATAATTAATTTTCCTTTACTGTTTTATTTTTCCCTGTTATTTAGAATTTTAATCTCCTAAACATATTCCTATGTTTCTTGCTGTTTTTACTAGGTCATGATCCATTGTTACTTTTCTAATATTGCTTGTTGTTGTATTTCCTGAAACAGCTCCTATTTCTTTATTTTCTCCTACAACATCTTCAAGTGGCACTGAATCTAATTTTCCGTTTTTTAATACTGCTAATACTCCGAATTTTCCTTCTAATGCTAGTTCCATTGCTTTTGATCCATATTTTGTTGAAAGAACTCTATCATATGCCGTTGGTGTTCCTCCTCTTTGCATATATCCTAATGTTGTATTTCTTGCTTCCAATCCAGTTAGTTTTTCAAGTTCTCTTGCAACTCTTTCTCCTACTCCACCTAATTTTGTATTGTCAACACCTTCTCCATTATTTCTAATGTTTTGAACTGTGATTTCTCCATTTAGAGGTTTGGCTCCTTCTGCAACAACAACTAAACTAAATCTTTTTCCTATATTTATTCTCTCTCTTATTTTTTCAGCTACTTTATTTAAATCATATGGTATCTCTGGAATTAGTGCTACATCTCCTCCTCCTGCAATTGCAGATTCAAGAGCTATCCATCCAGCATATCTTCCCATAACTTCTAATACCATTATTCTATGGTGTGTTTCGCCTGTTGAGTGAAGTCTATCTAAAGCTTCCATTGCTACTGACACTGCTGTATTATATCCAAAAGTTATATCTGTACATGCAACATCATTGTCAATTGTTTTTGGTACACCTATTACGTTTATTCCTTTTAAGAATAAATCCCTAGCAGATTTTTGAGTTCCATCTCCTCCTAATGTGAATATACAATCGAATTCATCTTTTTTTACATTTTCTACGCAAACATCTGATAAATCTTTGTATACTACTTGTCCATTTTCTTCTGTTTTGTAATGGAATACATTTGAATTGGTTGATGAACCTATGATAGATCCACCTTTATGTAATATTCCTGAAGCTGTTGTTGCTGAATCTAATTTGATATATGTGTTTTCTAACAAACCTCTATATCCTTCGATATATCCATAACACTCAACTCCATGTGTTTCAGCTGTTTTCACAATTCCTCTTATAACAGCATTAAAACCTGCTACGTCTCCACCATTTGCTAAAATAGCTACTTTTTTCATATTTATTTATTCCCTCCTAAGTTAATTTTTTCTATATCTCTTATGTTTAATTTTATACATTATATTATTATACCAAAAAGAAAAATAATTACAATATTTTTTTTAAAATAGTTTATTAAAATTTCATAATAATTTGAATTTGACATATATTAAAAAATATGCTAATATAATTATATAACATGTAATTCATGCAAAAATATGTATAAACAATAAAAAAGACTAGGTATAGCTCACCTAGTCTTTACTTATCTATCAAATAATCCTTTTTTCTTCACAGGAGGTTGTTCATTCATTGTTAATGCAAGTTGTTCTAATAATGCTCTTTGTTCTTTTGTTAGTCTTTTTGGTGTTTGAACTATTACTGTGAATATTAAATCTCCAGAATATCCTCTATTTATATTTCTAAATCCTTTTCCTCTTATAGTAAATTTAGAACCTGTTTGAGTTCCTTCTGGAATTTTAAATGTTTCTTTTGTTCCATCTACCATAGGTATTTGAAGTTCTGCTCCAAGTGTTGCTTGTGTAATTGTAACAGGTATTTCACAAAATACATTTTCTCCGTCTCTTGTGAAAATATTGCTACGTTTTATTGATATTACAATATATAAATCTCCTTTTGGTCCACCTTTAGTTCCTGGTGCTCCTTCTCCTCTTAATACTACTGTTTGACCATCATCTATTCCTGCTGGTATGTTTACAGAGATTTTTGTTAATTTCTTAACTCTTCCTTTTCCTCTACATTCTGTACAAGGTTCTTTTATTATCTTTCCTGTACCTCCGCAAGTTTCGCAAGTTCTTGTTGTTTGTGTTTGACCAAATATTGTATTTTTAATTGTTCTTATTACACCAGTTCCATTACATACAGAGCAATTATCGATTGAGCTTCCTGGTTTTGCTCCAGTTCCGTTACATGTAGTACATTCTTCTTCTCTATTTAATGATATTTGTTTTCTAACACCTTTATATGCTTCTTCTAGTGTTATCTCCAAATTATATCTTAAATCTGCACCCTTTGTTGGACCATTTGATGCTTTTCTTGATGTTCTAGCACCTCCAAAGCCTCCGCCAAATATTGAAGATACAATATCATCTAAGTCTATGTCAAATCCTCCTCCAGTGTATGAATAATATCCATTTCCTCCACCAAAGCCACTTCCAAATCCACCTTGTGGTCCGTTAAAACCAAATTGATCATACATTTGTCTTTTTTGTGGATCTGACAATGTTTCATAAGCTTCGTTTACTTCCTTGAATTTTGCTTCAGCTTCTTCTTTATTATTTGGATTAGCATCTGGATGATATTTTTTTGCTAATTGTCTATATGCTTTTTTTAATTCTTCAGCAGTTGCAGTTTTTGAAACTCCTAATACCTCATAATAATCTCTTTTTTGTTCTGCCATCTATTTTTACCTTTCCTTCCTAGAATAACAATTATATAAAGTTAGAATTTCTAAGTAGTTCTCACTACCTAGAAATTCTTTGCTTATCTCCTACTTATGAATTAATTATTATTGTTGTTGTTATTGTCATCTTCTACTTTATAATCAGCATCATAAACATTTCCATTAGCATCTTGTGTTGGGCCATTTGATGTTTCAGCTCCAGCATTTGCACCATTAGCTCCATTTGGATTAGCTTTTGAATATAATTGTTCAGATAATTTATAGAATACTTGTGTTAGGCTTTCTGTTGATTTCTTAATATTTTCAATGTCATTTCCTTCTAGTGCTTTCTTTACATTAGCTATTTCAGTTTCAACTTTAGCTTTTTCTTCTCCACTTATCTTGTCTCCAAGTTCTCCTAATGTTTTTTCACTATTATATACTAAGCTTTCTGCATTATTTCTAACTTCGATTTCTTCTTTTCTCTTTTTATCTTCACTTGCATGAGCTTCTGCATCTTTTACAGCTTTTTCAATATCTTCATCTGATAAGTTTGTGCTTGCTGTGATTGATACATTTTGTTCATTTCCTGTTGCCATATCTTTTGCAGATACGTGAACAATACCGTTAGCATCAATATCAAATGTAACTTCGATTTGTGGTACTCCACGTGGTGCAGCTGGAATTCCTGTTAATTGGAATCTTCCTAATGTTTTGTTATCAGCTGCCATCTCTCTTTCTCCTTGTAATACGTGTACTTCAACGCTTGTTTGACCATCTGCTGCTGTTGAGAATACTTGAGATTTCTTTGTTGGTATTGTAGTATTTCTTTCAATTAATTTTGTGAATACTCCACCATATGTTTCAATTCCTAATGAAAGTGGTGTTACATCAAGTAATACTAAGTCTTGAACATCTCCTGAAAGAACTCCACCTTGAATAGCTGCACCAACTGCAACACATTCATCTGGGTTTATACCTTTATCAGCTTCTTTACCTGTAATTTTCTTTACTGCTTCTTGAACAGCTGGAACTCTTGTAGAACCACCAACTAATAATACTTTGCTTAAATCGTTAGCTGTAATTCCAGCATCTTTTAATGCTTGTGTTACTGGGATTTCTGTAGCTTCAACTAAGTCCTTAATTAATTCTTCAAATTTTGCTCTTGTTAAATTAACGTCTAAGTGTTTAGGTCCTGTTGCATCTGCTGTGATGAATGGTAAGTTAATATTTGTTTGACCAACTCCTGATAAGTCTTTCTTAGCTTTTTCAGCAGCTTCCTTTAATCTTTGCATTGCCATTTTATCTGTACTTAAGTCGATTCCTTGATCTTTTTTGAATTCTGATACTAAGTAATCAATTATTCTTTGGTCAAAATCGTCTCCTCCTAAGTGTGTATTACCATTTGTTGCTAAAACTTCAAATACACCATCACCAATATCTAGAATTGAAACATCAAATGTTCCTCCTCCTAAGTCATATATCATTATTTTTTGATCTTTTTCTTTATCCATTCCATAAGCAAGTGCAGCTGCTGTTGGTTCATTTATAATTCTTAAAACTTCTAGTCCTGCAATCTTTCCTGCATCTTTAGTTGCTTGTCTTTGACTATCACTAAAGTATGCTGGAACTGTTATAACTGCTTGAGTTACTTTTTCTCCTAAATAATTTTCAGCATCATTTTTTAGTTTTTGTAAAATCATTGCTGAAATCTCTTGTGGTGAAAATTTTTCTCCATCTATTGTAACTTTTGCATCTGTTCCCATTTTTCTTTTTATTGAAATAACTGTATTGTCTGGGTTTGTAACTGCTTGACGTTTTGCTATTTGTCCTACTAATCTTTCACCATTTTTTGAAAAAGCTACTATTGAAGGGGTTGTTCTATCTCCTTCTGCATTTGGTATTACTACTGGTTCTCCTCCTTCCATAACTGCTACACATGAATTTGTTGTTCCTAAATCAATTCCTATAATTTTTCCCATCTTAATTTCCTCCTAAATAATAATTTTATCTTCTATTTTAAATTTCTTTAGTTATATATTTGTATTAAAACTAAATTACATTTTATTGGTTAACTACAACCATTGCGTGTCTAATTACTTTATCGCCTAATTTATAACCTTTTCTAAATTCTTGAACTATTTCTTGGCTTTGTTTTGTTTCATCTTGTACACTTGATACTGCTTCGTGTAAACTTGGATCAAATATTTTACCTGTAGTTTCTATTTCTTGAACTCCAAATCTATTTAAAACGTCTTTAAATTGTTTTGCAACCAATTCCATTCCTTGTTTATAGTTTGCATCTTCTGTATTTGCCATTATTGCTTTTTCAAGATTATCCATAACTGGTAGAAATGCTGTTATAATATCTGCTACAAGTGAATTGTATAATTGGTCTTTTTCTTTTGCAGATCGTTTTTTGTAGTTATCAAATTCTGCCATTAAACGTTTTAATCTATCTGTTGTATTGTCTAAGTCATCTTTAAGTTTTTGTATATCTACATCTAGAACTTCTACTTTGTTTTCTGTTTCATTTTCTTCTTGCTTTATTTCTTCTTCATCTTTCTTTACTTCTTTTTCCTTATCCATTTTTTACCTCCATTTTAGTTTGTTTTATTGTTGTCTTCATCATTTAGCATCTTGCTTATATATTTCATAACTGAAATTACTTTAGAATAGTTCATTCTTTTTGGTCCAATTATTCCAATTGTTCCTAAGTCCTTGTTTCCTACTGAATGTTTAAATGTAACTATACTAAAATCCTTCAATTCTTCGTTTTCGTTTTCATCTCCAATATATACTTGAATATCTTTTTCATCTTCTGAATTCAATACATCAAGCATTACATCTTTTTCGTCTAATACATTTGCAAAATTTCTTGCTGTTTCTAAGCTTTTGAATTCTGGTAAATCATAGTTTTTATTTCTGCCTTCTGTAAATACATTGTCATCTCTTTCAATCATTTTTTGTATTTCTTCTATAATTGTTTTTATAATATTTATATTATAATGTAATTCGTTTACTATATATTCCTCTAGTGGCTTATCAATTTTTTCTAATGGCTCTCCTTTTAATTTCTTATTAAATATTTTTCCTAAAGTATCTATCTGTTCTTGAGAAACATCTTCGTCAAATTTAATTATTGTTTCTTTTATCATTCCAATGTCTGTCATAATAATTGCCATTAGCATTCTCTCTCCAAGCATTACAAATTTTATTTCTTCAATTTTTTGCTTAGATGATTGTGGTCCCACACTTACTGTTGTATAATGCGTAATTTCTGATATTGTGTTCATTGTAATCTTAGTTAAGTCTTCTAATTGATTTACTCTAGTTTCAAGTTGTTTACCAATGTATTTTATTTCTTCCTTGCTTAAATCATCATATTTTAGTAATTCATCTACATATACTCTATATCCTTTTGCTGAAGGTACTCTTCCTGATGATGTATGAGTTTTTTCCAAGAATCCTATTTTTTCAAGTTCTGCCATGTCATTTCTAACAGTTGCACTACTAATATTAGGTTCATATTTCTGTACTATTGTATTTGAACTAACAGGTTGTGCTGTTTCAATATATTCATCTACTATTGCTCGTAAAATTTTCTTTTTACGTTCGTCCATTATATTTCCCCCTAACTTATTTCATCTATATTTTAATATTAGCACTCTTTTTTTTGACTGCTAATATTCTATAATAAAAATTAGCACTTGTCAATAGTTTGTGCTAATTTTTTAATATTAATTATAAAGATTTTTATTCACGTTCACCATCGTCTTTTTCTTTTCCAGCCACACCATCTATAAATGACCTTGCAGTGTCTATTGCTCCAGTCACTCTATCTACAGTATTTTTTCTTACTGTTTCTACAACTTTGCCAGGTATATTTCTTACATTTTCTCCTAACTGTCTTGCTTTTTCTAGTTTAACTTGTTTTATTGCTTCTTTTTTATCTTCATATGTTTTTCCTATTTCTTTCCTTTTTTCTCTTCTATCGGCTATTTTTTCTTGATACTTTTCTTTTGCACGTTTCATCTCTGCAATTCTTTGTTTTAGTAGCATTTTTCTAGCATTAATTTCTTTTCTTATAGCCAATCTTCTTGCTATTTCTTTTGGATTTAATGTAATTGATTTTGAAGCCAATTGATATTCATCTGCTTTTAAACTTTCCTTTAAATACTTTACACTATATTTCCAATACTTTGCATTTTCAGCAGCATCTTTACAAGCTCTTACAACTTTTTTCCAATCAGACGCAAAGTCGATTCCGTACCATTTTTAATTCCTTTGCTTTTCCTTCAACAGACATTTTTTATTCCCCCATTTATTTAATAATTGCATTTAAATCCAAAGAACATTTTTATTTTATCAAACATTCTTTGATACCATTTTTGTTCTTTTATTATCATTAATGCATTTTCAGTATCCCTTATTGCATCTTCTTTAATTTCTTCGTTTTTATTTATTTGATTTTGGTTAAACATTTTGTCTACACTGTATTTTTTCTTTTCTTCATCTTGAATTCTTTTTAAATTATTATTTAGCTGTTTAGTAATATCCTCTTTTTCTTCAGTTGTACACCAATAATTAACATCAATAAGTGCAAATAATGATAAACTTTCTTTTGACATTCCCTGTTGTATTAAATTTTTATCTACATTATATTTTGGATTATATTTATCATCTTTATTTTCGCTTATTAGATCCATTAGTTTTTCTGGTATTCTTTTTATATATTCTTCTCCTAATTCATATAGTAAACTATTAACTTCTGAAAATACTCTTGCATTAGCTACAGCTTCCATTTATTTTCCCTCCATTTCAAAATCTTCATCTTTAGTATCAATTATTTCTTCTTTTTCTTCCTCTTCGTTATCATCTCTTGATGCTTCATCATTTGCTTGTTCATTATCTGCTCTTTGTTTTTCTTGTAAAGCTACTATAACTTTTTTACTATTATTTAAATCATCTGGTATAAGTTCTTTATAATTATCACGTATTTTTTCTAGTGTACCTCTTTCCATATTATATCCCCTTTCATTCTCAGAACATGAAAAACAAGAATAACATTTTCTAAGTGCCAAAGGCACATAAGAAAATTTAATTCTTCTATAATTATCTTCTAAGGAAACTCACTATTTCATAGATGACTTTCCTAAGAATATGAGAAAAACTAATCCTAAATAACTTAAGGATTAGTTTCATAATTTACTACATTCATATATTTATTTGCTTATATCCACTTTCTTTTGTTAATTATTTTTCTTCCTTTTGTTACTTATAATCTTATTATACATTACTGTTTTTTATTTTGCAACATTTTTTACAATGATAACTCATTATCTTCTTTTATATTTTTTTTAACTTCATTATCATGATTTAAATTTTGTTTTTCTTTCTCTGATATACTATAATTTCTCATATCCCAAGATGGTAACTTATTTTGATCGTGAATTATATTTTGAGTTACTTGTTCTGATTTTGCTCCTTTTATATTAGTTCTAGCCTTTAATAATTTTCTTACAATCTTTTTTGGAGATATTCTTTTTACACTTTTCATTAATTTGACTTTCATTTTTCTTAAAGTTCTTCCATTTGGCAATCTAATTTTTCCTATATATTTATATCCTAGTTTTTCTCCTTTTTCTTTTTCTGTTAGTGTATGTTCACACTTCACACCTGTAATATTTTTTCTTTTTTTACTTAATTCTGCATCTGTTTTATAGCACCATTTTAATGGTAATATTCCTGAATCCCAAGTTGGGTCAAAATTATACCATTCTCCATCTATTTTACATTTTACCCAGGCATGACGTTCTCCTATATACTTTTTTCCATTTTCATCTTTAAAAATATATATCCCTATTTTTCCTTTTCTTTTTTTATATTTTTCTAAATCTTCCTCACTAAAATTTTCTGCTACCTCTTTTTTTACCACGTCTCCTTCAACATATTCCGCTTCTATTCCAGCCAATGCTAAAGCATTTCTTAATATTTCAGCATAACCTGCACATACACATTTTCCATTCAATAATCCACTTTTCAAATTTCTACTATCATCCAGTTGTTCCTCTGCATATTCTTTTTCTCTATCATTTTTAGGATATGCTGCTGGACGATCATAAATTATGCTTTCTACTATTCTTTCATATATTATTCTAAATTTTTCACTTTCGCTTTGACATTTTTCTGTTCCTCGAACAATTAATTCAAGTTTTTTTCTTATTTCTATATAAGTATCAATATCATATATATATCTTAGGTCATATTCTTCTACGTCTTCATTTACTTGAACATACTTTATTCCTTGTTTTCTTAGTTTTTTTAATTTTTCAATTGGCAATTTTGTTACATCTTTTATATATTTAGTAGTATCTACAATAATTTGCTCCTCTATTGGATATCTATCTTCTACAATTTGTTTTTTTCCATCCACAATTCTTTCTTTTACGCTTACTATTTCTGAAATGCCTAATCTTTTCCATTCTTGAAATTCAGTTATATAAATATCAGTAGCTTTTCTTAATTTTATAGTTAGTTTTTCTGCTTTATTTTTCATTTCTGGTATTAAACTTTTATTATTGTCTATTTCACTTTTTCTCTTAAATCTAATTTCCTTTATTATATCAATATTTGCATACACTCTTGAATATAAATATTTTTTATATTCTTCTACATTTAAAGCTCTATTTATATGTATTTTTACATTTTGAGAACATTTGCAAATTTTTTCAAGTAATTCAATTTCTAATCCATAGTTGATTTCTATTTCATCTATATGATTTATTTTTAACAATACTTCTTGTTCTTCTTCACTAATTATACCTAATACTGTTACTTTTGCAAATTCATTATTTTTTATTTTTGCAAACTTGATATCTTCAATCTTTTCATATTCTTTTTGTCCAATTTGTAATTTAATCATTTTATGTCCTTTCTTATTAATACTCATAATTTTTTTAATTTCTGCTTAATCTCAAACGTTAATCTTGATTTCTCTTTTTTTATATTCAGAATATTATTTATACCTGTCGTAGATATGTTTTGTATATTTATTTTTCTTAAAAATAAAAACAGATTATCTTTAAGAAAATCCATTAATTTCCTTTATTTATTAATCTGTTTTTATCTTATATAATTATGAAGCTTGTTCTTTTAATTTAACCAATATATTTAATGCCTCTATTGGTGTTAATTCGTCGACATTTATTTTATCGATTTCATGTGCAATTTCTGCAATTTTATAATTGTACATACTAAGTTGTCCTGCAACTTCGTCTTCTTTTTTTGCCTTTTTTTGTCCTAATATGCTTTTTCTCTCCAAACTTCTTAATATTTCATTTGCACTTTTTAATACTTCCTTTGGTACTCCCGCTAATTTTGCCACATGTATACCATAGCTTTCATCTGTTCCACCTTCAATAATCTTCCTTAAGAATATTATATCTTCGCCTTTTTCTTTTACAGCAATTGAATAGTTTTTAACTCCTTCTTGTTCTTTTTCTAATTCTATTAGTTCATGGTAATGTGTTGCAAATAATGTTTTTGCTCCACATTTTTCTTTATCTGCAATATATTTTGCAACTGCCCAAGCAATAGATAATCCATCATAAGTTGAAGTTCCTCTACCTATTTCGTCTAATATTATTAAACTATTACTCGTTGCATCTTTTAGAATATTAGCAACTTCCATCATTTCTACCATAAATGTACTTTCGCCCATACTTAAATCATCTGAAGCTCCAACTCTTGTAAAGATTTTATCAACTACTCCTATTTTTGCACTATCCGCTGGTACAAAACTTCCCATTTGTGCCATTAATGTTATTAGTGCTACTTGTCTCATATAAGTTGATTTTCCTGCCATATTTGGTCCTGTAATAATTGAAAGTCTATCTGATGATTTGTTTAAATATGTATCATTTCCTATAAAACTTCCATTTGGTAGCATTTTTTCTATTACTGGATGACGTCCATTTTTTATTTCTATTTCGTCTCCTTCATTAACCTCTGGCATCACATAATTCATATCTTCAGCGACTGTAGCAAATGAAGTTAGTACATCTAATGTTGCTATAATTGTTGCCGTTTTTTGTATTCTTTCTATTTGTTTTGCGATTTTGTTTCTTACATCTAGGAATAAATTGTATTCTAAATCTACTAGCTTTCCTTCAGCACCTAAAATTTCTTCCTCTAATTTTTTTAGTTCTTCTGTTATGTATCTTTCTCCAGTAGTTAAAGTTTGTTTTCTTATATATCTTTCTGGAACCAAATTCAAATATGATTTTGTAACTTCTATATAATATCCAAATACTTTATTATAGCTTACTCTTAAATTCTTTATTCCTGTTTTTTCTCTTTCTCTTGCTTCTAGTTCTACTAGCCATTTCTTACCATTTGTTGTTGCTTCTTTATATCTATCTGCTTCTTCATTATAGCCTTGTTTTATTATATTTCCCTCTTTTATTACAATTGGAGGGTCATCTATTATTGCTTTTTCAATTAATTCATATACGTCTTGAACTTCATCTAGGTTTTCATATAAATTTCTTAACATCGGAGATTTTGTTGTACTAAGTATTTGTTTTATTTCAGGTAATTTTCCTAATGAATTTTTTAATGAAACCATATCTCTTGCATTTGCATTTCCATAAGATATTTTTCCAACTAGTCTTTCTATATCATATACTTTCTTCAAATTTTCTTGTACATCAGATTTTAATATTAAATTTTCTTTTAACTCTTTTACCGCTTCGAGCCTATTTTGTATTTCATCTACATCTATTAAAGGATCATTTATCCATCTTCTTAAATGTCTTCCTCCCATTGATGTTGATGTTTTATCTAATACCCAAAGTAAAGTTCCTTTTTTGCTCTTGTCTTTCATTCTTTCTGTAATTTCTAAATTTCTTCTTGCTGTAATGTCTAAAGACATATATCTTGTGGTATTATAAATTTTTATCCAATTTATATTTTCTATTTCCATTTTTTGCATTTGTGTTATATAGCTTAGTAATGCGTTTATAGCTGAAATCGCAAGTAATCTATCTTTATATTCTGTTATTTCATTATCTTTCATATCTAATAATTTATACTTACTTGTAATTTTCTCAACCTCTGCACTAAAATATTGTTCTTCAAAGTTTGAAATATAACAATTTTCAAATCTTTGCGAAATTTTAGACATTTCCTCCATTGTTGAGCTCATTAGTTCATTCGTTACTATCTCTACTGGTGAATATCTTGCTATTTCATCTAGTAATTTTGCAAAATTGTTTGTTTCTTTTATTTGAGTTGCATAGAAATCTCCCGTAGATACATCACATACTGCTACTCCAAAGAATATTCCTTGTTTATATATAGACATTATATAATTGTTCTTTTTCTCTTCTAGAACAGTATCGTCTAACATTGTTCCTGGTGTTACAATTCTTACTACTCCTCTTTTTACCATCCCTTTGGCTGTTTTTGGATCTTCTAGTTGTTCACAAATTGCTACTTTATATCCTTTTTCTATTAATCTTGCTATATATATATTTGCCGCATGGTATGGAATTCCGCACATTGGTGCTCTTTCTTCCATTCCGCATTCTTTTCCTGTTAATGTAAGTTCCAATTCTCTTGATACTTCTATTGCATCATCAAAAAACATTTCATAGAAGTCTCCCAATCTATAAAATAAAATGCAATCTTTGTACTCTGCTTTCATATTTAAATAGTGTTGCATCATAGGTGAATATTCTGCCATTGATAAGCCCCCGTTTCGATTTTTTTCAACATTTTTGTTCGTATTTTATCACAATCGAATGGTAAATTCAAGTGATTTAATGCTTCTTAGCGTTATATGTACTTATAGTTTTTATTGATGAATATATCTTGTTTTTCAATATTTTTTGTAATATTTATTTGTTTTTCCTAATATACATTTACAAATAAAGTTTATCGTACAAACATTTTGTATATATTATATGGAGGTTAAATATGGAAAATTCAAATTTATATCAGGATATACAATCCAGAACTGATGGAGACATTTATGTCGGTGTTGTTGGACCTGTTAGAACCGGTAAATCTACATTTATTAAACGTTTTATGGATTTACTTGTAATTCCCAATATCGAAAATGAATATAAAAAAGAACGTGCAAAAGATGAATTACCACAAAGTGCTGGTGGCAGAACTATTATGACTACAGAGCCTAAATTTGTTCCTAATGAAGCTGTTCAAATTCACTTAGGTGATAATTTGAAATTTAAAGCAAGGCTTGTAGATTGTGTAGGATACTTGGTTAATAATGCTATTGGCTATTTAGAAGATGATGTCCCTAGAATGGTTAAGACTCCTTGGTCTGACGAGGAAATTCCTTTTGAAAAAGCTGCTGAAATAGGGACAAAAAAAGTTATTGATGAGCATTCCACAATAGGTATTTTGATTACTACTGATGGAAGTTTTACAGATATTCCTAGAGAAGATTATATTAATGCTGAGGAACGTGTTGTAAAAGAATTAAAAGCTTTGAACAAACCTTTTGTTATTGTTTTAAATAGTTCTGAACCCAGATCTGAATATGCAACACAGCTTTCTCAAAAACTTGAAGAAAAATATGGTGTTTCTGTAATGCCTCTCAACTGTGCTGAACTTGATATAGAAGATATTAATACTATGTTTAGTAAAATTCTTTATGAATTTCCTATTGAACAAATGAATATAAAACTTCCTAAATGGGTTGATTCTTTAGAAGAGTCTCATTGGTTAAAGCAGAAACTTTACTCAGATATTAAAACTGCTTTTACTGATATAAGAGTTTTGAAAGAAGTAAAACCTAGTGTAGATAATATTCATTCTACAGATATTATTGCAAATAGTATTCTTAATGAAATTAATTTAGGTAATGGTAATATAAATATTTCTATCGAATTAAAAGATAATCTATTTTATCAAATTTTAAGCGACCTTACAGGCGTTACTGTTGCTGATGAAGGTGATCTATTCTCTGTTCTTACTGCTTTTGCTAAAACCAAGAAGGAATATGATAAAATTTCATATGCCCTTGAATCTGCTAAAGCTACTGGTTATGGTATCGTTACTCCTGGCATGGAAGATTTAATTCTTGATGAGCCTGAAATTGTTAAACAAGGTTCTAAATTTGGTGTTAAACTAAAAGCTACTGCACCTAGTCTTCATATTATTCGTGCCAATATTGAAACTGAAGTTTCTCCTATTGTTGGTTCTGAGAAGCAATCAGAAGAACTTGTTAATTACTTATTATCTGAATTTGAAAATGATCCTAAAAAGATTTGGGAATCTAACATCTTTGGAAAGAACTTACATGAACTAGTTAATGAAGGCTTGCAAAATAAATTGTCTCGTATGCCTGAAGATGCTCAAGGAAAACTTCAAGAGACTTTGGAAAGAATTGTCAATGAAGGTAGTGGTGGATTAATTTGTATTATATTATAATACTTGCACCTTTTCAAAATTTGTGATAAGATTATGTCAATGTAGTTGGTTGACTACAGGTTTCACTTTGCAAATCCAATGAGGAGGTTTCTTTATGAAATTTGCAGAAAAAGAAAATATAACTCTTTTGGAGAAAGATAAATCTAAGATTACATTCTGTGATCTTAGATATTGTTTCTCTCCGGCAACACTCTATCCTACTGGTTGGTTCAATGAAGGCCATGTATATGAAATCACTGATTTGAATGGCTTAGACCATGATTCCAAGCTTTCTTTTAGCAAGCTTGGAATGCTCACCCCGAAGCGAATTCAATTTAAAGCTATCCCTTCACACATTACAGCAGTTACGCTCTTTGACGCATATTTTAAGTGTGAGTTTGAGTTCGAAACTTCTTGGTATCCTTATTTTGACTTTGGACATTTAAGCTTAGAGCAACTTGTTCAGGAATTTATGGAAAACTGTACAGTTTCTGTATCTTCAACAACTTATAATTACTATTCTGAGGATTCTGTCGAGTGCACTATCGGGCTGGTTCGGCTGTTGCTTTTAAACTTCTGGCTTTTGACCGATGATGGTGATGAACCTCAAGCTTAAGAGTTAGTTTTCCCTACAAGAATTATCTTGTAGCCACGTCAAGTTGATTTTCAGCTGAAACGTGGCTTTTCTTTTTATATTAATTTTAATAACTGATATGTAATTGTGGTTACTGTCCAAGCCATCAGTAATTGAAAACAAATTAATTTTATTGTAAATTCTGTTGATTTAGTTTCACTATGTATTGTGGCAATTGTTGCAATACAAGGTACATATAATAAACAGAATAGCATTAAACAAAAAGCATTAATTTTGGTAAAACTTTCTAACATTAATATATTATATAGTTCATAGTTTTGAGATACAGCATTTATACCATATAACACATTTATACTTGATACTACTACCTCTTTTGCAATTAGACCTGATATTAGTGCAACAATAATTTGCCAATATCCAAGTCCTGTTGGTTTAAAAATTGGAATTAGTAGCTTGCCTATTATTGCCCCAAAACTTTCTTCAGGATTTTCTACAAATCCTGTCTTTCCTATATTTAGTATTCCCCATAATATAATTGATGATATGAATATTATTGTTCCTGCTTTATTTATATAATCTTGGATTTTCTCTATAACATATATTTTTATTGAATTATAGTCTGGTATTTTATATTCTGGTAATTCAATTATCAATTCTTCTTTCTTTGAACTTTTTTCTATTCTCTTAGTTACTATTCCTAAAATTAGTGAAATTGCAATTCCTATTACATACATTCCTAATGCTACTATTGCTTCATATTTTCTAAAAAATATTCCTGCAAATAGTACATATATTGGAATTTTTGCACTACAAGACATACATGGAATTAGCATTATGGTTTTTCTTCTATCTTTTTCTTCTTTTAAAGTCCTTGTTGCCATTACTGCAGGTACTGAACATCCAAATCCCAATATCATAGGAATACAGGCTTTCCCTGATAATCCTAATTTCTCCATAAATCCATTCATAATATATGCTACTCTGGACATATATCCTGTATCTTCTAAGAAACCCAAGCATAGGAATAATATAAAAATGTTAGGAATAAATGTAAGTATTCCTCCAACTCCAGTAATAATTCCTTCTGTTATAAGTGATGTCATGGCTGGTCCAATTTTTAGATAATCTAATATTAATAAAGTTTTATTAATTATTAGTTCTAATATAAGTTCAAAATATCCTTTTATATAATCCCCTAATGTAAATGTAAGTAAAAATACTGTTCCCATTATCATAATAAATATAGGTAATCCCCAAATTTTATGTGTAAGTATTTTGTCTATTTTTTCGGTTCTTTTATCTACTTTCATTTTGTTTTTGGTACATTCTTTTACTAAATTCTCTATGTAATTATATTTTGCTAGTATGTTATACTCATTATCTATCTTTATAATATTTTTAGAATTTTTATTTTTTTGATTAATTATTGCTTCTAATAGTTCTTTTAATCCTTCCTTTGTTTTTGCTGATATAGGTATTACTTTTACTCCTAATGTTTCTTCTAGTTTCTTTATATCAATGTTCATTCCTCGTTTTTTTACAATATCCATCATGTTTAAGGCTATAATAATGTTTTTATTATTTTCTATAAGTTGCAGTGTTAAATATAAATTTCTTTCTAATGATGATGCATCAACTACATCAATAATCACATCTAGATCTTCATTTTCTATGAATTCTTTTGATACTTTTTCTTCTATTGAATATGAATTTAATGAGTATATCCCCGGTAAATCTGTTATTACTATTTGTTTATTTTTGTATTCTAATTCTCCTTCTTTCTTTTCTATTGTTACTCCTGGATAATTTGCTACTTTTAACCTTTGCCCTGTGTATGCATTAAATAGGGTTGTTTTTCCACAATTAGGATTTCCTATAAATGCTAATTTTATCTCTTGCATTCTTTACTTCTTCCTCCTCCATAATTGTTACTGTATCTGCTACATTTTTGCTTACTCCAATTCTCGTACCTCTTACTTTTATTATTAATGCACCATTTATCTTTTTATTTAAAATTATTATTTTTGTGCTTTTTATGATTCCTAATACAAGCATTCTTCTTTTCACTTTTTCTTCTGTATTTATTTCATCAATCACGTATTCTTTACCTACTTCTCCTTCTGACAATCTCATAGACATCCTCCTTTGTTTTTAATTAAAGAACAAGAAAAAAAGAAATTAACTTTTATTTCGTTAATTTCTTCTTATCTTTTTATTTTTTATTACTATTTTTGTTTTTCAATAGCTAATACTTTATATTTTGCAATTTCATCATCTGGCAAATATACTTCAACTACTTGACCTTTTTTTGCTCCTAATAATGCTTTTCCTATTGGTGATTCATTTGATATTCTATTTTGACTTAAATCAACTTCTGTTGAACCAACTATTGTATATTCCTCTTCTTCATCAAATTCTATATCTTTTATTTTTACTCTATTTCCAACTTGAACTGTTTTTGTATCAATTTCAGATTCTTTTATTATTTTAGCATATCTTAATTTATTTTCTAAATCAGCTATTTTTATTTCATTTTCTGCTTGTGCATTTTTTGCTTCATCATATTCTGAGTTTTCTGATAAATCTCCAAATCCTAATGCTACTTTAATTCTTTCTGATATTTCAGTTCTTTTAGTTGTTTTTAAATATTCTAATTCCTTTTCAATATTGTCATATCCTTCTTGTGTTAATAATACTTCTTTGTTTTCCATAAGTATTCCTCCCTTTATGTGATATTGAATATAATATTACGTCAAATAAATGCTTTTGTCAAGTATATTTTGATATTCTTCTTTTGAAATTTTTCCTCTATTTCCAATTAATTCCGTTATTTCTACATTATCTTTTATCATTTGTTTTTCTATATTATAAATGTTCTTTTTCCCATATATATAGCTTTCATATATTTCTTTATTTTCAAATTTCTTTATCCATTCTAACATCTCTAAATACCTATTTGAGAAACATATATCATATGAATTTATATTTATACCTCTATACCTTTTTGATATTATTGTAATTTTCTCTTTTAGGTTTATTATAATTGCATTATCCTTTATTGCAAATTTATTTATCTTTTCTTCTGAATATTCAAAATTAATTATAATATCTATATTTTTCAAAGCTTTTCTTTTATTATTTGAAATTGTTAATACTGTTCCATCATTTTGGAACATTTCATTTTCTATTTGTTTAAATTTATTTCTCTTTTCTGTTATAATTTTTAAACTTTTTACTTTGTTAGTAAGATATTTTATATAAAATTCTACTATTTCATTGTAACTATCAATCATAAATGCTAAATTTTGTTCTTCTATTTTCTTTTTTTGTTGTTTTTCTATATATTCTAAGACTTGTACAACTAAGTATTTGAATAACCACCTGCCATCGCAAATTGGTAATTCTAATTTATTTATTACTTTTATTATTTTTTTATTTTGTTTTACGTTTTTTGTTAGTACAAAAAAGCATGCATCTTTTCCTTGTTTTTTTATTATTTTTTTTACTTTCCTAGCTGATAAACTTTCATTTGATATATATATTGCCTTCATTTGTCTCACCACTAAAATATATGCTGTTTTTCAGAATTTATTACACTTATTTTTTTACAAAAATGAACATTAACTTCAAAGTCATTATATTTATTCATATACTGAAATTATATAATATTTTTTGCCTGCATATATTTCATAAAGCTCTATTAATATATAAAAAACAAGAATAACATTTTCTAAGTGCCAGAGGCACATAAGAAAATTTAATTCTTCCATAATTATCTTCTA
>CAKPSH010000018.1 GCA_934183325.1 uncultured Clostridia bacterium
CTTTTTGGGTAGGTGGATTAATTTGCTGTATAGGTCAAATAATCCTAGATATTTGCAAGCAAAATGGTTTTACTGTTGAATTATCTGGAACAATTTGTTCTATTATATTAATTGGTATTTCTGCATTTTTAACTGGATTAAATATATTTAATAAAATTGGCAAATTTGCTGGTGCAGGTTCTTTAATACCTATTACTGGTTTTGCAAATTCAATTGTTTCTCCAGCTATGGAATATAAATCTGAAGGCTATATTATGGGAGTTGGTGCTAAAATGTTTACTGTTGCAGGTCCAGTTCTTGTTTATGGTATATCTTCTTCAATACTCGTAGGTATTATTTATTTTTTATTACATTAATTTAGAAAGGATGAAATTTTATGCAAAAAATAGGAAAACAAACTATAAAATTTGATACTTCTCCAACTATTACAGCTTCAGCGTCTATCGTAGGTCCAAAAGAATCTAATGGTCCCTTAGCTAAGTATTTTGATAAATGTCTAGATGATGAATTCTGGGGAGAAGAAACTTGGGAAAAAGCAGAAAGCAAAATTATAAAAGAAACTGTTAATCTTGCTATCGCCAAATCTGGAATTTCAAGTCAAAATATTGATTACTGTTTTGCTGGAGATTTACTTAATCAATGTATTTCTTCAAGTTTTGGACTTCGAGAACTTAATATACCATTCTTTGGTGTTTTTGGTGCTTGTTCTACTTTTGTTGAATCTATGTCTCTAGGTAGTGTTTTTATCGATGGTGGTGCTGCTGAAAATGTTCTATGTGCTACTTCGAGTCACTTTTGTAGTGCTGAAAAGCAATTTAGATTTCCTCTTGAATTAGGGAATCAAAGACCTCCAACTTCACAATGGACAGTTACAGGTTCTGGTTCAGTAGTATTATCTAAAGCAGGTAATGGACCTTTTATTACTTATATTACGACAGGAAAGATTGTTGATTTAGGTATAAAAGATGCTAATAATATGGGAGCAGCAATGGCTCCTGCTGCTGTTGATACTTTATTAACACATTTTAAAGATACAGGAAGAACTCCTAGTTATTATGATGTTATCTTAACAGGTGACTTAGGTCATATTGGTAAAGATATAACTATTGATATGATGAAAACACATGGCTATAATATAAACTCCAACTATAATGATTGTGGTGTTTTGATTTTTGATAAATCCACCCAAGATACTCATTCTGGTGGTAGTGGATGTGCTTGTTGTGGTACTGTTTTCTCTGGATATGTTTTTCAACAATTACAAGAAAAAAAGATAAAAAAAGTTTTATTAGTGGCTACTGGGGCACTTATGAATTCAACCTCTGCACAGCAAGGTGAAACTATTCCTGGAATTGCTCATGCAATTTCCATTGAACTTTAATATGATTTATTAAACAGAAAGGAGATTTTTATGGCTAATTTTTTTAGTAATATAAATTGGATGCAATACCTTTGGTGTTTTATTGTCGGTGGATGTTTATGTATTATTGCTCAAATTTTAATTGATAAAACAAAATTAACACCAGCTAGAGTTCTTGTGTTATATGTCACTATTGGAGCTGTTCTTGGTGGACTTGGTTTATATAAATACCTTGTTGATTTTGCTGGTGCTGGTGCCACTGTTCCTCTTACAGGATTTGGCTACAATTTAGCAAAAGGTGCTATTGAAGGTGTTAAAGATTTCGGATTTATTGGTGCCTTTATTGGTGGTGTAAAAGCCGCTGCTGGTGGTATTTCAGCAGCCGTTTTCTTTGGATATCTTGCTTCTTTAGTCTCTAAACCAAAAATAAAAAAGCAATAATTTGACATTTTTTGTCAATAGTGCTATAATAAAAGTGTAGTAGGCAATAGTCTATTACGCATGATCAGCTCAGGAATTCCTGAGTCAAGAAAGGAGAAATAGGAATGGACGAGCGTATCGTCGACTTCCACACTGCAGAGACTGCTCCTTCGGTTTCTACCGAAAGCACCTCCAATCTGGAAGTTTTGTTCCCTGCCTGCATGGACTAATAAGTCCATGTAGCTGAAGGCGTCACAGAAATGTGGCGCCTTTTCCTTTACTATTTTTTCTATTTATGATATAATTTGCTTAAATTTATTTGAGGTTTTTATGATACTATAATTTAACAAAATAGTATTTTACACACCTATGTTTTTTACTATATTTTATCCCTCAAGGAAGGAAGATATTATGGAATTAAAAGATTATCAAACTGCTGCTGATTACATAAGAAGTAAAATCGGAAATATTAACCCTAAAATTGCAATTATTTTAGGTTCTGGGTTAGGAGTTTTAACAGAGGACTTTGAAAATTTAATAAAGATTAAATATCAAGATATCCCTGGATTTCCTGTTTCAACTGTTGCAGGACATGCTGGTGAATTATTAATTGGTACTATTGATGGTGTACCTGTTCTTGCTATGAATGGAAGATTTCATTATTATGAAGGATATAGCCTTGAAACTGCTACATTCCCAATTAGAGTTTTTAAACTATTAGGTATTAATGATTTATTATTAACAAATGCTTCTGGAGGGATTAACTTAGATTATCAAGCTGGAGATTTTATGGTTATTACAGATCATTTATCTTTCTTTGCTGAATCTGCATTAAGAGGAAAAAATATGGATGAGTTTGGTCCTCGTTTCCCTGGAATGAGTCAAGTTTATGACAAAGAACTTTCTGAGAAATTATTTAATTTAATAAACAAATATACAAATCGTCCTCATAAAGGTGTATATGCATATATGAAAGGACCTGCTTTTGAAACTCCTGCTGAAATTAGAGCATTACGTATATTAGGTGCTGATGCTGTTGGAATGTCTACTGTTCCAGAAGCTATTGTAGCTAAACATTGTGGAATGAGAGTTTCTGGAGTATCTTGTATTACAAATATGGCTTCTGGAATTGAGCAAAAAGAATTATCTCATGAAGAAGTTAGCGAAACTGCAAACAGGGTTAAATATACATTTAAAAATATTGTAAAAGATTTTGTTAAGGAAATATAATATTTAAAAAAGATTTTCTATGTAATAAAAATTACATAAGAAAATCTTTTTTTCATTATAATTATATTAAACTATTAAAAAAGAACCCCATTTCATTAATAGAGTTCTTTGATTTTTTATTATATTATCTCTTACTGAATTGAGGAGCTTTTCTTGCTTTCTTCATTCCGTATTTCTTTCTTTCTTTCATTCTTGAATCTCTTGTCAAGAATCCATTAGATTTTAATGCTGGTCTATATTCTGAATTAGCTTCATTTAAAGCTCTAGCTATACCATGACGTATTGCACCAGCTTGACCTGTTGTTCCTCCACCAATTACTTTACAAATAACATCATATTTGTCCATTGTGTTAGTAACAACTAATGGTTGTCTAACAATAGCTTTTAAAGTATCTAGTCCTAAATAGTCTTCGATATCTTTACCATTTATTGTTATTTTTCCTGTTCCTTCTACTAATCTAACTCTTGCGATAGAGCTTTTTCTTCTACCAGTTCCACAAAATACTATATTTTCAGATTTTGCTTTAGCCATTTATATTCCCTCCCGTTTTTATTATTATTTATTAAAAATTCCAGATTTCTGGTTTTTGAGCTTGATTTTCATGTTCACTACCAGCATATAATCTTACTTTTGTTAATTGACTTCTTCCTAAACTATTGTGTGGTAACATTCCTTTTATTGCAAGCATTAATGCTTTTTCTGGATTTTTAGCAATTAAATCTTTTGCTGCAATTTCTTTCATTCCACCAATATATCCTGAATGATGTCTGTAAATTTTATCATTCATTTTGTTTCCTGTTAATTTAACTTTACTACAATTAATTATAATAACGTTATCTCCAACATCCATATTTGGTGTAAATGTTGGTTTGTGTTTTCCTCTTAATAATTTAGCAGCTTCTGTAGCTACTCTTCCTAATGGCTTATCAGCTGCATCAATTATATACCATTTTCTTTCAATTTCACTTTTCTTAACACTGTATGTTGTATTATTCATGGTAATAAATCCTCCATTCATTATTGTTATATCTTATATTATGTTCTTATTTCGAACTATTTTTGCTATATATGTACTTAATTTATAAAAATACAAATTACCGGAAATATTCTATAAATTAATCCATACTTTCACAATACTGTAACATTTTAATACATTTTCTTAAAAATGTCAATAAAAGTCTTGACTTTTTTTAAAAAATATTATATTATTGTAGCTGTTGATTGATAAAAATATTATTTCAAGAAGAAGTCATCCACTTCTCACCTTATCTTATGGAAAAAGGTTAATTATTAATTTTATAATAATTTGTGGATTTGGCTTGTCTTGAGACAGGTCATTATTTTTATTAATATTTATTTATACGGAGGTGTTTTTTATAAAACAAGAATTATTAATTAATGAACAAATTCGTTTTAATGAAGTTCAAGTTATTTCTGATAATGGTGAAAAATTAGGAACTATGAAAACTTCTGAAGCTTTAAACATTGCAAGTTCAAAAAATTTAGATTTAGTTTTGGTTGCCCCAAATAGCAAACCTGCTGTTTGTAAAATTATGAACTATGGTAAATACAAATTTGAACAAGCTAAAAAAGAAAAAGAAGCTAAGAAAAAGCAAAAAACTTTTGAGATTAAAGAGATTCGTATTACACCAAATACAGAGGATCATGATTTTAATTTCAAATGTAAAAATGCAAGAAAATTTCTTCAAGATGGTTCTAAAGTTAAAATCACAGTTCGTTTCCGTGGTAGAGAATTAAACTATGTAAAACTTGGAGAAGATATCTTAAATAGATTTATCGAGGAACTTTCTGATGTTTCTATCGCTGAAAAGAAACCTTTATTAGAAGGAAAAAATATGTTTATAATTTTACAACCTAAATAAATTAATCTTACATAGTTTTAGTTTATTTATTGATTATAAAATAAAAAATTTAAAGGAGTGAATTTACAATGGCAAAATTAAAAACAAACAAAGCAGCTGCAAAAAGATATAGCTTAACAGCTACAGGAAAAGTTAAAAGAACAAAATCTAATAGAAGACATCTTTTAGCTAACAAAACAACAAGACAAAAGAAATCAGGAAAGATTCAAAACGCTTATGCAGACAAAACTTGCGTAGCTGGAATCAAAAAAATGTTACCATATGGTAACTAATAGTTAATTAACTATTATTAATGTTACTTAGAAAATTATGAAATAATTAGAATTTAAGGAGGAATTAAAAATGGCAAGAGTAAAAACAGCAATGATCACTCGTAAAAAACATAAAAAAATATTAAAAAGAGCAAAAGGATACTATGGTGCTAAACATTACAGATTCAGAAACGCTAAACAAGCAGTTATGAAATCTGGCATGTATGCTTATGTTGGAAGAAAAGACAAGAAAAGTGATTTCAGAAAATTATGGATTACAAGAATTAATGCTGCTGCAAGATTAAATGGTTTAACATATAGCAAATTAATCGCTGGATTAAAGAAAGCTAATGTTGATATCAACAGAAAAATGTTAGCAGAATTAGCTGTAACAGATGCTGCTGCATTTGCAAAATTAGCTGAAATAGCTAAAAATGCATAATTTATCTTTACACACTACAAAAAGAACTTTCTCATATTATATAAGAAAGTTCTTTTATTTATTTCATACAATTTAATTTTCAAAATAATCGCTTATTTCTTTTAATCCATCAAAATTTACTTGTCTTAATACTTCATACACAATAATTGCTACTGAATTTGATAAATTTAATGATCTTAAAGTATCTCTCATTGGTATTCTAATGGATTTATCCATATATTTTGTTATTAAATCCTCTGGTAAACCTTTAGTTTCTCTTCCAAATAATATAAATACTTCATCCATTTTACTATAATCTACATCAGAATAACATTGTTTTGATTTAGTAGAAGCTAAAAACATATTATGCTCTTCGGGTTTATACTTATCTAAAAATGCCTTTAGTGATGTATGTTCTTCGATTTCAAGTTTATCCCAATAATCTAGTCCCGCTCTTTTTAGGTATTTATCAGATATTGTAAAGCCTAATGGATATACTAAATGCAATTTAGCTCCAATAGCTGCACAAGTTCTAGCAATATTTCCTGTGTTTTGTGGAATTTCTGGTTCTACCATTACTACATTTATTTTCATCTATATTCCTCCAATATTGTACTCTATTCTCTTTCCCCTGCATTTTCTTCTCTATTATATTCATCTAATTTTTGTTGGATTTTTCTTTTTTGCTCTGGTGTTCCAAATATACTCCTGCAGGCATATTCATTCATTTTTGCTAAATCTGATGTTGTTAAATTTGTATTATCTAATACCCAATTATATTCATCTAATATATTTGTACTTGAAACAGTATTATTATCTGTATTAATTGTAGTTTTAATACCATATCTATATATTTTTTCTAATGGATGTTTTCCTTCAACAGCTTGAGTTTGTAGATTACTTATAGGGCATACTTCTAATACTAAACCTTCACTCTCTCCTAATTCTTTTACTCTTTTCATTGTCTTTTCATCTTCTATACATCTAACACCATGTCCTATTCTCTTTGCACCATAATCTAAAGCATTATTTATACTCTTTGGTCCATCTGCTTCTCCTGCATGAATTGTATATGGTATATTATACTCTTTTGCTTTCTTAAATACATCTTCAAAATTATCTGTTGTAAAAATAGCTTCTGCTCCTGCTAAATCAAGTGCTCCTACTCCTTTACCTAAAAATCTTTTAGCTGTTTCAACTGTTTCAAAGTTTTCTTCTTTATTCTGTTCTCCGCTTCCTCTCATACAACATAATATGATATTTCCGTCTATTCCATATTGTTCTTTTGCTCTGTTCATTCCTTTAATTACAGCTGTAACAACCTCATCATAAGAAAGTCCTCCCATTAAATGTTTACTAGGTGCAAATCTTACTTCAGCATATACAACATTTTGATTTGCTAAGTCTTCATATAATTCAAACGTAGCTCTTTCAAGATGTTCTGCTGTTTGAAGTACTTTCATTGGTGTATCAAATTTTTCTAAGTATTGATTTAAATCTTTACAATCTTTATCAACCATTAGTAATTTTTTTACAACTTCTATATCTACTTTTTTTCCTAGCATCTCTTCTATCCACTCTTTTACTGTTTCTGGTCTAAGTGAACCATCTAAGTGTAAATGTTGTACTACTTTAGGCATATTTTCTACTTCTTTATTCATTATAATATCCCCTTTCTATTTTCTAAGTTCTGCATTATGTGTCTTTTCAAGTCCTGCAATAATTTTCTCTATTACTGGATTAACCTCATCGTCTGTTAGAGTTCTATCATTTGCACCAAATGTTAATGCATAAGCTATACTTCTCTTTCCTTCTGGTAAATTTGTTCCTTCGTAAACATCAAATACTTCACTCTTTAATAATAATTTTCCTGCATTTGATTTTATTGTCTTTGCAATCTCGTCTGCATTTATTTTCTTATCTACAACAATTGATAAATCTTTTTTAATTTCAGGATATATAGAAATTTCTTTAAATTTCATCTTTCCTGTTTTCTTTGCAAGTAACTTTTCAAGATTGATTTCCATTACAAATACTGGTTCTTTAGCAATTTGTGGATGTATTCTTCCAACAACGCCAACAACTTCTCCATTTACATTTATATCTGCAACTTGACCTGGATGGAATTCTTTTATTAATTTCTTTGGTAATACAAAACTATACCTGTTTTCATATCCTAGATAATTTAATACTTCTTCTGCTATTCCTTTTATAACATAGAAATCAACATTTTTCTTGTTTTCTATTCCTAAATAATATTCTCCTGTCATTAATACAGCTAATTTTAAATCTTCACCATATTTATCTTCTTTTTTCCAGAATCCTTTTCCTACTTCAAATATATTTACATCTTTAACATAGTGAGCTTTATTGTATTCATATATTTTTAATAATGAAGGTATTATACTGTATCTAAGAGTATTTCTCTCTTCTGTCATTGGATCCATTAATCTTAGTTCTTCAAAATTATCATTTGTAAATTTATGTGCATCTTCATTATTTATAAGTATATATGGTAATGTATCACTCAATCCTAAAGATATTAATCTATTTCTTATCTCTCTTTCTGTTTTATCAACAGTTCCCATTTTCATTGTTGTTACAGGAAGTGTTCCTTCTATATTATCAACACCATATATACGACTTACTTCTTCAATTAAATCTTCTTTTATTGATATATCTAATCTTCTTCTTGGAACTGTGACTACTATTTTTTCAGACTTTTGTTCTGCTTTAAATCCTAATTTTTCAAAAACTTTTATTATTTCTTCGTCTGAAATATTTGCACCTAAAACATCATTTATATTTTTTGATGTTATTTCTATAACTTTATCGCTTTTATCACTTTCATCATATACAACTGTTCCTGTTTGAATTGTTGCTCCTGCATATTTTTCTAGTAGTTTAACAGCTCTTTCAATTGCTATATATGTTCTATTTGGATCTAAACCTTTTTCAAATCTATTACTTGCTTCACTTCTTACAATTTTTTTAGATGTTTTTCTAACTTTTACTCCATCAAAAATAGCTGCTTCAATAATTACATTTTTTGTATTTTCCTCTATTTCTGTTTCTAGTCCTCCCATTGTTCCTGCAAGTCCTATTGATTTTTTTCCATCTGAAATTACTATATCATTATCATCTAATATTCTTTCTTGACCATCTAATGTTGTTAATTTTTCTCCATTATATGCCATTCTGACTTCAATAGTATTTCCCAATCTATCTGCATCATAAAAATGTAATGGTTGACCACACTCTAGCATTACATAGTTACTGATATCTACAACATTGTTTATTGGTCTAATACCTGATGCTATTAATCTACTTTTTATAAATTCTGGGCTTTCTTTTATTTCAACATTTAATGCTTTTCTTGCTAAAAATAAATTACAATTTTCTGTATTAACTTTTACATTAAATTCCTTGTTTAAATCTTCTCCTGATTCTTTATGTGAAATATCAATTTCTTTTACTTTTTTATCATAAATAGCCCCTATTTCATAAGCCATTCCTAAAATACTTAGTAAATCTCCTCTATTTGCTGTTAATTCAAAATCTATAACTTCATCATCTAATCCCATATATTTTATAGGGTCTGTTCCAACAACTGCATCATCACCTAAAATATGTATTCCATTTTTATCCTCTTCTGATAAAAATTTCTTATCTATTCCTATTTCATATAATGCACAAAGCATTCCATTAGATTCTTGACCTCTAATTGTTCCTTTTTTTATTGTTATTTCAGGTAATTCTGCTCCTACTTGTGCAACTATAACTTTTACTCCTTTTCTTACATTTGGAGCTCCACAAACAATACTTAATACTTCACTTCCAATATCGACTTTACAACAATGTAAATGATTTGAATCTGGATGTGGTTCACATTCTAATACTTTTCCTATTATTAGCTTTGTTGCTGGAATAAGTTTTTGTGCACTATCATATTCATTTCCTACTCTAGTCATATCCTCTGCTAAAGTTTTTACATCTACATCTATATCTACATAATCTTTAACAAAATTAGTACTTAATTTCATTTTTTATACCTTCCTTAATTTTTATTTATCCATTCTATCAAATTGTTTTAAAAATCTTACATCATTTGTATATAAATATCTCATATCTGTAATTCCATATTTAAACATTGCCAAACGATCTATTCCTGTTCCGAACGCAAATCCACCATATTCTTCTGGATCATACCCGTTCATTTTTAAAACATTTGGATGAACAATTCCTGCACCTAGTAATTCTATCCAACCTGTTTGTTTACAAAGATTGCATCCTTTTCCTCCGCATTTAAAACAAGTAACATCTACTTCATAAGAAGGCTCTGTAAATGGGAAATAACTTGGTCTAAATCTTAATTCTGTCTTATCTCCTAACATTTTTCTCATAAAAATTTCCAATGTTCCTTTTAAATCTGATAATGATACATGTTTATCTTTTTTATCAATTACTAATCCTTCAACTTGATTAAATTGATGTGAATGTGTTGCATCATCTTCTCTACGATATGTTTTTCCTGTACATATCATTCTAATTGGTTTTCCGCCCATTGCAAGCATAGTTCTTGCTTGTACTGCTGAAGTTTGTGTTCTAAGTAAATATTCTTTTGTAATATAAAAGCTATCTTGCATATCTCTGGCTGGATGTCCCTTTGGTAAATTTAATCTCTCAAAGCAAAATTCATCAGTTTCTAATTCTGGTCCTGCAAATACATCATATCCCATAGATACAAATAAATCTTGTATTTCTTCAATTACTCTATTTATAGGATGTTTGCTTCCTCTTATTATTTTAGTTGATGGAAGTGTTACATCTATTCTTTCTTTTTCTAATTTTTCATTTAATTCTTTTTCTTTTAATTCTTTTTCTTTTGTGCTAATAGCTTCAACTATTGAATCTCTTACTTTATTTACTAGACTTCCAAATTGTGGTCTTTCTTCTGGAGCTAATCCTCCCATTCCTTTTAACATCGCTGTTAATTCACCTTTTTTTCCAAGGTATTTTATTTTTAATTCATTCAAATCTTGAGCTATATCTATTTGTTCAATTTGCTCTTTTGCATCTTTATATATTTGTTCTAATTTTTCCTTCATTGTGAAGTTCCTTTCCTATTTAATTTTTTCAATAACTTCTTCTATTGATAAGGTTTCTTGCTCTCCAGTTTCCATACATTTTAATGTAACTTTATTGTTTGCAATTTCATCATCACCTATAACTATTGTATATGGTATATTTAGCTTATCTGCATATTTAAATTTTGCTTTTATTTTTTTATCCGCTAAATATATTTCTGTATTAATCTTTTCTTTTCTGAGTGTTGTTGCAATTTCCATACATTTTTCTAAATTTTCTGTCATTGGTATAACAAGTACTTTAGAAATTGATTTTTTCTCACTATTAAATAGCCCTTCTTTACTTGCTTGATAAAAGAATCTTGATAATCCTATTGAAATTCCCACCCCAGGAAGCTTCTTATCTGTATAATATTCTGCTAAATTTTCATATCTACCACCTGAGCATACACTTCCTAGTTTTTTATAATCATCTAGAAAAGTCTCATATACAGTTCCTGTATAATAATCTAATCCTCTTGCTATTGTTAAGTCTATTTCAAAGTTATTTTCTGGTACTCCTAATACTTTTATATAATTTATTACTTGTTCTAACTCTTCTAATCCTTTTTTGAATATTTCTGAATTTATTTCTAAAGATTTTAGGGTATTTATTTTCTCACTATTGCTTCCTTTTATTTCTATAAAATTCATTATTGTTTCGATTTCTTTATCTTGTAATCCTAGTTCTTTTAACTCTTCTTTTACTTTTTCTGCACCTATTTTTTCTATTTTATCTATAATTCTTAATATTTCTGTTGCTTTTCCTGTGCTTCCTATTTCATCAAAAATACCATTTAAAATTTTTCTATTATTTATATGTATTGTGAATTTTTCAAATCCTAATTCTTTAAATGTTGTATATATTATACTTGGTATTTCTGCATCATGTATTATATTTAACTCTCCATCTCCTATAATATCTACATCACATTGATAAAATTCACGATATCTTCCAGCTTGTGCTTTTTCTCCTCTATATACTTTTCCTATTTGATATCTTTTAAAAGGAAAACTTAATTGTCCATAATATTCTGAAACATATTTTGCTAAAGGAACTGTTAAATCAAATCTAAGAGCTAAATCATTTTCTCCTTTATTAAATCTATAAATTTGTTTTTCTGTTTCTCCTCCTGCTTTTGCAAGTAGTACATTTGCATCTTCTATTATTGGTGTATCCAATGGTAAAAATCCAAATCTTTCGTATGATTTCTGAATTTTTTCTTTTATTTCATTAAAGATTATTTGCTCATTTGGTAATAGTTCCATAAATCCTGGTAATGTTCTTGGTTGTATTTTTTCCATAAGTTTCCTCTTTTCTTTTTTACATAAAATTACTTATATATAATAGCACAAACTTCCATTAATTACAATATTTTTTATTTCGTATTTACAAACAAAAAGAGGCCCCAGACAGTTATACACTGTCCGGGGCCAGCTCATTCACTTTGCCAACTTGCGCAGGCTGACGTATGTGAGCTTTGCGAAGTGGATGACCAAGATAACGAGAATCGTTACCATCACCCAAGCCACAATCTTGGTGATAGGGCCACCATAGACATAGATAGCTGCCCAACGGCTCTTCATGCTGATGTCAACCAGTTCCGTGGTCAACATCTGCCATACCTCAGTGAAGCTTTTGCTTCCGAGGTTATTTCTATTAACCTCAAGAACAAATCTCCGCCAGATAGAATTCTGCATATGCAGAACCATGGGCCATGCCACAAACATCAGTGCTTTCACACTCAGTGCCAGAGCGACAATGCGGACAACCAGGATCTCAATGATATTCTTTTTCATAATGCTATTCTCCTCAATCTATGAGTTCTAGTTAGTTGCAACCACAACCATAATGTCCAGAACTCTTTTTCTACCGTTAAACTTAATATTATTATACCACTTTATTGCTTTTTATGCAAGTTTTTACTTTTTACCAAGAGCTTCCGCCCCCCTCCTCCTGAACCTCCACCAACTGATCCTCCACCTGAATTTGATGAATAATCACTTGAATTATCATTTGAACTATAGTTATCATAACTGCTATAACTTGAATCTGAACTATATCCATAACTTCTTTTTTCTCTTTCTTCTTTAATTCCATATGTCATTGAAATATTTACATCATTAACTGTATTTGTAATTAATCTTATAACATTACTTTTTTCAAAATCATCGCAATTATTTATGAACCATTCAGGTGGAGTAACTGCTATTGTTTCAAATTGTTTTATCCATTTTTTTGATACTCCCAAAGCATACGTATATGGCAATATATCAAAAAAGTATTCCGGATTTTTTTCAACTAGTGCTTCCAATTGATTTTTTTCTGCTGTTTCCAAAAATCTTTTAAAGCCTTTTATTTGTCCTAAGATTTCTGTTCCATATTTCGTTCTTTTTGACATTAAAATATTTAAAACATTCATTCCGATTAAACAAATTAATATTAAAATATAAAATAATTTTACTTTTTCATTCTGTACAGCTATCTCATAAATACTGTCAGCTGACATTAATCCACTTATTAATAAAAACACTACTATTTTTATTATATTTTTTATTGATTTTTTCTTAAAAAATATAATATTCATTAATTTTGGTATAAATATTTGTAAAATTATAACTGCCGCAAATTTATAGAATATATTCAATTCTGAATATATAAATATACTGCATAAAGATAAGAAACATATTTTATTTGTCATTGATCTTACTTTTTCCTTTTTATTTTCGTTTTTTTCATACACTATATCATCATGTTCTATTAAGTTCTTTTTTATTTTATTAATAGTAGTATAAAATTTATTTTTTAATTCCTTTTCAGTAACCACTTTTATTGGTAAACTTCTTTTTATTCGTGTTAGTTTATAACCAGTAACTTTTTTACCATTCTGTCTTTCTATCTCTATTTTTTTCTCGAGTTCTTTTTCGTCTGGTTCACCATTTTTAAATAGCCCCTCAAAAAAGGTTTTCTCTATCTCATCATTACCTGAATATTCTTTTAGTTTTCTTATTTTAAATGTTTTCTTTTTTAGTAAATTTTCTTTATTAATTTCTTCGATTTTTATATATCCTTCATTAGCTAACTGTATTAAAATTGATACAACTGCTTCATTGGTTACTTTTCCATTATACAAATACCCTATTTCAGCAGAATTGTAATCTTTAGGTGGGTAAAATTCAACCCTTTCTATAATTTTATCGTCTTTACCATACTTTATCCACATTATAAGAGTTTTAATTAGAAACAATAAGCTTATTAGCAAAGTGATATTTATATACTCTCTTTTTATGAAATCAACTATTATCATAAATCTATTATATAAAAAATCAAATATATTAAAAAAATATCCTTCAGGTAATGTTAATCTTACTGTAACCCCCTGATTCGCTGATAATTTTTTATTTATACTTCCTGTTATAACATTTCCGTTTACTGAATATTCTACACTTGAGCTATCTATTGAACCTCTATAACCACTCGTAAAGCCTAATAGCTTTTTATCAAATTCTTTTGGCATTGTAATTTTAAATGTTACCTTTTCTATATCTGTATCCCATCTATCCCCAATTAAATTATAATAAAACTCATCAGCCTCTGTTAATTTATCTCTTCCATAAAGACTATACTTGTACTTAATTATATATGTGTTTTCTCCTATTAATGTTTTTGATGAATCACCAATCATTAAGCTCATATAACTTGAATCTGAAATTTTTCTATATGGAGCATTCACCTCAATGTCTGTAATTCTAGCATAATTTTTAGTTTTACTTCCATCATTTCTTACTATATTATTTGTAGTCGGTATTTGTCTTATAATTCCATGTTTATTTTCATAAAAATCTGTTGTAATTGTTTCTGTTATATTAAAACTGTTGTTTTCATTCACATTGATATTGACATCATACAATTTTATTGTATAGCCTTGTTCTCCAAAGACTTTATTATGATTTATAATCATAATAACTATAAAAATCCCTAATAAAAAAAATAATTTCTTTCGTTTTTTCATTTTTTCCCCCTATATTTTTATTTGCATAAATCTTATCATTACATTTTATTAATTGTCAAATCTTGTTTTTCCCATTTCTTTACATTTTTCTTTAATCATGTTATAATTATGTTAATTGCGTAGTTGCGCAATCTTGAAGCATATTAAAGAAAGGATTGGGCATGTTTGATTTCAATTTTGAAGGAGCAGAACGCCTTCATCGGTGTTATGATATCAAATTGGACAACGGCATTTTAACAGTTGTTCAGTATATCAGCACCTGTAACATTGCTTCCAGCAATGGGGAACGTTACTTTTATAGTTCCAACCCCAAAGAAGGAGAAATGCGTCTGACTGATGAGGTGTTCGAGGACGCAGCACATTTTCTGTGTCTTATCGACACGGTTAAGTTCAAGGTGCTAATGGAAGAAATGAGAAACACTCCCAAGTTAGAGTGCTTCTGCGCTATCGCAGAACGTACTCACTGGATGGTAGCTGCATCGATTTATAATCTTGGATTATAATCATACCAACCATCCCAAGGTAGCACAAAAGTGAAAGCTTTTGTGCTACCTTGCTTTTTTTTATTTATTATTGTATAATACTGTCGATTTGAGGTGATTTTTTTGTATACATATTTATCAAAAAATGCAGAGGATACTTTAACCTTTGCTAAAAACTTTGCTAAAGATTTGAAAAAAGGTGATGTTATTGTTTTAGTTGGAGATTTAGGTTCTGGTAAAACTAAATTTACAGAGGGTGTTCTTTCTTTCTTTGGAATTGAAAATGAAATTTCTAGTCCAACTTTTACAATAGTAAATGAATATAATACTCCATCTGTTGATATTTATCATTTTGATGTTTATAGATTAAATAATTCTTATGACTTCTATAATATTGGCGGAGATGAATACTTCAATAAAGGAATATGTATTATTGAATGGGGCGAAATAATAGAAGATGCATTGCCTGAGAAATATACAAAAATCACCTTTGAAAGAGATTTGGAAAATGAAAACTATAGAACTTTGATAATAGACGAAATCAAATAAACTTTGTATTACACAAATTTTATTGTTTGTTTTGAAAGGATATATAAAATGAAAATTTTAGCTATTGATACAGCAACAGAAGTATGCTCTGTTGCAATTTTAGAAGATAATAAAGTTATTTTAAACAAAACATTAGATGCAGTAAATACACATTCAGTTGCTCTGATGCCTCTTATTGATGAAATTTTTAAAGAATCTCATTTGTCATTACAAGATATAGATTTATTTGTATGTGATAAAGGTCCTGGTTCTTTTACTGGAATTCGTATAGGACTATCAACTGTAAAAGCTTTTTGTGATGTTTCTAATACATCTTGTGTTGGAATTACCTCATTAGAAGGTTTTGCATATAAAATAAATAATTTTGATGGTATAATTTGTTCAATTTTAAATGCAAATCATGGAAATGTTTATGCTGGTATTTTTGAAATTAATAATAATAAAATATCTAAACTTGATGATTACTGTTTTGATACTTTAGAAAATATTATATCTAAAATTAATACTTATCAAAAAAATACTTTTTTTGTTGGAAATTGTGGAACTCTTTTTAAAGATATGATACAATCTGGCTGTAAAAATGAATTTAAAATATGTTCTGATGAGCATATTTCTGCTACAGATATTGGTATAGCTGGATTTTATAAATTTAAAGATGGCTTATATGGGGACTCAGATTTTCTAACTCCATTATACTTAAAAAAATCTAGTGCAGAAAGTTAAGGATTTTTATGGAAATAAAAGAAATGACTTTACGAGATTTAGATGAAATCTCAAACAATTTAAATAATTTTGATGACTTTTGGACAGTTGGAATATTTAAGGAAGAATTAAATAACCCTAACTGTCATTATATTATTGCCATTGATAATAATGAAATTGTTGGATTTGCTGGAATTTCTTGTGTTGTTGGTGAAGCAACTATAAATAATATTGCAGTAAGAAATGATAAAAGGAATTGCAAAATAGGTTCTCTACTTTTAGAAAATTTAATTACAATTTCTAAAGGTTTACACTCTTCTTTTTTAACTTTAGAAGTTAATGTAAATAACTCTCCTGCTATAAAATTATATAAGAAATTTGGGTTTAAAAATCTAGGAATTAGGAAAAATTATTATAATGGAGATACTAATGCTTATATTATGACTTTATATTTTTAATTAATACTTATGAAATAAAAGAAAGAAGGTACTTATGATGAATAACAAATGTGAACTTAGCTACAAAGATTTAAAAACATATTGTAATACTTCTAGTTTTGATTTTAATACTACTGCTGAACTAGAAGATAATGACAAAGGAATTGGTCAAGATAAAGCTATTCGTGCTCTTGAATTTGGATTAAATGTTGATGTTAGAGGTAATAATTTATACCTTGAAGGTCCAAGTGGTGTTGGAAAGACCATGTATACCAGAAGATATCTAGAAAAACTTTCTGCTAAAAAGAAAGTTCCTTCTGATTGGTGCTATATATATAATTTTGAAAATCCAAATGAACCAATTGCTGTTCCTCTTCCTGCTGGCCAAGGAAAAGAATTTAAAGAAACAATGGATAGTTTTATTAAAGATGTTAAAGCTGATATAGCAAAAACTTTTAGTAATGATGATTTTGAAAAAGAAAAAGCTTTAATTCGTCAAGAATTTGAAGAAAAAAGATCTTCTCTATTAGAAAAATTAAATGATAAAGCAGCTCGATATAATTTTGTTGTAAAAACTGCTCAAAACGGTGTTTACATGATGCCTGTTTATGAAGGAAAAGCTCTTGAAGAAGATGAATTTAATCAATTAGATAGTTCATTAAAAGAAGAATATGAGAAAAACTCTTCTATTGTTCAAGATTATATTATGAGTGCTATTAGTGAAATTAAGGCTATTGAAAAACAATCTGATAGAAAAGTTCAAGAATGGCAATCTAATGTATCACTTTTAACTGTTAATGTTCATATTAACTATGTTAAATCTAAATTTAAAAGAAATAAAAAAATCAGTCAATTCCTTGATAGTATAAAAAAAGATATACTAAAGAATTTGCAATATTTTGTTACTCCTGAAGATGAAAATAATAATAAACAGCAAAACCATCACCAACAATTAGAAGCTAATACTAAGCCTTGGTTAAATTATAGAGTTAATCTTTTTATTGATAATAGTAAACTTGAAGGTGCTCCTGTTATTATGGATTCAAATTATTCTTTCCAAAATATATTTGGAAAATTAGAATATGAAAATTTTATGGGAACATTTAAAACTGATTTTACCATGTTAAAACCTGGTTTATTGCATATAGCTAATGGTGGTTATATTATTTTCCAAGTTGAAGATTTATTAGCAAATCCTGCTTGTTATGAAAATTTAAAAAGAGTTTTAAGAGTACATGAAATTGGAATTGATAATTCACTTGAACAACGTAGTGCAATGGTTATGATTTCTTTAAAACCAGAACCTATTCCATTAAATTTAAAAGTTATACTTATTGGTAGTGAGCAAATATATCAAACTTTGCTTTCAGTTGACCCTAATTTTAAAAAATTATTTAAAATTAAGATTGAATTTGCTGATGATGCTCCTCGTACAGATGAAAATGCTCTACTTTTAGCAAGATTTATGCATTCATTCTGTGAAAGAGAACATTTACCACAATTAGATAAACCTGCTGTTGCTAGAATGATTGAATATGCTTCCAAACTTGCTGATGATAAACGTAAACTTTCTACAAGATTTAATGATTTATCACAAATTATAAGTGAAGCTGGTACTTGGGCTATAATGGCTCGTTCTAAAATAATTACAGAAAAATTTGTGAAAAAAGCTATTGATGAAAAAGCAGCTAGAGTACAAAAATATGATAATAGAATGTCTGAAATGATTCATGATGATATGTTATTAATCGATACTGATGGATATAAAGTTGGACAAATAAATGGTTTAACAATTTTAACAACTGGTGATTATACTTTTGGAAAACCTGCAAGAATTACTGCTAATACTTATACTGGTAAAGCTGGAATTATAAATATTGAAAGAGAAGTTGAATTATCTGGTTCTTCACATTCAAAAGGTGTTTTGATTTTAACAGGTTATATTGGAGAACAATTTGCTCAAGACTTTCCTCTTTCACTTACAGCTAGTATTTGTTTTGAACAATTATATAATGGTGTTGATGGTGACAGTGCTTCAAGTACAGAATTATATGCTTTACTTTCTAGCCTATCTAATGTACCAATTAATCAATCTATTGCAGTTACTGGTTCTGTAAATCAAAAAGGTGAAATTCAACCAATCGGTGGTGTTAATGAGAAAATAGAAGGCTTTTATCACGTTTGTAAAGAAAAAGGATTAAATGGCAACCATGGTGTTATCATTCCTATTCAAAACGTTGTTAATTTAAGTCTTAATGATGAAATTGTTGATGCAGTAAAAAGTAAGAAATTTCATATATATGCTGTTTCAACAATTGAAGAAGGAATTGAAATTTTAACAGGTGTTCCTGCTGGAAGAAGAGATGCTTTAGGTAATTTTCCTGCTGGAAGTATAAATTATTTAGCTTATGAGAAGTTAAAAAAATATGCAAAATCTGTTATGAATAATTAATAAACAAGAATATAAAAAATAAGCTATATTGGACAAAATCTAATATAGCTTTTGTTTTTATTCTGAATTCATATAAACATTAGGAACTCCTCCAACAATTATATTTTCGCTTAAAATTAACTCACTAGTTACTTGTGTTTCTTCAACTTTATATGGTGTTAATATTGCTAAATCACAAGTTATATCTAACCATAGTCTATGTATGGTTTGATTAATTCCAGCATCATTAAATTCATTTCTTATTTTAGTTTGAATTGTTCCTGATAATGCTATTTTTATAGGAATATTTGGTCCTACTCCTGAAATCATTTTTATTCCTGTTATACTTCCAAAAGGAATTTTTGATGTTACATTATTATTCTCATTTAAAGCTATCTGAATATCATTTGTAATATCTGATATCATATTGTTTAATGGATTTGAATTAACCTGTAACATTTTAATATTTCCATTTTCATCTGTTTTTATTGTAATCATATCACTATCTTGATATTTAAATATATTATTCGTTGTAATCTTGTTAATTTCAATTGTGGCCATAGATTTTGCCTTATCCTTGCATACATTAACAAATATAGGATCTATTGCACTTAGAATATTAAACATTACTAATATTGCTATTCCAATTATTACTAATGTTTTTGCAATTTTTTTTCCACTATTTTTTCCTCTTTTCCCATAATAAAAATTAGGAATTTTTATTCGTGGTCTTGAATAAATCATATCCATTATTCTGTAGCTTTCACTGTACAAACATATTTAGGAATAAACAATTGCATTCCAATATCAATCTTGTCAGGATCTGCAATTTCATTTAATTTTACAATATCATCTACTGTACTTTTAAATTTTTTAGCAATTTTCCATAAAGTATCTCCTTGTTTTACAAAATATATTGTCATACTATAAGGATTACTTTTCTTTTTTTCTTCACATTCTGTTACTTCTTGAATTATATTTAAGTCCAATTGATTATATTTGTTTACTTCAAAATTTAAGTTTATATTTAAAGATACCTCTGAATCTTCTATTACACAATCTTGCATTATTATATCTATATTTGTCTCTATCTTACTGTTTTCAGTTATATCTTCAAACTCCATATTAAATAAAAGGGGAATATTTTTAATTATAGATTCTACTGTTGTTCCATTATTTGCAGATATCATAAATTCCACTTTCATTTCTCCATCAAATATAATTTTTCCATTTGATATTTTAGTATTATTAATTACAGGTATTACCTTTACATCATATACTTTTTCTCCTGCTAGCTCTGGTATCTGCACCTTTTCTCTTATCTCACATATATCGTTTTTTGTTTTCTTACCTATCATAGTCATTATATTTTTTGTATTATATTCCAATTCTCTACTAGGACTATATAAATCCTCTATCATATTTATTTCTTCTTCTTTAAAAGCATTACAACATATTTCTAATTCTATTTCTACATACACTGAATGCTCTTCTTCGGAATTTGGTTTTATTATAATATTTCTAATAACATATCTAGTCTCACATATATCTTCCTCTGATATATTGTTCATTTCTATAAATCCCATTACTGGTATCTTTTCTTCAATATTTCTTATCCTATTATCTTCTGTTAAATACATCAGTTTTACATTTGCATCAGCCTTAGCCAGAATCTTATTATAGCTTACCTTTGTATCTTTATTTTTAATGCTTAAATCAACTCGTAATATTTCTGCCAAATTATCTCCTGAGTCAATTTTAATAGTCTCCTTAGCATAAGTTTTAATTGAATTACTTCCTACTATTGAATTTATTTTTATTACTCTGTCAATCTTTTGTATATCTGTTATATTCTTTATATCTGTTATTATATTTATTTCTTCATTTTGGTATAAAGCAATGTCTGCTTCTAATTCTACTATTAAACTTACTTTTCTTCCATTTAATATTTTGCACTCTATTGACTTTATTTTAACATTTTCTTTTACATCCATTTGAGATAAGGCTTCATTATTTTCAAATACTTGTTTAAAATCAATATTTGTATTTAATCCTCTTATATTATCCTTCTCACTATCAGCCAGATAAATAATATATATATTTACATTACCTTCTAGTCGTACTTTTCCGTCTTGAGCTTCTCTTTTATATATACACACATTTCCATTTTCACTTATTTCTTTTAATATATCTGGTTTTACATCTGGAATTATAATATCCTCCTCTAATATAAAACTTTCTTTTTTCTTCGAAACTATTCTATTTACATTTATGTTTTTGTTTGATGTTTCCACTTTCATACCATTCATTCCTTTCTTAATCTTATTTTAATAACTTAAAATAAACCTCAATCTTTTTATTATATATATGGCAAATGGTACAAAAAAATTCCTAGTTTTTACTAGGAATTTTATAAAGTTACTGCTTTCTTATTTTTCTTTTCATCAAAAACTGGTATTTCTAAAGGAGAATAATCTGTTCCATTAAATACTGAAACTTCCACACTTTTTGTTAGTACATCTGTGAAATTATATGAAGTGTTTCCTTCCTCCTCATCACATTTAACAACAAATAAATTAGAATATACATTTTGAACTGTTCCTACTTTCTCGTACATTCTACTTCTTCCTAAAGTACCCTTAATTAGTATCTTTTGTCCAATTTGTGCTTTGATATCTGTCTTTAAATTATCGATGTCGCTTTTACAAAACATATAATCACCTACTTCTCACATACTAGATGGAATTTTATCATTTTTATCCTAAAATGTCAAAATTTGGAGATTATGTCGATTTTGTCCTTTTCTTACTCTACCAATGCTTTTATGTTTTTACTTTTTGTTTTTTACTTTTATATTACTTTTTTGTAACATTTCTGTAATAATTGTTAAAAAGTGTATTTTTTCTTCTTTCCTCTTGTTGTTCTTCCTCCTATTCTTTTGTTATTGTCATTTAATAAATTTGACATTTCGCTCATTGTTATGCTTTTTTCTTCTGGTGTAATAGCCACTTTTTCTGCTATAATTAGTGGATCCATAAAATCTATTAGTACTCTTGCTGGTGATGATGCAAAATTTGCCCCTGATTCCATAATTGCCTCAAAAAAACTTTGACAAGCTCCTGCAAAAATTACTAAATCTTTTCCTTGTGATGCCATTCTTGCTTCTCTTACAGTATTTATAAAGTATCTAGAGTTTCTATAATTATATATATCTGTATATCCGGTTCCGTTTTTTATCATTCCGTCATGACCTGTTATTATTAATATATCTGGATTATATTTTCTAATTAATGAGCCCACCATTATAGGTTGCCTACTTTCTGGAATATTTTTTACAACTGCATTCAAGCCTATTTTTTTATAATATTTGGCTGACTTTTCAGCATATCTTCTATCTCCATCTAAGTGTAAAATTTTTCCACACAATATATTTATATATCTCTCTAAAAAGATTCTACTTTCTTTTACTTGATTATCAATTTTTTTATCTATGTCTTCTAATTCATTTTTAACTTCCACTTTATCTTTTATATTTAAATCTTCTACTGGTGCATCTGCTTTTATCCTTACTGTAATTCCTTTTAAATTTGCTATCTTTCCTTTGCTTGTATTATTTATTTCTTCTATTGAAAACAATATATCATTTTTATAGGATTTTCTAGTGACTATACAACCTTTCTTTATTTTGTACATATTTGTAATAGCCTCCTATACTATCTTATGCAAACTTATTTTACTTTGACAATTCTTTATCTATAAATGAAGCAGTGGTATTTACAGATTTTTATCCATAAATACCACTGCCTTTTTTAGTATCGTAACACTATATACTTTTATTGGTTACACTTTGCTCTTATTTTTTTAATAATTCCGTATGCACTAATTCGATAGACATAGCCATTTCCAAGGATCTCAACTTTTTCTGTTTCAACCTCCTTAGAAATTCTTTCAGCGAACTGCTTTTTTACCTCTCTTTCTCCGTGATTTAACAAAACAGCATTTACCCTTTCAAAATTTCTTAGAAAGCTTATCATTTCATCTGCCTTTGCATGAGCAGAAAACTCGGTTGTATATTTTACCTCTGCTTCTTTTATGTATTCTTTTCCTCCAATTTTGACTTTTTCTCCATTTTTAACATTTTGTAGCTGATATCCTAATGTTCCTTCTGCAGTATATCCTGTAAATTGAATTAACGAATTTTTTCTTACTATAAACTCAGGAATATACGTTTGAGCAGGACCGTAGGATCCCATTCCAGAAGTCGTGACAATTATTTTACGTCCATAGTCGTTGCATAACTCCTTTCTCTCATTTTTTCCGACTAGATGAAAATTTTGAGGTAGAAACTCTTTTTTCTCTTTACTTATCCCCAATTCTTCATTTAGAAACAAATGAGTGTACTTGATAGCTAATTTTCCGTCTAGATAAATTGGAACATCAGTATTTAGCTCTTCGCTATCCTGCATATTCTTTAATACTTGTAGCATTGATTGTGCTTTTTCCAGTGAAGATGCCAAAACAACTACTGTTCCATTCATCTTTAAGCATTTCACAACATTATGATTAAAACATGGCTTAATCTCAGTTGAATCCATATAACCATAAGTTGATTCTTGGATGATTGTAGCAGGTAAACCAAACAACCATCTAGGTATTATTGGCTTAAAGAACTTATTTTGGTTATTAAAATCTCCTGAAAAAATCAAATCAATTGAATCACAGCCTTCACAGCATATTTGTACAAGTATCAGTGCCGCGCCAATTAAATGTCCATTTTGTAAAAAAGTCACCTGAATTTTGTTATCTAAGTTTTCATAAACAACCTGTGTTTTTCCAAAATCGCAATGTTTTAAAAGCAAAATTGTTGAATCTACATTTGCTTCCGAGTATATCACTGCTTTTTTGCTTTTCTTAGCATTGTTAGCTAAAATTTTACAACTGTCTGCCAATGCCAATGGAATAAATTTGCATGTACTCGTTGTTGCATAAATTGGATTAGAAAATCCCTTCCGTACAAGCAAAGGCAGTTTTCCAATGTGATCCATATGTGCATGTGTACACAAAACAAATTTAATACTTTCAGCATTAAAAGGAATTGTAGAGTTTAATGCTTCGTTGTCACCCCTTTCTTGATACTGTCCACAGTCAACCAGAAATTTTACTCCTGTACCATCATTAAATTTAACGACACATAAGTTGCAAGATCCAGTCACATTTTCGTTGAAAGTCATTACATCAACATACGGTCCGCTTTTCATTATAACCCCTCCATTCGATTATCAACCAAATGTTAATTTGCGAACGTACTTTTATATTTTATCATCGCCTATTAATTATGTCAATTAGCATGAATATTTTATTTCATGTTTTTAGTATTTTATATTTTTTTATTGCATTTTATTTTATTCTTGATATAATATACATATTAATTAATTAATTGAAAGGAGTGTTTTTATGACACCACATAATTCTGCAAATATTGGAGATATCGCAAAAACAGTTATCATGCCTGGAGACCCTATGAGAGCTAAATATATTGCTGAAAATTTTTTATCTAATGTAAAAAAGGTAAGTGATGTTAGAGGTATAGCTTGTTATACAGGTGAATATAATGGTAAACAAATATCTGTAATGGCTCACGGTATGGGAATGCCTAGTATGGGAATATATTCTTATGAATTATTTCATTTTTATAATGTTGATTCTATTATTAGAATTGGTACTTGTGGCGGTTTTCGTGATGATATGAAAATCTTAGATTTAATCTTATCCACTGAAGCTTATACAGAAGGAAGCTATGCTCTAAGTTTTGATAATGAACCTTGTAATTTAGCTTTTAGTGATGCTGAGTTAAACTCAGTTATTGAATCTACAGCAAAAGAAAACAATATAAATTTAATAAAAGGAACTACTTTATGCAATGATTGTTTTAGCCCTTATGTTCCAGATGAAGATAAATTATTCGCTCGTATGCCAAAAGGTATTGATAAACCTATTGCATCTGAAATGGAAGCATTTTCATTATTTTATAATGCAAAACGAGAAGGAAAAAAGGCAGCTTGTATTTTAACTGTTGTTGATGTTCCTTCTGATTTAGATGGTATATCTAGTGAAGAAAGAGAAAAATCATTAAACAAAATGATAAAATTAGCTTTGGATAGTGCTATAAAGCTTTAATACTACAGTAATTTGAAAGGAAGTAAAAATATGAAAACATATATAATAGGTCATAAAAGTCCAGATACAGATACAATTGCATCTTCTCTTGTTATGGCAGATTTAGAAAAAAAATTAGGTAATACAAATGAAATTATTTCTTGTAGATTAGGAAATTTAAATAAGGAAACAGAATATGCATTAAACTATTTTAAAGTTGATGCTCCAAAATTAATTGATAGCATTGCAGAGGCTGATGAAGTTATTCTAGTTGATCACAATAGTTTTGCACAAAGTGCACCTGATATTGCATCAGCTAAAATCACAAAAGTTATTGATCATCACTGTATTTCAGGATTTGAAACAGCAGAACCATTATTTTATTTAGCTGAGCCAGTTGGATGTACCTCTACAATTTTATATCAATTATACAAAATGAATAATATTGAAATAGAGCCTATTTATGCTGGTCTTATGCTAAGTGCAATTGTTTCTGATACATTACTTTTCAAATCTCCAACCTGTGCACCTATCGATGTTAAAGCTGCTGAAGAATTAGCTAAAATTGCTAATGTTGATATAAATACATATGGTTTAGATATGTTAAAAGCAGGAACAGATTTAAGTTCATTTACACCTGATGAATTGATAAACATCGATTCAAAAGAATTTAATGCAAATGGTGCTAAATTCCAAATTGCACAAGTAAATACAGTTGACATTGATAGTGTATTAGAAAATCAAAAAGCTATTGAGGAAGCTATGAATGCTTTTATATCTGCAAATGGTTTGGATTTATTCGTTTTTGCTATTACAGATATATTAAATAGTAATTCAAAAGCTATTGTTTTAGGTACTAAAGCAAATGCAGTTGAAAAAGCTTATAATACAACTATTGAAAATAATGTTGCATTTTTACCTGGAGTAGTTTCAAGAAAGAAACAAATCGTTCCAGTATTAAAAGAAAGCATTTAATAAAAAACAAGAATGACATTTTCTAAGGAAACTCACTATTTCATAGATGACTTTCCTAAGAATATAAAAAAACAGAGTTCTTTTTAATTGATAAGAACTCTGTTTTTTTATATTCTTATAGAATTTTTCTATTAAATAGTATATTTACTATAATGCATTATCTATTATAAATAATTCATTTATTTCTCTATACCATTAATTATTATTTAATATTTTTTTTATTTTGTATTTTATTTAATTTTTCTAGTATTTTTTCTCTTCGTAAATTCATTTCATTTACGTTTTTCCCTTTTACATTATAAATTTTGCATCCTTCTTTATAAATTATCTCTAAATCAAAAATATCGCCTTCTGATACTATTTCTTTAAAATCTTTTAATGGTATATCTACCATATTTCCATCTGATAATTCACACACTGCATATTCTCCTTCAATTCTATCTATTGATGCTAAATCTTTCATTCTTATTTCTCCTTTCTCAAGAAATTTTTGTAATGAATTTGTTAAACCTATTATATCACTTTTTGATTTTTCATTTTCTATTTTTTCTTTTATAGTTATATTAATTTCCATATATTTTTCCTTTCTATTTTATAAATATACTTATACTATGTCAATATAAATGTAGATAAAAAACAAGAATAACATTTTCTAAGTGCCAAAGGCACATAAGAAAATTTAATTCTTCCATAATTATCTTCTAAG
>CAKPSH010000019.1 GCA_934183325.1 uncultured Clostridia bacterium
TATACAATCATCAAAAAGAGAAAAAAATACAAGAAATTACAAGATATTTAGAAGAAATAAATAGAGGAAATTATAAATTAGATATTGAAGACAATACAGAAGATGAATTATCAATATTAAAGAATGAATTATGCAAAACTACAGTAATGCTAAATGAAGTTGCAGAAAATTCTAGAAAAGACAAAATTAATTTAAAAAATTCATTGTCAGATATATCACATCAGTTAAAAACACCAATAACTTCTATAAACATTATGCTTGATAATATTTTAGAAGATAAAAATATGCCAGAGGACATAAGAAATGATTTCTTAAAAAATATAAAAAGAGAAATAGTAAATATAAGCTTTTTAGTTGAATCAATTTTAAAACTATCTAAAATTGATAGCAACTCAGTAAAATTTATCATTAAAGAAGTAACAGTGTATGACATTATAAAAGCTGTTAAGCAAAATGTAGCAATTATAAGTGAATTAAAGGGCATTGACATTAATGTAAAAGGAAACAAGACAGATAGTATAAAATGTGATGAAAAATGGCAAATAGAAGCAATAACAAATATTGTAAAAAACTGTATTGAACATTCAAGAAAAAATGAAAAATTAGAGATAATATATGAAAAAAACAAGATGTATACTGAAATAAAAATAAAAGATTATGGTGTAGGAATATCTAAAAAAGATTTGCCACATATATTTGAGAGATTTTATAAAGGAGAGAATTCGTCAAGTGACAGTGTAGGAATAGGACTTGCCTTATCTAAAGCAATAATAGAAAGCAATAATGGATATATTCAGGTAGAATCAGAGCAGGGAAAAGGTACAACTTTCAGAATAAGATATATTAATTAAAAGTTTTCAATATAATAAAATTCAGATTATTGACTTAAAAGTAATTAAAAGATAAAATATACTTAATAAAAAGTAGGGAGAAAAAAATGAATTTAGAAGAAGCAAATGAATTTATAAGGATAACTGATGAAGAAAAAAGAGCAATACAAAATTATTTATCAATTGGACATACAGGAATAAACATTCTTGCAAGTTTTACCCCTAAAACATATAGGGAAGTATCTGGCGATTGGGTTTTACCAGAAAATAATGAGGAATTAAAGGCAGATATAGAAGAATTTGTTAACCTATACTCAGCAATATATAAATATTTTAAACAAAGTAATATTAGAAATTTTGTAGGAAATTATAATGGATTAACAAGAGGAACTAGTGATAGTAGATTGGTAAATAACGGTAAAAGTCAAGAAAGTCAGTTCTTATCAACAAGTTTAGATGCTAATATTTCGAAAAGATTTTGTCATTATAATGATGCTGCACTTGAACGTATAAGGATAGATGATGATGTACCTTTTTTATATGCTGAAGATTTTAGATCAGATCATAGAGAAAATGAAGAAGAAATTATAATAGCGCCATTTACTAAAATTAAGCTTGAAAGAGATTCTTGGAGCCAAGGAGAATATAGATATTATGATGCAAAAGTAAGTGCAAAAGAAATAAAGGAGCTACCACCAGAAGAAAATGCAAAATTAGAAGGAGAAATTCTAGCAAGTTTTAAGCAACATTTGGAGAATCTAAAAAGCTATATAAATATATCAGATCAATATTCAATTTGTGTAAGACAACTTAATAATGCTAGAGGAGAAGATGTAAAATATCTTCTACAGAGATTAGAAGAGTTAGATAAACAACAAGAAGAAGTTGGAGAAAAAACATCAGAATTTTCTACAAAATTAGAACAATATTTACAAAGTAGATGTGCAGAGAAAGTTAGGCAATATACACAGGCTAACGATATAATTGAAAAAGACAAAATAGCAAAAGAAGAACAAGCTAAAAGAGAAGCAGAAGAAGCTAAAAGAAAGAGTGCCATAAGCGGATTAGAAACAAATTTAAATAATACATCTAATATGACTAGAGATATAATAAGAAATATTACAAGTACATATAATGAGTTTGAAAAAGCTGAAAGGGAAGCTATAAAAAAATATAGAGAATTTGGTTTACAATATGTACCGAAATTTAATGGTAATAGAGCTGGTGCAAGAATAGATGAAATAGTTTCTAATGTTAGAAAAGTTCAAAATAGATTAAATAGTATTCAAGTAGATGGGAGCGCATCAATAGAAGATGTTCAACAAATTTCACAACAGATAGCACCATACTTAAGTGGTATATTTAGTAGTGAGCAATTATCAGCAAGAGTACCAGGATTATTAGATCAGAATTATGATCAAATGGAAAACGAGTTAAAACGAGAATTACATATAAAAGCAAGTGAAGTAATAAAAAATGCAAGATTACAAAAATTACAAGCTGAAAGAACTGCAATTGAAAATGAGAGAGTAGGCTTTTTTGGAAGACTATTAGGAAAACAAGAATTAAAAGAGGAAAGATTAGCTAATAATGCATTGAGAGCAAAAATATTAAAAGAATCATCTCCAGAAGAAAAAGAAAGATATAGTATAAAAGAAACACTTGCAGAACTTTATGCTTGTGCAATTACTGATTTTGATGGGAAATTTACACCTGAAATGGAAGAATTATATAGCAAAATTGCAAACGCATATCTTTATAATGGTCAGAATGATACACAAAAGAGGTCTATTGATGAATATATAAGGAAGATGGCAGAAGTAAAAATACAAAGAGAACAAAAAGAAAATTTGCCAGTAGTTATAGATGGAAAAAAGAAAAAAAATACAAGAACGAAAATACAAGAATGTCAAAGTGAAAATGCTAGACTACAACAAAAACTGGAAGAAAAACAAATGAGTAGAAGAAATTTTGGATATGTAAGTAGTAGAGAAGAAACAATAGCAAGTTTTGAACAAGAATTACAAAGAATAGAAATGGTTACAAGAAATTTAACAATAGAAAGAACACAAGAAGCAAGGATTCAAAACGGACAAGAGCAGGAGGGGCATTAATTCAGGTATTAATAGATAAAATCTAAATGTAGGAATAACTATGATTTAGAAAAGATATAAGTAGAAAGATTTGGAAAAGTAGAATGAGGAATTTAAATAAAAAAGAAATTCATGATATGTTTCAACGAATAAAGGCAGGAGAAAAAGAAGTAATAGAAGATTTATATGTAAAATATAAGGATTTAATTATCAATATATCATTTAGTATAGTAAAGGATAGAAATATAGCTGAAGAAATATCACAAAACGTATTTTTAAAAATTTTAAAAATAGATAAAGAAATACTTCCTGATAATAATGAATTAAGCTGGATATATACTATAACTAAAAATCAAACTATAGATTATTTAAGAAAACAACATACAAATATAGATATAGATTCAATATATGAAATAAATGATGAAAACAATGAAATAGAAAATATAGTAGAACAAGATACTTATAATAAAATAATAGAAGGTTTAGAAGAGAAAGAAAGAGAGATTATTTCATTAAAAATTATTTCAGAAATGACATTTAGAGAAATAGGAGAGATACTTGAAATGCCAACAGCAACGGTTCAATGGAAATATTATAAGGCAATGCATACATTAGAACTGCTATTGAGCAATATGGCTTTATTTATTATAACAACAGTTATATATATAAAACGTAAAAATATTGACAATGAAAAACAAGAAGATATAGCTAATAATGAAACTCATGAAAATATAAAAATAGATGGTATAACATCAGATACAATTGAAACTACAACTTCGTCTCAAAATGCAACAACATCAAGTTATATAAAGGAAAGTTTATTGGGCTTTTCAATGATATTTTTAATATTTACTATAATTTTTGGAATTATTTTTGCAAAACACCAACAAAAACGAAAAATAAAACGTCTAAATAATAGAAAGGGTTGATGAAAATGAAAAATAAGAAAATAGTAGTAATTATAGTTATTATTACAATAGTGATTTTAGCATCTGTATTTATTAAAAATAATATAAGAACAACGGCAACAAAATTAGAAAAAGCAGAAGGAATAACAATTGTACCAACCATGAATGACGAATTAATGGCAGATAGTAGTTGGTGTGGAACATTTCAATTAGTATGGAATGATATGAAAAATGAAGTAGTAAAAAAAGATATAGTATTTAATACGCAATTAGATATGGTTAAAAATTTAAACAAAGAGGATTTCAATACAACAATGCTTTCAGAAGATTATTATTTCAAAATATATGGATTAAAAACATTAGAGCTAAAAGAAGAAATAGAAAATGGAATAAAGGAAAAATTTAATCAAACAAGTGATGTATTAGGTGATATTGATTGGTCAGAAGAAGAACTAAATAATCCAAATGATGATAGCTCTAAAAGATATATTTTTTATACTATGTTATATAGAAAATTTGATTTCTTGCAAGAATTTGATAAATTAGATAATGGAAAGTTTGGAAATAAATATAATGATGTAGAATACTTTGGAATTGATAGTAAAACAAAAGATTCAGTAGGAAATCAAATAGAAGTATTATATTATAATTCAAAAGAAGATTTTGCAATTTTGATTAATACGAAAACTAATGATGAAGTAATATTCTGCAAAAGTCCAAAAGGAAATACGTTTAATGAAATATATGAAAATATGAATAACAATAAAAATCAATATACAGGAAGCAAATCATTTGAAGATGTTGATGAATTCAAAGCTCCAAAGTTAAATTTTAATGAAAAAAGAGAATATACGGAATTGGCAGGAAAACCATTTAAAACAGCTGATCCAATTTATGATACGGCAGTAATAGAAAAAGCAATTCAAAGTATAAAATTTTCTTTAGATGAAAAAGGTGGAGAAGTGAAAAGTGAAGCAATAATTGATATGAAAGCAGATATAACTTCAATTGGAGCAAAAGAAAAAAAGCAAGAACCAAGATACTTTTATGTTGATGATACATTTACAATTTTCTTAAGAGAAAAAGGAAAATCTAAACCATACTTTGCAGGTAGAGTAGAAGATATAACAAAGTTTCAATAATACAAATAAGGGGTCTATAAAAATAGATCCCTTATTTTCGTAAAGGAGAAAAATAATGATAATAGAAGATGGAAAATTTTATTTTAAATATGTTATAATAAAGCACAAGAGGTGAAAATAATGGTAAACATTTTATTAGTAGAAGATGAAGCAAATATTAGAACAATTATAAATAAAGTACTCACAAGAGAGGGATATTTTGTTTATGAAACCAGTAGTGCAGAAGAAGGCTTAGAAAAATTAGATGAAATACACATAGATTTAATAGTTGTAGATGTAATGTTACCAAAAATGAATGGATATGAATTTGTAAAACAATTAAGAGAGTCAAATATAGAAATACCAATATTAATGGCAACAGCAAAACAATTACCAATAGATAAACGTCAAGGCTTTATAGTTGGAACAGATGATTACATGACAAAGCCATTAGATATGGACGAATTTGTATTAAGAATAAGAGCTCTATTAAGAAGAAGTAAAATAGTAAGTGAAAGAAAAATTACAATAGGAAAAGTTACACTAGATTATGACTCACTTACAGTAACCAGAGAAAACGAAAGTATCACATTACCACAAAAAGAATTTTATTTATTATATAAATTACTATCATATCCAAATAAAATCTTTACAAGGATAGAATTAATGGACGAAATATGGGGATATGAATCAGATTCAGATGACACAACAATAAATGTACATATAAATAGACTAAGAAGAAAATTTGAAAACTATCCAGAATTTGAAATTAAAGCTATAAGAGGACTAGGATATAAGGCGGTGAAAAAAGTAAATGAATGAAAAAGATAAATCAAAAAAATATAAAATAAGAACATATTTCACAATATGGACTCTAATTTCAGCATTGGCTTCAATACTTGTTGTTGTAATTATATTTTTTATTTTAAATCTAAATATAGATATAGCTGAATTTATGAATAATCATACATTTGTGACAACAGGAATACTGCTAGTAGTACCATTAGTAATCGGAACAGTAATAACGATTTTAATAGGAAACCCAGTACTAAAAATAATGAAAAACCTATCAAAAGCAATTAATGAAATAAGCAATGGAAATTACAAAGTAAGACTACCAGAAACAAATCCATTAAAAGAATTAAATCAAAACTTTAACAAAATGGTTTCAGAACTAGATAGTGTAGAAATATTACGAGATGATTTTGTAAACAATTTTTCACATGAATTCAAAACACCAATAGTATCAATAAAAGGATTTGCTGAAGAATTAAAAAGAAATGATTTAACTGAAGAAGAAAGAATAAAATATTTAGATATAATAATTGAAGAATCAAATAGATTAGCAGAACTTTCTACAAATATCTTAAACTTATCAAAAATAGAAAAACAAACTATATTAACAGATAAAGTAAAAGTAAATATAGGAGAACAAATACGAAAAGTTATTTTGGTAGAAATGAAAAAGATAGAACATAAAAATATAGAACTAAACTTAGAAATAGATGATGTAAATGCAATTGTAAATGAAGGATTGATGGAACAGGTATGGATTAACATAATAGAAAACGCTATAAAATATAGTAATCAAAATGGAATGCTAGATATATCTGTAAAAAATAATGGTGAAGAAATAATAGTAAAAATAAAAGACAATGGAATAGGAATAGAAGAAGAGGAACTAGAACATATATTTAACAAATTTTACAAAATTGATAAATCAGCATCTTCACCGGGAAATGGTTTAGGATTAGCATTAGCAAAGAAAATAGTAGATTTACATGAAGGAAAGATAGAAGTAAAAAGCAAAATAAATGAAGGAACAGAATTTACAATTGAATTAAAAAAACAAATGTAAAAAGTAATAATATTTACATTAATTAGAAAATTTTATTATAATATGAAAACGAATTAACAAAAGATAACAAGCATATAAATAGTTTGAAATAAAAAATACTATTTATGTGCTTTTTATTTTTGAAAAAATAAAATTTAACATAAAATTTTTTGCAAAAATTTGGAAAAGTTAATTTTCAGTTCATTTTCGAATGTTAAAATAAGACGTCAAAAGGAGTGAAGGAGAATGAAAAAAATTACAGATTTTATTGTAGATAAAAGAAATTATTTCTTAATATTATTTGCAATAATTACCGGATTATGTTTGTACACTTCTAAAAAAGTAACAATAAACTCAGACATAACAAAATACTTACCAAGTACATCAGAGACAAAAATTGGTAATGATATTATGAATAATGAGTTTGAAGAACAAAAGTCAAGTACTTTAAATGTTATGTTTAAAGACTTATCAGACACAGAAAAAGGAGAAAAATTAGAAAAACTAAAAAACATATCTGGTGTTGATAGTGTTGATTATGATAACACTGAAGAATATAACAAAGGAGAATATACATTATATACAATTAATGTAAAAGATTATGATCATTCAGATACTGCAAAAGAAGTATATAACACAGTAAAAGACGAATTTAAACCAAAAGCTATGAGCGGTAGTATTTATGATGAAAATGCAACAATACTTCATTTTTCAATAGTTGTACTTGCAATAGCAATGGCAATGGTAATATTAATAATACTAAGTGAATCTTATGTAGAACCATTCTTATATCTAATTTCAATAGGTATTGCAGTATTCATAAACAAAGGAACAAATATAATGTTTGATAGTGTTTCAAATATTACAGACTCAATAACAGCAATATTACAACTTGCCTTATCAATGGATTATTCAATAATGCTATCAAATAGATATAGACAAGAAAGAGAAATAGAAAAAGATAAGCTAAAGGCAATGAAGAGTGCTTTATATGATTCATTTAAAGCAATTTCAAGTAGTTCAGTAACAACTATTGCAGGATTAATAGCCTTAGTATTTATGAGTTTTACAATAGGAAAAGATTTAGGATTTGTACTTGCAAAAGGAGTTCTATTTAGCTTAGTAAGTATTTTCTGTTGTTTACCAGGACTATTATTATTATGTGATAAATTAATAATAAAAACACATAAAAAGAGTCCAAAATTCAATCTAGAAAAAATAGGAAAATATAGTTATAAAACCAGATGGTTCCAATTAGCATTTATAGTATTAGCATTTGTTGTAAGTTATGGTTTAAAAGATAACTTAGGAATATTATATACAGATTCACAACAAGATGAAGTAGGAAAAATATTTCCAGAAACAAATCAAATAGCAATTGTATATGAAAATAAATATGATGATGAGATAACAGATTACGTAAAAACAATAGAAGATGACGAAAAAGCAAATCAAGTATTATGCTATGGAAATACAATAAATCAAAAATTAGCATACAATGAATTAAATGAGAAATTTAAAGACTTAGGTCAAGATACAGAAATAGAAGAATACTTATTAAAAATAATTTATTATAATTATTACAATAAAGAAAATAATGATAGTATGACATTTGATGAATTTATAAAATTTATAAAATCAGAGGTATATACTAACAAAGAATTAACAGCATCAGTAAATGATGATGTAAAAGAAAATATAGATTTATTAGAAAATTTCACCGCTAATACTAATATAAACAAAAAGAGAACAACAAAAGAACTTGCAGATATATTAGGAATAAGTGAAGAAGATGCTAAAAATTTATTAATATACTATAATTCAAAAAACCTAAATACAAAAATTACATTAAAACAATTTGTAGATTTTATGTTTAAAGATGTTTTAACAGATAGTACTTATTCAAGCAGTATAGATGAAAATACAAGACAATCATTAGAACAATTAAAAACATTTACAGATACAAGTAAAATAAATAAGAAAATGACATCAAAAGAAATTGCAAATACCTATGGAATTAGTGAAGATTTAGTAAAACAATTATTCCTATTCTACAGAACAACACAAGATTCAAATACAACAATGACAATGAACGAATTTGCAAACTTTACATTAAAATATGTTGCAACAAATCCAAACTATAAATCAATGTTCACAGAAGAGCAATTAAATAGTTTAAAAATATTACAAACATTAAGCAATAATGATATTATAAACAAAGAGATGACAGCAAATGAAATGTCAGAATTCTTAGGAAGCTTTGGATTATCAGGTGATATAGTAGAACAATTATATAAATTCTATGCAGTAACAAGTGAATCAAATAGCAAATTAACTTTAAGGGAATTTGCAAATATAGCACTACAAGTTACAACAGATGCAAATCAACAAGCAAGTTTAAATACAATAGTTGTATTAACAACAAATTATAATAAAAATTTACCAGCAAGTGTGCTATATTCAATGTTTGGTAATGATGCACTAAATCAAACAATGGTAGAAGCAATTGTTGCAAACTATGGAGAAAATAATACAATGACGCCACAAAACTTTGTAAATGTATTATTAGGAAGCGGAATGGTAACAGATGAAACATCACTTGCAAAATTAAATCAAGCTTCAGCAATTATGAGTAATGCAGAAACAAAATTTGATTATAAAGAAATTGCATCAGTAGTGGGACTTGATACAAGTGTTACAAAACAAGTATATGGATTATATGATTATGGAACAGGAAGTATAAAATTAAGTCCAAAAGGATTAATAAACTACATAATAGCAAATAAAGAAAACGAATTAATAAAAGATCAAATCTCAAACTATACAGAAACTTTAAATCAAGCATATTTTATAATGAATAATGCAAATAAGAAGCTTTCATATAAAGAAATGAGTAGTGCAGTAGGAATTGATGCAAATAGTCTAAAGAGTATATATGGCTTATATGATTACAATACAAAAACAACAACAATGACACCAAAGGAGTTTGCAAAACTAATTTTAAACAATAAAAATAATACTTTATTAAAAAATAATTTAAATAAATCAACATTAGAACAATTAGAATTAGTAAATAAAGTAATGGATAGTACTTTAAAAAATACAAAATATACTTCAAGTGAAATGTCAGAATTATTGGGAATAGATAATGACACATTAAGTTTATTGTTTTCACTATATGATTCTAAATATATAAAAGCAAATCAAACAATTTCATTATTGGATTATACAAATTTTATTATAAGTGATGTAATACCAAATCCAACTTATAATTCAAGCTTTGATGCAGATTCAATTAGTAAATTAAATACGGTAAATGGAATAATGAAAAATACATTAAAAGGTTCAAAATATAATTCTAGAGAATTATATGCAATACTAAATAAATTAACCGATAATCTTGATTATAACTTAGTAGATTTAGTATATATATATCATGGAAGTGTAAATTCTTATGATGATTCTTGGAAATTAACAGTAGAAGAAATTGTTAATTATTTAAATAATAATATACTTCATGATGAAAGATTTACAGATTTCATGGATGATGAAATGACTAATAAAATCAAAGATGCAAAAGTAACTATAGATGATGCAAAAAAATTACTAGTATCTGATAAATATTCAAGAGCAATCTTAAATACAAAGTATCCTTTTGAAGGAGAAGAAACATTTAACTTTATACAAGATGCTTTGGAAAAAGTAGGAAATAAAGAGGGAGTATATGTAATAGGTGATTCACCAATGGCATTAGAAATAAGCAAAACATTTAATGATGAATTAAACAATATAACAATTATAACTGTAATATTCATTTTTGTAGTAGTTGCTATTACATTCAAATCACTAGTAATACCTACAATATTAGTTCTGATAATTCAATGTGCAGTATATGTAACTATGGCTATATTATCAGTTGCTGGAAGCAGTGTGTACTTCATATCATTGATTATAGTTCAAGCAATATTAATGGGAGCTACAATAGATTATGCAATTGTATATACAACATATTATAAAGAATCAAGAGCGACTATGGATATTCAAAATGCAATAATAAATGCTTATAATAAATCAATTCATACAATTTTATCTTCATCATCAATATTAATCATTGTTACATTAATTGTTGCAAGTTTTGCTTCAGCAATTGCTGCAAAGATATGTGAAACAATATCACAAGGAACATTATGTGCGGTTATATTAGTAATATTTGTTTTACCAAGTATATTAGCAGTATTAGATAAATTTGTTTGCAAAGATGTAAATAAGAAAATAAAGCAATAAAAATAAAAGAGCAATTACCTTGAAAGGCAGTTGTTCTTTTTTTATATTCTTAGGAAAGTCATCTATAAAATAGTTAGTTTCTTTAGAAAATGTTATTCTTGTTTAATTGTATATAACAAATTGAAAACAATATAATATATTGACGAAATATGAAAAATAAAGTAGAATGTAGTTATGTAGAAAATAGTAGGAGAAAGAAATGTATTTAGATTATTTGTTTTATTTGAATTTATTAACGGAAGCGGAAAGAAATAAACAAATTTGTGTGCTAATAGTAGGAATAGTTATTGTATTATGTATGGGTATAATTATTGAGGAATTAAAGAAGAGGTGTAATAAAAATACCAACATATAAATAATTTTTCATAAATCTCGTCAGGTCTCTGTAGTAATCCGTAAGCAGCAGGCTTGACGAGGTTATTTATTCAAAATTATTTATATGGTTGGGGGATTATATATAAATTAATCAATTGTTGTGGAAGTTCTTCCTGTTCCAATTGCATTTTCTACCAAAGAACGCCAAGTGTTGCAACCAACAATTCCATCAGAGGTTAAATATTTACTTGACTGATATCTTTTTACAGCAGATAAGGTTTTATTACCAAATATGCCGTCTAGGCTACCAGTTGAAAATCCAAGAGTATTTAGACAATCTTGTAAAATTAATACATAAACACTTAAATTACCTTTTTTGAGCAAAGGATAACCTCCACTAGAACAAGCATAAGGAACTTGACGTCTATCAAAATGAACCCAGGTTGGTGTCAGTGAAGCTGGTTCAACGTAAGACCAAACACCAGAATTTTTGGCAGTATTTCTTAAAGTATTTCGTTTAGATGGAGTAAAATTTTGACCCACATCAAAGGCTGTTCCAGCATAATGTTGTGATTGACCGAGAATGCCCACCTTCCCAAGGACGTTTGAAAGCAAAGCCAACAGGAATAGCACTACCAAATAAATATCTGGTGGTATTCCAAGCTTGCATTGTTCTTTTTGTAGTCCATAGAGTAGAGCTATTACTAGAACCTCTAAATTCTCGAACTAGCAAAGTAGAGTTTGCATTATAAGGCATAGAAGCACTTTCATTTCTATAATATGTTTCAAATCTATCAGTATCATTATTATAAATTAAAATCTTAGCCATAAAAAATCCTTCCTTATTAATATAAATATGAAATAAATAGAAAAAAGTACCAATATGATAAAAAATATAGATAAAAAAGAAAATATAAATATTTTTTGAATAGCTTTACTTTTTTTGAATTATTGTGTTAAAATTAATTAGAAATATAAAATATTATGTATTTACAAAAGGAAAAATAAAGGAGGATTTTATGAATAAACTAAAGAGGATATGTATAATATCAATGGTATTAGTTGTTATATTGATTTCATTGTTAAATGTAAAAATATTTGCAATTGATAATGAAAATGTATTACAGCAAGAAGAATATTCAGAAGAGTTTAAAAGGTGGTTAGAACTTCCAGAAGAAGAGAGAGAAAAAATCATGATGCCAAGACCTTATGAAATAAAAAATACAAATGTGCGATATAGAAGCCCATTGTATATGGCTAAAATGGTAAAAGCAAGTATGAATGGAAGATACAGTTTAAAAGATCAAATACCAGCAAATTTGGTTATAAAGAATCAAAAATCAACAAATTCATGTTGGACATTTGCAATTTTGTCATCATTAGAGACAAATTTAGCAATGTCTAAATTGAAAAAAGGTACTGATTTATCAAAAGTATATGATTTTTCAGAAAGACATATAGAATATTTTACAAGTAAGACATTTTTGAATGGTAAAATAAATGAACATGGTTATAATAGAGAAGTAGGTGGGGGAGGCTCTGCTTTTCTTGCACAATCATATTTGACTAATGGAAGTGGTGCTATACCAGAATCAGAAATGCCATTTGAGAATAATGAAGATAAAATAGATATTAGTAAAATACAAAATAAAACGGTCTCTAGTGAAGTTTATGACACTGTTGAATTTCCAAATTATAGAAATGAAACAGATGAAAATAAAGTACAAATTATGAATAGAATAAAACAACATATTCAAAATTATGGAGCAATATACGCTGGACTACATGGAAGTTCATCTAGTATATGGTCAAAATGTTATAACAATGATACAGGTGCAAAATATTGTGATAGTGAATTAGGTCATAGTTCAGATCATGCAGTTTCAATAATTGGATGGGATGATAATTATAGTGCAAGTAATTTTGCAGAAAATAGTAGACCTGAATCAGATGGTGCTTGGATTGTAAGAAATTCCTGGGGAGAATTATCTGAAGAATGGAAAGTATCAGAATTAAAGGATACAATATTTAAAAAGTATGAAGCACAATGTAAAAATAATGGATGGAATTCAGCAGAAGAGATTCCAGATAGCTATTTAAAAGAACTAGGATATACGATTGAAAACGATACAGCTTATATAAAATATGGAGATAATGGAATCATATATGTATCTTATGAAGATGTAAATATTTCTAAAGAGATGTTTGGAATAGAAAAAGCAGCAGACACTGTAGATTATGATAATATATATCAATATGATGAATATTATCCAGTAGGTAATGTGCGCTCTAAGGCAACAAACACAGTATTGCTTTGCAACATATTTAATAGACAAACAACTGAAATAGAAGAATTAACACAAGTATCATTGTATGCACTTGAAACATATACTTGCAAAGTATATGTAAATCCAAATGGAACTAGCAGAGCAAAAGAAGATTTAAAATTAGTACCATTAAAAGCAGGAGAATCAGAAACTTTTAATGTTGGATATCATACAATTGAATTTGCAGAACCAATTGAGCTAGAAGGAGATGCTTTCACAGTAGTTGTAGAAGTGCAAGGAGCTAATACAAGTACAGTTACAGTATCTTTGGAAAGTAAAGGCACTAGCAGTGATATTTTGGATAATGTAAAAGTAGAAGAAGGAAAATGCTTTATATTAATTGGAAATAATTTAGATGATAGTAGTAAATGGATAGATTTAGGAAAATTATCAGAAACGAGTAATAATTCATTAACTAGTGGAGACAGTACTATAAAAGCATTTACAACAACAAAATCATTTGATGAAAAATTAGAAAGCATTGAAATTGCAACACCTCCAAATAAAACAAGTTATTTTGAAGGAGAAAATTTTGATAAAACAGGAATGGTTATAAAAGCAAATTATAATAGTAAAAATACACCATATATAATTCTTGATGATTCAAGCTATGATATTACTGATGGAAATAATTTAGTAGCAGGACAAAAAAGTGTAACAATAACTTATGAAGATCAAAGTGTAAAACAAACAATAAATGTTGAGAAAAATTCTGTAACAGGATTAAAAATAAAAACAGCTCCAACAAAAACAGAATATAAAGAGGGCGAAAATTTTGATGCAACAGGAATGGTTGTAGAAGCAACATATAAAGATGGAACTAGCAAAGAGGTAACAGACTATACAATAGAAAATGGAAATAATTTAAAAGCAAATCAAACACAAGTTACAATTACTTATGGAGAGATAAAAATAGAGCAAAATATAACAATTACAGAAAATTCTTTAGTAGAAATAGGTGTAACTAAAGCTCCAAATAAAACTAAATATGTAGTTGGTCAAAATTTTGATAAAACAGGAATGGTTGTTGTGGGAAAATATCAAGATGAAACAACACAAGAAATTATAGATTATACAATAGAAGATGGAATAAATTTAACAAAAGGACAAACAAGCGTCACTATAAAATATGATGGAAAAACAACATCTCAAGAAATAACTGTTGAGGAAAAATCAATTACAAAAATAACTATAAGCAAAATGCCAGCCAAAACACAATATATACAAAATAGAGAAGAACTAGAACTTGCAGGAGGAATAATAAAAGTAGAGTACAATGATGGAACAAATGAGGAAATTGAATTAACAGATGAGCAAGTAAAAGTTAGTGGATTTGATAATTCAAAAACAGGAAAAAATATGGTTACTGTAACATATCAACAAAAAAGCATAGCATTTGAAATAGAAATAATAGAGGAAGAAAAAGCTAAAAACTCTGATTTTGATAAGGCTCGCTGTATTGTAAATAGTGCAAAATATTACACATTTACAGACAAAAATAGTAAAGAATATTTATTGATAAATGTAACTATAAATGACATAGTAAAAGACAATTACAATGACAATTATGAATATTATTATTATTTATCTTCAAATACAAGTGATAGTAACATAGAAAATTGGGTAAAAATTGACGGAAAACGAATCGAAAATGGAAAGATGGCATTTGAAATTAATACACAAGATGTAAAAGATTATGAGGAATTAGCTAATGTTAATAACTTATATTTATATATTAGAGAAGTAGCAATAAAAGGTGGAAATCAAACAGTTGTAGTATCAAAAGCAATGGAAGTTGATTCAGAAGGAAAAATTGAAACATATTTGGATAATGTAAAAGTTAATAACAACAATTCTAATACAAATAATGATAACAAAAAGGATGATAAAGATAATACTACTATATCTGGAGATTTACCAAAAACAGGTGTAAGAAATATATTAGGAGTTATATTAGTAATTGCTATTATAGGTGGTATAGCATATATTAGATATAAATACTTAAGTAAATATGTAAAATAAAATTAATTGAATATTTGTAAAAAAATTCAATTTAATTTTGAAAAATAAAAGTCAACATGTAATGTGCTGACTTTTATTTTATAAGTACAGTTATTTTTATGGGGGGGAGGAGCTTTAGTAATATAAATGAAATTTGAAAAAATTAACATAATGTGATATAATAATATAGTATGACACTATGCATATGCAAAATGTGTTGTGCTAAAAAACAAAAATAACAAAAAAGAGGAGAAAAAAAACAATGATCAACTTTGGAAAAATGTTCGCAAACAAGGAAAACAACAGCAAGCAGAGGATTATCCACATGGAGGCAATGGCACGGAGCAATGAAAAGGCTCTTGTAGAGTTCTACCATGAGCTGGTTCCTGGCGATAATTCGGGAACTATCAATATCCCGAAGATTGTATCGGGATTTGACTGCTACATGGAAAGTATCGGCGAACGCAATTTCCTGCAGGTGCTGAAGCACTTTGGGTATGGCGTAAAAAACTCGAAAAAATGTCCGAATATCAACGAACTGATGGGAGGCATCCGAACTGTAAAAAATGCCATGTACTATCTTGACAGCTTTGAAGAGCTGGTCAAGGATATGGCAAGTATGGTTGAAGGAGCTCCTAAAGGCATGGATGAGCTGACAAAGATGAAGGTTTTCAGAATGTATCTGAATATCTTCAGCGGAGCACAGTTCTTTAAGGAAGAATTCTTCAATATGCCTGGTACGGCATATCCGGCGATGAACACATCGATTTTTTCCGATTTAAACAAAATCGGAGTGAACCCTGAACAGATTCTTTTGCTATTCAAGTATGCTCAGACGGAGAAAGGCAAGAACGTAATTCCTTTGGACGGCAAGGTACGGTATTCTGGAATTATGTATCAGCTGAACCGGCTGGACAAAAAGACCAGAAAAGAGGTGCTCCAGGTTTGTGAATTGGAAGAAAGAGATGGAGTGCTTTGCTCTGTTAACAAGAACATTCCGAATCTCACCTTCCAGAATATTCGCAGCTTGAAGTGCCGGATTTTCCCGAAGCTTCCTTATACCTGCTTTGACACATTTGTGTACGAGCACTATTATAAGGACATCCAGTTTTCTGATGCTTTCAACATTATGTGGGCAGGAGCTGTTCGCACTGTAGAAAATTGCCCTGTTGAAAAGCGTGAAATGAATTACAGCGAAAATGGCTCCAAACTGAGTCAGAAAATGCTGGAGTATTATCGGCCGTTTGATGATTCTCAGTTTGCCTTTAGTGGACAGTGGGAAGCCGATATGTATCTGGAGCTCTTTGAGTATATGGCTTCTGAAGACATTATGCTCAAAGGACAGGGAATTAACCTGGAAACGGGAATGGAGACCCAGCATGATTTCTCAGTGAGAATGTATAGGGGGGCAATGAATTACTTGCTTGAACGAGGCAAACTCAATAACAAGAGTGACATAGGGAAAACTATCAATGAGGTGGAAAGATTGGCATTGAATCCGAGCTATGAAAAAGCTTTGAAGCTGTATGCTTCTGGAAACATGAGCACAGAGGAAATGGCAGAAATTGTGGAGACTGTGAAAATTCCAGAATTTCTCTCTAAGGCTTCGCCTGAAGTGCTTGAGTTTGTCAAGACAACTTTCCAGAAGGAACTTGACGATTTCTCTGATGGAAAGCTTGATGAGGAGGAGTTCAAGAAAGCGATTGGCTTCAAGAACGAGTTCACCTACATGCTGAACATCGATACAGTCGAAGGACAGGTTATTGAGGGGGTGCTTTCGGATTTCAAGAAAATCCCTGACAGAACCAAGTCCGCCAAAGAGATGAGGAAAGCAAAATTTGCTGTGCTTTTCTACTGCTTTTTGGTGGAAAGAGGTATCAAGTGTGGAGCAAACCACAAGCCCTTGAAGAGGAACAAGGCATTCAAAATTGAAATCCTCAAGAAGATTGTTGCATAATTGAATGTAATAATTTTCGAATAGCACAACACGTCCCCCTGACTGATTTTCAGTCAGGGGGACTTTTCTAATTATATGAAAAAACATAATATAGTTAAGTATTAGAAAAAATTTTGTAATAAATAATTGTTATTATGTTTAATAACTCTGAGTAATATAAGATAAGTAAATAAAAAAATATTTATTTTATTATGAAATATAAAATAAATATAATAAATTGACATACGAACAAAAGTTCAAATTGCAAAAAAGCTAACTATACCCCAATATTATTAATGTCAAATTTTATTATTTTATATATCTCAATTGACAAAAAAATTAAAGAAATTACTGAAAAAGTATTGCAATTTAAAAAGAGTTATATTAAAATGTTTCTGTAGTGGAGAAAAGTGGAGTAAAGTGCCACAAAGTGAAAGTTGGTGAAATAAAGTGTTTATCGGTGAATATGAACATTCTGTAGATACAAAAGGAAGAGTAATAATGCCAGCTAAGTTAAGAGAAGAAATAGGAGAAAAATTCATAATAACTAAAGGACTTGACAAATGCCTATTTGCTTACTCAAAAGAAGAATGGTCAAATTTTGAAGAAAAACTAAAAGCACTACCACTAACAAATAAAAATGCAAGAGACTTTGTTAGATTTTTTCTATCAGGAGCTGTTGAATGTGAAATAGACAAACAAGGGAGATTTCTAATTCCAAATAATTTAAGAACATATGCAAACTTGGATAAAGAAATAGTAACTATTGGAGTAGGAACAAGACTAGAAATTTGGAACAGGGATGATTGGAAAAAATATAGCAGTGAAGAAAATATATCAGCTGATGAAATTGCAGAAAATATGACAATGCTAGGTATATAACCTTCCAAAAGAAGTTTATATAGATACACAAAAGAAAATAAAATAAACAAAAGTTATAAAAGAAATGCCAAGGAAGTATTAAGATATACATAAGAAATAATGAGAGAAATACAGTTGGTATTGACTAATAATACCAACTGTGTATTATTATGAAAGTCATTAAAAAATAATGAGTTTTCTTAGAAAATATTATTCTTTAAGGAGAATATAAAGTGGAATTTAAACATAAACCAGTATTATTAGAAGAATGTATTGAAAATTTAAACATTAATCCTGATGGTATCTATGTAGATGGAACGCTTGGAGGAGCAGGTCATAGTTTTGAAATAGCAAAAAGATTATCTTCAAAAGGAATGTTAATAGGAATTGACAGAGATGAAGATGCTTTAAAAGCAGCAAAGAAAAAACTAAAAGAATTCAACAATGTACAATATGTACACGGAAATCATGATGAAATCAAAGAAATTCTAGAACAGCTAAAAATAGATGGAGTAGATGGTGTACTATTAGATTTAGGTGTTTCATCATATCAATTAGATGAAAGAAATAGAGGCTTTAGCTATATGTCAGAAGATAGTGTACTAGACATGAGAATGGATAGAACACAAAATTTGACAGCTAGAGATATAGTAAATAATTATTCTGAGTTAGAATTAGCAAATATAATATTTGAATATGGTGAGGACAAATTTGCTAGAAGTATTGCAAAAAAAATATGTGAGTACAGAGAAAATAAAATTATAGAAACAACAGGAGAATTAGTAAAAATTATAGAAACAGCAGTACCAGGATATGCAAAAAAAGATGGACATCCAGCAAAAAAAACATTCCAAGCAATTAGAATTGAAGTAAATGATGAAATTAAACCATTATACAATACAATAAATAATACAATAGATATATTAAATACAAAAGGAAGATTATGTGTAATAACATTTCATTCTTTAGAAGACAGGGCAGTAAAAAAAGCTTTTCAAGAAGCAAATGGAAAATGCACTTGTCCACCAGACTTACCATATTGTATATGCGGAGCAAAGTCTAAAGGAAAGATTATTACACGAAAACCTATAATACCAACAGATGCGGAAAAAGAAAAAAATTCTAGAGCTAAAAGTGCTAAATTAAGAGTTTTTGAAAGAAAATAACTAAGGAAAGGGGGAAGTACCTTGGCAAGATATCAGTATGAAACTAGTCCGAGAAAAGTAAAGCCAAATTATGAACAAAATAGGAAAAAGGCTAAGAAAACAATTGTAAACAAGAAGAATGAACAAAAAGAAATAAAAAGAAAAAAAGCTAAAGAAAGATTAAAAATGATAATAATGGTTATCATTGGATTTAGTGCTTTTTTTGCTATTGTTTATAGAAATGCTATAATAGAAACAAAACATGCAAAGGTACAAACTCTAAAAAGCGATTTAGCAATAATAAAAAAAGAAAATGAACAATTAGAAGCAAATGTAGAAAGCAGTTTAAATTTAAAAGCAGTACAAGAAGAAGCAGAAAAACAGATGGGAATGAAAGCTCTTTCATCTGATCAAATTGAATACATTAATTTACCTAAAAATGACTATGTAGAAGCAAGTGTAAGTACAGAGGAAGTAAGTCAAAATTATTTACAAAAAATATGGAAATTTGTAAAAAAATTAATAAAATAAAAAATCTCAAAGCCATTCAAGAGGAATGCTTTGAGATTTTTTTATAAGTAATTTAAAGAAAGGAGTGTATAATTAGTAGTAATTATACAATAAAAATGATTAGATTATTTTTTATAAAAAACAAACTAAAAAACAAAAAATTAATAAAAAATGATGATGCACTTTTAAAAAAGTACACAGAAATATCAAAACAAAATAAAGATGAAATATTAAAAGAATATGACACAAATATAGAAAAAGGATTAAACTCAAAACAAGTAGATAATACTCTTGGAAAAGAAGGAAAAAATATAGTTGTAAAAGAGGAAAAACATTCCTGGTTATATTTCTTTATAAATTCCTTTAAAGATAAATTTATTCTGATATTAGTAATATTAGCAGTAATAAATAAAGTTGTAGGAGATGATAATTTAGGTTCTATTATAATATTAGCAATAGGATTTGTAAGCTCAATGATAAAATTCTTTCAAGATTATTCTACATATAAGTTTAATCAAAAATTAAAAAGTAAATTGTTTTCTACAGCAACAGTATTGAGAAATGGAAAAGAGAAAACAATAAAAACAGAAGAAGTAGTAAAAGGAGATATAGTTCATCTAAATGCAGGAGCAATTATTCCAGCAGATATAAGAATAATAGAAAGCAAAGATTTATTTTTGAACCAATCAGTTTTTACAGGAGAAAGTGCACCAATAGAAAAAACTGAAAATAATAAATCAACGTCTGAAATATTTTCAATATCAAATATATGTCTAATGGGAACAAGTGTAATAAGTGGAAAAGCAACTGGAGTTGTTGTTAACACAGGATTTTCAACATACCTTGGAAACATGGGAAAACAGATAGACAATAAAAGAGAACCAACAAATTTTGAAAAAGGAATGAATGATATAACAAAATTACTTATAAAATACATGGTAGTAGTTTCAATAACAGTTTTTATAATATATGCTTTCATAAGAAAAGATATTTTTGAAGCAATATTATTTGCTTTATCTGTTGCTGTAGGTATTACACCAACAATGTTACCAATGATTGTAAATGTAAATTTAACAAAAGGAACAAAAACCTTAGCTAAAAAGAAAACTCTAGTAAAAAATATTCAATCAATTCAAAATTTAGGCGCGATAGATGTATTGTGTACAGATAAAACAGGAACCTTAACACAAGATAAAATAGTTTTACAAAAATATATAAATGTAGAGGGACAAGAGGATTTATCAATATTAGAATATGCATATTTAAATAGTTACTATGGAACTGGAATGAAAAACTTAATAGATAAAGCAGTGATTTTATATGGAAATCAACACGATATAAAAGAAAAAATCGAAGATTACGAAAAAATAGATGAAATACCTTTTGACTATACAAGAAAGAAAATGAGTGTGGTTGTAAAACACGAAGAACATTATAGAATAATAACAAAAGGAGCATTGGAAGAAGTATTAAAAAGCTGTACAGAAGTAAAGATTAATGGAGAACATAAAGCAATAACACAGGAAATGATAGAAAACATAAATAATAATGCAAAAGAAATGGCGACTCAAGGAATGCAAGTTATTGCACTAGCATCAAAAAGGGAATACACAGGAAAAGGAATATTTAGTTCAGCAGATGAAAAAGATATGACATTTATAGGTTTTGTAGCATTTTTGGATCCACCAAAAAAAGATGTGAAAACTACAATAAAAAAATTAAAAGAATATGGAGTAACTACAAAAATTCTAACCGGAGATAATCAATATGCAACAGAAAATATCTCAAAATTAGTAGGAATACCAAATGAAAAAATATTGATTGGAGTAGAAGTAGACAAACTAACAGATGAAGAATTATCAAAAGAAGTAGAAAATGTAGATATATTCGCAAGAATGAATCCATTGCAAAAAGAAAGAATAATAAACATATTAAGGAAAAACGGACATGTAGTGGGATATATGGGAGATGGTGTAAATGATGCACCATCACTACATAATGCAGATGTAGGAATATGTGTAAATACAGCAACAGATATTGCAAAAGAAGCAAGTGATATTATTTTATTAGAGAAAAGTTTAAATGTTATCTATAACGGAGTAATAGAAGGAAGAAAAGTATATGGAAATATTATAAAATATATGAAAATGGCTTTAAGTTCAGACTTTGGAGATGTATTTAGTATATTTATAGCAAGTATATTCTTACCATTTTTACCTCTATTACCAATACAAATGTTAATACAAGATTTCTTATATGACTTTTCACAAATTGCTATTCCTTATGATAATGTAGACAAAGAATTTTTAATAAAACCAAAGAAATGGAATACCAATGGACTTGGAACTTTTATGAACGTAATGGGACCAATAAGTTCTATAATAGATGTACTTGCATTTTTAGCATTTTGGTTTATACTAGGATACAATGGAATAGAAAAAGAAACATATTTTCAAACAGCATGGTTTGTGGAATGTTTAATAAGTGAAACCTTAATAATACATTTTGTACGTACAGCAAAAATTCCATTTATCCAATCAAAACCACATCCAATACTTATAACATTAACAAGTATAACAATAATAGGAACAATACTAACTCCAATATTATTACATAATATTTCAGCATTTCACTTTGAAATATTACCGCCATTATATTATTTAATAGTTATTGGATTAACAATTCTATATATAGCATTGGTACAAATAGTAAAAAGAATATATATAAAACGAGAAGGCGAATGGCTATAATATTAAAAGTCTGCATTTTTAAGTGCAGACTTTTAATGTTATAAAGATTATAAAAAAACAGAAGATTTTATTGAATTTTACAGTATACAGAATTTCCAGAATTAATTGAAATACCTTCTTTAGGAGTTTGTTCAGTGATAAAGGTATTTGATTTATCGATTTCTAAATCCTGATTATCATAAGTTAAAGATAAACCTAAATCAGATAATGTTTTTGTAGCATCTTTAACACTCATACCAGTAATATTTGGAACAGTAACAGAAAACGTTTCTTCAAGTGCTTCTGTATTATCTTTTTTTAATTCCAAGTAAGGAAGAACTTCACTTAGAATTTGAGAACCAATAGGAGCAGCAACACCACCACCTTGATGTCCACCTTCACCAGTAGGGTTATATAAAGTAATCAAAATTACAACTTCTGGGTCAGAGATAGAAGCAACACCACAAAAAGAAGTTACATATTTTCCAGTATTTACACCATCTTCAGAAGTACCAGTTTTTCCACCAACAGTATACCCAAGAACTTGAGCATTTTTTCCTGTACCAGAAGCTACAACAGATTCCATCATGCTTAAGACCTTTTGAGAAGTTTCTTTTGAAACAACATTTTCAGCAAGTACAATAGGTTCAAATTCTTGTTTCTCACCTGTTTGAGAATTAATTACAGCTTTTACAACTCTAGGTTGAAGAAGTTTTCCACCATTAACAATTGAAGAAATAGCTCTTACAAGTTGAAGAGGAGTAATTTCAAATCTTTGACCAAAAGAAATAGTAGCAAGTTCAACAGGTCCAGCCTTATCTTTAGCAATAAAAATACTATTAGCTTCACCAGATAAATCAATACCAGTTTTAGAAAGTAAACCGAATTTCTCTAGATAAGAAAAATATTTTTCAACACCAATTTTTTGACCAAGACCAATAAAAATAGGATTACAAGAATTCATTAATGCCATACGTAAACTCTCAGAACCATGAGGCCTATAATATCTCCAACATTTAATATATGTACCAGCAATATCAATTCCACCAGTACAAGCAAAACTTTGCTGTTCAATATCTGTAACTAAACCTTCTTCTAATGCAGCAGAAGCTGTAATTAATTTAAAAGTTGAACCAGGCTCATAAGTATCAGAAATAGCTTTATTTCTCCACATCTTTTCAAGAGCATTTGATTTATCAGAACTAGACATTGTGGACCACATAGAAGCTAATTCCTCAGAGTTAATTGTATATGGTGTATTTAAGTTATATCCAGGATATGTAGCCATAGCCAAAATATCACCGTTATTAGGATTAATAATTACAACATTACCACCATCTGTACAAACATTATCAATACATGCTTCTTCAAGATATTTTTCAACAATAGATTGAATTGTAACATCAATAGTAAGCTCAATACTATTACCATCAATTGCAGAAATATATTCTTCAGCAGTACCAGAAAGAGCCCTACCTTTAGCATCACTAGCACGAGATATTTTACCTTTTTCACCACTAAGCGTCTTATCATATTTAGCTTCAATACCATTTAATCCTTGATTATCACTACCACAGAAACCAATCACTTGTGAACATAATTCATTATAAGGGTAATATCTTTTGGTATCTTCATCAATATTTATACCAGAAGTAATATCATTAGCGTCCATCCAAATTCTAAGTTCATCTGCTTTTTCCTTATCAATTTTTTTCACAATTGTTTCAATAGAACTTCTTTTTTTTACCTTTTTTAAAGTCTTTTCATAATCAAGTTCAAAAATATCAGAAAGAGACTTAGCAACTTTTTCCTTATTATCACTAGAAATAATCATAGGATTAACAGAAACAGTTTCAACAGTCGCAGAAGAGGCAAGAATAGTGCCATTTCTATCATATATTGTACCTCTATTAGGATTTATAGTTCTATCCAAAGTATGCTGTCTATATGCCATAGCTTGTAATTCAGAACCCATTACAAATTGTATCCAAGCAAGTCTAAAAGAAAGCAAAACAAGTAATGTAACAAAAACAAAAAAAGCATATCTAATTCTTCTTTTTGCACTAATACTATACATTTTTAACAGTCCTTTTTTAATTATAATTAATATAAATATATTATAAGAAAAAAACAAATATGTATAAAAAATTAAGTTGACAATTATTAGATAGAAAATTATAATTAAAGAAGTCAAAAGAGAAGGGAATGAAAAATATGGTAAAAAAAATACTAATAGGAGTAGCAATATTTATAGTAGCATTAATAATAGGAATAACAATTTGGTATAACACAAGTTTAGAAGCTGTTAACAAAAAAGACGAAAATGTATATCAAGTAGAAATAGGAATGGGTTCAGGAGCATCAACAATAGCAAAAAAATTAAAATCAAACGGAATAATAAAAAATGAAATGGCATTCAAAATATATGTAAAACTAAATAAAATATCAAATTTCCAAGCAGGAACATATAGTTTAACAAAACAAATGACAGTAAAAGAATTAACAGAACTATTACAAACAGGAAAACTAGAAAGTAAGGATTCAATATCAATAACATTTGTTGAAGGAAAAAATATGAGATGGGTAGCAAAAAAGATAGCAGAATCAACAAATAATACAGAGGATGATGTATACAATTTATTAAAAGATGAAGAATATATAGATACCTTAATTCAAAAATATTGGTTTTTAACAGATGAAATAAAAAATAGTGATATCTATTATCCATTAGAAGGATATTTATTTCCAGACACATATCAATTTGTAAGCAAAAATGTAACAGTAAAAGAGATATTTGAAACACTATTAAATCAAATGGATAAAAAATTAAGCACATACAAAACAGAAATAGAAAATTCAAAATACACAGTACATGAAATATTATCAGCAGCATCAATAATAGAAAACGAAGCAGTATTCGACAAAGATAGAAAAGATGTATCAAGTGTAATATATAATAGATTGAAAGCAAACATGCCAATACAAAGTGATGTAACAACATATTATGCATTTAAAATAGATATGGGAACACGTGATTTATACTCATCAGAAATAAACACATACAATCCATACAACACAAGAGGACCAAGGATGAATGGGAAATTACCAATAGGACCAATATCAATGGTAGGAACAAGTTCAATAGAAGCAGCAATAGAACCAAACCAAACAACATACCTATACTTTGTAGCAGACAAAAACGGAAACGTATACTTCACAAAAACATACCAAGAACACCAAGCAAAAGTAAACGAACTAAAAACCAAAGGGGAATGGATACAATTTTAAAAAGAAAAACTAGAATAATATAAAAAAATATGTAAAAAAGAAGATATTCTTTTTTACATATTTTTTTATATTATTCTAAAGGCTTTCTTTAGAAAGCCAATCGTGAAAAATTGCGAAGCAATTTTACTCGATAAGTTTTCCTTTTTAAAATTGAATCCAAAAAAAGCAAATAATACATTCTCATTTGCATATTTTTTTATATTATTCTATTTTTTTTAAAAAATTGCATCCTGTTTGACATATTCGCCAAAATATGCTAATATAACAAGTGCAAATTAACGATTTTAGTAAAAAACTAGGTTGAACAAAAACCTAGTATTTTACATTAAATAAAAAAGCAAAAACAAGAAGGGAATGAAGCAATATGAACGAATATAGAACACACAATTGCGGAGAACTAAGATTAGAAAATGTAAATCAGACAGTAAAACTATCAGGCTGGATCCAAAAAATAAGAAATTTAGGTGGAATGATATTCATAGACTTAAGAGATGAAGATGGAATAAGCCAAATAGTAATAAATGACGAAAAAATGCAAGAAACAGCAAAAGAATACACAACAGAAAGTTGCATAATGGTAGAAGGAACAGTAGTTGAAAGAAGCAACAAAAATCCAAAAATGCCAACAGGAGATATAGAAATAATAGCACAAAAAATAGAAATTCTAGGTAAATGCAAAAATGTATTACCATTTGAAGTAAATACAGATCAAGAAGTAAGAGAAGATTTAAGACTTGAATACAGATTTCTAGATTTAAGAAGCGAAAAACTACATAAAAGCATATTACTTCGTTCAAAGGTATTAAAAGCACTTAGAGACAAGATGGATGAAATGGGATTTAATGAAATCCAAACACCAATACTTGCAAATTCATCACCAGAAGGTGCAAGGGATTATTTAGT
>CAKPSH010000020.1 GCA_934183325.1 uncultured Clostridia bacterium
GATTGAAACCTTAATTTGCGTAGGAGATGGACTAGGTATACAAGGTAAAATTACTTCATAAGTAAAAATACAAAGGAGAATTGTAGTAAATGGAGACTGAAGAATTTAAAAAAATAGTAATGCAAAGCGATGATAAAATAGCTGTCTTAACAAATTTAGATATTATAAGTAAATATAAAATAAGTCTAGTTGATTTATGTAATATTACTAACGAAATCTTAAGTGATGAAGAAAAATTAGAAATATTAAAAAGCCCTTTTTATCAAAGAATGAAAAGCGGAGAAATTGCAAGAGGAATGATAATTAGTAGTATTTCTAATAAAGAAATTTTATTACAAATAAAAGATAATGAAACAATTATGGAAGGATGCAGTAAAGATTTTATTTGTGAAGTTGTACGACAATTATTAACAGATGGAGATAAACAAACATTTTTACATAATGCTAATCTTATAGAAACATTTGATATAAAAAGTTATAATCTTATTGGCATTGCTAAAAGCTTGAATGATGAAGAAAAATTAAAATTGTTAAGAGAAAGCAATGTCAGAGATATGTGTAAGTTTGAGACATTTGACTTAAGGGAGATTGTTGGAAGCTTAAGTGATGAAGCTAAAATAAAACTTTTAAAAGAAAATGAAAGCATATCAGCTTTGAATATAGGCAGTTATGGTTGGCAAGAAATAATAAAAAGCTTAAAAGATGAAACAAAGATAAGCATATTAAGAGATGCATCAATTATAAAATCCTGCGAATTGAGAGAATATGAATTAGGAGAAGTAATAAAAAGTTTGGATGAAGACAATAGGGCTAGATTGTTGATGGAAAAAGATTTTATGACTAAAGGACTAAAATTAAGTAGCACATATTTAGATGGCATAATAGAAAGTCTTTCAGATGAAGAAAATAGATATAAACTATTAAAAGTTTACTCAGATTTCCCTATGCCAAATGTTATTGCTAGCTTTAATACTGATTTAAAAATAAAAACCTTAATAGAAAGCAAATGTTTAAGTTCGTGGAATATATTATATGTATTAAGAACCTTAGATACTAATGGAATAATAAAACTATTAGGAGAAAATAAAGAGTTTTTAAAAGAAAATCAAATAGATGTATATAATCTTGTATATAGATTAAGTGTTGAGGAACAATTAAAATTTGTACAGAGCATGGATTCTGCAAATTTAACAGAAACAGAGAAAAAAGAAATACTGGCAACATTAAGCCCTGAGGTAAAAGGTAAAATTGATATATCGCAAATGTCAGAAGAATATAAAAAAGCAATTAATATGCAAACAAAAGATGGAAAAATTGTGATAGATTTAGAAAGAAATCCAGAGGATTATAAAGGGTATGACAATTTAATTTTAGTTAATCCTGAAGGATATACAGACGAACAAAGAAAAAAATTCATGAAGGTTTGTGATATATGCCCAAAAGGAAGTATAGAATGCAGTCAATTTAGTACTATAGGAGCATATTCAACAGCAAAAGAGTATAAAGAAGCTGAAACATGGATTGACTCTGTAATTGCACAATTAAAACCAGAATATACTACGGCACAAAAAATAGCAATTATAGATAATGAAATAGGAAAAAAGATTAGTTACAGCCCAGATTTTGATACTGAGGTGTTTTCAGCAACCGATTCAAGAGCATTATGGAAAATAATAAGTTCGGGGTATGGTGTTTGTAATGGGATATCAAATGTGGAACATTACATTTTAAATAAAATTGGTATAGAAAGTGAAATAATAAGTAGTGGTGGACATGCTTTTTTGAAATTAAATAATATTGAAGTGCCTTTGGCTAATGGAGAAACTAAAATCGGAAACACAATATTAGATCCAACTTGGAATTTAGCATCACATCGATTTGGAGGTAGACCATCAAATTTCTTTATGAGTTATGAAGAAGCAAGAAAACACGATATTGATTCAAAAGGTCTTGATCATTGTTGCCATAAAAATGATGAAAAATTGAGTGATGCTACTTTAAATCTTGATGAGCAAAGTCTAAGAAATTTGTTTTCAAGTGTGGGATTAGCAAATGAAAATGGTGAATTTTTGATAAAAGAAATGATTACAGAGTCAACAGCATTACACGAACAATATACTAATCAACCTGCTAAGGATTTAGAACAACAATTTGCATTACTTGCACAAATGCATCCAGAATTTGCTATATGTCAAAATTCAACAATGGAAATTATGTCAGCAGTATTGTTAAATAATGAAAATTTACAATTTAATAAATGCGTTGTAAACAGAGTGTATGATAAACAAGATGAGGAGAAAAAGCCAATTGTATATACATATATAGATTCAGATGAAATGGGAAGAAGATTTTATTATGCAGATAAAGATAAAGGTCAAATGATAGGAATTCCAGAAAGTGAATTTGTACAAAGATTTGAATGTTATGATACTGATTTAGCAAAAACAAAAGGAATAAGACCATGGGAAAGTTCAGAAAAAACAAAGAAAGACACAGATCTATCAAGAGGTTCTGGAACAATTGAAGCAAGTCAAAATCAAGAAAATGGAGAAGAAAGATAAAGAAAAAAGTAACAAGTTTAAATAGACTTGTTACTTTTTATTTATGTAAAAATGTCTTTTCTACATATAATTTATTTGCAAATGATTGAACAACATTTTTTAAAAGATATTTTTCTGTTGTCATGTCATCATCATCTTCATATTCTTTACCGGCAAAAGTTAAAGCAGTAGCTTTTTCAAGTGCTGTACAGAATTGATCATAAGCATTATTTATTTTAGTTGTTTTTATAGCTAAACGTATTAATTTATTTATATCATCAATACTATATATTTGTTTTAATGTACAAATAACAAATAATGTAGCAAGATGAGTTTTTTTGTATTTTTTCTTTTTGGGAGCTTTCATTAAACCAGCTTTAACGTAATTATTTATCATTGTTTTAGTAATTATTTTTTCATCTTTATTTCCAATGTAATTTTGTAAATAGTTTTCCAATAAAGTTACAGTTTGATCCAAATATAAGTCCAAGTTTGGTAATTCATTCCATCTGGGAATATGAAAATTTGAAATATCGTTTAATTTTATATCATTCATAAGAATAGTCCTTTCTAAATATTATCTTGCAATGTTATCTGCATTTTTCCATCTAAAAAATGTATTTCTTTCGTTTCAACTTTTCCATACTTTTCATAAGCATCTTCAACCTTACCTGAAAAGACCTTTTCATTATTTTGAAAAATATCGACATCTAATAATCTAATTTCCTTTAATAACATATAAAACACCTTCTACAATAATATAAAGAATTATACTATAAAGAAGGGTTAAAAGCAATAATAAAAAAGGTATAAAAAGTAAAAATATGAATAAAATAAAATTTGGACATACATATATCAAAGTCCGGAATGGAATGATTAATATTGATTATAGACATGGGATATTGGAATAAAGTGATAAGAAGAATTATAGAACTAGGATTTGCAGTGTTACTATTTTGCATTGCCCTAAAACTTTCTATATTTTATATTCCATTTATAATAGCACTTGCAATAGCAATGACAATTGAACCAATAATAAAATGGGTGTCAAAGAAAACCAATTTAGAAAGAAAAAAAAGTGCAATTATCGTTTTAATAATAGCATTTATGTTGATACTAGCAATATTAGCTTTTAGTATAACAACGCTTATTTCAGAAGCTTCAAATTTATTACTAAGGATAAATGATTATATAGATATAGTATATTTGAAAATAGAAGATTTTACAGGACATTTTAACATAAATTCATTAGAAAATAAAGAAGAGTTAAATGTGATTTTTCAAAAGTCAACCAGAGATATTATAAACAGCTTATCTGGAATTTTGACAAATTTTTTACAAGCATTACTAAACGTTATTACATCGTTACCTGAAATTGGAATTTGTGTGACTATTACAATTATAGCAACATATTTTTTATGTACAGATAGATTATATATGCTAGACCAATTAGAACATCATTTACCAAGTGAATGGGTAAAAAAAATAGGAATACATGTAAGAGAAATAACATCAAAATTAGGAAGTTACTTAAAAGCAGAATTTATATTAATAGGTATAGATTTTCTAATAGTATTAATAGGATTATTTATATTTAATTTTTTTAATTATAATATAAAATATCCTTTACTAGTTGCGTTAGGAATTGGATTTGTTGATGCATTACCATTGGTTGGCTCTGGTACAGCGATGGTACCATGGGCAATAATATCAGCATTAAATGGAAATTTGAAATTAGCTATTTCAATATTAGTGCTTTATGCAATAATTATAGTAGTAAGACAATTTATTGAACCTAAAGTGGTTAGTTCACAAATTGGTATACATCCTGTATTTACATTAATAGCAATGTATACTGGATATAAATTTATAGGAGTATTGGGAATGCTAATAGGTCCAATTATATTAATAATTATTAAAAGTTTATTTGGAAGTTTGATAGATAAAGGAATAGCTAAGGTAATATTTGATAGGAGATAGGACATTACTTTCATAGTTAATATAAAAATAAATTTATTTGCTCTTGACTTTAAAAAGATAGATTAATATAATAGTAACGAAAAGGAAGGTGTTAGTATAAATGCTTAAATTAATATTAGTTAGACATGGACAAAGTATGTGGAATTTAGAAAATAGATTTACAGGATGGACAGATGTTGAACTATCAGAACAAGGAAAAAATGAAGCAATTGAAGCAGGAAAAATACTGAAAGAACAAGGCTTCCATTTTGATTTGGCATTTACATCTGTTTTAAAAAGAGCAGAAGATACTTTAGACTATATACTTAAAGAAATGAATGAAGAAAATATAGAAATAAAAAAAAACTGGAGACTTAATGAAAGACACTATGGAGCATTACAAGGACTTAATAAAGCAGAAACAGCAAAAAAATACGGAGATGAACAAGTATTATTATGGAGAAGAAGTACAGATGTTAGACCACCTGAATTATCTGAGGATGATGAAAGATATCCTGGAAATGATCCAAAATACATGGATTTATCAAAAGATGAATTACCAAAAACGGAAAATTTGATTGACACAATAAAAAGAGTTATAGAATATTGGAAATCAGATATTCAACCAGAATTAGAAAAAAGAAAAAATGTAATAATAGTAGCACATGGAAATAGTTTAAGAGGACTTATTAAATATTTAGATAATATGAGTGATAGTGATATTGTGAAATTAGAACTTCAAACAGGAAATCCAATTTGCTATGAATTGGATGATAATTTAAAACCAATAAAGCATTATTATTTGAAAAAATAATATAGATTCACAAAAGAAGAGGTTATAGTTAGAACCTTAAAAAACTAAAATTTATTATAAGGAAGGTAATTGAAATGAACAACGAAATGTATGAAATTATGAAAGACAAAAGAGGATTTATTGCAGCATTAGATCAAAGTGGAGGAAGCAGTAGTAAAACATTAAAAGCTTATGGAATTGAAGAAAGTGAATATAACACTGAAGAAGAAATGTTTGATTTAATACATGAAATGAGAAAAAGAGTATTCACAAGTAAATCATTCACAAATGAACATATTATAGGAGCAATATTGTTTGAAAAAACAATGCTTTCAAAAGTAAATGGAGAATTTACGGCTGATTATTTATGGAATGAAAAGAAAATAGTATCATTCTTAAAAGTTGATAAAGGACTTGCAGAAGAAAATAATGGTGTAAAATTAATGAAACCTATTGCTGAACTTGACAATGAATTAAAAGAAGCAGTAGAAAAAAATGTATTTGGAACAAAAATGAGATCTGTTATATATGAACCAAATGAAGAAGGAATCAAAGCTATTGTTGAGCAACAATTTGAATTTGCAAAAAGAATCTGCGATGCAGGATTAGTTCCAATAATTGAACCAGAAGTTGATATTAATGCACCAGAAAAAGCAAAATGTGAAGAAATATTAAAAGCAGAAATTATAAAGAAATTACAAGTATGGAACCAAGAAGATAAAATAATGTTTAAATTCACAATACCAACAGTTGAAAATCATTACTTAGATTTATATGATTATGAATGTGTTGTTAGAATTGTAGCATTATCAGGTGGATATGATATAGATAAGGCAGTAGAATTATTAGCAAAGAATAATAGAATGATTGCAAGTTTTTCAAGAGCTTTATTACAAGATTTAAATGTAAAACAAACACAAGAAGAATTTGATGCAAAATTAAATGATGTAATTGTTAAAATATATAACGCATCAATAACATAATAAATATATCAATTAAAGTAAACTCAAGTTGTTAGATATTATTGTTTAACAATTTGAGTTTTTGTAATATTAAGAATATAAAATCAAAGAAATTATAAAAAAATATCTATAAAAAATATTTTATAGAAGGAAAAAACAAAAATTCGTAGAATAAAATATTATATTAATTAAATTTCAAAGATATTTTAAATCAAAACAACTTAAGCTAAGACAAAAATTATTCTAAAATAAATCCAATACGAAAAGAGGAATTAAATAAATGCTATCCATTGTTAAAAGTATGTCTTTACACGGATTAGAGGGGTATTTGGTAGAAGTGCAAGTAGACGTTTCTGGGGGATTACCAGCTTATGATATTGTTGGATTGCCTGATATCAGTGTAAAAGAGTCAAAGGAAAGAGTAAAAGTAGCAATAAAAAATAGTGGAATTGACTTGAAAAGTAGAAAAGTATTAATAAATTTAGCACCAGCAGATACTAAAAAAGAAGGAACTTTATATGATTTACCTATTGCTGTAGCAACATTAATTGCAAATGAAATTATTAAAACAGAAGGTTTAGAAAATACAATTGTTATAGGTGAATTATCTTTAGATGGAAAGGTTAATAAAGTAAATGGAATTTTCCCAATGTGTCTTGAAGCAAGTAAACTAGGAATGAAAAGAGCAATAATTCCACTCGAAAATGCAAATGAAGCTGCAATAGTTGAAAAAATTGATGTAATAGGTGTAAAAAACTTACGAGAAGTTATTGATATTCTAAATGGAGAATCAAATCCAAACCCAACAAAAATTAATATAAATGATTATTTCTTAAACAATTTCCAATATAATTTTGATTTTAGTGATGTAAAAGGACAAGAAAATATAAAAAGAGCTTTAGAAGTAACTGCAGCAGGTGGACATAATTGCCTACTTGTTCGGTAGTCCTGGTTCTGGCAAAACAATGATGTCAAGATGTTTACCATCAATATTACCGGATTTATCTTTTGATGAAGCATTAGAGATAACGAAAATACATAGTGTCATAGGGTTATTACCACCAAACAAGCCGATTATTAGTACAAGACCATTTAGGTCTCCACATCATACAATATCTAAAGTTTCTTTAATAGGAGGAGGAAGAATACCTAAACCAGGAGAAGTAAGCCTATCTCATAATGGGGTACTTTTCCTAGATGAATTGCCAGAATTCCCAAATTCTGTATTAGAGCTATTACGTGTGCCATTAGAAGATAAGAAAATATGTATTAATAGAATTAATGCAAGTTTAACATACCCATGTAATTTTATGTTAGTTGCCTCTATGAATCCATGTCCATGTGGATATTATGGTTCAAAGGATAAAGAATGCACCTGCAGTGAGAAGTCAATAAATAAATACATGGGAAAGATAAGTGGACCATTATTAGATAGAATAGACATTCAAATTGAGGTTGAAGCCGTTAAATATCAGAACTTGGATTCTGAAGAAAAAGGAGAAAATTCAAATGATATTAAACAGAGGGTTAATAAAGCAAGAAAAATTCAGCAGGATAGGTTATCTAAATATGGATTATATTCTAATGCAGAATTAACACCAAAGTTAATAGAAAAATATTGTAAATTAAATGATGATGCTAAGAATTTATTAAAGAACTCTTTTGAAAAATTAGGATTAAGTGCAAGAGCATATAGTAGAATTTTAAAAGTTGCACGTACAATAGCAGATTTAGAGGAAAAAGAAAATATTGAAATAAAGCATTTAGCAGAAGCAATTCAATATAGAAATTTAGATAGAAAATATTGGAAAAACTAGAGAGGAAAGTGATTATTATAGAGATTATTGATAGAACTAGTGAATTTTACCCAGAGCTGTTAAAAAATATAAAAAAAGCACCTGAGAAAATATATGTATTAGGAAATTTGGAAAATTTAAATAGCAGATGCTTTGCAATAATAGGTTCTAGAAGATGTACAGAATATGGAGAAAAGGCTGGAAAAAGATTTGCATATGATTTAGCAAAACAAGGATTTACAATAGTTAGTGGTCTTGCATTAGGAATAGATAGCTCAGCACATATAGGAGCTTTAGAAGCAAGGGGAAAAACAATAGCAGTGTTGGGAGATGGATTTGATTATATTTACCCAAAAGAAAATTTTAAATTATTTGAAGAAATCTTGAAAAATGATGGAACGGTTATTACAGAGTATGCTCCTAATATTCAGGCATGTGCTGATAATTTTAGAAAAAGAAATAGAATTGTGAGTGGCATAAGTTTAGGGGTATTAGTAGTGGAAGCGGCAGAACATAGTGGAACAGGAATAACAGTAAATTATGCAAGAATTCAAAGAAAACCAATTTTTTCAATCCCAAGTAATATAAATAACTTGAAAGGAGTTGGAACAAATAGATTATTAAAAAGAGATGGAATATTAGTTACGGATGTAAATGATATACTAGAATATTATGATTTACCACAAATAATTCAAACAAATATTGAAGAAGTAATAATAAAACCTGTAGAAATAAAGCCCGAGTATAAAAAAATATATGATGTTATATGCGAGGGTCCTATACATATAAATAAAATAAGTCAGAAATTAAATATTAGTATTGCAGAATTAAATTCCACTTTATTAATGATGGAACTAGAAGGAATAATTGAAAGTTTGCCAGCTAATATGTATAAGGTAAAAGAGGTATGATATGAAAAAATATAATAAAAATATAGGAAAAATAGGAGAAAATTTAGCAGAACAGTTTTTGAAAAATATTGGATATAAAATTGTTGAACGAAATTTTCAAAGCAAGAAAGGAGAGATAGATATAATAGCACGTGATAAAAAAGAAATTGTCTTTGTTGAAGTTAAAACCAGAACAATACTAGAATATGGAAATCCTGCAGAAGCTGTAAATAATATTAAGAAAGGACATATATATAAAGCAGCAGAATATTATTTGCTGATACATGACAAATTAGAAGAATATACAAGAATTGATGTTATTGAAGTATATTTAAATAAAGACAATGTTGTTATAAATCATATAAAGAAAGCAGTAACATAGTATGGAATATAAACATAATATATAAGTAGTGTACAGCTTTGCAATATGATAATTATAGGAGGATTTATGGAGATTGTAATAAAAGTAATGGTATGGACTCTTGCTTTTTATGGGCTTTTTGATATTATTAAAGAAATTATAAATATTACAATACATACTCACTTAAATTCTGACGGGATATATTTAATAATAGGCGTAAAAAACCAAGAAGATGATATTGAAGGAATTCTAAGATCTGTTATATTTAAAATATTATATGGCAAAGAAGAACAAATAAAAGATATAATTATAACAGATTTAAATTCAAAAGATACAACTAAAGAAATAATTCAAAAATTAAGTAAAGAATATAGCTGTGTTAAGCCATTGAGCTGGAAAGAATGCAAAGAAATAATAGATGTAGTAGATGATTCTTAAAAAAAATTAAAAAAATTGAAATTAAGTATTGACAGATTAAACAAAAACCATTATAATAAGTTTGTTGTTCCGAGAGGGATGACAAATCTGGGCAGATGGCCGAGTGGCTAAAGGCGGCAGACTGTAAATCTGTTCTCATTTGAGTACGATGGTTCGAATCCATCTCTGCCCACCACATTATAACAACTTACGAACTTAAAAGTTTGTAGGTTGTTTTTTCGTATATAAAACTAAAATGTTCTCTTTCTGGAAAGGAAGGCATTTTTTATGTTTGAATTTGAAGTAATTGAAGAAATTAAACCTAATACTGAAATACTAGAAATTATCAAACAATGTACTTTTAGTATAAAAAATGGTAATGTTAAGCATTTACTAAAAACAAATCTACAATTCATTGAACCAGTCCAATATATAATTACATATCCAACTATACTTACAATACTAGAATATAAAGTAAATGAAATCAGCAGTAAGCTATTTTACATTAAAGAACATAAGCAAAAATATAATTTAAAAGAAATTAAGCAAATTCTCATGAAATTTAAAATTTAGGGTTGCAAAAATACATTTTAGTTAGGAAACATATGAAAGAATAAAACTTTTTTAATAAATTTATAAAAAAAGTGAGGAAATATATGGAGGAGGTTTAAATTTTATGAGATGTGGAATTTATGTAAGAGTATCAACAGATGAGCAAAGCTTTTTAAATATGCAACTAAAGACCTTAATAGAAATGTAAAAAATAATATTGAAAGATTCCCAGAATATTATTGCTTTCAACTAACTGATGAAGAATATAAATCTTTAAGGTGCAAAAATTTCACCTTAAACGAAAACGGAAGAGGACAACATAGAAAATATTTGCCTTATGCTTTTACAGAATACGGAATTACTATGCTTGCAGGTTTATTAAAAAGTGAAGTTGCAGTTAATGTGAGTATGAAAATTGTTAATACATTTATTGAAATGAGAAAACTCATATCTGCAAATGGACAACTATTTGAAAGATTGACAAATGTGGAATATAAATTATTAGAACATGATAAAAAATTTGATGAAGTTTTTAATCAACTTCAATTAGAAGAAAATATAAAACAAAAAATATTCTTTGAAGGTCAAATATATGATGCATATAGTATCATTGTTGATATAATAAAAAAAGCAAATAAGAAAATCTTAATTATAGACAATTATATAGATGACAGTGTTTTAAAAATGCTTACTAAAAAGAGTAAGAATGTTGAAGTTGTAATACTAGCATCTGATAAAAGTAACATACAACAAATTGATATTCAAAAATTTAATAAAGAATATCCTATATTAAAGGTGGCTAAAACAAACAAATTTCATGATAGGTTTATAGTTATAGATAATAAGGAAATGTATCATTTAGGTGCTTCTATAAAAGACTTAGGCAAAAAATGTTTTGGAATTAACAAAATTGAAGACATGGAAATTATAGAAAAAATTATTGATTTATAAATAATATTTCAATGGAATTATTACTATTGTTAAATATCTAACTTTTTTATATAATGATTGTGGTAACTAGTAATTTATTGAGGAGGAGAATTATATGTTGATAGTAGAAGTTGAATTACCAATAAAAGGAAATAAAGAAAAGATAGATAAAATGTTGTTAAATAATGGATTTGAAGAATTTTATAAAGTAATAACAATATCAAGTTATTATAAATTAAAAGAAGATAATGATTTGAATCATAGCACTTTAAAATCTAGATGTAAAAGAATAAGATATGTTGAACCATTAGTTAAATTTAAAAATGATTATCAAGATTATAAAGAGTGGATAAAGGAATATAAATATGAAGATTGCGTAAATGATGAAAATGCATTATTAAATAATGGATATGAAAAAATTTATACTGATGAAAAAACTGATTATGTATATAAAAATAAAACTGAAAAAGATATGTATTTCCAAATTCAAGATATAAAAGGAGATTGTTTAATGATTGCTTATGATAACAAAAATTACTATGAACTTGATGAAATTACTCAAAGAAAAAAATTAATACAAGATATACTTAAATATGGTATAGAAATATTAGATGATGAGAATATAGATAGATTCAAGCTTATTGGTAAAACACTGACTATAAAAGAAATTATTGATAAAATGAATGATACCATTTTGAATTTAAAATGATAAATTACAAACAGTGAAGGAGATAAAAAATGGGTATTGTAATGAAATTTATGTAATTAATTTTGGTAGATATATTGGAGAAAGCACAAAATCCGAAATCGAATATGCAAAGTCAAAAGGAAAAAAGATTTCGTACATAGAAAATTGTAAAAAAATTTAATATTTCTGCGGTCTTTGTGTTATAAGATATTGAAATAAAATTGGAGGAAAAATAAATGAAAAATTATTTTATTATACATGGTAGTTTTGGAAGTCCTTTTGGAAATTGGTTTAGTTGGTTACAAGATTTTATAGCATCAGAAGGCAAACAAGTATATGTACCACAATTTCCAATAGGAGTTGGCTATCAAAATTATGAAAATTGGAGTAAATTACTTAAATATTATTTAGAACTAGGACTTATAAATGAAAACACGACAATAGTAGCACATAGTATAGCACCAGTGTTTGTCTGCAAATTTTTAATACAGAATAAAGTAAAAGTAAAAAAATTAATATTTGTATGTGGATTTAATAATTATTTAGGAATAAATGAAGAATATGATACAGTAAATAAAACAATGTATTTTGACAATTTAGAAGATATAAAACAATATGCGAATGAAATTATATGTTTTTATTCAAACAATGATCCATATGTAAAATATGATGTAGAAAAAGATTTTGCAGATAAAATTGCAACAGAACAAATTTTAATACCAAACGCTGGACACATAAATAGCGAAAGTGGATATGATACATTTGAAGATATAGTAAATTATATTTAAAAATTATAAAAATAGAAGAATGTAAAGAAATTATCTTATACATTCTTCTATTTCTTTCTTTTTTGGAAAGTCTATTATTTGACCTTCATTAGCAGCAATAACTCTTGGAAAGACAGTCTTAGCTTCTTCTACATATTTATTAGGTAATTCTTCCGGCCAAAAATGCGTTAAAATCAGTGCTCTTACATTAGCTGATTTTGCAATTATTCCGGCTTGTTTAGCAGTTAAATGAGAATTAATTTCAGGAAAACCATAAGAAGTTAGAAGACTAGATTCACTTATTAATAAATCTGCGTTTTGAGCAAATTCTACTAATCTATCTTTAGCTGAGAATGATGTGTCGGCTGTATATACAATTTTTATTCCTCCACAAGTTAATTTAACAGCATAGGTTTCTACAGGATGATCTGTTGGGCAAAAACTAATATTTATATCTCCTATTTTTAAAATGGTTTCTGGAGTGATAGTATGATAATTTGCAAAACTGTATTCTTCTTCAATGATGTCTTTATATTTATTCATAGGAGATTTAGGCAAAAATATGTCTATTGGTTTTTCAAGTCTTTTTTGATTATGATATACAAAAGAAGAATATTGAACATTGTAAATATCGTTATAATGGTCTCTATGAAGATGACTTATAATAACAGATAAATTATTTAAGTCTGAAGGAAAGTTTAATAATTTGTGTGTTCCACTTCCACAATCTAATAATATTTTAGAACTACCTTCAGTGATAAAGAAACCTGGACAGTTATGGAATTTATCGCCATGAGGTGATTCAATACCTAATATTTTTAATTTCATTGTTAATGTCTCCTTTTTTATTTAAAATAATTGATGTTTAGTATAGTAATAATTTATAAGTTATGTTGGATAATTATAAAAAATATACAAACTTAAAATAGTTATATCATAATCTAATAAAAATATCAAAATTATGCTATAAAAATATTAAGACAGATTGTCATTACAGGAAAGTTGTAATATATATGAAGAAGTGTTTAAAAGGTATGGTATAGAAAAATAATTTACAATTTACATAAAATATGGTATACTGATAAAAGAACATTGGCAATTAAATAAGAATCCCGATTACATACATTTTTATAAGGAGCAAAAAAATATGAAAAAATTACCTGTGGAAAACTACAAAGAAGCAATTATTGAAACTGTGCGGAACCATGACTTTACTCTAATCTCTGCAGAAACAGGTTCTGGTAAGTCTACTCAGATACCTCAATACCTGTCTGAATGTTATAGTCAAGTTATTATAACAGAGCCTAGAGTGATGGCGGCAAAAACACTGGCCAAAAGGGTCGCAGAAGAAATGGAAGTAACACTTGGAGAAGAAGTCGGATTTAGGACAGCTTATGACAAGTGTGTTTCCGTTGACAGCAAAATAGTGTACTGTACGGATGGTTTGCAATTGATTAGAACGATCTTTAATGAAGACAGCAAAGCAGAAAGAGTTTTAATTATTGATGAAGTCCATGAGTGGAACATCAATATCGAAACACTTGTTGCATGGTGCAAATTTATGCAAAAGAAGTGGAATACCAAAGTTGTACTTATGAGTGCAACAATGGATTGTACTGATTTGGCAGAATTCTTCGGCAAAGATTGTACTACATTGAACATCAATGGTACATTGTATGATGTGGATGTAGAAGAGAGACCAAAAGATTCTTTGATTCAAACGGTAAAAGAGAACATTGGAAAAGGAAAGAACATTCTTGTATTTGTTCCAGGCAAAAAAGAAATTGACGAAGTGATTGAGCGCTTGTGTATGGAAGATGCTACTGTATTACCATTACATGGAGAGCTAGATTGGGAAGAGCAGAAGAAATGCTTTGCACAATATTCCAATCCGAAAGTCATTGTAGCTACCAATGTAGCGCAAACCTCAATTACAATACCCGATATTGATGTTGTGGTTGATAGCGGTAATGCTAAATTGTCGATTGCAGTTAGCGGAATTCAAGGACTGTTTTTAAAGGCAATTAGTCAAGCCGATATCGCACAACGAAAAGGTAGGGCTGGTAGAACAAAAGAAGGAAAGTATTTTCTGTGTTCCGATGAACCCATTGAAAGCAGAGAAAAGTATACTGTACCTGAAATTCAAAGAAGCATTTTGGACCGAGTTGTTTTGCAGATTGCAGCAGCTGGGTTAGATGCTGAAGAACTTCAATTCTATCATCAGCCAGAGAAAGAATCTATACTGTCTGCCAAAAAAGAACTTCAAGTTTTGGGAGCTATTTCTGGGAGAAATGTAACTGAACTCGGTTACAAGATGGTTAGAATCCCTGTATCTGTCCAATTGGCTAGAATGATTATTGAGGCTGAAAAGTACGGTGTTACAGAGCCTGTAATGATCATTTCGTCGATAATTGAGATGGGAGGCCTTTTGACTTCGAAAAGTTGCTACTACAATTTTACGAAAGAAAGAGGCAGCGATTTGCTGGCTGAACTTGATGTATGGAAATACATAAATAAACAAAGCCGCATTGATTTTGAAAGCCTTGGAATCAAAAAGAAAAACTTCTTTAAGATTAAGGGGCATATCAGAAAATTAAAGGAGACGTTGAATGGAATTGTTGAATTGACTAATAATGATGATCGAGAAGCAATTGTAAAATCTTGCCTGTGTGGTTTGGTATCCCATGTATATATTCAAAATTATGATGGATGTATTGATGAGAACGGAATGACAGCACGGCTCGATAGAAACAGTTGCATTTCGAGTTATTCTAAGTTCATAGTAGGAATTCCTAGAACTATCGAAACGAAGAACTACTATGGCATATCTAGTAAATTCAACATTATTAAGTTCGCAACTACAATAGAGAAAGAAAACCTATTTACTCTGGTCCCGGCAAGTATCTGCACTGAAGAGAGCGTAAGATATTCTAGCACTCATGATTCAGTTGAAGTAACTGTTAACAAATCTTTTGCCGGTATGCATATATCTACTGAAGTGCATTACGATAAATCACATCCTCAATATGCTGAACTTAAGGCAGAATATGAGCAAAATGTGAGGAAGATGGAGGCATATCAGCAGTCTATCAAACGGCAAGAAGCTGTTGTCATTGATGGAAAGGTTTTTCAAATTCAACATAGCATCTGGTGTAAAGGTGATTTTATCGATCTTGATATGGAAACTCTGTTTACTACAGCTGTGAAAGAAGTTAGACTTGATTCTGGCAAACAAATCAAGTGTGGCTGCGAAGACAGTTGGGATAACAAAAAGTTCGACAATATCATTGCTCTTAGAAATTGTGTTGAAATGCAACGCTTGAGTAACATGAGAAAGAAAAAGGCTAAAGAATATGAAGCCTTAAAGATAAGCAATCTCGAAGCTGCTATTGCAATACATGAAAAACTTGGACAACAACAGCTCACTATGAACAATGGTGGCTATGGAAACGCACCAATTTTGGTCTATGGTTATCTTACTTTGAAGAAAGAGACTGTAACAGCTAAAATTGGTGATGATGAGGAAAAAGCCAAAACAAGTACACGTGAGGCTATTCAATATCTGTTCCTTAAAAAGGTTGAGAAAGACTATGGCACAGATAAATTTAGCCACCAGGAAGGAAAAAAGAAAAAAGCTCTTACAGAAAAAGAAATGAAGGTGAAATCGGAATTCGATTCCCTGGTTAGGGATGTGTTGTTTAATCTTACGGAGGATAACGCTCTTGAAAGCTTAGAATTCGTGGATGAATACTTTCATGAGCTAATGCAGTAAGGTCACAATACAAAAGCAAAAACACTACCAACGTTTGTTGGTAGTGTTTTTGTAATATACAGTGGTTGGATTAAAAGAGTTAGGACATGAAATAGAGACACATAATGAGATAGCGGCGGTAAAAGTAAAATATTTACATAAGATAAAAAGTATAATACAACGCATCAATAGCAAAACGCTATATGCTGAAATTTAGGAGGAAAAAATATGAATCTTGCTGTTCAATTAACTAATGGTACAATAAAACGGTTTAAAGAAATTCTCTATCTAGATGCAAAAGATGAAAAATCAGTATGCGAGAGATTCCATGTAGAACCACAAAAAGTACGAATGAAAACATTAGAATCACAACAGATAAGACCATTTTATTTTGATGAAAATGGTAAGACTTGCGATCAGAATGATGAATGCTATTATACAGTATCAACTAGAAAAAGTGAGAAATTTATAGAAGAAATTAAAAAACATTTAAGAAAAAGAAAGGAGTATATTAAACCTTTTGATATTGTTATTCCTCCCAAAACATGGTTATGATACAAGAGCTCAAAAGAGCTAGAAATGTATGCTAAAGAAATAGGAGGACACATTGCAGATACTACAGAGTGGGCTTTATGGGTTACACAGAGGTTACAAAACGGAGAAACTTTAGAATAGCTTAATCAGAAATGGATAGAAAGGGATTATCAGTGGATTATAAAAGAAAATTTTTATGGTTGTTTCTTGGATTGTTGTCTAGGAGGATCTGTAATTGGGTTTGACTTTGGCTCAGAGAGTGAAGGAACAAAAAATCCAGAAACCAAAGACTATAGATGTGCAGTCCCACTAATAGTTGTGGAAGGAGAAGAAAAAACTCAAAGCAATAAAGAAGAAAAGAGTATAACTATTGAAATCACTTACACCAATGGAGAAAAAGAACAAGTACATAATGTCAAAAAGTATAGCCTTGAAGATATCTATATGAATAATGGATCGTGCTCAAGACAATTTGGGTTTGAATTTTTACCTTATGTGAATGAAAAAGAAACTATTTGGGTAAATGTCAATAATATCAAATTTGAGATGTTTGACAATTTATTTGATGTTGAAGATCCAAATGAACGTTGGTACATGAATGAAATTTCTAAAGCTATAAAGCTAGTAAAAGGTTGCCCTAATGCAGCTTTTTCTCAACCATTTCAGCTAATTATACCAAACCGGATGTATAATACTAGAAGGATAGGAAGTACATTGCGAAGTTTAGCGATGAGTGGAGTGAAAGGTGTAGAGAGTGAAACAGGAATAGCTGGAAAGATTCATTTGCTTTTATGGTGTGCAGAGTTGATTTTGGAAGGAAAAGATTTGATAGAAGTTCTTAATACCAAAGTTAGTTTAAGAAGTCATTTAGTATATGCCGATAAATATAGTAAGGAAAAATACGTGACTTACCATACATTAGGAGATCTTAGAGTAGATGAAATATAGAATGGAATGATGAGGATAGTGTGAGAGCTACAAAATTATTATTTTGCGAAGGAGAAAGCAGATATAAATGGTTTAATGGAGGCTTTTTATAATAAAAATGAAATGCCAGCTTTTACAACGGATATGGTACCAATTTTAATAAGAGGCAGTAAGTAAAAAGAGCATTCCCCACCCGTTTTACGGGTGTGGAATGCTCTTTTTACTCATATATTATAAATGTAAGCTCTTTAATCTTGAATTTCATTTTGTAATATGATATATTATGTAAAGAAAAATATAAGGAGGAAAATGAATTGAAACTTCTTAAATTATTATTTAAAAGAGTAACATTAGTTATTTTTGCAATTTTAATTCAAGCTATATGGTTCGTACTTCAAATAGTGAATTTTAGTAATTATTTTATTGGATTGCACTACATATTTTTATTACTAAGCATAGTAATTGTATTAGCCATAATAAAAAGAGAAAGGCATATAGATACAAAATTACCTTGGATTATAGTAATTTTGCTATTTCCATTGTTCGGAGGAGTTTTATATATTTTTGCGGGAGCAACGCTGTATTCAAGCCCAAGTTTAAAGAAAATAAATAAAACTAGAGAGAAAGTAAAAGAAACCTTACATCAAGACGAGAATGTCTTAAATGAAATCAAGAAAATAGATAAAGATGTTTATAGCCAAATAAGTTACATTTCAAACTATATAGGATATCCTACTTACAATAATAGTAGAATTGAATATTGGGATTCAGGAGAAGAAACGTATAAAAATATGCTGGTAGAACTTGAAAAAGCAGAGAAGTTTATATTCATTGAATTCTTTATTATAAGCGAAGGAAAGATGTGGCAAGGAATACTTGATATATTACAGAAAAAAGTAAAACAAGGAGTAGATGTAAGAGTAATATATGATGATATAGGAAGTATTGGAGGATTACCAAATAACTATTATAAGAAGTTAAGAAAAATGGGAATAAAAGCAATAGCTTTTAATAGGCTAGTACCTGTATTAGCCGTATTTATGAATAATAGAGATCACAGAAAAATTATGGTAATAGATGGAAACATAGTGTTTAGCGGAGGATTAAATTTAGCTGATGAATATATTAATGAAAAAGAAAGATTTGGGCACTGGAAAGACAATGGAATTATGATAAAAGGTGAAGCGGTTTGGAATTTCACAAGTATGTTTTTAGGAATTTGGAATGCATATATAAATGAAGATAAAGAATTTACAAAATATAGACCAACTATCACTACGGTTAGCGATAGTAATGGATTTATAGCTCCCTATGGAGAAAACCCATTAGATGACGAAATTGTAGGAGAAAATATATATTTAAACATTATAAATCAAGCAAAAGAATATGTGTATATTTTTACACCATATTTAATTATTGACAGTGAAATGATAACAGCACTTACCTTGGCAAGAAAAAGAGGTGTAGATATACGAATAGTTACACCAGGAATTCCAGATAAGAAAATTGTATTTACATTAACACGTTCTTATTACGAAATGCTAATAAAAGATGGTGTAAAAATATATGAATATACACCAGGATTTATCCATTCAAAAGTATTTGTAAGTGATGATAAAGTAGCGACTGTTGGTACACTTAATTTAGATTATAGAAGTTTATATTTACATTTTGAATGCGGAACATATATTTTTGAATCTAGTGTAATAAAAAATATAAAAGAAGATGCAATAAATACAATTGATATAAGTAAAGAGATAAAAATGAAAGATTGTAAAGTAGGAATATTAAAATCAATATTTCAATCAATATTAAGAATTTTCGCACCTTTGATGTAAAATCACTTGTCAATTTTCCTTATTTGATATATAATATTAGCATTATAATTTTAAGTGGAGGAAATAAAATGGCTTTTATTGATGAAATAAAAAATAGAGCAAAAAAAGAAATAAAAACAATAGTTTTACCAGAAGCAAGTGATATTAGAACTATTGAAGCAGCTTCTATTGTATTAAAAGAAAAAATCGCTAATATTATTCTAATAGGTAATGAAGAACAAATAAAAAAATTAGCAGAAGAAAATAATTTTGATATTTCAGAAGCACAAATTATAAATCCAGAAAATTCTAAAAAATATAATGATTATGTAGAAAAATTTTATGAATTAAGAAAAGAAAAAGGAATGACAATTGAAAAGGCAAAACAACTTATGCTTGATACTGTTTATTATGGAATGATGATGGTTAAAATGAATGAGGCTGATGGATTGGTTTCAGGTGCAATTCATTCAACAGCAGATACTTTAAGACCAGCATTACAAATACTAAAAACAGCACCAGGAACAAAGCTTGTTTCAGCCTTTTTTGTTATGGTAGTTCCAGATTGTGAATACGGAGAAAATGGTACATTTGTATTTGGAGATAGTGGATTAAATGAAAACCCTGATGCAGATAAACTTTCAGAAATAGCAATATCTTCTGCAAAAAGTTTTGAACAATTAACAGGAAAAGAATCAAAAGTAGCAATGCTTTCATATTCTACAAAGGGAAGTGCTCATTCTGAATTAACAGATAAAGTTATTGAAGCAACCAAACTTGTAAAAGAAAAAGCACCACAATTATTAGTAGATGGAGAATTACAATTAGATGCAGCAATTATACCTGAAATTGCAAAATCAAAAGCACCAGATAGTGAAATAGCAGGAAAAGCAAATACATTAATATTCCCAAATTTAGATGCAGGAAACATTGGATATAAATTAGTACAACGTTTAGCAAAAGCTGAAGCTTATGGACCTTTATGTCAAGGAATTGCAAAGCCAGTAAATGATTTATCAAGAGGATGTTCAAGCAAAGATATTGTTGGGGTAATTGCTATAACATCTGTACAAGCACAAAGCAAATAATAGAAAGGAAGTAAATTATAAATGAAAATTTTAGTTTTAAACTGTGGAAGCTCATCATTAAAATATCAATTAATTGATATGGATACAGATGAAGTAATGGCATCTGGAAAATATGAAAGAATAGGAGAAAAAGAAGCATTTATAACACATAAAGCTTGCGGAAAAAAAGTTACTATTGAACATACAGCAATGAATCATACAGAAGCAATAGATTTTACATTAAAACAATTAACAAATCCGGAATATAAAGTTATAGATAGCTTAGATGAAGTTAATGCAATAGGACATAGACTTGTTCATGGTGGAGAAAAAATAAGCCAATCAGTTGTAATTGATGATAATGTTATAGAAGTGTTGAAAGAATGTACAGACTTAGCACCATTACATAACCCAGCAGGAATCATGGGAATAGAAGCTTGCAAAAAAGTTATGCCAGGAAAACCAATGGTTGGAGTATTTGACACAGCTTTTCATCAAACAATGCCTAAAGATAAATATTTATATGCTATTCCTTATGAATATTATGAAAAATATGGAATACGTAAATATGGTTTTCACGGAACATCACACATGTATGTATCAAAAAGACTTGCAGAAATAGTAAATAAAGATATTAAAGATTTAAAAATAATTACTTGCCACCTAGGTCAAGGTTCAAGTATTTGTGCAGTAGAAGGAGGAAAATCAATAGATACATCTATGGGACTAACCCCATTAGGAGGACTTCCAATGGTTACTCGTTCAGGAGATTTAGATCCATCTGTTGTAACTTATATAATGAAAAAAGAAAATATGTCAGCAGAACAAGCTGATAGTATGTTAAATAAAAAATCTGGTTTAACAGCTGTTTCAGGAATGGTTCCAGATTTTAGAGAGATTGAATTAGCTTCTTATGACGAAAATAATGAAAGAGCTCAAATTGCAATTAAACAATTTACATATTCAATAGCAAGTTATGTTGCAAAATATGCAGTTGCTATGAATGGTGTAGACTACATAGTATTTACAGGTGGAGTTGGAGAAAATCAAATAAATATCCGTAAAAATATATGCAAACAATTAGAGTTTATGGGAGTTTCAATTGATGAAAAAGCTAACGATATGCGTGGAGAAGAAAAAATGATCTCAACAGCTGATTCAAAAGTAAAAGTATATGTAGTACCAACAAACGAAGAATTAATGATTGCTAAGGAAACAGAAAGATTAGCAAAATAAATATGAACTTAAGAATTTCTAAACTAAAATGATGTTTAGAAATTCTAAATTTATAAAATTATATTTAAAGAAAGGATTGAAGAAAATGGCAAAAATTTTAGAAGATATTTCAAGAACATTTAATGAATTTTTATTATTACCAAATTTAACAACAGAAAATTGTATACCAGAGAAGGTATCATTAAAAACACCATTAGTAAAATTTAAAAAAGGAGAAGAACCAAAATATTCTGCCAATATACCAATGGTTTCAGCAATAATGCAATCTGTATCAGGAGAAAAAATGGGAGTTGCCCTTGCTAGAGAAGGAGGAATGTCTTTCATATATGGAGCACAATCTATTGAAGAGCAAGCCGCAATGGTTTATAGAGTAAAAAAACATAAAGCAGGTTTTGTTATAAGTGATGCAAATGTTAAAAGTGGAGCAACTTTAGGAGAAGTAATGGAACTTGTAGCAGAAACAGGACATTCAACTGTAATTGTTACAGATGATGGTACAGCTAATGGAAAATTCTTAGGAATTGTAACAAATAAAGACTATAGACCATCTAAAGATGATAGAAATGCACCAATTGATCAATTTATGACACCAAGAGAAAAAGTTATTTGCGCATCAAAAGGAATTACATTATCTGAAGCAAATAATATTATATGGGAAAACAAAATAAACTGTTTACCAGTTTTAACAGAAGATGATCATTTAAAATATCTAGTATTTAGAAAAGATTATGAAGAAAGAAAAAATAATCCAAATTCATTATTAGATGAAAATAAACGTTATATAGTTGGTGCAGGTATAAACACAAGAGATTATGCGGAAAGAATACCAGCATTAGTAGATGCAGGTGTTGATATATTATGTATGGATTCATCTGATGGATATTCAGTATGGCAAAAACGTACAATAGATTTCGTAAGAGAAAAATATGGTGACGATGTAAAAATAGGTGCTGGTAATGTTGTTGATGCAGAGGGATTTAGATATTTAGCTGAAGCAGGAGCTGACTTCATTAAAGTTGGAGTTGGTGGAGGATCAATTTGTATTACTAGAGAAACAAAAGGAATTGGTCGTGGACAAGCTAGTGCTTTAATAGATGTTGTAGCAGAAAGAGATAAATATTTCGCTGAAACAGGAATTTATATACCAGTTTGTTCAGATGGTGGAATAGTTCATGACCATCATATTACAATAGCATTAGCTTTAGGAGCTGACTTTGTAATGATGGGAAGATATTTTGCTAGATTTGATGAGAGTCCAACAAGAGTATTAAAAATAGGAAACAACTATGTTAAAGAGTATTGGGGAGAAGGATCAAATAGAGCTAGAAATTGGCAAAGATATGACATGGGAGGAAAAGCAAAGAACAAGTTAGCATTTGAGGAAGGTGTTGACTCATATATTCCTTATGCTGGACCTTTAAAAGATACTTTAGATGTTACAGTAGCTAAAATTAAATCTACAATGTGCAACTGTGGTGCTACAAATATACTTGAATTACATGATAAAGCAAGATTAACAATGGTATCTCAAGTAAGTATAACAGAAGGTGGAGCACATGATGTTATACTAAAAGAAATAGATAAATCTTACAAGAATTAATATATATTAGTTTGATTATATAAAAAGATTTTATTATGTACTATTAAAGTACTTATAAAATCTTTTTATAGTTTTAGGAAATATAAAAACATAGCATAAAAAATTACTGTGAGAGCTTCCAAATTTTAGAAATTAAATAAATTCTGTTGACAAAAGTGGCAATAATTATTAAAATAATATTATCAAAGGAAAACAATTAATGAAAGGAACGAAAAATTATGGAAGGCAAAAAAACATTAGAACAAGCAATTAAAGAATTAAATGATGCAAGAGAAAAATACGAGAAAGAATCAGAAAAATTAGTAGTTTTAGAAAGCAAACTAAAAGGATTAAAAAGAGAATTAAGAGATAAAGAAGATAGTAGTTTAGTAAAATAAATACACGCAAGATAAAAATAGGAGGAACAAACGATGAAGGATAAGGAACTAATAAAAGTTGAAGAAGAAAAAGTTTCAATTTTTAGAAAAATAGCTCGATTTTTCAAAAAAATATTTGAAAAGAAAGAACAACCACCGCAAAAAGAATTAACTGAAATTGAAAAATCTAAGCAAAACTTTTGGAAAAATATTAAAATTGAGGAAAATTTAGAGGATGCAAAATTACTAGAATTACAAAGAAAATTAAATAATAAAGAAGTTAATCCAGAAGATTTATCAATAGAGGAAATAGAAAGTCTAACAGCTTTATATAACAGACAAACAGAAAGAATTGTTAGAAAAATAGAAGAAATAGAAGCAGAAACACAAATAATAAACGATAAAATAGCAAGATTAAATGGAAAAAATGTTGATGAATAAACAGAAGAAGGGAAAAATAATGGAAGAAAAAAATATAAATAGAAATAGATTAGAAACAGATTTGCTAAGAATTTCTGGAGTATATGAAAGTACATTAGCACGTATAAAAAAAGAAAGCGAAGAAGAAGAAAATACAAGTGGAAATAATATTAAACCTTATAAAATATCAATTTTTAAAAGAATATTAATGTTCTTTCAAGGAAGAAAAGAAGAAATTGATGAAAAAAGAAATGAAGTATTGGAATTACAAAGCCAATACAGAGATAAAAAA
>CAKPSH010000021.1 GCA_934183325.1 uncultured Clostridia bacterium
CTTTTCCTGCTTGATATTTTGAAATATTAAATTCCTGCCATGTCATATTTTTATTTTGCTTTATAATATTTAATAAAATATTTATAATTTCTACTTTTTCATTATTAGATGTTTTTTCATTATCTAATTTAACTTTAAAGGTTTTATAACTATCTGCTGTTGCTATATTATATAAATATTCATAATCTATTTTACTTGAATCTTCCTTATTAATATTTTGGTTCACAATAATATTTTCAATATTAATATAATTTATAGAGCAATAAACAATTATACTTATTATAAAACACCATTTTAAAAAATCTATTTTATCATTAAATATATATATTAATATTGGAATAAATGTAATTATTTCTGTTATTAATATTATATAAACGAAAATTCTTAAATAAGTAAATCCATATTCACTTGAATACATGTACATTCTATACATTGATGAAATTGCTATTATAATTGTAAATATTACTAATAATACATTTAATATTTTTACACTTTTTTTGCTATTTCTATTTGTTACTAATATAATTATAAAATTTATAAATGTAACAAACATAAGTTGGAAAAATCCAGTTCTAGCATAATTAGCATAATTAAATGAATAATTTATATTTGACTTTGCAAAAAATAATGATCGTACTTGAATAACGCAAAATATTAAATAAATCAAATTCAGTGAAATTAAAAGTAATTTAATTGTAAAATTATCTAAAGTTTTATGGTCTACTAAATAATCTGTTTTTTCATTATTTTGTTTTTGTATTCTAAAAATCAAATTTAATACTAAAAAATATACCACTATTATTAAAGAGACTTGTAAAATAAAATTAAAAGCTGACTTAATATTTATATTTTTTAATATATCTCCAATTCCGGAAAATAAATTAGCAAATATTTCATCAGCAGATGATAATAATATTAAAACTATTCCCACAATAAAAAATACAATTATTAAAGATTTAACTGTTTTTTTCCAGTCATTTTTATTAATTTTATGATTTTTATTGTTTTTTCCTATGTATTCTTCTACTTCTCTTTTGGTATAATTTATTGGAAATTTTATTTTGCTCATTATATTTATTATTAGTTTATATAAATAAATTAAATTATTTTTTAATTCTGTTTTTTCATTTACCATAATTATATACATTAATATATTTAACAGCATTATTATAAATATATTTGCTATATAAAATGTTTTATTAGTAAATATAAAATATGTACTACTTAAAACAAGTATAGGAAAAATTAATATTATACCTGTTTTGTTTTTTATTTTATTTTTTTTAGCAAATATAAAAAGTAATATTCCATTAAAAATTATTTCAAATATTAACATTGATATTCCAATTTTATTTCCATAAAATAAAATCGATTGTAATATTGCTATTACTACACTTCCTATAATTTCCATATTTTTTCTCCTTTTTTATTTTTCATAATCTAATACATCTCCAAGTTTGCAATTTAATACTTCACAAATTTTTTCTAATGTTGAAAATGTAAATATTCCTATAATACAATAAACACCTCCTAACATAAAATCATTATTACCAATAATATTTAATAAAATTATTAATAATAATTACTATACTTTTTCATATACCCCCTCCTATATATTATTAGATACATTATTTCTATTTTTAGTTGCATATATTTAATAAAATTTTATCTTTTTATATATTTTTTTAATGAGTCTATTATTATAATTAATTATGAACGAAATATTTTCTCAATACCCTAAAATGAGAGGAAACATATTTTTTTTGCACAGAATTCAGGCAAAAAGTATTAATTTTATGAAAAATTATGGATAAAAAGTTAATTTTAATATGTTTATTTAATCTTATTTTTCATAATCTAATATATCCCCAGGTTTACAATCTAATACTTCACAAATTTTTTCTAATGTTGAAAATCTTATGGCTTTTGCTTTATTTGTTTTTAAAATTGAAAGGTTAGCTGGAGTAATTCCTACTTTTTCAGCTAATTCTCCTGAAGACATTTTTCTCTTTGCTAACATTACATCTACATTTACAATGATTGGCATTGCATTCATCCCTTCCTAAATTGTAAAATCATTTTCTTCTTTAAATTCTATTGCTTTTTTATATATCTCATTTAATATTTTTATTCCTATACCAGCAACAATAAAAATAATCATTAATATTATTGAAAATATAAATATATAATTTATTAAATCTTTTGTTAAATAATTATTCGCTGTTAAAATTGTAAATATTCCAATAATTAAATAAAAAACACTTAATATAAAACAATTATTACTAATAATATTTAATCTCTTTGAATTCTTTTCAGAAAATAATTCATTATTTTTTAAATTTTCAAATATTTTTATAAAATTATTAATAATAAAAAGTGCAATTATTCCTGTAATTATAATTATTGTAAATAATATAAAATTAAATATATTAGTTTGAACATCATTTTGTTGAATTATATTTTTCATTGTTTTTATCATTAATCCTATTACTGATATATCTATAATACTGATAATAAAAAAAAGTATTATTAATCCAACTTTAACTTTTGATGTTAAACTTTTCTCACCTAAAATTTTCATAAATTATTCCTCCTTTATTTTTTATAAGTATATACTGTGTTTTTATGTTTGTCAATATTTTTTTATTGTTTTTCGATAATTATTAATTTTAAAACAAAAATGAACCTTATTATCATTTTAATTATTTATGATATTTAAAGTTCATTTTTTCATTCACACAACGCAATACATCGTAATTGCGTATCTAAAGTATTTATTGTTTAAAATATATTATGAGTTCTTAGGTGTAGGCATATATGGTATTAACCTTCCTGCAAAATCTCTGAAATTTTGTGATTGTAATATTACTTTTCCTGGTCCAACAAGCTTTGTTAAAAATAATCCTTCACCACCTAAAAAGATATTTCCTAATCCTTTTACTGTTTCTATTTCATAAGATACAGATGATTCAAATGCAACAACATTTCCTGTATTAACTTTTAAAACTTCTCCTTTAGCTAATTCCTTTTCTATTGGATCACCATCTACTTCTAAGAAAATATGTCCTTCTCCTTCTGCTTTTTGTAATATAAATCCTTCTCCTCCAAATAACCCTGCTGTTATTTTCTTTGTAAAAGCAACACTTGTTTCTACATTTGTCTCAGCACATAAAAATGCACCTTTTTGAAAAGTTAAACCTCCAGAAACCTCCCCTAAGTTAATTGGCATAATACTTCCTGGAACCGTTGAAGCAAAGGCAATAGTTACATCATCCTTTAGAGCTGTATAATTTGCCATAAATATTGATTCCCCTGTAAACATTCTTCCTAAGCTTTTCATTACTCCACCACGAGCATTAGTCTTCATTTCTATTCCTTCTGTTTGATATGCCATTCCACCTGATTGTGTATATATTGTTTCTCCTGATTTTAATTTCATTTCAACTACTGGTACTGTTTGACCGATTATTTTATAATCCATTTTTTCTCCCCCTTTTTCTTTTTATTATATAAATAAAAAAATTTTTCGTCAATATTTACTTTATTCTGACATAAATATTCATAAGTTTTATATTATTTGCGTTTTCTTTACATATATACTATAATTAATTTATTATAAATGAAAGGAATATATGAATTTATTCATATATATATTTAATTATGGAAATAATATTAGGAAAAACAAGTGGCTTTTGTTTCGGTGTAAAAAGTGCTATTTCTGGAGCAGAAAAAGAACTTGAAAAAAATAAAAAATTATATTGCTTAGGAGAAATTATTCATAATGAAGAAGTAGTAAAATCTCTTGAAAAAAAAGGGTTAATTACTGTAAATAGTTTAAAAGATGTTTCCAATAAAGCTCTTATCAGAGCTCATGGTGTATCAAAGGATACATATGAATATGCGAAAAAAAATAATATTGAATTAATTGATTTTACATGTCCATTTGTATTAAAAATACATGATCAGGTTTCAACATATTCACACAATAATTATTTTATATTTTTATTAGGAATTAAGAATCATCCAGAAACTATCGGAACAATAAGTTTCTGTGGAAATAATTCATATCTTATTGAAAATTTAGATGATATTCCAAATGCTATTAATACTTTTAATAAATCTAATTTAACAAATGCTTTAATTATTTCTCAAACTACATTTAGTGTTTCATTATTTAATGAAATTGTAAATAAAATAAAAAATACATTACCAAATAATATAAATTTAGAAATAAAAAATACAATATGTAATACTACTCAAATACGTCAAAAAGAAACAGAAGAAATTGCCAAGCAAGTTGATTTAATGATTGTTATCGGAGGAAAAAATAGTTCTAATACCAAAAAACTTTACGAAATATCTCAAAAATATTGTAATATGGTATATTTAGTTCAAACCTCTAAAGACCTTATATCAGAACACTTTCAAGACATAAATAAAATTGGAATAATTGCTGGTGCTTCTACTCCTCAAAATATTATTGATGATATTGTATCTTTTTGCAAAAAATAAAACTTTTTTGTAAAAAATGCTTGCATTATTTATTTTTTAATAATATAATACATGTATCAAAAGATAAAAATTAGTTATGGGGAGAAAACACATGGAACTAACAAAGAATATATTTTTTAATACGGATAAATTAATTACAAATACTGTAGTCAAAATTTCTTATACAGGAAAATTATTTCAAGACAAGGCTGAAGAAGTTTTTATTCACTATGGTTTTGGAGATAATTGGGATAATGTAAGTGATTTAAAAATGGAAAAAACAGAATTAGGCTTTCAAGCTGAAATTCCTTTAATAAATGCTTCAACATTTAATTTCTGTTTTAAAGATAATAATAACAATTGGGATAATAATTTTAATGCAAATTATGTTTTTCCTATTGAAGCACTACAAAATGCGTTAATTGTTTCAAATCAACCAGAATTTGGTTTAACAACTCATAAACTTAGAAAAACATATTTATGGAGTAAAAAAATTAAACTTGCTGTTTATAAAATCATTAAATTTTTTCCAAAAATATTATCAGGAAATTATAAAAGAAAAGTAGAAGAATAAATAAACAAAAAAGATGGAAATTAATTCCATCTTTTTTTATATTACCCAACCTCCATTTGGAGATATAACTTGACCTGTTGTAAATTCGTCTTCTATTAACCATTTTACACATCTTGCAATATCTAATGGTTTACCTATTCTAGCAAGTGGTGTTTCTTCTTTTATCATCTCTATATCTTCTTTAGATAATTCCTTATTCATATCTGTATCTATGTCTCCTGGTGCTATAACATTAACCCTAATATTTGAAGGTCCTAATTCTTTTGCAAGAGCTTTTGACATTCCTATTAGTCCTGCTTTTGCAGCTGAATAATGAACTTCACATGCTCCTCCTGTTATTCCCCATATAGATGAGATATTAATTATACAACCATTTTTTTCATTAATCATATTAGATAAAAATTCTTGGATTATGTAATATGCAGATGTTAAATTTATTTGTAACATTCTATTCCAATCTTCTTCTGTAATGTCATTAAACATCTTTATTTGTGAGATTCCTGCATTATTAATTATTACATCAATTTTCTTGTATTTATTTATTACAAAATCTTTCATTTTTTTTACTTCTGCTCTATTCCCTACATCAGCTTTATATAGCTCTATACTTTCACCATATTTTTCTTTTAATTCTAAAGCTTCTTTTTCAGATTTATTGTAATTTGCTATTATAATATTATTTTTATCTTTTACTAATTCTTCTAAAATTCCTTTTCCAATTCCTCTAGCTGCTCCTGTAATTAATATTATCTTTTTCATTTAATTCTCCATTTAATTTTAATATTTAAAAAATAATAATCTTTTAACTTTACTGTGTTAAAAAATTTCTTATTCCTGCTTTTTTATATAATTAAATATTCTACCAGTTTTTCCATTTGACTCGAAATATCATTATAATTTCAAAATATTTATTTTATATAAAAAAATAAAAAGTCATGAATTAAGATTACTCAAAACTCTTGACTTTTATTGGAGCCACTTATCTGAATCGAACAGATGACCTACGCATTACAAGTGCGTCGCTCTACCAACTGAGCTAAAGTGGCATATTTGGTGACCCCGACGGGAATCGAACCCATGTCTCCGCCGTGAAAGGGCGATGTCTTAACCGCTTGACCACGGGGCCATGAATTGGTGAGCCATCCGCGATTCGAACGCGGGACAACTTGATTAAAAGTCAAGTGCTCTACCACCTGAGCTAATGACTCATGTACCAAATACATATGTGAGCGACTGCTTCATCACAACCGCTCATATATAATACAACATTTTTTTTAATCTGTCAACGGTTTTTTGAAATTTTTTTCATTTTTTTCTATGAATTTAGTTTTTCAATCAATTCATCTACATCTATCCCATGAACTTCACAAGCTTCTTCTATTGTTTCTGCTTGAGATGCAGGGCATCCTAAACAATGCATTCCTGCTTCTAATAACATTTCTGCTTTTTCAGGAGCTTTTTCTAATAACTCTCCTATTGTCATTGTTTTCTCTATATTCATAACAAATTCCTTCCCTTCTATTAATAAATTTCTATACTGCTTATATAGGCTATCTGTATAATTTTATCATAAATTTTGAAAAAAGTATAGACAAACGCTGAAATTTGTTATAATATTGCTTAACAGCATCCTCTACATAATCTATTAGGGAGGTGATTTATTATAAATTTCTTAGTTAAACTTTTTTTCTTTATATTTATTATTAATTCTTTTACTATTTTTTATTCTATCTTCTCATTAATAAATTATATCTTTTATAAAAATAGTTCTCCATTAAAAAATTAAAATATTTAAAAAGGAGGTTTTATGTTTTTTAAACGCTTATTTTTTATTATTATTTTTCTTACACTATCATTATTTCTTTGTTACTCAATTTTTTATCCTATTTTTTACTCAAATTATTTAAGTATTTCATTTTCATCTTTTAATTTTATTATTAATACTATAATTTTTGAAAACTTTAAATTTTTATTTCTAATATTTTTTATTATATCTAATTTAATTTATTCCAATTTATTATTTAATAAGTTTTTTAAAAACTTAAATTTTGAATCCAAATTCAAGCATATTCCTACAACAGATGATTTATATTTAATAGTTTCTAATAATTCCGATGGTTCACCAATTATTATTCCAAGTTCAGGCTTATACCAAAACATATTAATTACAGGAACCATTCGGAACGGGTAAAACAAGTTCTGCAATGTATCCTTTCAGTAAACAATTATTAAAATATAAAAACAATAATAATAAAGAAAAATTAGGAATGCTAATTTTAGATGTAAAAGGTAATTATTTATTTCAAATAAAAAAATATGCTGAACAATATAATAGAACACAAGATTTAATTATAATTGGCTTAGATAGTAAAATAAAATATAATCCATTGGATAAACCTAATTTAAAGCCAATCGTTTTAGCAAATAGATTAAAAACAATCTTAACACTTTTTTCTCCCAATAATTCTGAATCATATTGGCTAGATAAAGTTGAACAAGTTCTTACCGAATGTATTAAACTTTGTAGACTTTATAATAATGGATATGTAACTTTTACTGAATTGCACAAATTAATCACTATTACTTATTATTATAAAGAAAAAATTAGCGTTCTTAAAGAAAAATTTATTTCTAATCTTTTTTCCAAAGAAGATATTCATAATCTTCTTTCTTCTCTTGAATTTTTTGAAAAAGAATTTAATTCTTTAGATTCTAGAACCCTGTCAATATTAAAATCTGAAATAACCCGTATAACAAATTGTTTTGTATCTGATTATAATATTCAAAATACTTTTTGTCCTTTAAAAGAAGATTTAAATTTTAATGGTTTTGAAGATGTAATTAATAATGGAAAAATTGTTATTTTAAATATGAATATTTCTGAATATAGAAATTTATCTAAAATAATGGCAGCATATTTAAAATTAGATTTTCAAACTGAAGTTATGTCTAGGCTTGCACATAATCATTCTAATTTTTTAAGAAGTGTTGCTTTTATTAGTGATGAATACCACGAATACGTTACAGATACAGATGCTGCATTTTTTGCTCAATCTAGAGAAGCAAAATGTATTAATATTGTTGCCACACAAAGTTATACTTCTCTTATGAGTACAATTAATAATCAATATATTGTAAAAGCTATTGTTCAAAATTTGATAAATAAATTTTGGTTTAGAACTGATGATCTTTTTACTGTAGAAGATGCTCAAAAACAAATTGGTAAAGAAGAAAAAAATAAAGTTTCTTTCGGCTTTTCTGAAAATTCTAATGATTCTCATAGTAATTTTATTGATGCAATTTACTCTCATAAAACTAGTTCTTCTGAAAGTATTAATAAATATACTCAATTAGATTATGTTTTTGATACTAATACATTTACTAGAGAATTAGAAACTTTTTCTTGTATTACTTTTTTATCTGATGGTCAAAAGATTTTACCAATAAAAAAATTAAATTTAATTCCATATTATATTTTAGACAAAAATTAACTTTAGGAGGTTTTTATGAAAAATAAATTTTTTAGATATTTTATTTTTACTATGTTTTTATTTTTTAGTTTTATTTTATTTTTATATTTTCCTTATGTTGAAGCATATCCAAAATTAATAAATAAAATTATATCCGCATTTCAAAAAATTAAAAGTTATATTGTTGGAATAGCAACACCTGCTGTTGCTGTTTCTATCGGATGTGGTTTTATGATGCAAAAATTTAGCTTTGGAGATGAGGAGCGAATACGTACAGGTAAAAAATTAATTCGTACTTCTTTCCTATCTTATGCTTTTATTCTTTCTTTAGATTTACTTGTTTCATTAATTGAAACTTTAATTTCTTAAATTAGGAGGCTTTATGAATTCTGATATAATTATTTCTACAATAAATTCTTTATTTGGTAATTTATTTTCTTCAATTGATACTTCTATATACTCTGCCTTAGATAATATCACATTTATTAATACAGATATATTACATTCTTATTATTTTGAAAAATTAATTGGTACAAATACTTCTTCTGGTATTTTATTAATAGCTAATTCTCTTTTAATAGGATTTGTACTTTATTATTCTATTAATTATTTATTATATTCATTAAATTTAATTCAATCTGAACTTCCTACTCCCTCCCAATTTTTCTTTAAAATTTTAATTGGCGGATTATTAATGAATTCCAGTTTTTTTATATGTAATGAAATTATATATATTAATTCTCTGCTTTCCTCTGCAATCCGTACATTAGGTCAAGAACAATTAAATATTAATATTAATTTTTCTGAATTAATAAATCGTTTAAATATTATAATAAATATCGAATCATCAACTACTAATATTTTTTCAATTGATGGTATATTAAAAATTATTTTCTCATTTAGTTTTTTTAATATTACTTTTTCTTATGCACTCAGATATGTCATGATAAAAATATTTATTTTAATTTCTCCTATCGCTTTTTTAACTCTTTCCACCCCTAGCACTTCTGTATTTTTTAAATCATGGTTAAAAAGTTTTCTTGCATTATTATTTGTTGAAATTCTAGCCTCTTTAATTTTAATTATAATGTTTTCAATTACATATAATACTTCAGATATTACTTCAAAATTATTGTTAATAGGTTCAATTTTTGCATTAATAAAGTCAAATAATTATATTAGAGATTTTCTTGGAGGAATTAGTACAGATATTTCAGATAATATGTATATTTTAAGAAATTTTATTAAATAAATTTTAAAGGAGGTGATTTTTTGAAATTTATTATTCCACAAAATTATAATCGAGCTAATAAATTACTTGGATTTATAGATTATTCCTCAGCTATCTTTTTTGTATTATGGAGTATTTTTATTTTTTGTATTATTAATTTTATATTTAATTCTTTTTATATTAAAACTTTTTTATTCATTATTTTATGCTTACCTATCTTTATTTTCTGTTTTAATGGATTTAATCAGGAAAATATTATATCTTTTTTATCATATTTTCTTAAGTATGTTTTTTCTCAGAAATTATATCTATATCGAAAAAATGATTGTATTATGTAGAAAATAATGTTATAATTTGATTTATCGAATTTATAAAAGGAGAGTGACATTAATATGAAAATTGAATGTAATGATGATTCAATTTTATTTTCTTCTACTATTATACCTGATATATTTTTTACAGAATATTTACCTCAGGCTCCTAGTGATTACATTAAAGTATATCTTTATATTGTTTTTATTTCTAAATATGGTAAAGAAATTAAATTTAATGATATCTCAAAAAAATTAGCACTACATATTAATGTCATACAAGATGCTTTAAAATATTGGGAAGATAATGGAGTTTTAACCAAAAAAACTACAGGATACATTTTAAATAATTTAAGAGAAATTGAACTTCATAATTTATACAAACCAAAAGTTGCATTATCTGCAGAAGATATTGAAAAAAATACTCAGAATCAATATAGAGCTAAAGCTGTTGAAACAATAAACACATCTTTCTTCCAAGGTATGATGACTCCTTCTTGGTATTCAGATATAGATTTATGGTTTAAAAAATATTTGTTTGATGAACAAGTTATGATTGCTTTATTTAATTATTGCTACAAAAAATCTGCTTTACATAGAAATTATGTTCAAACTGTTGCAGATGCTTGGGCAAAAAATGGAATAAAAACATTTTCTGATTTGGAAATCTATTCTGAAAAACAAAGTAAATTACAAAAAATCAAAAATTATATTTCAAAAAAATTAGGCTTAACTAGGCCGTTAACTGAATATGAAACAGCATATATTGAAAAATGGACTATAGACTATAATTATCCTTTAGAAGTCATAGAAATTGCTTTAAAAAGAACTACTTCAAAAGCGAATCCTTCTTTTGATTATTTAAATGCCACAATCAGTAATTGGTATGAGAGAAACCTAAAAAGCGTAGAAGATGTTCAAAACTTTTTAGCTGAATTTAAAGCTCAGCAAAAAAATATTAAGGACCTAGAAAAGAAATCAAAATTTAATAATTATGAACAAAGAAATTATAATAATTTTGATAATTTATATGCAAATTTTCAAAATGAAGAAGATAATTAAGGAGGTATTTAATTGTCTGATCAAATATTAAAACAATTATTAAAAGAATATGATAAAAAAAGATTTATTGAAGAAGAATTAGCTGATTATAAAAAGAAAGCTTTTTTTGCGACTCATCCAGAATTAGAAAAAATAAATACAGATTTAAATTCTTTAGCAATCTCTATTTCCAAATCTGTTTTATCAAATAATCTTGAAAAGAAGAACGAATTACAAATGCAATTTAATAATTTACAATCAAAAAAGAAATTATTATATAAACAATTAAATATTACAGATAATTTCTTTTTACCTCAATATGAATGTCCCTTATGTAATGATACTGGTTATATTTCAGATTCAAATAATAAATCTGTGCTTTGTAACTGTCTTAAACAAAAATTATTTAATATAAAATATAATTCTTCTAATATAGGAGATTTAGATAAAGAAAATTTTTCTAGTTTTAATATTTCTTTATATTCTGATGAAATAAATAAAGATAAATATAAAGCAAACATCTCTCCTCAAAAAAATATGGAGAATGTATTAAATATAGCCAAAAGATTTATAAATAATTTTGATAATCCAAATGAAAAAAATCTTTTATTTATAGGTAACACTGGTCTTGGTAAAACTTTTCTTTCAAATTGCATTGCTTATGAATTATTAAAAAAAGGTAAAACCGTTTTATACCAATCATCAATTAATATGTTAGATGCTGTTATAGATTATAAATTTGGTAAATCAGATAATAATGAAAATATTTATAATAATATATTAAATGTTGATTTATTAATAATTGATGATTTAGGAACTGAAAATATTAATTCAATAAAATTTGCAGAATTATTTAATATAATAAATTCTAGATTATTAAATCAAAATAATCATATTACTAAAACAATAATTTCTTCTAATTTGAATATTGAAAATTTGTTTAAAAATTATGATGAGAGAATAGTTTCTAGATTAGTAGGTAATTATAATATTTGTAGATTTTTTGGTGATGATATTAGATTTATAAAAAAATAGGAAGAATAATCTTCCTATTTTTTATTGGCGGAGATTGAGGGCTTTGAACCCTCGCGGCCACTTACGCAACCCTAACAGTTTAGCAAACTGTCCCCTTCAACCACTTGGGTAAATCTCCAATTCTTTAATTTAATATACCATTCAATAAAAAAATGGCGCAGAGGGTGGGATTCGAACCCACGGTAGGCTATAAACCTACGCCAATTTTCAAGACTGGTGCCATAAACCAACTCGACCACCTCTGCATTATGTTGTAACTAATGTCAACAACAGTATATATATTAGCACATTTCACTATATTTTGTCAATACTTAATTTAATAATTTTATTTATTTTAATTTTAGCGCTATATTTTCTTTTTGCCAAACATGTTGTATATTTTACACTTTTTTTATTGCTATTATAATTATTTTTAATTTATCTTTATTATAATAATTTTATTTATTTTTATTCATTAATTTTTACTTTTTTGCATAATTTTTATCATTATCTTATATTTTTACTATAGAAGACTTTTATTTTTTACTTATATAAGTATATATTTTTTATATAAAATCGTCTTAAAATCGATTTTATTACTTCGTTTTTTCTAATAATATACAATTTATTGTCCTTTTACATTTATATTTTCTCTTATATAAAATAAAATTTTTAATTTCTAATATTTTTTTATATAATTAAATTTTGAAAATTTATTTTATATGTTTATATTAATTTTTATCAATTCACTCTAACTTTTCATGTAAACATTTGTTATTGATATTATGTAAAGCCATTGAAACTATTTAACTGCTTTAATAAATATATTACAATCTTTATTATTTAATTTAGTATTGAATTTATATACAGGAACATAATAGCCTTTACTATCAATTTCATATTCCAATGAAACCTTCTCAATTTCTAATAAATTTTTATCTGTTGAATTATATTTTGCATATGTTTTAAACTTTCCTTGTTTTATTTCTTCATAAGCTTCTTCTTCACTTATAATCTCTTTATACTTTTCTATGTTATATATACAAATATTATTTACAACTCCTAAAGCACCATTTTCATAATACTTTACATTTAAATCACCATTGAATATTTTATTGTCTACTTCTTCACAGTTAAAACTAAAATAGTATGACGTATTACCATATTTTCTTTTTTCTGAAAATGTTGCCATATCTGGAACTTGAATATTATGTTTAGAAATAATTTCTATAACTTCTTCTTTTGAAAGATTTTCTACTGTATTACAAAAAAATGTTTTACCATTTATAATTGGCATCGTATCTCCATAATTATAATGAAAACTTCCTCCATTATAATAAAACCATAACTTACAATTCGAATTATATGAATGTATTAAAGTTGAATTTTCAAATTCTTGAACACTGTCAAGATTAACCATATTTTGTGTTCCACTAAAAATATCTTCTGCTTTTTTTATTGCATCATCTTTATTAAATGGCTTTTCATAGCCAATCGGTTTTGTTTTCCTTTCATTAGACAAATTAACATCACTCTTTATTTCGAAATTCTTCATATTTATTTTATAATTATATTCTTCGCTTAAGCATCCAAATTCTTGAAAATTATAATTAATAAAGATTAAAGTAAAACTTAATATAACTGTAAAAAATGGTATTAAATATAATAGAGTTGTTTTCCTAAAAATTTTATTTTTTATTTGATAAAATATCTGGAAAAAACTATATCCTAATAAAGTTCCTAATGTATTATTAAAAATATCATCAATTTCAAAAGTTCCAATAGTGATTAAATACTGTGTACATTCAATTAATCCTGTTACTACAAATCCTACCAATACTGTACTCCATAGTTTTTGTAATTTCCTTGAGTAAAAAGGAAGAAGAAAACCTAAAGGAACAAATAAACAAATATTTAAAATAATATTTCTAAACAAAATATTTTTATACCAAATAACATCTATATTATGATAAGCTTCTCTATAAGAGCTAAATAAATGTAAATTTAAACCAGAATAACCATAAGTACTAAAAGAATCAAATCTTAATGTAGCCTTAAATAAAATAATTAAATAAATAATTGAAATAGAATATAAAAATATTTTAGCAAGCTTTATTCTTTTTGTACCTTTAAATATTTTGATGTAAAAAACATAATATGATATAAAAAATAATAAAACAGCTGGTACTAAAATCTTTAATCCTATTAATATGTATTCTATCAATAATTCAAAAATAGCAAATGTCTGCATAACAATCACTCCTTTTATAATATTAAAAAGGACTACTAATCATCAACTGAGTAGTAGCCCTTCTTTGGTTGATAAAGAAAAAGCAAAAATATTACTTACGGATTATACATTTTCAAATCTTCAATGTAAACGTAGGCGCCATCATTCGTAGTTTCAAAATACAAATAATAATTTCCTGCTCCCACATCTCCCCAAGTAATGCTGTGTCCCACATTCCGATCACATGTAATAGTTGCATGCCTATATCCAGTATCAGCATTAACCAGAGTGACTTTGAATTTGCCAGACGTAGCACTGTGAGGTTTAAAACTACACAAAATCGTATTGCCATCAAAATAACGTGTAGCCATATTCATGTGTGATTTGAAGTGGCACGAAAGGTTCTCATATCTGCTCCTTCCAGTTTGAACAAGAAACACCTGATTAGAGGCTTCTTGCTGCTCCATATCAACCGCAAGGACTTGCATATTACAAAAACTTGTAGCAATAGCAACAATCAAGAAAACACCAACAAATTTTTGAAAATATTTTTTCATTTCTATGCTCCTTTACATTTTGTTATGCTTTCTCTTATCAACCAGCGCCCTCTGCAATTAATAAATACATTTCCAAAAAGAAGGCATAATAACCACCTTCCTTTAAAAATAATATTTCTTAATGAAAGGTGATTATTATAATTATATATAACAATCAAATATATGTTAACACTAAAATTAATATCATGTCAATAAAAAAATGAATAATAAATAAAAAAAATAAATTTATTATAATAATAATTGTCGTATTATGTCGATAAAAGTTTTTTACTTAATATTTATATATATTTCATATAATTCACATTCATAAATTACAGAATATAACAACATGTTATAAAAAACTTTTTCTATTTAGCTTCTAATCTAACAATTAATAAAGTATTTTATCTTAAGTATGCATAAAATTACTTTTAAAATAATTATTTATAAATAATATATTAATTTAAACTTAGTCAGTCTAAAAAAGTTTTTATACTATATTAATTTTATGTTATATAATTTTTACAAAAGTAAACATATGAGTAAATTAAAATTTAGTAGAGAAGATATAAATACATTAAAAATAATGCTTTATAACTACTTACAAAAATTTTGATGATATAAATTTATAATATATAACTATATGACTTACTATAATATAAAAAAATATCAATTAAATTTATATAAATTATCTACAAATTATTATTTTATTACTGAATTATCTCTCTAAAAATGATACTAGAAATAATTAATATTCTAGTATCATTTTTCTAAACTTTGTAACACTTTTTATTTTCCTCAACATTAGTACCATTTTAAATCAATAATATTTTTAATTTTTTATACTTTTATTAATTCTAGAATTCTTTCCAAATCATCATTGCTTTTATATTCAATAACAATTTTACCTTTTTTTACACCAGCATCTAATTTTACTTTTGTTCCAAAAAAGTTCTTAAAGGAATCTTCTACATCTCTGTATATTGCTTCATATTGTTGATCTTTTTTCTTTATTTTTTTAGTTAACTGTGTTTTCTTCTCTACTTCTCTTACACTAGCTCCTGTTTCTAAAAATCTTAGTGCCATATCATATTGTCTATTACCATCTGGAATAGCTAAAAGTGCTCTACAATGTCCTTCTGATAGTTTTCCTGCTCTAACCATATCCAATACTCTTTGATCCAGATTTAAAATTCTAATTGAATTTGTTATAGAACTTCTACTTTTTCCTAAAATTTGAGCAACATCAGCCTGTGTTAAATTGTAATCCTCCATTAAACATTTGATTCCCATTGCTTTATCTATAGGATTTAAATCCTCTCTTTGTATGTTTTCAATTAATGCTATTTCTTTGTTTTTTCTTTCATCATTTTCTCTTACTATTGCTGGTATTTCTTTCATTCCTGCCTTTTTACAAGCTCTCCATCTTCTTTCTCCTGCAACAATAGCATAATATCCTTCTTCTTTTGTAACAATAATAGGTTGAATAAGTCCGTATTGTTTAATTGATTCTGCTAATTCTTCCAAAGATTCATCATTAAAACTTTTTCTTGGTTGATTCTTATTAGGTTCAACTTCATTAATTTTCAGATTTAAGACTTTTCCTTCTAATTTTTCTTCTTTTTTTTCTTCAATTTTTTGTTTTTCTTCTTTTTCTTCAATTTTCTCTATTTTTTCAGGTACTTCTGCTGCAAATAAAGCTCCTAATCCTTTTCCTAATCCTGTTTTTCTAACAGTTGCCATTATATATTACCTCCTTTTATTTCATATGCTTTGCTTGTTTTTCTTCATCATTCTTTTTTATTATTTCTTTAACAAGCTTATCATAACATTTTGCTCCTTTTGATCTTGGGTCATAAATTGTTATTGGCATTCCAAAGCTTGGTGCTTCACTAAGTCTTACATTTCTAGGTATTACAGTTTTATATACTTTTTCTCCGAAATAGTTTTTTACCTCTTTGACAACTTGGTTTGATAAGTTTGTTCTTGCATCATACATTGTCAAAACAGCTCCTTCTATTTCCAATTCTTTATTTAGGTGTTTTTTTACAAGCTCAATTGTATTTATTAATTGTCCTAATCCTTCAAGTGCATAATATTCACATTGTACAGGAATTAAAACACTATTTGATGATGTAAATGCATTTAATGTAATCAATCCTAAAGATGGTGGGCAGTCAATAATTATATAGTCAAATTTTTCCTTAACTTCTTCAAGTTTTTCTTTTAATCTATATTCCCTTGAAATCATTGATACAAGCTCAACTTCAGCACCTGCCAAATTAATATTTGATGGACAAATTTTTAAATTTTTTATTTCTGTTTCTAATATTGCATCTTCAACCTTTATATCTCCAATAATAACATCATAAACAGAATTTTCAAAATTTTTCTCTATTCCCAATCCGCTAGTAGCATTTCCTTGAGGATCAGTATCTATTAATAATACTTTTTTTCCTTTTTTTGCCAATATGGTACTAATATTTACAGATGTTGTTGTCTTACCAACCCCACCCTTTTGGTTGGCTATTGATATTACTTTTCCCATTTTTCTACCTCCTACTTTTTGTCAATTTTATGTTGTTTTTTATTTTATTTACATCTTATAATTGATATTATTTATATATCTATTTCTATCTATTTTACAATATAAAAAGACATATTAATAATATATAAAAATTATTAATATGTCAATATTTTTTTAGTTTTTTCATATAAAACTTATTTATTTTTTCTTTGTTCTAAATATATTAATAAAACTGAAATGTCTGCAGGTGAAACTCCTGAAATTCTAGATGCCTGTCCTACAGATGTAGGCTTAAATTTATCTAGTTTTTGCCTTGCTTCTAAACATAATCCATTTATTTTACTATATTCTATATTTTCACTTAATTTCTTTTCTTCTAGTTTCTTGAATTTTTCTACTTGTTCTTCCTGCATTTTTATATAACCTTCATATTTTACTTGTATATTTACTTCTTCTCTCTCTTGTTTTGTTAATTCAGGTCTATCTTCATCTAATTGTGCTAATTTTTCATAATCTAATTCAGTTCTTTTTATTAAATCTGCTAATTTCGTACCATTTGTTATAGGTGTTGTATTATATTTTTCTAATAATTCATTTGTTTTTTCATTAGCTTTTATAGTTTTTCTTTTTATTCTTTCTATTTCATTTTCTATGTTTTTCTTTTTATTTAAGAAATTATTATATCTTTCATCTGTAACTAATCCTGCTTCATGTCCCATTTCTGTTAATCTTAAATCTGCATTGTCCTGTCTCAATAATAGCCTATATTCAGCTCTAGAAGTCATCATTCTATATGGTTCATTTGTTCCTTTTGTAACAATATCGTCTATCAATACGCCTATGTATGCATCTGATCTCTTTAATATTAATGGTTCTTTGCCTTTTATTTTTAATGCTGTATTTATCCCAGCTATTAATCCTTGTGCAGCAGCCTCTTCATATCCTGATGTTCCATTTATTTGACCAGCAAAAAACATTCCAGATATATTTTTTATTTCTAATGATAATTTTAATTGTGAAGGATCTATGCAATCATATTCAATTGCATAAGCTGGTCTTGTAAATTCCGCATTTTCCAATCCTGGTAATGTCCTGTACATTGCGATTTGAACATCTTCAGGTAATGATGAACTCATTCCTTGTATATACATTTCTTCTGTATCAAGCCCAACAGGTTCAACAAATACTTGGTGTCTTGGTTTATCCGCAAATCTTACTACTTTATCTTCTATAGATGGACAATATCTTGGTCCTGTTCCTTCTATTTTTCCGGCATATAGTGGTGATCTATGTAAATTTTTTCTTATAATTTCATGTGTTTTTTCATTTGTGTATGTTAAATAACATGGTTGTTGATCAATATTTCTTTCTTTATCTTCAAAAGAGAACATTTCTATATCTTTGTCGCCCTCTTGTACTTCCATTTTTGAAAAATCAATTGTTCTTCTATTAATTCTTGCTGGAGTTCCTGTTTTAAATCTTGTAATACTAATTCCTAAATCTTTTAAACATTTTGATAGTTGATTTGCTGGAAATACACCATCTGGCCCACTCTCATAGGATGTTTCTCCTATAAAAATTTTACCTTTTAAATAAGTTCCTGTTGCTAAAATTACTGCTTTTACATTATACACAGCACCTAATTGTGTTACTACATTAACAACTTTACCATTTTCAACTCCAATTTTAACAATTTCTGCTTGTTTTACATATAAATTTTCTTGTTTTTCCAATGTATGTTTCATTTCTATATGATATCTTTTCCTATCAGCTTGTGCCCTTAGTGAATATACAGCTGGTCCTTTTGATGTATTCAACATTCTAAGTTGTATGAATGTTTTATCAATATTTTTTCCCATTTCACCACCTAGAGCATCAATTTCTCTTACTAAATGTCCCTTAGAACTTCCTCCTATATGTGGATTGCATGGCATATTTGCTATTGCCTCTAAACTTATTGAAAATATTAAAGTTTTTAATCCCATTCTTGCTGTAGCCAGTGCAGCTTCGCATCCTGCATGTCCTGCTCCTATAACTGCTACATCATAATCTCCTGCATTATATTCCATTTTTTTATTCCTCTTTTCTTATAATTTTCTTTACTGCCAGTAAAGGTTTTTTCCAAATGTGAAACAAAAATTCTTGTTCTCTATTACTTGTAGACAATATCTTTTACTTTCCTAAGCAGAATTTTTTAAATATTTCATTTATAATATCTTCTGAAGCTGTTGCTCCTGTTATTTTACCTAATTCATCTAGAATTTGTTTAATATTTATAGATATTATGTCTACTGGTATTTGTTTGTCTATTCCGTCAATACTTTTTTGTGTGTTTTTTATTGCATTTATTATTAATTCTTTATGCCTTTCATTTGTAACAGTTATACTTTCATCTATTCGTATTTTTCCAAGTCCAAACATCTCAGAAATCTCTCTATATAACTCTTGTATTCCTTCTTTTTTTATTGTAGACATTTTTATAACTGGTTTGTGTAATGCTTTTATTTCCTCTGTATTTTCATTAATTTCTGTATTTAAATCTTGTTTATTTAATATTATTATCATATTTTTATTTTTTTGTTCCTCTAGCATTTCTTTATCTTCTCTTTCTAATTTTCTTGTTGCATCTATGATATATACTATTAAATCGGCTTCTTTAGCTATTTTTCTTGATTTTTCTATTCCCAACATTTCTATTTTATCTTCTGTTTTACTTCTGATTCCTGCTGTATCAATAACTTTTACTGGTATACCATCTATTATAATAAATTCTTCTATTATATCTCTTGTTGTTCCTTCATATTCTGTTACAATAGCTCTATCCTCATTTAAAATTGTATTTAATAAAGATGATTTTCCTGCATTTGGTCTTCCAATTATAGCCATTTTAAGTCCATTCTTTATTATTTTTCCATTTTCAAAACTTTTTTGTATATTTTTTAATTTTATTTCTACATCTTCTAGCATTTCTTTTAGATTTTTTCTTGTTACTTCTTCAATGTCATACTCTGGATAATCTATTGATGCTTCTATATCTACCATTTTATCCATTACTTCATTTCTTATTTCGTTTATTTTCTGTGATAATTCTCCTTCTAATTGGCTCATTGCTGCTTGTTGTTCTTTTCTAGTTTTTGAATTTATCATATCAATAACTGCTTCTGCTTGTGATAAATCTATTCTTCCATTTAAAAATGCTAATTTGGTAAATTCTCCTGGCTCCGCCATCCTCGCTCCATTTTCTATACATAATTCTAATATTCTATTTACAATTACAGGTCCTCCATGAGAATTTATTTCGCACATATTTTCCGTTGTAAAGGATTTTGGTGCTATAAAATATGTAACTAATACTTCATCTATGTTTTTGCCCTCAGAATCAAAAATATGTCCAAATTTCATGTTATATCCTTTTATTTCATCATTACCTTTTGGCTTAAAAATTTTTTCGATTATTTTAAATGTATCTTTTCCACTCATTCTAATAATTCCTATTCCTCCATATCCTGGTGGAGTTGATATTGCGACTATTGCTTCCATAATTTTTTCCTAGTTTTTTCTAGTACTTCCTCCTTTTACTTTACGGCTTCTTATAATTCGCCATTAAATTATTTATTATTTATTATTTATTATTTATTATTTATTATTTATTATTTATTATTTATTATTTATTATTTATTATTT
>CAKPSH010000022.1 GCA_934183325.1 uncultured Clostridia bacterium
AGCCAATTGTGGATAACTATGTGGATAACTTGTGGATAAAATTTTTGACATTTTTTGTAATAAAAACTATTGTTATTATTTAAATAAATTTGCTATTTTATAAATAAAGAACAGTTAAAAAATAAAAAATCTAGTATTTGATTCTTTAATACTAGATTTTTTTTAATAATTTTTTATATTCTTGTTTTTTATTTATTAGCGGTAGTTTTGCTTGAATTTTCTGAACTCATATTTTCAGTTTTAAGAGCTTTTTTTTCATTAGCCTGTATCTTCATATTATCTTTTGCAACAGTCATTAATAACTTAATTCTGTTTGTTTGATTTGCTTCACTTGCACCAGGGTCATAATCTACAGGAGAAATATTTGCATTTGGATATTTTTGACGAATTGTTTTTATTACTCCTTTACCTACAACATGATTTGGTAAACATGCAAAAGGTTGAACACATATAATATTTGGAATACCATGTTCTATGTATTCTATCATTTCAGCTGTTAAGAACCAACCTTCACCTGTTTGATTTCCTATTGAAAGAACATCTTTTACTTTATCTTCTAATTCCCAAATATTACATGGCATTAAATAATCTTTTTTAGAATTTGATAAAGCAATTTTCATATCTTTTTCAAATATATCCATTAATTTTATTGCTAATTTAAATATTGTAGCTTTTGTTTTATCTGTTTTTAATAATTGATTAAAAGTAATTTTATGTGTGGCTATAAATTTTATGAATCCCATAAAATCAGGAAGAATAACTTCTGCACCTTCTTTTTCTAAAACATTTGCAACAAAATTGTTACCAAATGGATGGTATTTTATTAATACTTCACCAACAATACCAACCTTAGGTTTTTGAATTGAAGTATCTAATTCGATTTTTTCAAAATCATTAACCATATCATAAATTGATTTTTTGAATGCTTTTGTATTTGAGTGTGCGATAATATCTTTGCATTTATCTAACCATTTATAATATAATTTATCTGATTCACCTTTATTTTTTTCATAAGCTCTATTTTTCATAAGCAATTTTTGAAGTAGATCTCCATAAACAACACATTTTAATAATTTTTCAGCTAATTCAGGAGTTATTTTAAATCCAGGATTTTTTTCCATTCCAACAACATTAAATGAAATTACTGGTACTTGAGAAAATCCTGCATCTTTTAAAGCTTTTCTTATAAATCCAATATAATTTGTTGCACGACAACCACCACCAGTTTGTGACATAATAATTGCAGTTTTATTTAAATCATATTCACCAGATTGTAAAGCTTCTATAAATTGACCAGTAGTTAAAATAGATGGATAACAAGCATCGTTATTGACATATTTTAATCCTGTTTCAACTGTGTGTGAAGTACATTCTCTTAATAATTTTACATTATATCCACAAGATGCTACAGCTGCTTCAACAAATTCAAAATGAATTGGTGCCATTTGTGGTATTAAAATAGTATAATCTTTTCTCATTTCTTTAGTGAATGGAACTTTATGAATGCCATAATCTCCTTTTTCTTCTGAAGAAGAATTTCGTTTTGCAAGACGTTTTTCCATACTAGCAAGTAGCGAACGTATACGTATACGAACTGCACCTAAATTATTTACTTCATCAATTTTTATTAATGTATACATTTTTCCATAACTTGATAAAATTTCTTCAACCTGGTCTGTTGTAACAGCATCAACTCCACAACCAAATGAATTTAATTGAACAAGTTCAAGATTATCATTTTTACCAACAAAATCTGCTGCAGCATACAATCTAGCGTGATATACCCATTGATCAACAACACGTAAAGGTCTTTTTGCTTCTGTTAGATTAGAAATTGAATCTTCTGTTAATACACATAATCCAAGTCCTGTTATTAAAGTATCAATTCCATGATTTATTTCTGGATCAGTATGATAAGGTCTACCTGCAAGAACAATTCCTTTTAAATTGTGTTCATTAATATATTTCAGTGCTTCTTCACCTTTTTTACGAATATCAGATTTAAAATGTTGATATTCCTCTTCAGCTAAAGTGGCAGCATGTATTAATTCTTTTTTATTAAAATTATATTCTTTAAATTCATCAAGTTCTAATATTCTTTGAGCTAATTTCTTAGGTTCAAAAGATAAGAATGGATTTAAATATTTAATATTTTTTACTTCTTCAACATTGTTTTTTATTACTTCTGAATATGAAATAACAATAGGACAATTATAATGATTATCAGCAGTTTCATATTCTTTTCTAGAATAAGGAACGCAAGGATAAAAAATTGTTTTTATTCCTGAATCAATTAAACTCTTTATATGACCATGAGATAATTTAGCAGGGTAACATACAGATTCAGAAGGCATTGATTCAATTCCTTTTTCATAAGTTTTACGAGTACTTTTTTCAGAAAGTATAACTCTAAATCCTAAATTAGTTAAAAATGTAAACCAAAATGGATAATCTTCATACATATTTAAAACTCTTGGAATTCCTATAACACCACGAGGAGCTTTTTCTAAAGGTAAAGGTTCATAATTAAATAATCTTTCGTTTTTATATTTCATTATGTTGGGTAATTCAGAATTATTAGATGTAATTCCAGCACCTTTTTCGCAACGGTTTCCAGATATATATAGTTTATTATTACTAAATTTATTTATAGTTAATAAACAATGATTTTCACATCTTCCACAACGTGTATGTGTTATTTTTATATCTAGTTTATCTAAATCTTCTAATTGAGTTAAAGTAGATTTATATTCCATATCTAAATTTGATTCAAATTGTTCTTTTGCAAGAAGAGCAACACCATAAGCTCCCATAAGACCTGAAATATCAGGACGAACAACATCTTTTCCAACTATTAATTCGAAAGCTCGAAGGACAGCATCATTATAAAAAGTACCACCTTGTACAACAATATGATCACCTAAAGTTTGAGGATCTCTAACTTTCATAACTTTTTGAATAGCATTTTTTATAACAGAATAAGATAAACCTGCAGAAATGTCTCCAACAGAATATCCTTCTTTTTGTGCTTGCTTAATTTTTGAGTTCATAAATACAGTACATCTAGAACCTAAATCAACTGGTGTTCTTGATTCTAAAGCAGCTTCAACAAATTCAGATATAGTTAAATTTAAACTTTTTGCAAATGTTTCAATAAAAGAACCACAACCAGAAGAACAGGCTTCATTAAGCATAATATTATCAATTACGCCATTTTTAATTTTTATATATTTCATGTCCTGTCCACCGATATCAACAATACTTGTTACATTTGGCATAAATTCTGACGCAGCTCTATAATGAGCTATAGTTTCAATTTCATTAAGATCTACATTTAAAGCAGTTTGTATTAATTTCTCACCATATCCAGTAACACCAGAAAAACGTAAAATTGCTTCTTTAGGTAATACAGAATATGTTTCTTTTAACATTTCAATTACACTTTTTAATGGATCGCCATTATTATTTCTGTATAAAGAATATAACAAATTGCTATCTCTATCTATAACTACTAATTTTGTTGTTGTAGAACCTGCATCAATTCCAATAAAACAGTCGCCTTTAAAATTTTTTAAATCTTTCTTTTTTACAGTAGTTTTAGAATGTCTTTCTTTGAAGGCCTCATATTCGGCATCAATAGAAAATAATGGCTTTAAAGGTACACTAGTTGTATCATGAGATACTCTAAGTACTTGAATTTTGCTTTTTAGTTTTTGAGCAGATACAGGGGAAGCAGAAACAGAATCTAAAGCAGCACCTTTTGCAACTAGTAAATGTGCATCTTCAGGAATGATAGTTGTTTCATCTGTTAAATTCAATGTTTCGATAAATCTTTGTCTTAATTCTGATAAATAATTTAGAGGACCGCCAAGAAAAGCTACATGTCCACGGATAGGTCTACCACAGGCTAATCCACTAATAGTTTGATTAACTACTGCTTGAAAGATTGAAGCTGCAATATCTTCTCTTGCTGCACCTTCGTTTAATAATGGTTGCACATCAGTTTTGGCAAAAACACCACATCTTGAAGCAATTGGATATATAGTTTTATGATTTTTTGCTAATTCGTTAAGACCAGCAGTATCTGTATGTAAAAGGCTAGCCATTTGATCAATGAATGCACCAGTTCCACCAGCACAAGTTCCATTCATACGTTGTTCAACAAATTTATCAAAGTAAATAATTTTAGCATCTTCACCTCCTAATTCTATTACTACATCTGTCTGAGGAATGTATTTTTCTACAGCACGTTTACAAGAAACAACTTCTTGTATAAAAGGTAAGTCTAAAAATCCAGCTGCTGACATAGCTCCTGATCCAGTAAGTGAAATTGTATATTTGTTTTTGGGATATTTTTCTATTAAACTTTCTAACACATTACATACTGTATTTTTTGTATCAGAAAAATGTCTTTCATAAGCCGTATATAATGTATTTAAATTTTCATCTAAAACAGCAATTTTTACAGTAGTAGAACCGACATCTAAGCCGACGTGTAATAAATTATTTTCATTTTCCATAAAATAATCAGTCCTTCCTATTATTAATTTGTTACAATTATAATAACAAATTTTATACTGAAAAGGGATTTTTGTCAATGTAATAAAATAGAAATCCGTAGGCATAAAACAGTAAAACAAGCATCAGAATATGAAGAAAACCAAATGGTCAAAATTATAAAAAAGGAGGGAGAATTAACTAAAAAGTTAGTTCATAGTGTATGAATAAAAAAATATTATTAATATTATTTATTATATTAGTTATAGTGGTAGGATTATTTATTTTTTTTAAAAATAATGAAAAAGAAAATAATATTGAAAATAATATAATAAATGAAATTACACCTGAAGAAGAGATAAGTGTTGAACAGCAAAGGGAAACAATGATTACATTATATTTTCAAAATATAGAAACTGGAAACTTAGAAAAAGAAAATAGGAAAATAGATGCAAAGAAATTAAATGAAAATCCTTATAGTGTTTTAGTTCAAATGTTAATTGATGGACCAACTGATGAGAAATTACAAACATTAATACCTAAAGAAACAAAAATAAATGAAGTTTATATTAAAGGAAATGTGGTATATGTGGATTTATCAAAAGAATTTGTAGAGAATGAAGAAGGTGATATAAAAAAAGAAGAGAATATTATAAATTCAATGGTAGATACATTAACAGAATTAAATGAGGTTACATATTTAAAAATATTAATAGATGGTAGTGAAGAGAGAGAATTTAAAAGTGGAAGTATAAAGTTTAATGAAGTATTTAAGAGAAATGATTAAAAGTATTTACTTTTAATCATTTAAAGAATTTATATAAATGCATATATCGTTTAAAACGATTAAAATCATTTAAAAAGCATTCTACTTCTTTTAAGGATTTTATAGTATTTTTCTTTTTTTCATTAAAATTAAAATTCTTTTTTTTAGGCTTTTTCTTTGGAGGCGGTGGTGGAGGTGGAGCATTCCTATTATTTGTTTCATAGAAAATTCTTTGTTCCATAATAAATACTTCTTTCTGTTATTTGAAAAAATAACATTTTTAATATATAATATGTAAAGAAAATAAAATTGTTATTTTATAATTAAGGAGTGAAATAGTACAAGTATATATAAAATGAAAGATATAATATTGAAAGAAAATGAAAGAATAGATGATTTAGAGTATAAGGGATTAAAAATAATTCAAAATAAAAATTGGTTTTGTTTTGGAATAGATAGCGTGATATTAACAGGTTTTGCTAGAGATACAAAAAAGCAAAGTAAAATATTAGATTTAGGGACAGGAACAGGAATTATAGCTATTTTAATGTCAAGAAAAATTGAAAATTCACATATAACAGCAGTCGAAATACAAAAAGAAGTAGCAGAAATGGCACAAAGAAGTGTAATCATGAATGAACTTGAAAAAGATGTAGAAATAATTAATGAAGACATAAAGAATATTTATAAAATATTAAATAAAGGAAGTTTTGATGTTGTAATAACAAATCCACCATATAAAGAAAAGAATACAGGAATTATTAATGAAAATGATGTAAAAATGATCTCAAGGCATGAAATAACAGCTAGTTTAGAAGATTTTATAAAAGTTGCATCAGAACAATTAAAAGATAAAGGAACTTTTTATATGATTAATAGACCAGAAAGAATAGCTGATATATTAGAGTGTTTAAGAAAATATAAATTAGAACCTAAAATAATAAGATTTGTTCAACCAAATAAAGATAAAGCCCCAAATGAAGTTTTAATTAAAGCAGTAAAAAATGGAGGAAAATTTTTAAAGGTGGAAAAACCATTATACATATATGAAAAAAATGGAGATTATACAAATGAAATATTAGAAATCTATGAAAAAATAAATAATTAGTAAGGGAGAAAAAATGAAGGGAAAATTATATTTAGTAGCAACACCAATAGGAAATTTAGAAGATATAACATTAAGAGCAATAAGAATTTTAAAAGAAGCAGATTTAATTGTTGCAGAAGATACTAGACATACATTACAATTATTAAATCATTTAGAAATAACAAAAACAATGATTAGTTATCAAAGACATAGTGATGATAAAAGAAAACAAGAAATAATAGAAAAATTATTAGAAGGAAAAAATATAGCATTAGTTACAGATGCAGGGACTCCTGGAATATCAGACCCTGGAGAAGAAATTGTAGAAGAGGCAATAAAAAATGATATAAAAGTTGTTCCGATTCCAGGAGCATGTGCATTAATATGTGCATTAATATCATCAGGAATGGATACAAAAGAATTTACATTTATAGGTTTTTTACCAATGAATAACAAAAATAGAAAAGAAAAATTAAAAGAAATAAAATTTGCTACAAATACTATCATAATTTATGAAGCACCACATAAATTAAAAGAAACATTAAAGGATTTAAAAGAAATATTAGAAGATAGGAAAATAGTATTAGCACATGAAATGACGAAAATTCATGAAAGCTTTGAGCAAGGAACTGTAGATGAAATGATTGAAAAGGTACAGGAACCTAAAGGTGAATATGTTATAATTATAGAAAAAAATCAGGAATTAAATGATGAAAATCAAGATTTAAATTCATTGAGTTTAGATGAACATTATAGATATTATGAAAAAATAGGCTATCAAAATAAGGAAATTATTAAACAAATAGCAAAGGACAGAAATGTATCCAAAAATGAAATATATCAATACTTCATAAAAAATAAATAATTAAAAACCACACTTAATTATGTATAAGTGTGGTTTTAATTATTATAACGAAATTATATAAGCTTGAATAAATTTATTTTGTATTATTAGAATTATTAGGGTGTAAAGTACTTATTTTATCAGCACATTTACTACAAATTAGTTTGTCATTATATTCAATTAAATTTTTAGTATTTCCACAGAAAATGCAATTTGGTTCATATTTTCTTAAAATAATTGATGAACCATCAACAAATATTTCAATAGGATCTTTTTCTACTATTTTAAATTGATTACGAAGTTCCATAGGTATAACGACTCTACCTAATTCATCCATTTTTCTAATAATTCCAGTAGATTTAATCATAGAAATTCCTCCTTAAAAGTATATTACTTTATATAGTAATCATATCAAAGTATATAATAGCATACTTTTTATAATAAGGTCAATGAAAATTTGATGAATTTTTTTGTTTATAAATGAATAAGTATAAAAAAGAAAAATAATTAGAAAGGTAAGTAAATAGTATGCTTAATGTAATTTGGCCTCTATTTATAATAATTTCATATGGATATGCTATATTGACGAATAATATAAAAAATGTTAATGAAGAAGTTTTTAATTCTGTAAATAATGCTGTTAATTTAAGTATTAGTTTATTGCGGTTCGATGTGTTTATGGTGTGGAATAATGAAAATTGCACAATCAACAAGTTTTATTGAAAAATTCACAAGGATTCTTAAACCACTCATAAATTTTTTATTTCCTGATATAAAAAATAATAATAAAGCCAAAAAAGAAATTGCTATGAATATATCAGCAAATATTTTAGGAATAGGAAATGCAGCAACACCTTTTCGGTTTAAAAGCAATGGAAACACTACAAGAGGAAAACAAAGAAAAAGATACATTATCTAATTCCATGATAATGTTAATTGTATTAAATGCATCATCACTTCAAATTATACCAACTACTATTATAGCAATAAGAGTTTCATTAAATTCACAAAATCCAACATCAATAATTGTACCTGTTTGGATTGCTACAATATGTTCTGCAATTTCGGGAATTATAGTAGTTAAAATATTTTCTAGAAAAAAATAATAGGAGATAAAATATGAACATTCTGAATTATATTTCTATGATAGCAGTACCTTTAATAATTGTATTAATAATATTATATGGTGTAATAGAAAAAAAGAAGGTATTTGATTTATTTACTGAAGGAACTAAAGATGGTATTAGTACAACAATAAAAGTATTACCTACTTTAATTGGATTATTTTTAGTGGTTGGAGCAATCAAAAGCTCAGGAATATTAGAATTAATAGAAAAAATATTAAGCCCAATATTAAATTATATTGGGCTTCCAAATGAAATTTTGCCTTTAGCAATAATGAGGCCAATTTCACGGAAGTGCAGCAATAGCTACTGCAACAAATATAATGAAAGAGTATGGAGTTGACAGTAATATTGGAATTATGGCGGCAGTAATAATGGGAGCGACGGAAACCACTTTATATGTAATTACAGTTTATACAGGAATTGTAAAAATAAAAAAAATTAGATTTGCACTATGTGCAACTCTGATTGCAGACGTGGTAGGAATTGCTACAGCTATAATAGTTTGTCGAATTTGGTCGACGAGTTTTTGTTGACAGATTATGTATAAGGTGCTATTATGTATTTAAGCAAAAGATGACAAAAAAGTTTATTTCTTAACATATTTTTATCAAATATTATAATAATTTTAAATCAAATTAATTTTAATTCTATTAATTAATCTAAAAAAATACCCTGTAAGATGAAAATATTAAAAATGTTATTAAACTTGTAGAGGAAAGAAAATTTATTTCCAATATTTTCTGGCTCCCAAATTTATCAGAAAAGACTTTCCTCTACATAGCCCCCATTTATATTATATTCCTACAGGAGATGACATAAACTTCTGTAGGTCTTTATTTTAATAGAAATAAGTAAAAAAACTTGAAAAAAATGTATTAAGTGTAATATACTTATAATATAAAGTAAAGAAAGGAATATAAAAATGGATGAGAATAATATAGACGAACTTTTGAGCATAATAGATAGATTAGAAGTAACTGAAAAAAATAGAAAAGAAATAGATTTATTAAATCAACTAGCAGATGAAGGAAGATTTATTGATATTGCTCAATTAATACAAAAAATGAAAGAAGAAGGAAAATTAAAATTAAAAAATGAAGAAATAGATGAAATGGATGAAAAAGAACAAGAGGAACAGGAAGAACAAGAAGAAAATCAAGAAGAACAAGAAAATAATGAAGATGAAGAACAACAAGTTTATCCAGAAGCATTATCTTATCTAGAACTAGAAGAAAGATTTATATGATTATTACTTGCAAATCCAAAATCAATGTCAATGTATTATATATTATTTGAAGATTGTTATTTTGAAAGTCCAGTTTATCTTAATTTATATAAAAGTATTTTATTTAAAGAAGGAGAAGCATATGCTCCACAAATTGCAAAAGATAATTTTAATTATGCACAAGAAGATGCAGAAACATATCAAATGAAAATCGATTTAAGAGAAAAGGGATTAAAAGAAAAATACGATTTTGAAAAAACATATTTAGAAATAAGAAAATTATTTGAAATTAGAAAAAATTATTTAAGAATGCCATTAAAAGAAACGCAAGAAAAAATAATTGATATATTAAAGTATGAATTATATGACAGAATGACAATTCAAGAGGTAAAGGATGCAATTGAACAAATAACAGCTACAGAAAAATTTAAAAGAGGTGTTTTAACCTCTGGAGTAACTAATTTCTTTGTAACAGGAGAAAATGAATTAACAGATGGATTAGAATTACCATTTCCAATATTAAGTAGTGTATTTAAAGGTATAAGAAAAGGAGAAACAATGGCATATGCTATGCCATCAAATTCAGGTAAAAGTAGATTTACAATTAATTTAGCAGCTAATATCGCTTTTGTGCATAAGAAGAAAGTATTAATAATATCAAATGAAATGTCAGAAGAGAAAATGAGATTATGTTTAATAACTACAGTAATAAATAACCCAGAAATACAAAAAATTCATGGAATAAAAATAAAAAAGACAGAGGGAGAATTACTTGAATTCAAATTTAGACCAGATGAAGGAAAAAAAGTTAAAGTAGATGAAAATGGATTTATAATAAAGGAAGAAGGAGAAAAACAACTCGATTTTGCAAAAAGATTATTAGATTTATCAGAAGAATTTAAAGATACAATAAGAATAACCAATTGGATAGATAGCCAAATGAAAAACTCAATTTTCTTTGTAAATATAACAGATCACACAAATGATGAACTAGAAAAAGTAATTTTGAATTATTATTATAAAGAAAAAATGGAATATGTATTTTATGATACATTAAAAACTGATACAGCTAATATTGGTGTTGCAGAAGAAATAAAGAAAACAGCAACTATTCTTTCTAATTTAGCACAAAATTTAAAAATATTTATAGCATCATCATTGCAATTAACAGAGAGCAGTACTTTACCAATAAATCTTGATGTAAATGATTTGGCAGTTAGTAGAACAGTAAAGGAAGTATTGGATACATTATGCTTAATAAAACAAATACATAATGAAGATTTAGAAAAATATGAATATTCTTTAGAAGAAGTAGATACAAAATTTTATGATTTAAAGAAGTTTAAGGATCCTGATGTAAGATATTATGCATGTGTAGTAGATAAAAACAGAGCAGGAGCAAAACCTAAAGTAGTGTTTAGATTAAATTTAGCTTATAATAGTTGGGAAGAACTTGGATATTTAAGAATGAAACAATAAAATAAAAAATCGACTAGAAATAGTCGATTTTTATAATATACTTTGGTGGGCCAAGAGGGATTCGAACCCCCGACCCCACGCTTAGAAGGCGTGTGCTCTATCCAACTGAGCTATTGACCCAAAACAAGATACTTAATTATATTAACACAAAACAATAACATAGTCAATAGTTTTTACAAAAAAATGTAAAAAAATAAAATCCAACAAATAAATATAAAGAAATAAATTAAAATTACAAAATTGGACAAATATAATTAATAAAACAAAAAAATTAGTAATTAGATTATGTGAATTTTTTGTAAAATCTATTGCAAATAAAGAGCAAGAATGGTAATATTTTACTATAATTTTATATAGGAGGAGACAAAGTTGGTTAAGGTAGAAAATGTCACTAAAAAGTATGGCGGATTTACAGCGGTAGATAATATTAGCTTTGAAATTCAAGATGGAGAAATTGTTGGATTTCTTGGAAAAAATGGCGCTGGAAAAAGTACGACCATGAATATGATTACTGGATGTATTGAGGCAACAGAAGGAGAAATTGAAATAAATGGATACAATATCAGTAGAAAACCAAAGAAAGCAAAAAGAGAGATTGGCTATATGCCAGAAGGAGTTCCGCTTTATTATGATATGACAGTTAAAGAATTTGTAAATTATATGGCAGATCTAAAGGGAATGAAGAAAAAAGATAAGAGAGAAGAGGTAAAGAAGGTAATACAAGAAACTGGATTGGAAAATGTACAAAATACTTTAAATAGAAATTTATCTCGTGGATATAAACAACGTGTAAGTATGGCTGGTGCTTTAATAGGAAATCCAAAGGTATTAATTCTAGATGAACCAACTGTTGGATTAGATCCTCAACAAGTAAAACAAATAAGAGAATTAATAAAAGATTTAGGAAAAAATCACACTGTATTTATAAGTTCACATATTTTGTCAGAAATAAGTCAAATATGTGATAAAGTTATAATTATAGATAACGGAAAAATTGTGGCTATTGATACACCAAATAATATTGAAAATAGAGCAACAGAAAACAATGTTTTGGATATAACTGTAGAAGATGAAAATAACAAAGCAGAGGAAGTAGCAAAAGAAATTGAAGGAATAAAAGAAATCAAATTAATAAATGGAAACACTGACGGGACAAAACATTATATGATATCAGTAGAAAAAGATAAAGATATTAGAAAAGATATATTTGAAAAATTTGCACAAAATAATATTATAATAATAGAAATAAAGAAATCTGATGTTACATTAGAAGATGCGTTCTTAAAATTAATAAATAATACAATTACAGAAAAAAACGAAGAAAATAAAAAAGAAAATGAAGATATAGTGGATGAAAATCCAGAAAAAGATATGGAAGAAAATACAAAAAAAGAAGAGGTTGAGGAAGAAAAAGAACAAAAGGAGGATAAAGAATAATGCTATCAGTATTAAAAAAAGAGTTAAAAAATTATTTTTATACTCCATTAGGTTATATTTTTATTGGGGTATTTCTAGAGGTATCTAGTTTAATATTTTATTTATATACATTCCAATATGGTGAGGTTAATTTTGCTTATGTATTTTATAATAGTGCAATAATTTTAACTTTTGTAATAGGAATATTAACAATGAATTCATTTGCAGGAGAAAGAAAAAATGGCACATATCAATTAATAATGACATCACCTAAAAGCACAACAGCTATCGTACTTGGAAAATTTTTTGCAGGAGTAATTGTAGTTTTAATTACAGAGTTAATATCTTGTATGTATTTAGGAATAATTAGTTTTTTTGGAACTCCTGATGTTTCAACATTATTAACTACATTATTAGGATTTCTATTATTAACTATGGCATATATATCATTTGGTATTTTTGCATCAAGTTTAACAGAGCAACCTATAATTGCTTATATTATTACTGCTTTATTTTTCTTCGCTTCAATGTATATATCACAACTTTCAAGTGTATTCTCTGTAATATCATTTGTCAGTTTATTTGAAAAATTTATAAATGGTGTAATTCCAGTAGAAGAAACTGTTGCACTTGTTTCATTTATTGTTGTATGTATACTTCTAACAATAATATCAGTACAAAGAAGAAAGAATTTAAAATAGGGTGGTGAAAAAATGAATATTGATAATGAGAATAATGAAAACAAAGAAGAAAAAGTAAACAATGTTTCAGAAAATGATAATACAGTTAAAGAAATAGAAAATAAAAATGTAGAAAAAGAAAGTAAAAAAGAGAACAACGAAAAGAAAGAAAAGAAAGAAAAAGCCAAAAAAACTAAAAAGGAAAAGGTAAAGAAACCTAAAAAAGAGAAAATAAAAAAGCCTAAAAAAGAAAATAAGGTATGGAGGGCTATAAAAAATAGAATTTTTAAAGATTCAACTCTAACATTTTTATTGATTGTTGCCGTTATAGCTGCTTATGTAGCAATCAATATGGGAATTAAGGCATTAGACATTACGGATATTGATTTGACTAAAGAAAAATTTTATTCACTTTCTGAAGAATCAAAAAATCAGATAAAAAATGTAGAACAGGAAATTGAAATTTATGTATTTGGATATGAAGAAAACTCAAGTGTAGTTGATTTAATAAAACAATATGCCAAATATAAAGAAAATATAAAATATGAAGTTGTATCTATAGAAACTAGACAAGATATTGCACAAAAATACGATGTCTCTTCAACAGATGAATCAAATGGAACAATAGTTATTGCAAATGGAGACAGAAAAGTTAAAGTTTCAGCAACAGATTTATATTCATATGATTATAATACATATGAAACTGTTGATTTAACTGAACAAAAATTAACTAATTCTATTTTAGCTGTTACACTAGACAACGCACCAAAAATATATTTCCTAACAGGACATGGTGAATATACATTAAAAGATTATATGACTACTTTAAATACAAAATTAAAAGGGGAAGTAAATGAAGTAGAAAGCTTAGATTTGCTAGTTAGCAACAAAATCCCAGATGATTGTCAAGCTTTAGTTATAGTTTCACCAACAACAGATTTTACAGACTATGAGACAGATATAATTACAGGATATATAAATAATGGTGGAGATATTTTATGGCTATCAGATTATTCAACAAGCGGAGCATTAACTAATGTAAATAAAGTACTTAATATGTATGGAATAGACTTGGCAAATAATGGTATTATATTAGAACAAGATAAGTCAGCAATGTTAATGCAAACTCCAAATTTAATTCTTCCTAAATTAAGTTCTAAATCAGAAATTACAAGTCCAATTGTATCAGGTGGAAAAGTATTATTATTTAATTCAGGAAAAATTGATATAAAATCAAACGAAGAACTAGAGAACTTAGGAGTTGAAGTAACTAAATTATTAACAACCACTGATTCAGCTATATTCAGAACAGATTTATCAAATTCATCAACTAGTCCAAGTTCAGGAGAAGAAGCTAAAGAATATGTAGTTGGAGCTTTAGCAACAAAAACGATAAGTAATGATAATGAATCAGAAAACACAAAAAAATCAAATTTAGTTATATATGCTAATGCAATTTTCGCAATAGATTATCCAATACAAATATCAAATCAAGCAGCATATGCAATTGACTTTTATAATAACCAAGATTTGATTTTAAATTCAATATCATATTTAACAGAAAGAACAGATACAATAACAATAAGAAAAACTTATACATCAGTACCATATACGGCAACAGCTAGTCAAGATATAGTAGTGAGATTGATAATATTCATTGTACCACTAGTAATTATAGCAATTGGAATTGTTGTATGGGTAATAAGAAAACGCAGAAAATAAAGTTATAAAAATAAAAAATCACCATAAAATAAATATGGTGATTTTTTTTATGAAGAATATAATAAAAATAACATTTTTAATAATAGGGATTATAATAGGAGCTGGGTTTGCATCACGGACAGGAAATTTATTCATTTTTTTTTATATATGGAAAACTAGGAATTCTTGGAATAATTATATCAACAATATTATTTGGAATTATAATATATAAAACATTAATTTTATCTAAAAAATATAATTTAGATAATTACAATAAATTACTAGATAAAATAATAAAAAATAATAAAGTAAAAAATTTTATAAAATATATAATAAATGTTTTTCTAATAGCTTCTTTTTATATTATGATAGCAGGATTCTCTGCATATTTTAGTCAACAGTTTAATGTGAACAGAGTTTTTAGTTCAATAATTTTACTCGTATTATGTTATTTCACATTTAAAAAAAATGTAAATAGAATTATAAAAATTAGTACAATTTTAATTCCAATAATTATTTTAATATTAATATTGTTTGGAGTAAAAAATATTAATAATATAACAAATATAAAAACAAGTACAAATAGTGAATGGCTTTTTAAAGCAATAATATATACTAGTTATAATAGCATTACTTTAATAGGTTTGACTGGCACCATGAACAAATATTTAAAAAATAGAAAAGAATGTATAATGGTAGCTCTTTGTTCAACAGCAATTATATGTTCGTTAGCACTAATAATATTTTTTCTATTAATTAATGTCAAAGAGAGTGTGGAAATTCCAATGTTATATGTGGCAAAAGAATTTGGAGGAATTTATAAATATTTATATAATATAATAATATTGATTGCTATATTTACGACAGCGATATCAGAAGGTTATACATTTTTAGAAAATATAAGTAAAAATAGTATAAAAAAATATAAAATTTTTAATTTTATAATGTGCATTTCAGCAATTCCAATATCACTACTAGGATTTGCAAATTTAGTAAATACAATTTATCCGATTTTTGGAGTTATAGGACTTATACAGATTGCTATTATTATAATAAAAAAATGAAAGGTATTGTTTATTTTTTAGTTTTTTGATAAAATTTATGTAAAAAATAAAGAGGTACACAAGATGAGTATTATAGATATAAATAAGTATAAACAAAAATTAACTACCAAGAGAAAAATATGTATAGTAATTGTAATATTAATTATACTAATGATTTTAGGACTGATAATTTCATATATAAAGATTGAAAGCTTTAGAGAATGGGCGGATAATTATGTGTTTAAAAAGAATATAGAAAATAAAGATATTGCATCTATAAATATAGATTTATCAAATAATCAAAGTATATATGCTTTCGACAAATATATTACAATTTTAGAGAAAAATATGTTGACCTTGTATAATTCAAATGCAATGAAGGTGTGCGAATTAGATGTTAATATAAATAGTCCGATATATGCCAAAAACGGGAAATATCTTTGTATAGCAGAAAATGGTGGGAAGAATATATATTTAATTTCAGGAGGAAATATAGTTTGGCAAGGAAATGTTGATGGAACTATACAAAAAATAAATGTAAATAAAAACGGGTATGTTTCAGTAATAGAAAAAGGAACTTCATATAAAAACATTATTATTACATATAATAATGAAGGAAGAGAACAATTTAAGACATATTTATCATCAAATAGTGCAATAGCAACCGATATTTCAGATGATAATTTATATTTAGCAATTGCAGAAATAGATACAAGTGGAGCAATAATAAAATCAAGTATAAAGATAATTTCAATAGATAAAGCAAAAAAAGATCCAACAAATTCTATTGAAAAAAATATATCTGCACAACAAGGTGATTTAATTACAAATATAAAATATCAGGAAAAAAACAAATTATTATGCATATATGACAATAGTATACATATAATTGAAAATGGAGAAGATAAACAGCTAATAACAATAGATAATAAAACAAATATTGCAGATGTAAGTGCAAAAAATAGTATTGTTTATTCAAAAGAAAAATCTTCAGGATTTTTAAGTACAAGCACAGAAATTATCATAAAAAATATTTCAAATGAGAATGAAATAAATTATGAAGTAGATAGCACGATAAAGTTCTTAAGCGTATATGAAAATAACATTGCCATAAATTTAGGAACAGAAGCAGATTTTATTAATAGATTTGGATGGGTACAGAAAAAATATAAATCAAGTCAAGAAATAACACAAATTGTATTAGGAAGTTCTCTGGCTGGTGTAATATATAGAGACAGAATAGAAATAATTAATTTATAAAAGGAGGATTTAATATGGCTTTCATAATAGATATAATAATTATAGCAGTTATAGCATTATGTACATTCTTGGGGTATAAAAAAGGATTAATAAAACTAGCAGTAGGAATACTAGGGTTCTTCCTTGCAATAATTATTGCTTTGGTTTTATATACACCAATATCAAATTTCATAATAAACAACACTAATGTAAAAGATAATATAAAAAATGCTATAAGTGATACAGTAAAATCTTATGTAATTAAAGAAGAAAACGCAGAAGGCGAAGAAAAACAACAAGAATCAAAGGTAATGGTTACATACATAGACGGAATAGTAGCAAAGCAAAAAGAAATGATTGTAACAGGAGAAAAAGAATTAATTGATACAGTGTCAGACAATGTGGCAGTTAATATTATAAGAATAGGGGTAGCATTAGCAGTATTTATTATATCAAAATTAATATTGATATTTATTAACGTTTTTGCTGATTTGATAGGAAAATTACCAATTATAAAGCAATTTAATAAAGCAGGAGGAACCATATATGGAGTTATACAGGGAATTTTAATTGTATATATTGTATTTGCTGTAATTTCATTAATAGCCCCAATGTTAAATAATACAGATTTCTTAGAACAAATTAATAATTCTTTAATTGGAAATATGGTATACAATAATAATATAATTTTAAAATTATTGTTTAAATAAAACAAAAGCTCAAGAATTTATTTCAAATTCTTGAGTTTTTATTATTTTTGGGTTATTATTATTAAGGACAATTATAAAGAAACTAAGTGAGGAGATAGAATGTATTTAAAAAGACTAGAAATGCAAGGATTTAAGTCATTTGCAGATAGAACAGTATTAGAATTAATGCCTGGTGTTACAGCAGTTATAGGACCAAATGGATCAGGGAAAAGTAACATTTCAGATGCTATAAGATGGGTTTTAGGAGAGCAAAGTATGAAATCTCTTAGAGGTCAAAAATCTGAGGATGTTATTTTTGCAGGAACACAAAGTAGAAAATCATTAGGATTTGCAGAGGTATCATTGGTATTTGATAATCTAGATGGAAGATTACCTATTGAATATACAGAAGTGACAGTAACTAGAAGGCTATTTAGAAGTGGTGATACAGAATACTTAATAAATAAAGCTCCATGCAGATTAAAAGACATAGTAGAATTATTTATGGATACAGGTATAGGAAAAGATGGGTATTCTATTATTGGACAAGGAAGAATAGATGAAATATTAAGTAATAAATCAGAGGATAGAAGACATGTATTTGAGGAGGCTTCTGGAATTGTAAAATACAAAACCAGAAAGATAGAAACTGAAAAAAAATTAGAACAAACAAAGTTAAATTTATTACGAATAAATGATGTAATTTATGAAATTGAACAGAAAATAGAACCATTAAAAAATCAATCAGAAAAAGCAAAAGAATATTTGAGATTAAAAGAAGAATTAAAGAATATAGAGGTAGGTCTATTTTCATATAATATTAAAGAATTTAAAGAAAAATTAAATAAAATCATAGAAGATGAAAAAATATTAGAAAATCAAAATAATGATGAAAATTTAAAACTTGAAGATATGAATAAACTAAAACAAGAATTAAATAATAAAATTGATGAAATTACAGTAAAAATTGAGGAATTACATAATTTAAAATCAACTACAATTCAAGAAAAAGAGAAAATTAATTCAGAAATAAATGTTACTAATGAAAAAATTGCAAATAATCAATTAAATAGTAAAAGATATGATGATGAAATTGTAGAATTAAAAAATAGAAAAAAAGAATTAGAAGAAGAAATTGAGCAGAAAAGAGAAAAGAAAAATAATTTATTTTCTAATAAAGAAAAATTTGAAAAAGAATTAAATGAAAAACAAGAAGAATTAAATAAATTAACAGAAAATTTATCAGAACAAGAAAAAGAAATTGAAGTGCATAAAAAATGTGTAGAACAATATAATGATGATAAATTTGAAAAAAATTCTTTAATTAGTACATATGAAGCAAATATAGAAAATATAGAAAAAAGAGAAAAAACATTAAAAAATGATTTACAAAATAGTATATCAGAGTTAGATAATACAAGATTTAATAAAGAAAATATATCAAAGAATTTTTATGAAATTGAAAAACAAAGAGATGAAATAATAAAACAAATAAATGAAATATCTGAAAATAAAAAAGATGCAAATGAAAAAATTAAAGAATATCAAACAAATATAAATACATTATTATCAGATGTAAGAATGAAAGAATCAAGATTAAAGTTCTTGAAAGAAACTGAAAGAGAAAAAGAAGGATATACAAAGAGTGTTAAAACATTATTAATAGAATGTGAAAAAAATAAAGAATTATCAAAAGGTGTAAATGGTGTATTAAGTAATTTAATTGAAGTGGATAAGAAGTATCAAACTGCTATAGAAATGACATTAGGAGCATCACTTCAAAATATTGTAACAGAAACAGAAGAAGATGCTAAAAGATTAGTAGAATATTTAAGAAGAAATAATATAGGAAGAGCATCATTTTTGCCTATAACAGCAGTAAATGGAAAAAAATTAGATAGAATTATTAATAATAACAATAATGGAGTGTATGGTGTTGCATCGGATTTAGTAAAATATGATAAAAAATATCAAGGAATAATATTAAGTTTATTAGGAAGAACTGTTATTGTAGAAGATATGGATCAAGCAATTAGTCTTGCAAAACAAAATAAATATTCATTTAAAATTGTTACACTTAAAGGTGATATTATAAATCCATCAGGAATGATTTCTGGAGGAGCAACACCTACAAAAACAGTAAATATTTTAGGTAGAGCAGGAGAAATTAAAGAATTAGAAATATTGGTTCAAAATATAAATAATAAAATAAATATTATTGAAAATGAGCAAAAAGAATATGAAAAATCAATTCAAACAATAATAGAAAAATCAAAAGAATTAGAAAATAAATTACAAGAGATAGATATAACTTATGCAACAGAAAAACAAAAAATTGTATCTATTGAAGAAAATATTGCAAAGGCAAATCAAAGAGTTGAAAAAATAAAAGAAGAACTCAAAGAATTAGAAATTCAGAATGAAGAAAATAATAATAATAGAGAAAAAACTAAAAATGAAATAGTAGAAATTGAAAAGAAAAAATCTGAATTAACAAAAATCATTGAAGAATATTCAGAAAAAAATAAAGAACATCAGAAATATATAGATGATTTAAATTTTGATATTACAAATTTAAAAATTTCAGTTTCATCTTTTGATGAAAGTGAGAGTTCTA
>CAKPSH010000023.1 GCA_934183325.1 uncultured Clostridia bacterium
CACAACAAGTTATATGTTGTACATCTCCATCAATTAATTCTATTATATTGTCACATATTGGACATTTTAAAAATTTTGCATTTTCTTCCATTTAAAATTTCTCCTTTTATTAATATTATACTTATTTAAATTGTAATTTCTTGTTTTATGATTTATTTTTATTTACATACCTGTAAATAAGTAAATATATTAGAATTATGCTAGAAACTCCTATTGAAATAAATCCTATATTGTCTAAATTATATCCATTCTCTCTAATATATTTTTCTAATTCTCCTAAATTAAACATTCCCTCTGTAATATATAATGTTTCTGTATTTCCTAAAGAATGATATATGGTTAATTTTCCTGAGTGCCACCCTTGACCTAATATAATTTTAGTAACATCATCCGTATTTTCTATTTCTCCATTTAATGATTTACTAACTAAATCTTTATTTTTTGAATTCACATTTATTGCAATACCTTCCTTACTAAAAAGAGAAAATGCAAATCCAATTCCTAATATTGCAACTATTATCAATATATAATTTATTTTTTTCATTATTTGCCTAACCTCCAAATTACTATTTATCTTTACTATCTATCAAATTTTTCAATTTTTTAAATTTTGTCCAAGACCATTGCGTCACCAGTGGTGTCGCAATCTCATCATCTTTATAAGTACGATTGTCTTTTTTATTTTTAATAACAAAGCCAAACATTTCTTGTTTATTCAATAAATTATATTTTGTGTTTATGATATCAAAAGTAACTTTCCACGTTTTCTTGATTTCTGTAATAAATTGATCAATTTATTACAGAAAATATAGTATAAATATATTCTATAATATCTTGAAATCTAATTTTCAGGCTATTTTAAATATTATATATCATTCACTCATATAATTTTTTATTTCTTCTATCTTTTCTTCAGAAAGTTCAATGCCACTTTTAAAATTAATAGCCCCTGGCCAATCTATATCTTTCCATTCCATATTGAATAATTTTATGTCCTTATCATATCTAGGAAATGCATGGTAATGAACAAAGTTATCTTTCATCATCATAATAATATAATTAAATTTTACTGCTCCAAATTTTTTAGTACAAATATCTTCATACCACTTGATAACTTTTGGAAACTCAGCCCCTTCTTCTGGAAGCATATTTGCAACTGAAGTTGTCTCTCTTTTCAAAAGAATAACAGCATCACCTATTGTTGCCTGTTTTCCTCTTACGCAAACTATCCAATGCTTAAATTCTTTTATACCTCTCGTTTCTGGTTTGAATTTACTCATAAATTCTACATTATTCATTTATTTATCTCTCCTTTAAATTCTTAATTATATTATTTCCTTAAATCCATTTCTACTCCATAACCATAATGGAGTATGAATATCAATTTGCTTATATTTAGTGTTCTTTAAAACTTCTTGCCATCTCTCTATAACTATTTGTTGAACATTATTTGAATTTAATTCCTCATCTGTTATTAGACCTAGTCTATGACTTGCCTTACATACATGAGTATCAGGAGCAACGGTTAAGCACTCTATATTTTTGTATCTTCTATCCGTATATTGATAAATAACATACAACCAATAATTGCAAATCTTAGTTCCTGATAAATAAGGAAACTTCTTTTTATTTTCTTTTTGTATAAAATCTCTGATTCTATTAACATCATTATCTAATTTATCAAATAGTTTTCGTATATCTCCATCAAACATTTCTACAAATGTATTACATAATGCTAACCATATTTCAGTTTGTTTTTGCTTTTGTAGAGCAACTTTATATTTAGTCAATGCATATTGTACTTCTTCAAAGCTTTTTTCTAAGCATACTTTAGGGCTGAAAACAAATTTTGTTTTCTCATCTTTGTATGTTTTCAAAGCACTTTCCCATAATGTATAAGAATTTCTTTGATAGTTTAATGCCATTGGTAAAGTGAAATATAGATAATTTTCTAAACTATCTTTCTGAAATTTTGGATTTGCGTCTTCTGGCATTACCTCTCCACCAATCTCACCATTTTTATACATTGCCATAAGCTTATTTACATTATCTAATATTACCTGCTTATTCATTCTATCTCCTAATATACTTCAAATAAAAAAATACTATTAAAATTATACTATAACCTCTATATGTTTTCTATATTTTCTTTAATATTATTTATCCAATTTTAAATATTTTTTGCATATATAAAAACCACAGCATTCTTTACCTTCAGCTAAATTTGAACCAACGACACCTACTCCAATAATTAATATTCTCATTTTTATCAATTCCTTTCAAATACTATTAGTAGTTAGTCCTGTTCACTAAATTTTTCATCTTTATTATACTACTTTCTTTTGCTTTTTCCATATTTTACTTGAAATTTAGCAATTATTTTTGTATAATTTGTCTGGTTGGTTTAATTATTTTTTAATACATCATTATATAGATCAACTGTTTAAGCCAAAAGAAAGGAATATTAATTTTATGATACAAATAGAAAAATTAAAAAAATTAGGATTTTTTGATATGAATATTAATGAACAAATACTATTTTTAAGAAAATATGGATTTTTTAATTTAAGTAACCAAGATAAAATAGCTTTTCTAGAATCTGCAGGATTATTTTACTTAGATATAAATGACGATCCACCTAATATTCCATTGACTCCTGAAAATGTAGATTATTTAAAGGAAAATCCAATTAATGCTAAGAAAAATGAAATGGCAAATTCATGGAAAACATCATTTTTAAATAATGCCTTGAAGCATGGAGCTCTTACTATTGATAAAATAAATGGAATAGAAAATGCATTGAATGTAAAGTCTGGTGCCATAGTTACTGTAAATCATTTTAATCCTTTCGATACATTTGCAGTAGAAAGAACTTTGCATGATGCAGGAATTCAAAAGAAAGTATATAAAGTAATTAGAGAAGGAAATTATACAAATTTTCCTGGAAAATTCGGTTTATATTTTAAATATGATAATACTCTTCCATTAAGTCAATTACCAGAAACAATGGAAATATTTGAAGAAGCTGTAGAAACAATATTAGAAAAAGGAGATTTTATAATAGTATGTCCAGAGCAAAGTATGTGGCTTAACTATAAGAAACCAAAACCATTAAAATACGGTGCTTTTAAATGGGCTACATTAAATAATGTTCCAGTTATCCCTACTTTCATTACACTAAGAGATAAAAATAGTATTGAAGGTGATGAAGCTGTAGAACAAGCTTATACCATAAATATTGGAGAACCTATTTATCCAGACAATGCATTACTTCCAAAAGAGAATATACGTAGAATGAGAGATTTAAATTATTCTTTTTGTAAAAGTATATATGAAAACTATTATGGCGCACCTGTAAAATACAGAACTATCCAGCATGCTAATATCCCTGCTTATGTTTCTTCCACGCCAAATTTTTCTGCATTAATATCAAATAGTTTTAGTATATCTCATGATGATGGAAGATAATATCAATATTATAATTGACTTATTATTTTCTCAATGCTATAATTTTTGATGTTCCTAGTAGATTACTAGGACTAATTTCATAATCTCCTTAGGGAGTTGACATATACCGACAACACATCTCAATTTTATTGAAGGAGGAACACATGCTTACTAGTATTCTTACAAAGTTAGCAAAAACTTTATCTCCAGGTAGAGATATCAGTATGGAAAATATTGGAGGTCATTATTTTCTGCACTATGGTGATTCCATTAGCCCTAAGAATTATCTTCTTGATGGTACATATTCTTATGATGAAGTTGTAAAGTTAAATGCTTTAACTACCTATAGCTCTAGCTTCGGATATTGTTATGAGCTTGGTCCTGTTGCTTTTATTGGTGTTCCTAATCCTGCTTGTATACAGAAAAACGGTTACTTTAAATATAAAATTCACGCATATGGTACACCTTTCGACAATGAGAGCGAAGTTTATTTTACACTTTATACTGACGAAGAAGCAAAGCAAATTGGGAATTATACCGTATATGGTTTAAATGGATTGGAGAAAATTTCTTCCCAAGTACATATAAGCCAGTTAAATTATATTTTTGATTCCCGATATGATGCTAAAAAAGCATTTAATCCCAAAATATTTGATATGGACTGTCAATTAAAGGGAACTTATAGCTATTTTAAAGCTAAATCACTTGCAACTGGAACCCTATTAGAAAAAGATGGCTATTCTGGACAAGACCACCCTATCATTTTTGCAATTGTTGGAAACAGCAAACCTGTTGGTATCATCAATATGTGGCCATCTGACATTCCTTTAGTTCGTGGTTTTAGAGATGTTTGGGAATATGGTGCAAATGAACCTGAAGTCCAAGCAATTACCTTTCTTACTCAAGATGAAGCCTTTGAACTCAAAGACTTTACACTATATGTATATAATTATGCTTCTTCTGGAGTTGGTAAAGATAAATACCCAATCAAACGCTATGACAGAACCCTTGACCCTAGGTTCAATTTTCAATTGCCCGATGGAAACGACTATCGCCTAATTGAACATACTGAATTATTCAGATAATGACAACCGCCCTATATTAAGAAATTCTTAACATAGGGCGGTTTGTACTTAACTATTCGCCTTTATTGATTAAACCAGTATGATATTTTTTCTTTTCATCATACATTCTCTTATCTGCGAGTTCTATCGTTTCATCCATAGACGGACCTTCTATCCGTTCTGGGTCATACGTTGCACTGCCAATAGATGCACTTGGAAGTCCTACCTCCTTTAGTTTCTTTCTGAATTCTTCTTTTTTTTCATCAAATCTAAAAATGCACTCACCATTTACAATAAGTGCAAATTCGTCTCCTCCTCTTCTGAAACACATTCCAATTGGTGAGAAGTGCTCTTTTAATATTTTTGCAAATATCTTTATAATTTCATCTCCTTTAGAATGTCCATATGTGTCGTTAATTATTTTGAAACCATTAAGATCCATAATAACAATCATACACTTTTCGTCTCTTTTTCCTTCTGACATAACCAAAAAACATTTTTGATTCAGTAATTTTGTCATTCCATCAACAGCCTGTTTCATATTACCATAATAGTTATATATCATTATAGCCATAAAACTAACTGTTAGCCAGACTGTTTTTGTTTTTCCGCTTATTGACGGAATAGCAATTCCGATAAATGAAAAAGCCATTATAGCCAACATTTCGATTTTTCCTAAATTTTGATACCTTTTACTGAAGCATAATGCATTAAAGAACATATAAATCCCGGTTAATGCAAAAGCTCCAATATAGAGTGAATACAAATTTGCATGTATATAAGTGCTATTTGCGTCCACTCTAAAAATACAAAACTTGGTTTGGAATATTGTTGTTATTATAACAATAGCATAATATCCTCTAAGAAATGCATCTACAATTTTTTTTATGTATGGTTCATTCTTCTCAGATTCAAAAATTGTTCTTGCCATAAGAACTGGCAAACTTGGAGCAATTATTAACTCTAACATTTTTACTATTGTATGCACCCAAAGATCCATTTTAGGGTTAATTGTTGTCATCCAATCAATTCTTTTGCTTTGCATTGCCTCTCCTATAAATTCACATAATGTTCCAACCATAACTAACGCATATATTATAATCAAAGCCTTCTTTTTGCTTTTTTTATAATATTTATTGTTAAAGACCATAATAATCAACACCATATTACTCATAAGAGATAACATTGTCAAAGTATAATAATATTCCATTTGCTTTTCCTCTTTTTATTCGGTTTGAATATTCGAACTTCAAATTTATATACTATTTTCCTCCTTTTAGACAAGTAGTTCATGCTTTTGAATTTCATAAGCATTATTTGTGGTTGCATTTTTTTCACAATAATTATATCTTATTTTGATATAATTTTCAATATTATGTAATCCTTATTTTTTGTTTTATTTTTCACTCTTCTTGTATATTATATGCTCATAAGTGCTATTTTGGCTTCTTTGAACCATTTGTTCATATACCTTATCTCTTAACTCTTGTTGCTGTTCCTTCACTGGATTTTTTATATCACTAAAAAATGGTCCATCAATATATGTGGTAATTTTAACTTTACCATTTTTTCTTTCTTGATAAGTATTTGTCATACAGAAGGTGGGTTTTTGTAGCTGTACAGGATATTTAAATGATACATTCTTGAAAGGTCTAATTTTTGTATAATAAGGCCAAATATGAGCTTCTGGGTATATTGTTATTGCATAATTTTTTTCAATTTTTTTATTTATTGAATCTAAAAAATTCATCATAGCTTTTCTATTTGATGGTATTGGTATTGCTCCTAGCATTTGTACAATATTACCTAAAAATTTCATTGATACATTCTCTGGATTTACAATAAAAAAGTTTCTTTTCGGATATATTGGCAAACTTGGTATAAAAACATCTGCGAAATTCTGTGTATGATTAGCATATATAAAGTATCCTGTATTTTTATATTTTTTTATTTTTTCTTTTCCTATATATTTTTGCCTAAATTTTAATTTGCTATATAATATTTTTATTGGCATTGAAACTACATTTTGTAAAGCCAAAGAAGCAAATTTCCACAAAGGATTCTTATGCTCATAAACATAATTTTCATCAATAATCCTTGGTGTAATTTTTGCTTCTGAAAATTCATCATTTAATTCATCTTTATAATAAATTATTCTTTTTTCCTTCATAAAATTTTCCTTTTATGCCTCTTCTTTTTTTGTTGTATATATTAGAGGTTTTCCATAGAATTCTTCATAAGTTTTCTTCCAAACCTCTGAATTCTTTTCTCTCATCATCTTTGTATTTTCTTTTTCATTTAATCCTTCAATTGGATAAATTGGTTCTAAAATATTTATTGTATATTCTTTTACTGGAAATCCGTCTTCTCCAATAATATCACTGTCTTCAAAAGTTATGAATATTGGTAATATTGGTGTATTATTTCTCGCTGCAAATCTATATGCACCATCTTTTAATGGCTTTGGTTTTTCGTAATTCCACCATAAACTTTGTTCTGGATAAATTAAAATAAAATCTCCTTTTGCTAAAATAGTGTCAACAGCTTTCATAAATTTATGCATTGTTGCCACATTTGAACTTAGTGGCAAAGTGTCAGCATTTCTAAACAAAAATCCATAGAATCCTGGAAAATTTGTATAATTTCCTTCTCTTATTACAGTATATAATTTTCTTTTTTTATCTTGTTCTGCCATTCTAAATACTTTTTCTATAGCAAATGAATCATATGGATTAAAATGATTACAAGTTATAATTGTTCCTTCATCAATTTGTTTTAATCTTTCTAATCCTTTTACTTCTTTTATTATTAGCTTGTTATCTTTTATTATATCATTCAAAAATTTTTCGCCCATTATGTTTGCAAATTTATTTTTTAATTTGCTTCCTGTTCTTGATTTTAAATAGTCAACATTTTTTGGCATAAGTTGATATGATGGTGGGTCATTTTCTACATCTTCATCAAATCTACCTTCCATTTCATATTGTTTTATTTTTTCTAAAATTTCTATACGTTCTTTATCTTTTTCTATTGTTTCTTTCCTCCTAATGCCTCTATCATCCCCAACGCAATCAGATTCTTTTTGTGCAAGTTCTATCAAATTCTTGCTTTGCTCTTTTGCTATTATTTTTTGTTCTATTGTGTAATCTCCTTGCATTTGTTTTATTTCTTTATAGAACTCGGTTTTAATAGCATATTTCCAGAATATTTCTCCATATAATACATCATCAAAATGCCAAGGTTTTGAATCTAAGTTATAATGTATAAGCTTTATTTTTTCTTTTTCCATTTCTCCGTTTATAGGCATTACATTCCAACCACTGTCAATTATTTTAGCTCTACCTTTGCATAATCTATTTAGGTAATCTTGATCTTGTGCTACAGAGAACTTTACAGTTTCTAGTAAATATAAAAATTTTTCTTGAAATTTGAATTTTCTCATTTCATCTAAATTCATTAAAAGTATGCCTGCATTGAAGTAATTATTATAATCAGCAACACCAACTACTTTTTCTACATAGTCTTGGAATATCTTTACCTGTTGAACTGCTCCATCAGGAACACCTGCTACTAAATTTGTTCCAATATCTATATTATATAATTCTGCTATATCTCTTAATATTACTGTATCACTATCTACATACAATACTTTATTATATTGTGGATATAAATCTGGTAAAAATAATCTAAAATATGTTGTATTTGAATAATAATCTCTTGTATATAATTTATCTTTGACTTTTTTTATATAATAATTTAAATCTACAAATTCAATATTTATATTTTCTTTTTCAAATTTTTTTATTTTCTTTTTATTTTCATCATTTATATGTGTATATAATACCTTTATTACATAATTATTTTTGCTTGATGAATTTTCTACTAATGATTGTAGTGTAACTGCTAAAAATGGTATATATTCATCATCTACAGTAAAAAATATTGGTAATTCTTGTTCTGTACTCATTTTACTATTTCCTCTTTCATATTTTCAAATTCTTCTTTTAGTTTTTTATATTCAACTAGATCTTCGTCAAAAGAATGACATTTTAGAATATTATGAACCTCTTCAACATGCCATTGTTTATAATTTTCTGTGTGTGGATATGGTTTAAGCATTAATCTTTTACAAAAATGACATATCACCGTATCTTCTCTATTAAATCTAGCTTGCTCATTATAAATTCTTGGTAATAATTTTTTCTTTGTTGTAGACCAAAAAATCGCATCTTGATCTGCAAAAAGTAATTTTCTTTTTCTGATCAAATTTCTTGCTTTTTCTAATAGTCCTGTTTCTTTTATCTTTTTTATATTTAATAATAACATTCCCGCATTTATATAATCATATCTTATGATTTTGCTTCCATATTTTTCTTTTACAGCAGCATATTCATATTCTGAAATGTCTTTATTATATAATTCTGCTATATCTTTACGAACCATCATGTCTATATCTAAATATAAAATTTTGTCTGGTATTTCTGGTACTAAATCTGCTAATAGTCTTAATAATGTATATGGTGTACAATATGCAGTTTCATTTGGTGAATCTTTAAATTCTCTTTCATATAATTCTGTAACATCCACCTTTATTACTTCATTTTCTGTATTCTTTGATTTTACAACTTTATTTAAAAATTCAATTTGCTTTTCTGTGATACATGTAAAATTTTCATTTAACCTTGTTGCATCCATTGTAAAGAAATAACATTTTATTGCTTCACTTGTTCTATTTGTAATTGAAAGTAGTTCTGTAAGAGCACCATCAAATACCTTTTCATTTCCACATAGCAATATATTTATCATTTTTCCCTCTTTTTTTTCATTTTTTTACATTTGTTTTATTATAATATATAAATTTTTATTTTGCAACTCTAAAAAGAATATTAATATTTTCTAATAAAACTCACTATTCCTAAATAACTTTTTTAAGAATTTAAAAATAAAAGTATAATTATATTATTTCTATCCATACTATAATTATACTTAATAAGTATTGGAGGTGCATTTTCAATGGCAAAAGATAAAAAAAGAAAGAATAAGGGAAATAACAACGATAATCAAAATAGCCAAGATGAAAACAATAAATAATTAATTTACAACTTTAATCCTTTGTTTAGAGCTGTTATGTATTTTTATATAATAGCTTTAAATAAGGGATTTTCTTTATTTATATGAATTTATTTTAGTCTTAAATGCTTATTTATTAGTTAAGTTGACAAATTTTACATAAGGTTGTATAATTATAAGTGCAAGACCGGAAAATATCCGTGAGCATTAATCCAAAGAGGAGTTTTTGATTATGGCAAGCTACATTGTGAACTTGGCAAACGGCGAACAGATCTTGGTAAAGGATGGCAAATTCCGCAATAGCGGGGTCCTTTCCGGAACAAAGATTGCTGAAGTGATTGGCACAAACAAGGACGGAAGCTTTATCTTCCGCGAATGCCCTCACGAATTCCAGTCCGGCTGGGATTACACAGCATCTCACCTCTACAAGGAAGCCTACACCCTTCCCAAGGCTGTTGACCTGCTGGTATGTGTTGTCCCCTCTCCGGGATATAATACCACTGCTGAATGCTTTGGCATTACCACAACCTTTGTCTTCGGTGTGCCCTACGGTACCTCTGAAACTGACACTTCCCGTATCGTCAGTGATGCGAAAATGTTGGTTACAAGCAAGGGCGTTGGTATCATTCAGAAGGTCTACAAGACCAAGCTGAATGGTTCGGACTCTACTCACAACATCATTATCGAGGCTTTCAAAGACCTCTAATTGATGTCGTGATCTCCTCGCACTGAAAGGTGCGGAGCTGTTTTACAGCTCCGCACCTTTCGTTTTTTATTTCTTTTGATAGTTAATTTGACAGAATTTACATAAAGTTGTATAATTATATGTGCAAGACACGGAAAGTCCGGTGAGCATTTATAATGGAGAGGATATTATTATGCTAGCATCTAGTTTATTGTTGGACATCATTGAGACTTCTGGCTACAATCCTGTGGCAGAAAGTTTTGGTAGAACGAAGAAGTTCATCTTCGGAGTTCCTTCGACTGCGACACAAAAAGACGTCTTCGAAATCGCTGAAGACGCCAAAAAGTACGTCAACGCTCACGATATGATGGTTCAAAGCGTTACAATGAGGTTCTTGACATCTCAAACTACCAGCAATGATTTCGGTGGTTTCGTACCACCACATATTATCATTGTTGATGGTTTCTCCTTTATCAAGGCAATCAACTCTTAATTTCCTCGCACTGAAAGGTGCGGAGCTGTTTTACAGCTCCGCACCTTTCGTTTTTTATATTCTTATAAAACCATAATTCTTTATATTTATATGTGCGGATATTTTTGTTATATTACTTTTTCAAATATTTCTTTAAAAATTGTCCTGTATAGCTTCTTTCATTCTTTACTACTTGTTCTGGTGTTCCTACTTGAACTACATTTCCACCTTTTTCTCCGCCTTCTGGTCCTAAATCTATTATATAATCACATGTTTTTATTAAATCCAAATTGTGCTCTATTACTATTATTGAATTTCCTGTATCAACTAGTCTTTGTAATATATCCACTAATCTATGAACATCTGCTATATGAAGTCCTGTTGTTGGTTCATCTAGTATATATAAAGTTTTTCCTGTTGCTCTTTTTGATAACTCTGTTGCTAATTTTACACGTTGTGCTTCTCCACCTGATAATGTAGTTGAAGGTTGTCCTAATTTTATATATCCAAGCCCAACATCATTTAAAGTTTGAATCTTTTTCTTTATCTTAGGTACATTCTCAAAAAATACTAATGCTTCTTCTACTGTCATATCTAAAACATCTGCTATACTTTTTCCTTTATATTTAACTTCTAGTGTTTCTCTATTATACCTTGCTCCATGGCAAACTTCACAAGGTACATATATATCTGGAAGGAAATGCATTTCTATTTTTAATGAACCATCTCCTGAACAAGCTTCACATCTGCCACCAGGCATATTAAAGCTGAATCTTCCTCTTTGATATCCTCTCATTTTAGCTTCGTTTGTTGTTGCAAAAATTTCTCTTATTTCATCAAATACTCCTGTGTATGTTGCTGGATTAGAACGTGGTGTTCTTCCTATTGGTGATTGGTCAATATTTATTATTTTATCTATGTTTTCTAATCCTTTAACTTCCTTGCATTTACCTGCTTTTTCGTTTGCTCCATTTAATTCTCTTGCAATTGTTTTATATAAAATTTCATTTACTAAAGTACTTTTTCCAGAACCAGAAACTCCTGTAACACATGTAAATACTCCTAATGGGAATTTTACATTTATATTTTTCAAATTGTTTTGAGTTGCACCTATTATTTCTATAGATTTACCATTTGGCTTTCTTCTCTTTTTAGGAACTTCGATTTTTTTTCTTCCACTTAAATATGCTCCTGTTTCTGAATTTTGAACTAATTTTATTTCTTCTGCTGTTCCTTGTGCCATTACATTTCCGCCATGGACACCAGCTCCAGGTCCTATATCTATAATTTGATCTGCCGCATACATGGTATCTTCATCATGCTCAACCACTAATACTGAATTTCCTAAATCTCTTAATTTCTTTAATGTAGCAATTAATTTTTCATTATCTCTTTGGTGTAATCCTATACTTGGTTCATCAAGTATATATAAAACACCTGTTAAACTTGAGCCTATCTGAGTTGCTAATCTTATTCTTTGAGCTTCTCCTCCTGATAATGTTCCAGCTGGTCTTGATAATGTTAAATATTCTAGTCCTACATCTATTAAAAATTGTAGTCTTTTATTTAATTCTTTTATAATCATATCTGCAATCATTGCATCTGATTTTGATAGTTCAAGATGATTTATGAAATCTAATATTTTATCAATCGACATATCTGTTAATTCGTTTATATTTTTATTTCCTACTTTAACGGCTAAACTTTCCTTCTTTAATCTTGCACCTTTACATACAGGGCAATCTGATTCACTCATATACATTTCATAGAAGTCTCTCATGCCTTGTGATTTAGTTTCATTATGTCTTCTTTCTAGGGTTGGTATAACTCCCTCAAATGGAGTAGTAAATTTTCTAACTCCATAAGGTGATTCATATTCAAAGTCAATTTTTTCATCACCAGTACCATACAAAATTTTCTCTAAAAACTCTCTTGGTAATTTTTTTATAGGCTTTTTTATATCAACTCCATAATGTTTTCCTATGCTTTCAAAATACATTTTAGCCATTGTCTCGCCCTTTTTCATTGTACTTGAGCCAAAAGCTTTTACTCCATCATATAATGTTTTATTTTTGTCAGGTATTATTAAATCTTCATCCATTCTCATTAAATATCCTATACCTGTACAAGCTGGACATGCTCCAAATGGATTATTAAATGAAAACATTCTTGGTGATAATTCATCTATACTTATTCCACAATCAACACAAGAATAATTTGTATTATATATTTTCTCGTACTTTTTGTCTTTTTCTGATATATCAACCAATACCAAATTATTGGCATTTTTTAAAGATACTTCTATTGATTCTGCTAGTCTATTTCTAATCTCTGGTTTTATTACTAATCTATCTACTACTAATTCTATATTGTGTTTCTTTTTTCTATCTAGTTCGATATCATCAGTAAGTTCCATCATTTCTCCGTCTATTCTTATTCTAACAAAACCTTGTTTTTGATACCCTTCTAATTGTTTTACAAATTCACCTTTTTTTCCTCTAATAATTGGTGCTAATATTTGAATTTTAGTACCTTCTGGTAATTTTAATATATCATCTACAATTTGATCCAATGTTTGTTTTTCAATTTTTTTGCCACAATTCGGACAATATGCAACTCCTATTCTAGCATATAATAGACGTATATAATCATATATTTCTGTAACTGTTCCTACTGTTGATCTTGGATTTTTTGATGTAGTTTTTTGATCTATTGAAATTGCTGGTGATAATCCATCTATTGATTCTACATCTGGTTTTTCCATCATTCCTAAGAATTGTCTTGCATAAGATGACAGACTTTCTACATATCTACGTTGTCCTTCTGCATATAATGTGTCAAATGCTAGTGATGACTTTCCTGAACCTGAAAGTCCTGTAATTACAACTAATTTATCTCTAGGAATTTCTATATTAATATTTTTTAAATTATGTTCTTTTGCTCCCTTAATTATAATTTTATTATTAATCATTTTATTCCTTTCCTATTGGTGCAAATATAATGAAATCGCCCCATAATTTTTCATTATTTAGTTTAATCATTTTATCACATAATATGTTGAATTACAATAGTTTTAATATCTTTATTAAGAATATTTGTTCTGTGCTTAAATTTTTTCTAGTACCAGATATACATAAAAATAAAAAATATTACAATTAACAAAATTATATTTTGGACCGCCAGAATTTATATATAATATTTAAAACCGAATTCGACCTTAACCAAACTTTAAGTTACCGTGTGTAGAGTGTGTATCAACAGTTTGAAGATATAGTAACTTAAACGCCTTGAAGAACGGAATGTTTTAAATATTCATATATAAATATATCTGGAGTAATTATTTTAATATTGTTAATTGTAATATTTTAGCATACTTCAGAATATGGATTATGTGTTTTATAATTTCTTATAGCAATTCTTCTACTATCAATTATATTTTTTGGCAAATCATCTATGTCACACCATTTTATTTCAGATATTTTATCAGGCTCATTAATTTTAGGTTCCCCTTTCCATTTCTTTACTACAAAATATCCATTATAATATATTGCTTCACTTATATCATGTATTAATGTAACAAAATTTATATCTGCATTTTCGATATCTATTCCTATTTCTTCTTTTGTTTCTCTAATTAATGCCATTGACATTGTTTCTTTATCTTCTACATGACCTGTAGCTCCAAAGTCATAAAATCCATCCATATATCCTGTATTTTTTCTCTTCTGTAATAATATTTGTTCTTTTCCATTATTATTTCTTATTAGCATTAGCATTGCAGTTGATGGAGTCTTAAATCTTTCTCTACTATGATTACACATATCTCTTGCTTCTTTCTTCATAAAAGTTAATTTTTCATTCAATCTATCATAATGTTCTCTTGAATCACATTTTATCTCTTTAATATCTCCAATTTTATTTTTTGAATATTTATTATAATATCCTATTCCTTCTTGAATTTTACCTTCACTAACGTCATAATGACCTAAGTTTATTAATGTAAATAAATCTAGCCATTTCTCTTCCGAGAACCTTTCTTTTTCTATATATTCGTCGATTATACAATAATCTGAATTGTTATACAATTTTACCAAACTTTCTTTACTTAAGTCCATAGTTTCAAGCAATGTTTCTGAAATTTTTCTTAATTCTTGTTTTTTTATTATTCCTTCATTTATGTAATCTTGTATAACTCTTATTGCATAATATAATGTAGTTTTCTTTTCCTCTAAAATTGCTGCACCTGCATAATCCCTTATATTTATTAATTTTGATCTTATTACAGCTTTATGATTAACTTCATCAACAATTCTTAATCTATTCTTATAACCTTTATCTAGAAAAGAATATGCTATTATATTTTCTAAATTTGCCTTTATTATATCTTCATAACTATCACAATAAATATTTTTTAAATCTGTAAGTTGTTGATTTCCCCAAAATGCAACATTACCATTATAATTTACCCAAAAATTAAAACCTAATGTTCCATTTTTATTTAAAATTACAGCTGGGTTATCAAAAGCACTATTTTCCATATCATCATCAAATATTCTTATTGCTTCTCTTGTTTTGTCGGTTTCTTTATTCAAATCTGGTCTTAAATTAGAATAAAAAGTTTTTGCTATTCCAACATATATAACATACCCTGTGTCAAAATTTAATCTACATCTATATGGGCTTATTTTTATTACTTCTTCATTATCAGAAATTCCTGTTTCATCAGTTTTAAATATTTCAAAATCTTTTCTTTCATTCATTATTTGTTCTATTGTCTCATCACCAATTAATGTATGTAATTGTAATTCAAAATCTGGCTCATCATAAAAATATTTTTTATAAATGTCAATTATATTATTTATTAATTCTTTTCCTATTTGCTTAACATGCCATTTGTCTACACTTAGTCTTAGTATTAATTTTGTTGGATTCTCCCTTTTACAAAAATGTTCATATAATTCAAATATTACAGATTTCGCCTTTTGATAGTTTTGTCCCCACATTCCATTTGTTACTAGTATTAATCGATCTGTTTTTACTTTTTCAACTATTTTAGTTATTTGTTTAAATTTTTTAAATGGTTCTCCTCCACCTATTACTAATAGGTATCCATTATTTGATTTATTTATAAATTCAATAAACTTGTCTATTCCTAAATCTGAAAACTCGCATTCTTCTGGTGTATCTCTTTCCGTCTTTTTTCCTGACTTAAAAAAGCAATGTGCACATCCTGCATCACAAAATTTAGTTGGGAATATACTTGCTAAGCTTTTTCCTTCAAACTTTTTTCTCCTTTCTGCAGGTATTTTTACATTTTTTATAATTTCGTCAATATAATTTTGTGGATTAGAAAAAATATTAGTCATAGGCTTTTCTCTCCTTCGTTATCTTTCATTTTCTTGTCCAACAATTCCATTTATAATTTTTAAATCATCTTGTGAATCCCAATCTATAAACTGGAACTTGTCTTTCTCTAATAAATATTCTAAACTAAATTGATTAATTCCTAATTTTATTAAATATTCTGATAAATCTATTATATGTTCGTGTTGTCTTTCTATTTCTTTTACTATTTGTATAAATTGTTCAACTAATTGTTGTTTTGACATTGTTTCAGTATCAGGAATATTAATTTCTTCTATACTATATCTTCTTCCCCAATTTATTCTACTTGCTCTTAAGTAAGTAGAATCCGTATGTATTCCTTCTAGTTTTCTATGACTAGCATTCCACACTTGTTCTATGGTTTGAGATGTATATAATCCTTCTGTACAACTAAATTGAGTTCTTAAATCAAAAGAGATTCTTCCTACTGAAAAATTTTTATCCTTACCTTGAACTTTCTTGCAATACCAAAATTCATCAACATCTTTCTCTTTTATTTTCTCTCTTGCTTCATCTAATTCTTGCAAATTTCTTACGTTAATATTAGGTAATTTATGTAATTGTCTATTATCCACTAAAGATATAGTATATAAACTATTTTCTCCTCTATTAGCATACATATCTTTACGAATTTCTTCAATCATTAATTCACTTTTTTTGTATCTATGAATGTCCCTTTCTAATTCCTCCATCGTTCTTAATCCAAATCTTTGCAATACTAAATGTTTTTTCCATTTTATTGGTTCAGTAATCCTCATGAATACCTCCATATTATATATTTCAAAGAGCCTGCCTAAAAGTGAATACTTTTGGCAGGCTCTTTTCATAATTTAATAGTTCAATTCTCCATTCTTAATATGAACAGGGGTGAGTAGGAAATCGGCTTCGTCCTCCAAACGTACTTTCACATATCGAAATCCCTCATACAGATTTCTCAATGCACCAAGTTCAATTTTTTCGTTAGGAGTCAAAGATGATTCTCCTTTTGCATAAAGTCTTCCCAGTTTTTCAAGTACCTCCTTCTTTTCAGCTAAAGTTGCCCTTCTTGCCATCAGAATGCCTTTATGGTAGTCATACCATATCAGCACCAGTACTTGACACATTCCTCGTTTCCTTTCTCTTGTAAATGCTGAATCCAGCATTGGCTTTTGCTTTCTTACATCCATTATTATACATCATATTTTAGAATATTGCACTATATATTTTAATTTTCGTATGACATAATTGTATTTTTCTTTACATTATTACACATATTATTATTGAAAATGTTATTTTTTCAACAATGATTTTTTTAAACTAAAAAACAAGAATAACATTTTCTAAGTGCCAGAGGCACATAAGAAAATTTAATTCTTCCATAATTATCTTCTAAGG
>CAKPSH010000024.1 GCA_934183325.1 uncultured Clostridia bacterium
AATTTAATTCTTCCATAATTATCTTCTAAGGAAACTCACTATTTCATAGATGACTTTCCTAAGAATATAAAAAAATACCACTTTCGTGGGATTGTTATTCTTCTGTTTCTTCTTCTGGTTCTACTATTTCAAAGCTTACTACTTTTCCTCCATCATTTGTTCTCATTAATGTAACACCTTGTGTTGATCTTCCTAAAATACTTATTTCTGATACTTTTAATCTGATAACAACACCGGTATCAGTAATTAACATTACATCTTCTTCTCCATTTGTTATTTTTATTCCAATTACCTTACCTGTTTTTGCTGTAATCTTATAAGTTGTTACTCCTTTTCCTCCTCTTGTCTGTACTCTATATTCGTCTAATTCCGTTCTCTTTCCAAAACCATTTTCAGTAATCGTTAATAAGGTTGCTTTATTACCAGCTATTATTGATTCCATTCCAATTACATTATCATTTTTATCTAATTTAATTCCAATAACACCTTGTGAAACTCTTCCCATTGGTCTAACATCTTTTTCATCAAATGTTATACATTGTCCATCTTGTGTTACAAGTACAACATTATCTTGTCCATCTGTTAATTTTACTGAAATTAATTCATCATCTTCTTTTAATGCAATTCCTTGTAATCCTGTTTTTCTTGAAGAATCATATTCCTTTAACGCTGTTTTCTTTATTATTCCTTTTTTAGTTGCCATTAATAAATATTTTCCTTCTGCAAAATTTTGTATAGGTATTATTGCAGATACTTTTTCACCAGCATCTAAACTTAATAAATTAACAATGGCTGTTCCCTTAGCTGTTCTTCCTGCTTCTGGTACCTCAAATCCTCTTAATTTATAAAGTTTTCCTTTATTTGTAAAGAATAAAATTGTATCATGAGTAGAAGCTGTAAATATATTTTTAACAAAATCTTCTTCTCTCGTTGCAATACCAGTAATGCCTTTTCCTCCTCTTTTTTGGCTTTTATATGTACTTATAGGCATACGTTTTATATATCCAAAATGTGTTAATGCAATAACAACTTGTTCATCTTTTATCAAATCTTCATCAACAAATTCATTTGCTGCTGCAATTATTTTTGTTTTTCTTGCATCACCATATTTTTCTTTTATTTCACCTAATTCTTCTTTTATAATTTGATATACCAAATATTCATTTGCAAGTATTTCTTTTAAATGTGCAATTAATTTCATTAATTCATTGTATTCTTCTTCTATTTTTTCTCTTTGTAATCCTGATAAAGTTTTTAACCTCATATCCAAAATAGCTTGTGCTTGTATATCTGTAAGTTTAAATCTGCTCATTAATCTTTCTTTGGCATCATCATAAGATTCTCTTATAATTTTTATAACTTCATCAATATTATCAATTGCAATTTTTAATCCTTCTAATATATGTGCTCTCGCTTCTGCCTTTTCTAAATCAAATCTTGTTCTACGAACTACAACTTCTTTTCTATGCTCTAAGAAATAATATATACATTCTCTTAAGGTTAATATTTTTGGTTCTCCATTTACTAAGGCTAAAGTTATAACTCCAAAAGTATCTTGCATTTGTGTATATTTATATAATCTGTTTAAAACAATTTGAGCATTTGCATCTCTTTTTAATTCTATAACTAGTCTTGTATTTGCTGTTCTATCTGATTCGTCTCTAATAGTTGATATTCCTTCTATCTTTTTATCTCTAGCTAGTTGATCTATTGTTTGATGTAATCTAGCTTTATTAACCTGATATGGTAATGATGTTACTATTATTCTTTGTTTCCCACCTGACATTTCTTCTATTTCTGCTTCAGCACGCATAATAATTTTTCCACGTCCAGTGGTATATGCTTCTTTGATTCCATCTCTACCTAAAATTGTTGCACCCGTAGGAAAATCTGGGCCTTTTATATATTTCATTAATTCTTCATTAGTTATTTCAGGATTGTCTATCATTGCATCTATTCCATTAACAACTTCCACTAAATTATGTGGTGGAATATTTGTTGCCATACCAACAGCAATTCCTGATGTTCCGTTTAATAATAATGCTGGTAATCTTGCTGGTAATACACTAGGTTCTTGTAATCTATCATCATAGTTTGGAACAAAATCAACTGTGTTTTTTTCAATATCCATCATCATATAATTAGCAATCTTAGAAAGTCTTGCTTCTGTGTATCTCATTGCTGCTGGTGGATCTCCATCTACTGATCCAAAGTTTCCATGTCCATCAATTAATGTATATCTCATTGAGAAATTTTGAGCCATTCTAACCATTGCATCATATACAGCAGCATCTCCATGTGGATGATATCTTCCTAAAACAGATCCAACTGTATTAGCTGATTTTCTGTAAGGCTTGTCTGATGTTATTCCATCTTCATGCATTGAATATAAAATTCTTCTATGTACAGGTTTTAAACCATCTCTAACATCTGGCAATGCACGAGCTACTATAACACTCATGGCATAATCCAAGTATGCTGTTCTCATTTCTTTTTCAATATCTCTTTCGATTATAGTTTCTTCTGGTCTATCCATTATCTTCCTCTTTTCTTCTTTATTTTCAAAAGATTTTTCCTTTTGTATTATACTAAACCTTAGAAAAATATGCAAGTAAAAGTTCTTAACTTTTTTCAAATTTGATATTGATTTTCTATTCTAATATCTTTGCTAGTTCGATTTCTTCACTGGTTATTTTATTTATATCCCCTCCCTTATTTTTTAATAATTTTTGTATATTATTTATTTTTTCTACCTCTTTTAAAGTATTTTCTAATGGTATGATATTTTCTAATTTATCTTTTATTTTTTTATATTCTCTGTTCATTCCTGTTGTATCTTTCGCTTCTAAATATTTATTCCAATTATTAATATATTTTCCTACTTTTTCTATACTATCCACTTGGTCTAAAAACGTTTTTTCAATATTATTTGATATGCTATCTTTTATAACCTTTTTTCCACCTTTAATAATTTTTGCTGTATTATCTTTTATTAATCCATTTTTATTTGCTGATTTAATGACATTATCTATTACTTTAGAAGTAGAATCTATTAATCCTCCGTTTTTCACAGCAGTATATGCTTGAGAAACATTTTCAAATTTTCCCGTTATTATTCCTAATGCACTTTTTCCTAATCCAATTGCTGAATTAACTGCACTTTTTATTCCTTCTTTTAATCCTTCTTTTAATAATGTATTTTTTATATCTATTATTTGATCTTCAACTACATTTGGTAATATTGCTCTTAATGCTACATCAATTCCCACATTGATAGTTTTTCCTAACATAGATTCTAGAAATTTATTTTGCGATTTTTCTATATTGTTCTCTATATTTTCTTGTTTCATTTCATTAGTTATATTATTTTCAATTTCATTTACCACTAATTATTTTTTCCTTTCTTTTATATTATTCTATTATTTTTTTCTCCTCTTCACTTCCTTCTACTTTTAATAAAATGTGATTATCACCAACAAATAAAAGGCATTCTCCTTTTTTTAAACTTTTTATTTGAATTTTTTCCATTTCTGATAAATTTGCATTTTCATTTAATATTTTTATATTTTCTTCTTCTAATGAAAAAAAACATTTTATACTTGAGTTATTTAAAATACTTTTTCCATATATTCCTTTTTCTAAGCTAAATAAATCAGATATATCCTGAGTTATTGCTGTTGCACTTCCTCCATATTTTCTTATTGTTTTAAAAATTTTATAAATAAAACTTGCTACATATTTATTAGAAGTTATACCTATTAATCTCCAAATTTCATCTAAATAAATTGCTTTATTTAAATTTCTATTTATTTTTATTTTATCCCAAAATAATTCTGTAAAAATATACATTCCATATTTTATATTTTCTTCTCCTAATTCATATATATCAGCTACAATTATTTTGTTATTTATTTTTATATTTGTATAATTATTAAAAAAGTTTAATGATCCCTTTATAAATGGAAATAATTTTATTTTAAATATTTTTTCTATTTTATTTTTTTCATCTAATAAATTATATAAATCTTCCAGTATTGGCATATCCGTACTATCCTTAAATATTAATTTTTCTTTTTCCTTTTTATACAAGCTATTATCATCAAAGTTTATCTTCTTTTCCTTATAACAATCAACTATTTTATTTTCTAAAACTCCTTTTTCTTCTTCATTAATATCTCCAAATACTAAATTAAAAAATCCTATTAATTTTCCTATTTTGGTAGCTAAATATCCTTTTCCTATTTCCTCAATACTTTCTTCTCTTATATCAAATATATTTATATAAGTTTTTGATGTTGTTCCTATTTTTAATAATGTTCCTCCTAATTTTTCACACATATTATTATATTCTCTTTCTGGATCAATAATATATTGATTTATTCCTAATAATCTGCTTCTTAAAATTATCAATTTTGTATAAAACGATTTTCCTGCTCCACTGGTTCCAAAAATACACATATTTGAATTTTTATATTTGTCCTTATCAAATCTATTTACAAAAACTAATGAATTATTATTAATATTACTTCCTAATAAAATTCCATCTTTATCAAAAATAGATGATGATATAAATGGATATGTTGCTAATATTCCTGATGTTAAAATATTTCTTCTTGTTGCTTCTTTAATGTCTTCATTATTATTCATAATTGGTAAACATGATATAAAAGTTTGTTCTTGTCTAAAATAAGCTCTCCTTGTTTGCATTCCATTACTATTTATAATTCCCTCTACTTTATTTAATATATATTCTAGTTCTTTTTCTTCTTCGGAAAATATCACTAAATAAATATATATATTATATAATTCTTCATTTTCAATTTGCATTTCTTTTCTTATATATTCTGCATCAGTATGTGTAAATGATATTAAATTAATATCTTCCCTATTTTTATTAATATTTTCTTTTATTGTTACTCCAGAATTTCCAATGTAATAAGTAAGTTCTTTTATACTTCTAATTGTATCCTTTTTTTCGTAAAAAATTGATATACTCATATTTATATTAGTTTCGATTAAATCTTTTAATATTAAATCATTGTGTTCCCTATTATAATTTATAATCAAAATTCCAGAATATTTTAAATTATCTATTTCTAAATATTTAGGATTTTTTTTATTTATATATGCCGGACTTATATAATCTATATCTGTAAAATTTCCTTTTTCTATATCTAATTTATCATTTATTGTTTTTTTCATTTTATATTCCTACCTTCTTCTTTCTTTTTATTTAAAAATGATAAAAAAATATTTATAATTTCACTTTTATTTTTTATATTTATTACTTCATTACCACATCTCTTTAGGTTTTCTTTTATTTTTATTGCTTTTTCATTTAATTCTTCAAAAATTTTTTCTTCATCTTCTCCTTTTTCTTTTTTTATAATTATATAAAAATTTTTTGATGATGATTTTCTTTCATTATTTAATTTTTTTATATAATTATTATAATTTTGAAAAATATTTTGTATTTTTTTATTTTCTTCTTTTTTGCTTTCATTTTCTATTTTGGGAATTATTTGATTTAAATTTAATTTTTTGGATTGAATAATAATTTGAATATTAAAATTACAAGTTTTTAAAAAAATTTTATAAGAATTTAAAATTGCTTCTTTTTCTAATTCAGATTTTAATTTATAATTTATTGGTATAATTTTTAGAATTTTAATATATGAGTTTTCCTTTGTTTTTATAATTCCATTATTAAATATCTCAATAATTGGAACCCATTGTTGCACCGATATTAAATTTTTCATTATTAAAAACTCCTTTTTGATTTTTTCTGTGAATACAGTAGAATTTTAAAATAGACTTGATTTAAAATAATTTTGAAATAAAAATAATTCTTAATTTTTCTATATAATATCATCAAAAAAAATTTTGTCAATACTTTTTTATTTTTTTGAATATTTTTTTTATATTTGTTTATAATAATAATTGTAAGGTTAATATTAGTTGATTCAAAGAGTAATATATGATTTTAGTTTAGTTGTATATTATTCGAGCAAAGGTTTGTTATAGTTCTTTTGGATTATAATTAGCCGGCGATAAGACTTTATTATTAGTATGCAAGCTGTATTTTCTTATATTGTATATTTTTATATACTTTATATAATTTATTTACTTTAATATTTTTTATATTACAGTATATTTATATATGGTTAAATTATTGATAATAATTTCGAGAACATGGTTATATTTATATTTCTTAATATTTATTATTAGTCCTTTATCCATAAGGATGAATATAGTTATTTAAAGTGTTTTTATAGCCTAGCAACTGATTATTATGTGTGGAAAATTGGTTATTTGTATAGAAATATATATTAGCTGAGTATTTATGCATAATAGTTTTAGCTGAAAATTAATATTAGCTTTACCGTCTAAAAAACTTCTAGGAAATACCTAGAAGTTTTTTAGACTATATAATTAATTTATCAATATATTTATTATTTTTTATATATCAAGATTTTTAACATATTTTGCATTTTTCTGTATAAATTCTCGTCTTGGTTCTATTTCGTCTCCCATTAATAATGTAAATATTTGATCTGCTTTCATTGCATCTTCCATTGTAACTTTTATTAATATTCTTCTTTCTGGATCCATCGTAGTTTCCCAAAGTTGATCTGGATTCATTTCTCCTAAACCTTTATATCTTTGTAAAGATAATTGTTCTCTTTGTATACCTTTTTCTTCTAACTCTTTATATGCCTTTTCCATATCTTCATCTGTATAACAATATATATCTTTCATACCTTTTTTAGATATTTTATATAATGGTGGTTGTGCTAAATAAACATTTCCATTTTCTATTAAAGGTCTCATATATCTAAAGAAAAATGTTAATAATAATGTTCTAATATGTGATCCATCAACATCGGCATCAGCCATTATTATAACTTTTCCATATCTAATTTTTGTAATATCAAAATCAGCACCAATTCCTGCTCCTACAGCTAATATTACTGGTTGAAGTTTATCATTTCCATATATTTTATCTGCTCTTGATTTTTCAACATTAAGCATTTTTCCCCATAATGGTAAAATTGCTTGATATTTTCTCTCTCTTCCTTGTTTTGCACTACCTCCAGCTGAATCTCCCTCGACTATAAACACTTCACATTCATCAGGATTTTTACTACTACAATCTGCTAATTTTCCTGGTAGAGAAGCTCCTTCCATAACATTTTTCTTTCTTGCAAGTTCTCTTGCCTTTCTTGCTGCTTCTCTTGCTCTAGATGCACTTATACATTTCTCTAATATAGCTTTAGCAATTGCTGGATTTTCCTCTAAATAATTTGAAAGTGCTTCTGTAACAATATTAGCAACTATTCCTGTTACATTACTATTACCTAATTTTGTTTTAGTTTGTCCTTCAAATTGTGGCTCTTTTACTTTTACAGATATAACTGCTGTCATTCCTTCTCTTATATCTTCACCTTGTAAATTTGATTCTTTTTCTTTTAGTATTCCATGATTTCTTGCATAATCGTTAAAAGCTTTTGTTACAGCTCTTTTAAAACCTTCTAAATGTGTTCCACCTTCTATTGTATTAATATTATTTACAAATGTATATATGTTTTCTGCATATGCTGTTGTGTATTGTATTGCTACTTCTACTGGAACTTCTCCCATTTTTTCAATATATATTGGTTGTGTATTTATTTTTTCTTTATTAACGTTTAAATATTCTACAAAAGAATTTAATCCACCTTCATAACAAAATTCTGATTTATTTTCTTTTCCTTTTCTCTTATCTTCTAATGTTATTCTCAACCCTTTAGTTAAGAATGCCATTTCTCTTAATCTCTTTTCTAGAACTTCATATTCATATTCCAAAGTTTCAAATATCGTATCATCAGCTAAGAATCTTACTGTTGTACCTGTTTTTTTAGAATCTCCTATTCTTGTTAAATGCTCTTTAACTTTTCCTCTTTCAAAAGACATTTTAAAAATTCCGCCATCTCTTTGAATGACTACTTCTGTCCATTCTGATAATGCGTTAACAACAGATGATCCAACTCCATGAAGACCCCCAGATACTTTATATCCACTATCTCCACCAAATTTTCCACCTGCATGTAAAATTGTATAAACTGTCTCTGCTGCTGAAATTTTGGTTTTTGGATGTATATCTACCGGTATTCCTCTTCCATCATCTGTAACAGAAATTATATTTCCTTCTTCTATTACTACATTTATATTATTACAATATCCTGCTAATGCTTCATCAACACTGTTATCCACAATTTCATACACTAAATGGTGTAATCCTCTTATTGATACAGAGCCAATATACATTCCAGGTCTTTTTCTAACTGCTTCCAATCCTTCCAAAACCTGAATTTGGTTAGCATTATATTCGTGTTCAATCTTTTCCATTTGTTTTACCTCTTTCTTCTTAGTTATTTATATATAAGGTAAATCTTCACCTAATTTTTCTTTCGTCTATTGTATAATATATTAAAAAAGAAAAAAAATCAATATTTTTTTGATTTTATTCCTCTAATAATTTTATATTTCCATTTTTAACATAAAAAATTCTTTTTTCTCTATCTTTTAAACTCATTTTATCCGTACATGTAATTATAACTTGTATATTTTCTATATTTGCTAATAAATTTTCTCTTCTATTACTATCTAATTCTGACATAAAATCATCTAATAGTAAAATTGGATATTCTCCTATTTCATCATAAATTATATTTAATTCTGATATTTTCATAGATAATAAAACAGTTCTATGTTGACCTTGTGAGCCATATATATTTAACGGTTTATCATTTATATATACATTAAAATCATCTCTATGTATTCCTACTCCTGTATATCCTCTTTGTATATCTTTTTCTCTTTCATTTTTTAGTTTTTTCAAATATTTTTCTTTATTTTCACAATCTGAAATATATTCAATTTTAATATTTTCATTGTTTTGAGTTATTTTCTTATGAATCTCTACTATTTTTTCTTTTATTTTTTCTATAAATTCTTTTCTATATAAAAATATTTTTTCAGCATATTCTGCTAATTTTTCATCCCATATTTCAAGCATTTCTTTAGATTTATTTTCATATTTTATTTGCCTTAAATAATTATTTCTCTGTTCTATTGTTTTTAAATATAAATTTAAATTATATACATATGCTGGTCTTAATTGACTTATCATTATATCTAAAGCTTTTCTTCTTTTAGCAGGTCCACTTTTAAAAAGATTTATATCATCAGGACTAAATAATACAATATTAATATTTCCTAATATTTCACTTAATTTTTTTGCTTTAATTCCATTTATAAATATATTTTTATTTTCTTTTATTTCTATTTTTATTTTTCCATCTCTATCTGCTTTTTGATATTCAATTTCAATTATTGCTTTCTCTTTTTTATTTTCTATATTAACTATTTCTATATCTTTTTTAGCTCTAAAAGATTTACCTATACTTGATATATATATTGACTCAATAATATTAGTTTTTCCCTGAGCATTATCTCCGAAAAAGATATTTATATTTTTATTTAATTCAATTTCTTGATTTGTATAATTTCTAAAATTTTTTAATTTTATATTTTTAATATACATCTATATTTTATTGTTAATTATAACAATCTCCATTCTTTTAATTATAATACTTTTATCTTAAATAATTATATTCTAGAAAATTATATAATAAATTTTCTAGAATATAATTTAACCTTTAAAAAATTATCATTTATTTTAATCTTGTATTTTTATAGGTAATATCATATATAGATATGAACCATCTTCATCAACAGGTCTAATTATACATGGTGATATACTGCTTCCAAAATCCACATATATTTCTTCATCATCTATTACTTTTAATGCATCTAAGAAATATTTTGGATTAAATCCTGCTTCAACATTTTTTCCTTCAGTTGTAACTAAAATTTCTTCTTTTGCATCACCAGCTTGATTTGTACAAGAAATTATTGCTTTTCCTATTTCTATTGATACTCTTACTGGATATTTTCTTTCTTTTTCTATTGATGACATTGATATCAAGCTTACTCTTTCAAAACATTCTTGTAAATCTTTTTTATTTACTCTTATTCTTGTTTCCCAAGTTTTAGGGATTACATTATCATATTTCAAAAATTCGCCATCTAATAATCTAGTTACTATCTTACAATTTTCCATTTCAAATAATGCTTGATTTTTAGAAACACTTATTTTTATTTTATCAAAAGAATCAGATATTATTTTATTAACTTCATTTAATGTTTTTCCTGGTATAACTGCACTAAAATTGTTTGCACTATTTTCTAAGAAATTACTTTTTAAACTTAATCTAAATCCATCAACAGCTACAACATTTATCTTATTATTTAGTATTTCAAATAAACATCCTGTAAATATTGGTCTATTTTCTTCTATACTAACTGCAAAAATTGTTTTTCTAATCATATTTTTTAATGTATTTTGATCTAATTCAACTGAATTTTCAACGTCTATTACTGGTAATTCTGGAAATTCTACAGGATTCATTGTTGATAACTTATATAAAGATCCTTGACATTCAATTACTAATAAATCTTTTTCATTTAATGTTATTTTAATGTCTGCTTCTGGTAATTTTCTGATTATTTCACTAAACATTGTTGCATTTACTACTGTATTACCTTGTTCTTCTACATCACATTCAATAATATATTCTATACCTAATTCCAAATCATATGTTGTTAATTTAATCTCCTGATCATTAGTTTGAATTAATATTCCTTCTAATATTGGTAAAGTTGTTCTAGATGATGCAGCTTTAACAACAGAATTAATTGCTTTAAGTAATTTTTCTTTTTCACAAATAAACTTCATTTTTTTTGCTCTCCTTTATAATATAAATAAATATTTTTAGTAGTAGTAGTAGTAGGTCTGTGGAAAGTGTGGAAAAGTACTTCAACCCTTTATTTCCCTAAATGTTGATTGTGTGGATAAGTCGGTGGATAACTTTTGAAATTTTCCACACTTTCCATTTTTAATTGTGAATAACTAATTATCCACATGTTATCCACACGATATCCACAATTTGATGTGGATAAGTCTTATATAGTAACAATTACAAAGACTAACTAATTTACTACTAAACATTGGTTTTTAAAACAAAGATTTTGTTAAATCTTATAAGTTCTATGGAACTCTAAGAGTTAAACTTGATTAGGATTTAAAATAATGTTTTTCACACTTTCCACAATCAATCTAGTTTCATCTTTTTCTTTTACATCTTTTGCAATTTTATCACATGCATGCATGACTGTTGAATGATCTCTATTACCAAATTCATTCCCTATCTTTTTATAAGGAATATCTGCAATTTCTCTACATAAATACATTGCTATTTGTCTAGGATATGCAATTTCATTTGAACGTTTAGCACTATCTAAATCTTTAACAGATATATTAAAATATTTAGAAACAGTTTCTTTTATATAGTCTGATGAAACTATCTTTTCTCTTTGAGATATCACATCATTTATAGCTTTTTCAGCTAATTCAAAAGTTATAGGACTATGTGTAAGTGAAGCTTGTGCTACAATTTTATTTAAAGTTCCCTCTAATTCTCTAATATTAGAATCAACTTTAGTAGCGATATTAGAAAGTATGATGTCGTCTATAACTATATTTTCTAATTGAACTTTCTTTCTTAGAATTGCTAATCTTGTTTCATAGTTAGCTGCGGAAATATCAACTAATAATCCCCAATCAAATCTAGACTTTAATCTTTCACTTAAAGGATTAATATCTTTTGGAGGCTTATCGCTCGTTAACACAATTTGCCCTTTATTTTCATAAATCGTATTAAAAGTATGGAAAAATTCCTCTTGTATTCCCTCTTTTCCAGCTATAAATTGGATATCATCTATTAATAGGACGTCTATATTTCTATATTTTTGCCTAAATTGTTCATTCTGATTATCTTTAATCCCATTAATAAATTCATTTGTAAATTTCTCTGATGTAACATAAACTACTTTTTTACTAGAATCTCTTTTTAGAATTTCGTGACCAATTGCGTGCATTAAGTGAGTTTTTCCAATACCTACTCCACCATGAATAAAAAGTGGATTGTATGATGTTCCAGGAGCTTCAGATACTGCAAAAGCAGCTGCATGAGCAAATCTATTATTATCCCCTATTACGAATGTTTCGAAAGTATATTTAGGATTTAGATTAGAACTAACTGGAGCAACAACATCAGAACTATTGGAAGCGTTTATCGTTCCCTTTTCTAAATCTTCAGGTGTAACAAAAGATATTTTATAACCTTTATGAGTTAAAAACTTAAAAGCATTGTCGATAGCATCAATATATCTTTTTACCTGATCAATGTGAAAAGAAGAAGGTGCTACTAATATAATTGTATCATCAGTTATATTAGCAATATCTAATGGTTCAATCCACGTTTGATAGGAAATTCCGCTAATAGCATCATTCATAAGTAATTTTGCATTGTTTAATAATTCTTTAAAATCTTGTGCCATTTTTATCCCCTTCAATTTGTAATTTTTTTGTTGAAATATCACATATAATATCAAAAAAAGTAAGACAAAGTCAATAAAAATGTGGAAAAAACTAAAAAAAATGTGGATAACTTCTGGAACAGGCTAAAAATTACAAAAAATCATTGACAATAAGATGAAATTAAGATATAATCGTTATTGCTAAATTTATACGGAAAAATTAGGAGGTGCAATGATGAAGAGAACAAATCAACCAAAAAAGATACAAAGAAGTAGAGAACACGGATTTTTAAAGAGAATGAGTACAAGATCTGGAAGAAATGTTTTAAAAGCAAGACGTGCAAAGGGAAGAAAAAAATTATCTGCTTAATTATAGATAGGGACTGCAATTTATGTTTAAGCGGTCCTTTATTTTAGTTTAAGCATTTTAATTTAAAAAACTAAATTCAAATTTTAAAAGATTAATATAATGATTTTTATATTTAAGAAAGAAAGAAAATAATGAGAAAATTAAATACGCTGAAAAAAAATTATGAATTTAAAAGGGTTTTAAATCATGGAGAATATTATTATGGAAAATATATTCAATTTTTTATTATAAAAAATAAACAAAATATTAATCGTATGGGAATAGCAATAAATTCACGAATTGCTAGTGCAGTTGAAAGAAACAATATAAAAAGATTAATTAGAGAAAATTATAGAATATTAATTAGAAATAATATATTAAAAGGATATGATTTTGTATTTATATGGAATAAAAATAAAAATCCTAAAGAAGCAAATTATTATATTATTAGGGAAGATATAAAAAATATTTTTAAAAGGACAGGTATTTTAATTGATGAAAAAAATAATGATATTGATAATTAAAATATATAAAAAAACATTATCAAAATTATTAAGCGAGTTAGGATTTCATTGTAAATATTATCCTACATGTTCAGAATATACTATGCAAGCAATAGAAAAGTATGGTTGTATAAAAGGTGGAGTATATGGAGCAAGAAGAATAATAAGATGTAATCCATTTTCAAAAGGAGGATACGATCCTTTAAGGAAGGAATGAAAATAATGATAAAATTTTTTGCCAATTTATTTGGATATTTTTTAAATTATTTATATAATTTATTCGGAAATTTTGGATTAGCAATTATTGTATTTTCAGTAATAATTAAAATTGTTTTATTACCAATATCAATTAAACAGCAAAAAACAATGAAGAAGACAGCAAAAGTGCAAGATAAATTAAAAGAAATACAATATAAATATAGTAATAATCCAGAAAAATTAAATCAAGAGACAATAGAATTATACAAAAAAGAAAATTTAAGTCCATTTAGTGGATGTTTAGGAGCAATTGCTCAAATAGTATTATTATTTGCAGTATTCTATTTAGTAAGAAGTCCATTAACATATATGAAAAAAGTGGATAGCAATATAATAGAACAATATGAAACAGAATTATCAGAAGATGATACAACTAATAAATCATATCCAGAAATAAGTATAATAAAAGAAAAAGGAAGTACAGATGAAAATGTATATATTAATATGAATTTCCTTGGATTAGATTTAAGTGGAGTACCATTACAAGATGCTTCAAATATTACAGTATTTATTATCCCTGCATTATATGTTTTAACAACAATTATTTCAATGAAATTAAATTTATCAATGAATAATAAAAATAAAAATGAAAAATTAATAACAGATGGAGAAAATAAAGAGAAAATAAATGAAGAAGAAAATCCAATGATACAAGCAAATAAAAGTATGTCATATATGATGCCAATAATGTCAGTATCAATTGCATTAATTGCACCATTAGGATTAGCATTATATTGGTTAGTAAATAATGTGTTAATGATATTAGAAAGACTAGTTTTATCAAAAATGATAAAGGAGGAAGAATAAAATGGAAGAAAAACACATATATGAAGGAAAAACAAGTACAGAAGCAATAGAAAAAGGATTAAAAGAATTAAAGCTTTCAAAAAAAGATGTAGAAATAAAAATATTAGAAGATGAAGAAAAAAGAAGCTTTTTTAGTATTTTAGCACCAAGAATTGTAAAGGTAGAATTAATAGTAAAAAATGGCAATGAAAAAAATACAGAAAATAATAAAAAAGAAAATATAATAAAAAAAGAAGAAAAAATAATTGATAAAAACGAATTAGAAAATGCACAA
>CAKPSH010000025.1 GCA_934183325.1 uncultured Clostridia bacterium
AAAATGGAATGTTTAGCGATATGTATTATGGAAAATTAAATTAAAATTTAGATAAGTTTTTAGATAAGTTCTGCTAGGTTTGCCGAGTGCTACGGAGTGCTCTGTGGTGAAACCAAGTGCCGAATTAACGAGCCAAGTGCTTTCAAAAGCTTCCAAAATCCCCAATACAAAAGACCATGTGGAAGTGGAAAGAAATATAAGAACTGCTGTGGTAAAAATGTATAATTAAATAATAATATAAAAAAGTGCAGTCCATGCAATAGCTTGGAGGCACTTTTTTATGTGTATTTAATATATTTACGTAGAAAGGTTGAATATTAAAAATATATATGATACAATACAAATGTTCGCAAATATGAAAAGGAGGTTATCCAAATGGATAATACAAATGGAGATATTATAATATATCAAACAGACGATGGATTAACAAAAATAGATGTTAAAATTCAAAATGAAACGGTATGGCTATCTCAACAACAAATGGCAGAATTATTTGGTACGTCAAGAACAAATATTATAGAACATATAAACAATATTTATTTTGAAGAGGAACTCGATAAAAAATCAACCTGTCAGAAATTCCGACAAGTTCAAAAAGAGGGAAATAGAAAAGTTTCAAGAGAAATTCCTTTTTATAATTTAGATATGATAATTTCTTTAGGATATAGGATAAAATCTAAAATTGCCACTAATTTTAGAAAATGGGCGACAGAAAGATTAAAAGAATATATGATTAAAGGATTCACTATGGATGATGAGAGACTTAAAGGTAATGGTGGTGGAAACTATTGGAAGGAATTACTTGCAAGAATTAAGGATATTAGATCATCAGAAAAAGTAATGTATAGACAAGTTCTTGATTTATATGCAACAGCAGTAGATTACAATCCAAAAGATGAAAAATCTATTCAATTCTTTAAAATTGTTCAAAATAAACTTCATTATGCTGCACATGGACATACAGCACCAGAAGTAATTTTTGAAAGAGTAGATTCAGAAAAGCCTTTTATGGGGTTAACATCATTTAAAGGAGAGATTCCGGTATTAAGTGATGTAGTTATTGCTAAAAATTATTTAAGTGAAGAAGAATTAAAAGTCTTAAATAATTTAGTATCAGGATATTTTGATTTTGCAGAAATACAAGCAATAAGGCATAATCCAATGTATATGGAAGATTACATTAAACAGTTGGATATGATACTATCTTCTACTGGAGAAAAAATATTAGTTGGTGCAGGCAATATTAGTCATAATCAAGCAATTGAAAAGGCAAAATTTGAATATAAAAAATATCAAGTTAAAACTATAAGCCCTGTTGAAGGTGAGTATTTAAAATCTTTGAATCAAATTAGTAGTGAAATTGAAAAGAAAGATAGAAAATAGTAATGAACTAGATTAAACAAAAAAGGTGTATTCCAATGCAATAGCTTGGAGGCACTTTTTTGCGTACAAGATGAAAAGTAATGTTGACAAATTATGTGAAGCATAATATAATAATAAAGACCGTAATATCAATTCTGAGTGGATCTTAGATTGATAGTTTTATTAATTGGTATCCACCACCAAAAGTGTGGGAGAAAGGAAATTTTATGAATAATCAGAAGCGGAAAGGCAGTTTTATTATTATTTATGTAGTATTGATTGCTTGTGTAATCTTTGCACTAGGGATGTTTGTTGGATATAAGCTTATTCCAACGATTAAAGAAATGCAAGAAATTAGTGTATATCGTATTTCTAGCCGAAATGATGACTCAAATTGTTCAATATTATTTGACACAGATTTTATTAGTAGTCAGAAAAGCCCAATAATAGAACCAACTGCAAAAGATACACAATATATTGTAGATTTAAAATGTACGCGTGAAAACTTTTCAGTTTATGTATATAGATCCTTATGGAAAGGGTGGGAAGAAATTGAAGTAATTGATTTAGGAAACGAACAATATTCAATTCCTGCAGCATATATTTCAGGAGATTCTACTAATACGTACTGTGTTACAATTATAGAGAATGAAAAAAGTAAAAAATATTACTGGACCGTTAAAAAGAATTAAAAAAGATTAGTTCTATAAAGAATCCTATGAATCTCATATAACCAATAGGCTCCTCGAGTATCGAGGAGCCTATTGGCTATGCATAAAAATAAATAATTTAATAGAATAATATAAAAAATTTTTTGTAAAAAATAAAAAAAAACTTACATAAAAAATTTTTTTGTGCTAAAATAAGTGAGCTAAAAATAAAGGAGGTATTTAAATGAAAAAATTAGACTTAGGAAAGGGAAAAATAAACAAGTTATTAGTAGCGTTTGCAATACCATGTGTAATTAGTATGCTTATAAATTCAGTTTATAATATTGTAGATCAAATATTTATTGGACAAAGTGCAGGAACTTTAGGAAATGCAGCAACAAATGTAATATTTCCTCTTGTTATTTTATTTACAGCATTTGCAAGTTTAATAGGAAATGGAGCAGCAGCAAATTTATCATTAAAATTAGGTGAAAATAATAAAGAAGAAGCATCAAAAGGAGTAGGTCAAGCAATATCATTTACAATTATAATATCTATTTTATTAGGTGTAGTTTCATATATAGCTTTACCAAAATTAGTAATGATGTTTGGATGTACAGAAAATGTATATAGTTATGCTATGGATTATGGAAGAATAATATGTATAGGTGCACCATTTATGATTATTTATTCAGCATTATCAAATATCATAAGAGCTGATGGTTCTCCAAAATATTCTATGATTATGTTAGTAGTTGGAGCTGTTTTAAATATTATTTTAGATCCAATATTTATTTTTACTTTTGGTTTGGGAGTTAAAGGAGGAGCGATTGCAACAGTAATAGGACAAGTTGTATCATTCATAATTTCTATCTGTTATTTAAATAAATTTAAATCAGTAACAATTAGTAAAGAAAATTTAAAAATAAATAAAGACATATTTAAAATATTAGGATTAGGATTATCATCATTTATAACTCAATGCACAGTATTAGTCTTATTTGTATTTATGAATAATATGATGACAAAATTCGGAGCTACATCTAAGTTTGGAGCAGACATTCCATTATCTGTTTACGGAGTTATTTCAAAATTAAATAGTTTGTATATTTCAACAGTATTAGGAATCTCAATTGGTGCTCAACCAATAATAGGATTTAATTATGGAGCAGGAAATAACGAAAGAGTAAAAGAAACATTAAAAAAAGCTTTAATAATAAACTTTACAGTTGGAATTATATTTAATATAATATTTTTCTTCTTCCCAAGACAAATTGCAGGAATATTTATAAATAATTCTGATTCAAATTATGAATTATTTATGGAATTTGCAGAATTAATGTGTCATTCATTCTTACTTGTAATTGCATTAAATGCACTAGAAATGACAGGAAGTATTTCAATTCAATCATTAGGAAACGTAAAAAAAGCAACAGCATTATCTTTTATAAGACAAATTATACTTCTAATACCTATATCAATATTACTATCAGTAGTATTTAATAAAGGAATATATGGAATAGTATATGCAGGTTGCATATCAGATACTATATGCTTTGTAATTGCAATATTTATAGTGGGTTCTGAATATAGAAAATTAGGTAAAAAGCAATATAGTCAAACAGTTAAAAATACAGAAACTAAGAATGAATATAAAGGTGAACATTTTGTTATTACAATTTCAAGAGAATATGCTTCAGGTGGAAGATATGTTGGAAAAATATTAGCAGAAAAATTAGGAGTTAACTTTTACGATAAAGAATTAATCTCTTTAGCTGCAAAAGAAAGTGGATTATCTCAAGAATACATAAGTGAAACAGATGAAAAGAGCAGAAAAGGAGAAAATGATGACAGAATATTTATAGCTGAATCAAATGTTATCAAAGATTTGGCTAAAAAAGAGTCTTGTGTTATTGTAGGAAGATGTGCGGATTACATATTAAAAGATAATGAAGAAGTATTAAAAGTTTTCTTATATTCAGATGATGAGTCAAAAAATCAAAGAGCAATTAAATATTATGGACTAAAAGAAAGTAATGCTAATAAAGAAATAACAAGAATTAATAAAGAAAGAGAAAAACACTATAATTTCTACACAAACAGAAATTGGAAGAAAATGACTAATTATGATTTAATAATTAATGTGGATTCAAAAGGTGTTGACATGACTGCAGAGTATATAAAAGAATGCTTAAATATGAAAAAAGAAGTTAGCATAAAAAAATAAATGGAAATCATTAATGATGAGCTATGGAAACATAGCTCTAAAATTTTATTAAAAAGAATTGTTATATAATAAAAAAAATGATATAATGAGGATAATTAAGTAAAAGCACAACATGTAATTACAAAAAATTCCTATATCTAAAAAAGTAGAACCTGATAATATAGAGTGTAATAAAAGGAATGAATTTAATATAGATAGGAGAAAAATATGAAAAAGAAAATATTAATTGTGTTTATAATAATGATAATTATTATTATAGTAGGAGTTGAGGGAAAATATTTATTAGACCATAGGAAAGCAAAAAAGCAATTCAATACTGAAGATATATCCACAGTATTAACTTTAGAGGATGAGGTAGGAGATGACACCGTATGGTGTGGTACATTTCAATTAATATGGAATGACTTGAAAAATGAACTAGCAAAACAAGATATTATATTTGAACCTCAATTAGAAGTAGTAGAAAATTTGAACAAGGAAACATTTACTACAAATGATTTGACAGATAAATATTATTATAAAAAAATAGGGACACCATCTATTGAATTAAAAAATGAAATTGAAAAAGAAATAAAAGAAAAGTTTGATGAAAAAAGTGACATATTAGATGAATTTGACTGGCAAAATAGAGATGATAGAGATTACTTTTTATATGCAATGTTGAAAAAAGAATTTAAATTCGAAAAGAAATTTGAAGAATTAGAAAAAGGAAAATTCGGAGAATATAATAATGTAAAATATTTTGGAATAAGTAAAAAAAATAAAAACAGTAGTTTAAGAGAACAAGTAGATGTTATATATTATAATTCAAAAGAAGATTTTGCTATAAAGTTAAAAACAAAACAAGAAGATGAAGTAATACTTTGTAAAAATCCAAAAGGAAGTACTTTTAATCAAATATATGAAAATATAGTTTTAGAAGGAAATGAATATACAGGAGATAAGAAACTAAAAGAAAAAGATTTAGTAAAAATCCCGAATATAAGTATGAAAATAAAAAATGAACCAACAGAAATTGAAGAAAAAAAATTTTTATTTTCAGACGGAGAGGCATATTACATAGAAAAAGCTTTACAAACAATAGAAGTAGAATTAGATAGAACAGGTGGAAAAATAAAAAGTGAAGCTGGAATGATGAATGCAAAAGTAACCTCAGTAGAAAGTGAAGAATCTAGAGAATTTTCATTAGATAATACTTTTGGAATTTTCTTAATTGAAGAAGGAAAAGAAAAACCATATTTTGCAGGAAAAATTAGCAATATAACAAAGTTCCAATAAATTAGAAGGTGGATAAATGAAAAAAATATCATTAGTAATACCAATGTATTATGAAGAAGAAGTAGCATATAAATGTTATGAAAGAGTAAGTAATGTATTAAAAAATATAAACTATAAATATGATTACGAGATTATATTTATAAATGACGGAAGTAAGGATAAAACACTAGAAATATTAGAAAAAATAGCAGAAGAGGACAAAAAAGTAAAAATAATTTCTTTCTCTAGAAATTTTGGACATCAGGCAGCTGTCACAGCAGGTTTAAAAGAAGTAAATGGTGATGCAATTATAATAATTGATGCTGATTTACAAGATCCACCAGAATTGATACCAGAAATGATGGAATTATGGGAGCAAGGAAATGAAGTAATATATGGCAAAAGAAAAAAGAGAAAAGGAGAATCAACATTTAAGTTACTTAGTGCAAAAATATTTTATCAAACTTTAAATGCATTATCAGATGTTGATATTCCAAAAGATACTGGAGATTTCAGATTAGTAGATAGAAAAGTAGTTGATGTAATAAATTCATTACCTGAACACAATAAATTTTTAAGAGGATTATTTAGTTGGGTAGGATTTAAACAAAAAGCTTATGAATATGAAAGGCAAGAAAGAGTAGCAGGAAAAACAAAATATCCATTAAAGAAAATGCTAAAACTAGCATCTGATGGAATAATAAGCTTTTCTACTAAACCATTAAAAATAGTTGGAGCTCTAGGCATAATATCAATAGTTATATCTATGATTATATTAATATATGCTTTAATATCTTACGCATTAAAATTAAACCATTTATCAGCAGGTTGGACATCAATAATGGTAACAGTCACATTTTTTGCAGGTGTTCAGTTATTATCATTATGGATAATGTCAGAATATATAGGAAGAATTTATGACGAAGCCAAGGAAAGACCACAGTATATAATTGATAAAAAAATAAATTTTTAAATATAGAAGAATACACCAAGGATGTTATAATAACATTTTAGGTGTATTTTTTATAAATAGATATGAAAAATATCAAAAAACATAAAAAATTCAAACAAAATTCACAAATATGTAATATAATGTAATAAGATAAAAAAGGAGGAAAAGAAATGTTTGCAGATGCAGGAGTATACAAACCATGTGGAATATTCACAAAAGGACATTTTATACTTATTTTAGCAACAGTATTAGGAATATTTGTAGCACTAAAACACTCAGTAGGTATGACAAAAGAAAAAGTTTATAAAGTAATAAAAAAATTAACAATAACCATGTGTATAATAGAAATATTTAAAATCATATATAGTATATCAAAAAATTCATTATATGATGTAAATACATATTTACCACTTTATTATTGCAGTATGTTATTATATGCAGGCTTACTTAGTTCATTTTGCAAAGGAACATTAAAGAGAGTTGGAGATGTGTGTTTAGCTACTGGTTCTATAATAGGAGGAATTGTATTTATAATCTATCCCTCAACAACATTGCCTACATATCCAGCATTTCACTTTTTAAGTATACATAGTTTTTTATTTCATGGAATAATGGTATATCTAGGAATTTTAATAAATAAAACACATTATATTGAATTAAAGAAAGAAGATTTAAAATATTTTGCCAGTTTAGTAGGAATAATGAGCATTATTGCATTTGCGATAAATGGCATTTTTAATAGCAATCTAATGTTTATATCACAAAATTTTGAAGTATTTCCAATAAATGCAATATATAACTTAACCAATGGAGGAATCACATTTAGTTTAATAATGGCTTTGGCACAAATGACATTACCATTTTATGCAGTATATTATGTAGTTGAAAAAATAAGAAGTATGGAAGAAGAAAAAGTAGATTTAGAAAATGCAAGTATGTGCTAATTAAAAATAAATTATGAAAATAAGGTTTGAAGTGAAAAATCACGGATAACCTTATTTTTGTTTTTATTTATTTTGTATTAAAATTTTATTAATAAAACAAAATAAAAAAATATATATGATAAAATAAATCAAAAGTCACTTACTTGTCACTTTGAATAGATTATAATAAAAATGAAATAAGGAGTAGAAGGGAGAACAATATGGAGATATTAAGAGTAGAGAATTTATGCAGACAATATGGAAAGGGAGAAAATAAAGTGATTGCATTAGACAATGTATCTTTTAAGGTAGATAAAGGAGAATTTGTTGCAATTGTTGGGGCATCAGGAAGCGGAAAATCAACATTATTACATTTATTAGGAGGAGTTGATAGACCAACAAGTGGAAAAGTTTTTATAGATGGAAAAGATATATATAGCTTTAATGATGATGAACTTGCAATTTTTAGAAGAAGACAAGTAGGATTAATATATCAATTTTATAATTTAATACCAATATTAAGTGTAGAAGAAAATATAACATTACCATTAAAATTAGACAATAGAGAAGTTGACCAAAGAAGATTAAATGATATTATAAGAGTTTTAGGGCTAGAAAAAAGAACAAATCATTTACCAAATCAGTTATCAGGAGGTCAACAACAAAGAACATCAATAGGAAGAGCAATGATAACAAATCCAGCAATAATATTAGCAGACGAACCAACAGGAAACTTAGATTCAAAAGCAAGTGAGGAAATAGTAACATTATTGAAAAAATCAAATAAAGATTATAAACAAACAATAATAATGATAACACATAACTTAGAAATTGCTAAAGTAGCAGACAGAATCATAAAAATTGAAGATGGAAAAATTGTTAAGGAGGTATAGAGATGAACATTCTTACAAGATTATCTATTAGAAATTTTAAACTAAATAAAAAACGCACAATAAGTACAATTATAGGAATAATACTATCAGTAGCTTTAATATGTGCTGTAGCAGGAATGGGAAAGAGTTTTCAAGAAACTTTAGTGCAAAATTCTATAAATAAAAGTGGATATTGGCATGCAAAAATAGACAATGTAACAGAAAATGAGATAAAGAGTATAAAAAACAATAGAGATATAAAAAGCACAATTGAAGTAAAAGTGTGTGGATATGCTAGACTCGAAAATAGTGAAAATGAATATAAACCTTATTTAAGATTATTTTCAATGGAAGAAAATGAATTTGAAAATTTACATTTTAGAATTATTGAAGGAAGATTTCCTCAAAATAGTAATGAAGTTATTATAAGTAAAGCAATTGCAACAAATGGAAATGTAAAATATAATATAGGAGACATAATAGATATTTCTGTTGGTGAAAGAAAAATTACAGATGAAGATGAACAAGAAAAAAATATATATAAATTAGAGAAAATAGTAAATAGTAAGGAATATAAATTAAAAGTAGTTGGAGTTATAGAAAGGCCAGACACTACGTTTGAAAAATATTCAGAGCCAGGATATACAATTATAAGTACAGGAATAGAGCAAGGAAATACAAATATATATATTAGTTTAAAGAATCCAAGAAATTATGAAGAAGCATTAACAAAATTATTTAATGTAAAAGATTACAAAGAAGTATTACTAAAAGGAGACAATATAAAATTTGATTATACATTAAATAATGAATTATTAAGATGGGAAGCATTTGAATTTTCAGATTCAACAATTGATATGCTATATGCAGTAATAACAGTAGTAATAAGTATTATAATAATTACTAGTGTATTCTGTATAAGAAATTCCTTTGCAATAGCAACAACAGAAAAAATAAAAATGTATTCAATGCTTGCAAGTGTTGGAGCAACAAAAAAACAAATAAGAAAAAATGTAATAAATGAAGGATTATTACTAGGAATAATAGGAATACCTTTAGGCATAGTATCAGGATTTTTTGCAGTATTTGTATTAATAAAAATAGTGAATTCAATACTAGGAGAATATCTATTAGCAAATATTGACGGAATAGTTTTTAAAGTTTCTATTTTACCAATAATATTATCAGTTATATTAGGAATTTTAACTATATATTTATCAGCCTTAAGTTCAGCGAGAAAAGCAAGTAAAGTTAGCCCAATAGAAGGATTAAGAAGCTCAAATTCTATAAAACTAAATAGTAAAAAATTAAGAGTTCCAAAAATAATTTCAAAATTTTTTAAAACAGGAGGAGAATTAGCATATAAAAACTTAAAGAGAAGTAAGAAAAAGTATAGAACAACAGTAGTTTCAATAGCTGTAAGCATATTTATATTTATTACAATGAATGCATTTATAACAAATATGTTTGATTTAACAGGGGACTATTATACAGATTATAATTACAATATGGAATTAAGATTAGGAACAGTAACCGCTGAAGAAATAAAACAAATTGTCACACAAGATAATATAGAAAGATATACAATTTTATATAATCAAAGTGATGGAGTTTTAAAAATAAAAGATTTATCAAAAATAAATAAAAAAGAAGGAAATCTTATAGAAGAAGTATATTATGATGAAGAAACAGGAAAAACAACTAAAACTGGAGAAGTATATTTAGGGTTAATTATTATGGGATTAGGACAAAAAGATTTTGAAAATTATGCAAAGAAAATTGGAGCTAAATATAACGAAGTTAAAGACAAAGGAATTTTATGTGATGAGATTAGTTATGTAGAAGATGGAAAAAGCATGATAACCAGAAGATATACATACAACAAAGGCGACATAATAAAAGGAACGGTGGAAGATAGTGAACAAAAAGAACAAGATGTAGAAATAAAAGTTGGAGCAATTTCAAATACAAAACCAGATGGAATAGAAAAAAGTAATTATACAGGAGGATATTTAATTGTTAATATAGATGAGTATAAAGATTTGAATTTCAAACCATATATTATAACAATACAATCAAACAATGCAGATCAACTAGAAAAAGATATAGAAAAATTGAATTTAAAGTTAAATATATATAATATAGAAGCATCAGCAAAAGAAGAAAGAGGAATGATTTTAGTAGTAAAAATATTCTTATACGGATTTATTACAGTAATAACATTAATTGGTGTTACAAATATATTTAATACAATTACATCTAATATGGAATTAAGACAAAAAGAATTTGCAATGTTAAAATCAATAGGAATGACCAAAAAAGAATTTAATAGAATGATAAACTTAGAAACTATATTCTATGGAACAAAATCTTGGATATATGGAACAATTGCGGGGCTATTAGGAACAATCTTAATGTATAAAGCATTTTCTATAAAGATAGAAAAAGGAATATATATTCCAATAAATGCAATTATAATATCAGCAATATTTGTATTTATATTTGTGTTTATAATTATGAAATATTCAATAAACAAGATAAATAAACAAAATACAATAGAAACAATAAGAAACGAAAATGTATAATAAGGAGGGCTGGAAAGGTCCTCTTTTTTATGATAAAATATGAAAAAAGGAGAAAAGATGAAAGTATTATTAGTTGAAGATAATGAAATATTAGCTAAAGGATTAATATATTCATTAGAACAAAAAAATTATAATGTAGTACATACCACAAAGGTAAAAGAAACAGAAGAACAACTTTCAAATGAAAAAATTGATTTTGCTATATTAGATATAGAATTACCAGATGGAAATGGTTTTGATTTATATAGAAAAAATATAAAATTAAAGGACATTCCAACAATTTTTTTAACTGCAAGAGAGGATGAAGATGATATAGTAAAAGGGTTAGAACTAGGAGCAGAAGATTACATAACAAAACCTTTTGGAGTTAAAGAACTATTAACGAGAATGGATAAAATTATATTAAGGAATAAGAAAAATACCATTATTAAAGTAAAAGATATTAGTTTTGATTTAGATAAAATGATGGTATATAAAGAAGAGGAAAAGATAGAGCTAACAAGTTTAGAGTTGAAAATACTAAATCTACTATTTCTAAACCTTAATAAAGTTGTAACAAGGAATGACATAATAGATAAAATATGGGAATGGACTGGAAATGATGTAAACGATAATACAGTAACAGTTTATCTAAAGAGAATAAGAGAAAAAATAAAAACAGATATTATTATAACAATAAAAGGGATAGGGTATAGAATAGATGAAAAATAAAATAGAATTAAAGAAAATGTATATTATTAGTACAATAGTTATATTGATTTTTCTTATAGTAATTTCACTAATTATATATAATCAATATAAAAATTATACATACAATTTTAATCAAAGAATTGCAAATATAGTAACTAAAATAACAGAGGAATATCCACAAGTAAATAAAGAAGATATAATAGAAATATTAAATCAAGATAATAAAGGTAACAATGATATACTTAGAGAATATGGAGTAGATTTAGAAAAAGACTCTGCAATCTTAGAGAATGACAAGAAATTTAAAGAATTTATTATAGTAGATATAATAGTAATAAGTATTTTTATAGTTACTATAAAGGACTTTTCCACATAATGAACCTAAAACAATAGAAGCTACCATTAGTATTAATGTTTTTTTCATATCTTATCACCATAAATATAGTAACAAACCAAATATCAAAAATTTGTCGAAAAAAAATAACATGTAAGAAATTTTACACATTATTTTTTATTTAACTATTTTCTCAATTCTTCTAGTTTTTGTTTTTCTTCTTGAAGTTTTTTTC
>CAKPSH010000026.1 GCA_934183325.1 uncultured Clostridia bacterium
TACCTCCTTCCACGAAGGTAAACAAAAAAAGCGTTACCACGAATGATAACACTTTTTATATTTGTTTTTAGTTTGTTCGCAACCCGCAAAGTCTTTATTTTAGATAGTTTCAGAGTTTTTACTTACTTGTATGAAAACAATTTGCAAACAAAATGCAAACAATTTGGATTGTTTTCATATTTATGTAAATTGTTCTAATCTCTGAAAGTATTGATTTTATGCGTTTTTTCCACAGCAATTCTTATACTTTTTACCACTTCCACATGGACATGGATCATTTCTTCCTACTTTTGGTCCTTGGTTAACTACTGGAGCTTTTTTCTCTGTTGTAGATTGTGGAATTTGTTTATTCTCTGTTACTACATTTATGCTATTTAATGTAGCTTGAGCTGCTGAAGTTATTTTTACGTTTTGTTCTCTCTTTAATTCTCCTGCCTTTTGAATATTTAATAAAATCTTTACAACATCTGTTTGAATACTTGCAACCATTTCATCAAACATATCAAATCCTTCAATTCTATATTGTGCAACTGGATCTTTTTGTCCATAAGCTCTTAATCCTATTCCTTCTTTTAAATCATCCATTGCATCAATATGATCCATCCATTTTTGGTCAACTACTTTTAACATTACTACTCTTTCAAGTTCTCTCATTTCGTCAGTACCAATTTCTTGTTCTTTTTGTTCATATTTTTCTTTAGCTTTTGCTTCAATTTCTTCTATAATATCATTTTGTTTTAAATCATCATTATTAATTGTCTCTAGACCTTCTATTCCAAAACTATTTTTAACTTCTTGCATAAATGCTTCTTTGTTTATGCTTTCTCCATTATTAAAGAAGTTTGCTGTTACATTTTCTGCAACTGGTTTTATCATTTTTTGTATACTTTCTTTTAAGTTCTTTCCATCTAGTACTTCTTTTCTTTGTTGATATATTATTCCTCTTTGTGTGTTCATTACATCATCATATTGTAATACGTTTTTACGTATACTAAAGTTTCTTCCTTCTACTCTTTTTTGAGCATTTTCAACTGCTTTTGAAATTACTTTAGCTTCTATTGGCATATTTTCGTCTGCTTTTAATGTATTAAATACATTAGTTATAACATCTCCACCAAATATTTTCATTAAATTGTCATCTAATCCAATGAAGAATCTTGATTCTCCGACATCACCTTGACGTCCACTACGTCCTCTTAACTGGTTATCAATTCTTCTTGATTCATGTCTTTCAGTTCCTATTATTTTTAAACCACCAGCTGCAACAACTTTTTCTTTTTCTTCTTTTATTTCTTGATTATGTTTTTCTTCTAATTCTTTGAATGTTTTTCTTGCTTCTAATATTTCCTCATCATCTGTTTCATTAAAGGCATTTGCTTGTTCAATTAGTTCTTCTGAATAACCTTTTTTTCTCATTTCTTGTTTTGCTAAAAATTCTGAATTTCCTCCAAGTATAATATCTGTACCACGTCCTGCCATATTTGTTGATATTGTAACAGCTCCATATTTTCCTGCTTGTGCAATTATTGCTGCTTCTTTTTCATGGAATTTTGCATTTAATACTTGATGTGGTATTCCTTCTTTTCTTAAAATATTGCTTAATTTTTCTGAATTTTCAATTGATATTGTACCAACTAATACTGGTTGACCTTTTTCATGACTTATTTTAATTTCATTTACTATTGCATTAAATTTTGCTTTTTCATTTTTATAAATAACATCATTTAAATCTTTTCTAACCATTGGTTTGTTTGTTGGTATTGCAATTACATCTAATTTATATATTTCTTGGAATTCTGCCTCCTCTGTCATTGCTGTTCCTGTCATTCCTGAAAGTTTGTTATACATTCTAAAATAGTTCTGGAATGTAATAGTTGCAAGTGTTCTTGATTCATCAGCAATCTTAACTCCTTCTTTTGCTTCAATTGCTTGATGTAATCCATTACTATAACGTCTACCATACATAACACGTCCTGTAAATTCGTCAACTATTAGAACTTCTCCATCTTTTACGATATAATCAATATCTTTCTTCATTATACCATGTGCTCTTAATGCTTGTGTTATATGATGTACTAATTCTGAATTATCTAAGTCATCTAAATTATCTACATTAAATGTTCTTTCTGCTTTTTCAATTCCTTTTGCTGTTAAAGATGCTGATTTTGCTTTTAAATCTACTATATAATCATAGTTTTCATTATCCTGTGCTTGTTCTTCGTCTTTTACATCTTCTTCTACAATTATTTTTGGTGTCAATCTTCTTACAAAATCATTTGCTTTTTTATATAAATCAGAAGATTGGTTTGCTCTACCAGAAATTATTAATGGTGTACGTGCTTCATCTATTAAAATACTATCAATTTCGTCTACAATTGCAAAGTTTAAATCTCTTTGTACTGCTTGGTTTTTATATATAACCATATTATCTCTTAAGTAATCAAATCCAAACTCATTATTTGTACCATATGTAATATCTGCTGCATAAGCTTTTTGTTTGTCTAGAGGATTCATTCCACTTATAACAAGTCCAACAGTTAACCCTAGAAACTTATAAACTTTTCCCATCCATTCACTATCTCTTTTGGCTAAGTAATCGTTTACTGTTACTACATGTACACCTTTTCCTGTTAAGGCGTTTAAATATGCTGGAAGTGTTGCTACTAATGTTTTTCCTTCACCTGTCTTCATTTCGGCTATTCTTCCTTGATGTAGTATTATTCCACCTATTAATTGAACATCAAAATGTCTCATGCCTAAAACTCTTTTTGAAGCTTCTCTCATTACAGCAAATGCTTCTGGTAATATATCATCTAGACTTTCTCCTCCATTTACTCTTTCTTTAAATTCTTGAGTTTTTGCTTTCAATTCATTGTCTGTTAATTTACTTATATCTTCCTCTAGTGAATTAATTTTTTCTACTAAAGGCATTACTCTCTTTACTTCTTTTTCTGAATATGATTTAAATATTTTATTGAATATTCCCATTTTGCATTTCCTTTCGTTTTTAGAATTTTTGTTCAATTAAATATACCACTTTTTTACATTATTTACAAGGTTTATTTAATTATTTTGATTATCGTTTTATTAATAGAATTTTACCTTCCATTCGATATTAAACTCTTCATTTGGAGATAATCTTATTATATCTTCTTTTTCTTCATAAATTCCATTTGAATTTACTTTATCAGCAGTATTCATCCAAGGTTCTATACATAAAAATTTTGCATTTGGTTTAGACCAAATTCCTAGATATTTAAAGCCTTTAAAATCAACTTCTAATACCTTTTCATTATTTTGAATTAATGTTACTTTATTTGATTTTAAATTTTCTAAAATTATTGCATCATCTTTAAATATATCTTTATCTAGTTTTACACCATTACTATTAATATTTTTTGTTAAGTCAGACTTTTCTTCTTTTACTAAGCCATTTTCTAACTGATATGTTTCTAAATTTTCTTCATTTTGTTCAAATTTTAGTTCATACTCTCCACTTGTATAATCACATATAAATGCTGGATGTGCTCCTAATCCAAAATATATTTTTTTATTATCTTCATTTACAACTTTATATTTGCATTTTACTTCATCATCTGTCGTTTCATATTCAATATATAATTTAAATCTAAATGGGTATTTTTCTAAAGTTTCTTTATTTGATTCTAACACATATTTATTTTCACTTATTTTTTGAAAGTTCATATCTCTTGCAAATCCGTGTTGTCCCATTTCATACTCTCGTCCATTTATATTTATTTTTCCGTTCTTTAGTTTTCCTACTATTGGAAATAATACAGGACTATGTCTATTCCAGTCTTTTAAACCATCATGCAATTTTTCTTTTCCATTAAATTTTATGGATGTAAGTTCTGCTCCCTTTTCATTTACTATTATATCTACCATATATATCACTCCTCCTATAATATTTTTTATTTGAAATGATTCTATAAATGTGTTTTTTGCTTTTTCCTTTGAAAATTACAAATGTTATTTCATCTTGAAAGCCTTCATTTTTGATAAACATTTTATATCATAAATATTATAATTTTTCAATTATGCAGTTTAATATATTTCTTATTCTCCTTGCTGTTATCGTTTATTTTTATATCAATATTGAATATATCATTATTATCATAATTTTATTTTTATAATATAAAATTTTTTTCATAAAATACTTGCATTTTGTATATACTAGAAGTATAATAATTATACATTAGTTTTCTGGTGAAGATGATGTAGAGGAAATACCTGTTTCCATGCCGAACACAGAAGTCAAGCTCTATATGCCGACAATACTTAGAGGGTTCCTTCTTGGTAAGATAGGTTTTCGCCAGTTTATATTCCTCGTTAGCTCAGTCGGTAGAGCGCTCGGCTGTTAACCGATAGGTCGTTGGTTCAAGTCCAACACGAGGAGCCAAAAATATAGAGTTTGAGTAAAATTACTCAAACTCTTATTTTTTTTGCAATAATTCAAAAAAGTCACATAAATGTGACTTTTTTATTTTATTTAATTTCTGTTCCTCCCCATTCTACTACTGTATATCCTTTTCTTTCTACTCTTTCCAGTTTCTGTTCTTTTACCTCTTTCTCATCTTCTAGACCTTTGTATGTCATTAATATTCTTATTGTTGTATCTGGTTTTGGGCTTATTTCTAGTGGCATATTTTCTTCAATTTCTTCTTTACTTGCAAATCTTATATAATTATATTTATTACTTTCTAATTTTGGTAGCCAATATACTATAAATTCTTCTTTTTCTTTATATGTTAATCCTAATATCTCTAGTTTTTCTTCTAAAAATTCCGCTGTGTCTTCGCCTTTGACAATAAATCCTTCTTCTTCTTCCTTAATTCCTATTGTATCATTACTTTCATAATATAATGCATACAGCTCTTTATTTGTATCTAAATCTAGTAAATCGCCATTTGGTTGTGCTTTTACATTCCATCCATCTTTATATTTAGGATATGAGCATATTATTTCTTCCTTTTTTCCCAGTTTTACGTTTATCTCCATCTCTTCATTAGGATATAAGTATATTATTGGTTTTTCTTCTATTTCTATAATTGTTCCATTTATATTCATCCCTTGAGTTTTGCATTTCTGTTCCTCTTCCTTCTTTTTTGTTTCCGCTTGATCATAAAGAACTATAAATGCTATTATTCCTATTATAAATATTATTAATAAAATTTTTTCTTTTTTATTACTCTTTTTTGCTGTTTTCTTTTCGTCTTCATTTTCCAAATCTTCTAAAATCTTCTTTATTTCTTCGTTATTATCATTCATTTTATTCTCCCCTTTATTTTTACTTATTGTTTTTATTTATTTAGCAATGTTCTTCTCTTTTCCTTTTATTTTATATCATATATATTTTTTTAATACAATAAATTTTTTCGCATTTATGTATTTCTATATTAATAAATATTTTCTTTCTTCGATTAAAGCTCTCACAAAAATTGACCGTTTTATGTAAATGTGGTATAATTATTATATTATAAGGGCGGATCGCCCAAGCAGAAAGGACATAAAAATCATGAATTCAACCGAAATGTTAGACTTCTTACCCACATCCTTTAAAAAGAATGCATCAATCGCTATTGCGATTCCTACGGTTGCTCCGAAGGATGCAAAGCGTGTAGAAGCCCTTTGCATGCTGAGCATCAAGCAAGCAGCTGCCGACATGCTCTTTACTAAGAAACCTCAGCGCTTTACCATGACTGACAAGAAAGGAACATATTCCATGGTAGTCGGCGACTTCTATCGCATCAAGAAGGATGAGCACTATCGCGCGTTATTCTGTAAGATGTCCTGCCTTTTCTGTGAAGTGCGAGAGGTAAAGTTCTTCTAACGCTTCACACCTCCGATTCAACATTTAATGTTGAGTCGGAGGTTTTTATTATATTTCACTTTTTAGTTATTATTATTGTTGTTATTGTTATTATTGTTATTGTTATTATTTCCAGAAGATCCTCCCCAAGAAGAATATGATGATGAACTTACAGGATCATAATGCGGTGTTATAGAGATTTTTTTATTATTAATATTTATAGCATCAAAAGAGGTGTTTTTTGCAGCTACAGCATAAGTCTTAACAACTTTTCCGTTCTCATCTACAAAAGATATTATATTTTGATTTGCTACAATTGAGTTGTTTTCAGACTGACCTAAAAATTCAAACATTTCACTAAACATTTCTTCTGTTATACTTGAATAATAACTTGCTAAAGTGTAGCACTTTTTTAATCTTATAATTTCATTATATGTCTTCGGTTTTATCTCACTCATTTTTTATTCCTCCTTACCATTAATATAAACAATCTCTATATTTTGAAATGGCAAATTTATCGCTTGTATATGATAATAAGCATTATTTTTATGTTTTATATAATGATAATCTCTTAGTTCTGTAGTTGTAAAAAATAAATTATTAGGATTTTCATTAGATAATTTATCATAATAAATCTTTAATATTGCTGTTATATCTACACAATGATATCCTTCTTTATCTGATTTTGCTCTTTTTATTGTATTAGTAAAAATTTGATGTGTCATAATATGTTCTTGTTTTACTCTTTTTTCATCTCCATATTGAAGCATATTTCCTGATAATAGCATCATATACAAAGAATTGCTAGCTGGATAATCACAATCTTCGAGTACACCCTCTTTTATGTATAATTTTATTGTACTATCATCTGTTAAATAAATTATATCTCTACTATTCTTTAATATTTGTGATTCCAATTTATATTCTATATCGTCTACTTTTAATATAAATACATCTGAACTATAAATATTTTTCAATTTATTATCTGATGCTATTATTGAACTTAAGCTTGGAATATCCTGCCATAAAATTTTTTTATCTCTTGGTTGATATTTCCATGATATTTCTGGATGCATTTTATTTAAATACATATATACAAATTGTTCATTGTTTTCATCTTCTGGATATAATTGCATATTATTGTTATATATTTCCTGTTGCAATTTGCATGTGTATGATTTATTTGTACCATATTTATTTTTTACAAATGGACAGCCTGTCTTACATAAATATAAATATTTACATTTTGCGCATTCTTCATTAAATCCTCTTCTATTATTTACTTCAAAGATTTTTTTAATTGCTGTATTTAAGATTTTTTTTACTTCATCATTATAAATATTTCCATAATAAAACTCTTCATTCTTTTGTCCTCTAACACAAGAATATATATCTCCATTTCGTTCCAATAAGAAAAATTTTTCTCCACAATTATCACAATTAGTACAATAAGTTGGATTAAATTCAGCAAACCAAGTATTTCTTACTCCATAATCAAGAGTTGTTCCTCTAAACTCATTATTCATTCTTTTATAAAAATTGATTTGTTCTTCTTCATTCATTGCATGCAATATATCATCTTCTTTATTATCAACAAAACCTATCATGAAGTTAAAGTCATTCATATCTAAACAAGTATTTTTCTCTAAATATTTTATATCCTCTATCATTTCATCTATTTTTTCATAATGCTCTTTAAAGATTGTTGCTGAAACTTTTTTTCTATTTGGTATATTTTCTAATAATTTAACATTTTCTAGAATTTTGTTTAATGTTTTTTGATTTCCCTTTGTTATCCTGTATTCATCATGTAACGAAAAAGGTAAATCTAGTGATCCACTTATTGACACATTAAAATCCCTTATTGTATCAATATGTTTTTCTAAGTTTAATAAATTAGTCTTTATATGAGGAGAACCTATCTTAAATCCATTTTCTTCTATTACTTCTTTATTTATTTTGTAGTAATTTGATATGTATTCTATAATATCTCTAAAATCTTTCTTTGATAATGTTGTTACTTCTCCTCCATGTAATGATATATTGAAAGGAATAACATTTGCTTCTCTAAATTTATCAATTGCATATTTAAGAGTCTTTAAATATGCATCATCTTGTTCTAAATCAACTGTATTTTCTTTTAAATAGCAATATTTACATTGCATATTACAATTCATTGTTGGTACATATAACAAATGAATAAATTTATAATCATTGTTCATAATTTATTTTCTATCTCCTAATAATATTTTATAGTTGTTGGACTTTCTTTAAATGCTCGTTCATTTATTACAGCTTTTGCAGGAATTTTTATTGTTTGCAATGAATAACATCTCCTAAATGCAGAACTGCCTATTTCAAGTATTGTAGATGGGATTGAAACTTCTTGTAAATTTTCACAATCCTCAAATGCATGCCCACCTATTCTAATAACCCCTTCTGGTATTATAATAGATGTTAGTGATTTGCATTTTTCAAAAGTATTTCCTCTTATTTCTTTTATTTTAGATGGTAATACTACATTATTTAGCTTTACATCCCCCACAAAGTTTTCACCATGAATCGATATAATATTATCATGTAAATTTATTTTTCTTAAGGATACACAATATTCAAATGTTTGTCCATTAATTTCAACAACTTTATTTGGAATCGTTATTTCTTCTAGTGAACTACAATGCGAAAATACACTTGCTCCTAAATACTCTAAACTTTCCGGTAATTCTATTTCTTTTAAACTTATATTATTTTTAAAAGCTGCTGCTCTAATAGCAGATATTTCATTTGATAAAGATACTTTTTTTAAATTAATGCAATTTTCAAATGCACTTGCTCTTATTTCAAAAACATTATTCGGTATATCTATACTTTCTATATTTACGCATCCATAAAAAGCATTTGCCTTTATACTTTCTAGTGTACTTGGTAATTGTACATTTTTTACATTAGAATTTTTAAATGCATTTTCTCCTATTGCTAATACATTTTTTCCATTATATGTTTCAGGAATTACAGCGTTTACACCACTTTGCATTATTCCTCTTGTATATTTAATTACTTCATATCCATCATCATATTTTGCATATAATATTCTTGGATTAGCAAATATTATTATTGGTGTAAAAATTGCTAAAACAATCATAATTCCCGTTTTCATAAATAAAGGAAAAACATTCTCTTTCTTATTAAATTTTGCTTCTGTTATAATCTGTCCTATATCTTTATTAGGATTTCTCTTTGCTTCCTTAGAAAGAATATTTACAATATTGTTTTTCTTAATTAATATTAAATATATTATAAATGTAATACCTTCATACATTAAGCATTTTGTTATTTCAATATTAAAAAAATACATTACAGTATACACTAATGTTAATAATCCAAATATTAATATTATTACATTTCTCTTTAAATTCAATTTATTAGTTATAAAGTTTCTTTCTTCTTCTCCTTGCCTTTCAATTTCATATTTCACAGTATTTTTTAATAATTCATTTTTGCTTTTAGATAAATATGTATAATCAACTGCAATTAGTTGTCCATTATCTTCTATTTTATTTACATTTTTTAAAGGTATTTCGCCTTGTCCTTCACTATTTCTTTCAATAATATTTTTTATTCCAGACGCTTTAGATATTGGTACAATTATAAATGCACCTACAAATACCATAAAGAAATCAAACATAGCAATATTAGGAGTCACTAAAAAATCACAAATTAATAATACAGTAGCTCTTATTATAAACAAAATCCAAAATACATTTTTAGAATTTTCTTTTGAAATCATTTTTGCCAATGGACTTAATACAAATATTGACATATGTATTGATACAAATGCTTCCATTCCGTATAGCTGATGAAACTGTCAGCCCTTTAGAGCCTCCACCCTTAGCTAATACTATACTAGGAACTATTATAAACATTATAACTATTAAAAATATTCTTAATTTTTTCATTTTTTCCCCTTATTTTACTTTATTTTTATGTAATAATCATAAATAAATTATTTTCATAACCATCCAAATCATCTAAATTTATATTTGTAATATTTTTCTTTTCAAACTTACCTATCCATTTATTAGAAACATTTAATACATACGCATAAGGCAATATATCATAAAAGTAATTTGGATTTTCTTCAACTAATATTTCAATTTTATTTTTTTCGGCCATTTCTAGGTAATTTTTGAATCCTCTTATTCTAGTTGTAATTTCTTCTCCATAATCTGTCTTTCTCCCCATTATTATAGAGAAAAATCCTGTTACAAATATTGAAATAAATGATACACTATATAACCAATTAAATCTTGGTTCTAAATCTTTTATATATACATAAGCTACTATCCAAGCTACTATTGATATAAATATTAATATCGTCGTTATATTTTTTATTTTTTTTGATTTTATATCATTTACTCTCTTATTAATCGTACTTTCTAAAGTAGATTTTATTTTTCCAAATACTCTTGTAAAGCTTTTATCCTCACTTAATATGTTAATGTCTCCATTTTTGAATAATTCTAAATAAACATTTTGTTCATTGATAGATAATTTTTTTAATTTATTATTATCTTTTCCAGTATTAATTAGTTTATATTTTTTGTTTCCTATATCTTCAATTGAAATATATCCTTTACTTGCTAATTCTATTATTAGTCCTGATGTTAGTTTTTTTATTGAATTTTCTCCATAAATATATCCTATTTGTGAACAATCTAAATCATCCGGTGGATAAAATTCAACAGTTTGACACCTTTTTTTCATATCTCTTCCATAATTTTTCCACAGTATACCGCTGATTAGCGAAGATATTATTAGAATAATGCAAATAAACATACACTTATATCCATAATTATAAGTACCACCTACAAAATATCCTTCTGGTAATTTTAGCTTTATGGCTATTGATTCTTTTAATAAATTTGTATCAATAATTGCACTTATATTGTTTTCCGTTATATTATATTTTACCTTATTTGTAATCTCTTCTTTTCCATTGAAAAACATTATATTGTTTTCATTAATTGTTTTCGGCATATTTATAGTTATACTCATCTTTTTTATAGTAGTATTATCATGATTTTCAAAAAATTTAAAATATAATTCATCAAATTTTTTGTTTGTATCTATTCCAATATTGTATCTATACTTAATTGTATAAGTATGTAATCCAGATTCGATTTTCGTTCTTGTACTTCCTATTCTTATGTCTATATTATCCTTTGCACTATTTAATACAAATTTTTCTCCTACAGCTCTTAAATTTGTAATTTTTACTTTATTTAGTACTTCTTTGTCATCATTATAATATTTTTCCCATAATGGTATTGATTTGTAAATTCCATTAAAATTCCCATTTTCGGGTATATTGACTGTAATTTGTTCAGTGATATCCATTTTATTATCTTTATCTACATCAAGTACAATGTTATAATTTTCAATATCAAAATCTGATGAAATATATGCAGAATTTTCTTTTAATTCATTGTCATTTATTTTAGTTAATACAAATGGCAGTAATGCTATTACTATAGTCCATACACTCAATATAATTATTGTATATATACTTTTTTTCTCTCTTTTCATACTCAAAATCTTTCTTTATTTTTCTTCTGTATTCTATATTATCATAACCGAATTTTTTTTACAATATTCTTTTCTTTTTTTCCTTATATAACAAAAAAAGCCACGTAAACGTGACCTTTCCCTTGGCTCCTCGTGTTGGACTTGAACCAACGACCTATCGGTTAACAGCCGAGCGCTC
>CAKPSH010000027.1 GCA_934183325.1 uncultured Clostridia bacterium
GTTTTAATTCTTCATTTTCTGATGTTGATACATATGTATGTGTTCCTTTGTCTCCTTCTTTAAAATATGCATCAAAAGCCACATCTGTCTTCTTTACAGATGTTTCTTGTTCTTCATAATTTATACTTGCTGCATAACTATCTTTTGCATATACTGCTAAAAGAATAAAATTTGTGCAAGTTAAACTAAACACTAGAAGTACTGCTAATATTTTACTCAAAATTCTTTTGTCCATTCAGTTATTCCTCCCATACCAATACTAATTATATTAATATAATTATACATACTTTTTTTATTCGCTTCAATGCCAATTTCTGCCATTTGACGCCATTTTGTGCCATTTTTATTTTTTTTTAATTTTGTCCTTTTACGGATTTACACATATTTACAAATTGTTAAAATTTTATATTATTTTCATTACAATTTTGTAAAATATTAACTTTTTTTCTAGGGAATATATGGTTTTGATGGTTAATTTTTATAGTCTCATTTTCACATTTTTCATTTTTTTGAATAATATAGCATATAATTATGTTATAAATATTTTTTATTTAATAAAAAAATATACTTAAAATTGGAGGGGATTATGAACAATAATAATATTGATATGAATAAACTAATGAATATGCTATCCAAAATGGATAAGAAACAATTAGAAAAAGGGTTAGAACAGGTTCAAAATATTATAAAATCTAAAGATAATAGCAATAAAAATATGCATTAATAAATATTAAAATTCTGATTATTTTATTGGAGGAGGAGTAATAATATGGATGATAATGATTTATCTGATATGATTAAAAATATTAGCAAAATGATTAATGATGGAAATATTCCCGATGATATGAAAAATATTATTAATAATATATCCAATAATAACACTTCCTCTTCTAGCAATGACTCAAGTACTCCTAATATTGACTTTGATACTATTTTAAAAATGAAATCTATCTTTGAAAAAATGAATTCTACTGAGGACCCCAGAGCTAATCTTTTGCGTTCACTCAAACCTTATTTAAAAGATAGTAGAAAATCAAAAGTTGATCAATATATACAATTTTTTAATATGGCTAAAGTAATGGATATCTTTAAATCAAATGGTGGTGAGAATCTAAAATGAATTTTCGCCCCCCTTTTTATAATCCACCATATTTTTATAATCCTACATATAAAAGAATTTATTTTAATAATTTCCAATATAAACAACCTCATAATGCTGAAAATAATTCAGCTAATGAATCAACAGATAAAACCAATATTAAGCCTTCTAATCCTGATACACGTAAGAGTGATGACAACAATGAATTTATAGAAATTTTTGGGATTAAACTCTTTTTTGATGATATTCTGATTTTATGTTTATTGTTTTTTTTATACAAACAAAATGTAAATGATCCACTTTTATTTATTTCATTATTATTGCTTTTATTATCCTAATATTTTTATTAATTATTATTTGCATATATTTTTTTAATAAAATTATCTAATAAAAACTATCTATTTTATAAATATATAAAAAACAAGAATAACATACTAATTATTTTTGTAATAATCAGTATGTTATCTTTTCTTTATTCCAGAATAATTTCATTTTCTTTTATATATGCTCTCTTTTTTATTGACTGTTCATTTTCATCTTTTTTTTCTACTTCCAGTACTATATCAGCTATTCTTATTTGTGGAGCATTAATTGCATTAGCAACTATTATTGCTTCTTTATTACCATTTGCTCCTGCATGTGCAAGACCTCTAATTGTTCCTAATACTACTACATTATCTTGTGCAATAACTTCAGCTCCTGCATTTAAATCTCCTATAATTATAACTGTTCCATTATATTCTATTTTATTTCCTGATCTTACTGATCCGTCAAAAATTTTCGAATTTGATTCTTCTATTTTTTTATTAAATGACTTTTCAATTTTGTCTAACCCAAGTTCTCTCATTTTTTCTCCCCCTCTAATTATTTTGTTCCGTATATGGTTTTGCTGTTACATCTTCTGTTACATTTTCTTGGTTCATTCCAAAATATTGTGCTATAACATCTCTAGCACCATAAGCTGCATAACTTCCTGTTCCTCCACCTTCTATAATTACTGCAATAGCAATTTCTGGTTCATCATAAGGTGCAAATCCAACAAACCACGCATTTGTTCCTGATGGTGTTTGTGCAGAACCTGTTTTACCACCAATTGTTATATTAAAGTCTTTGAATATTTTGTATGCTGTTCCTCCTCTTTCACTAGTAACATCTTTCATACCTTCTAATATAACATCAATATTTTCTTGAGATATTTCTAAATTTTCTACATCATTTGTATTTTCACCTAATATCTGTTTGGTATATTGTTGAATTTCAGATTTAGATACTTCATTTCCATCTTTTGCTTTTATACTTTTTATAATTGTAGGATTTACGTTTTCTCCACCATTTACTAATACACTTATATATTTTGCCATTTGTATTGGTGTGAAACTATTATCTCCTTGACCTATCGCTGCATTTAATGTATAACCAATTGACCAAACTTCGCCTTTTGATTTACTCACTTCTGGGCTTGCCAATATACCTGCTGATTCGCTTGGAAGCTCTATTCCTGTTTTTACACCAAGGCCAAAATATTTTGCATATCTATCTAATTGTTCTATTCCTACTCTCTTTCCTGATTCATAGAAGAAATAGTTGCATGATTGTTTTAATGCATCTGTCACATTCAAGTATCCATGCGTTTTTCTTGATTGTCTATATAACCAGCATGAAGGATGATGACCTAATGGATATGGACCACTATCATTTATTTTCTCCTTTATTCCTACTTTTCCTTCTTGTAATGCTGTAATAGCTGTCAACATTTTAAAGGTTGAACCAGGTGCATATGCACCACTTATTGCTCTATTAAATGTACTTTCTCCTTCTCCAATTCCTTTTCCAGATGAAATATTATTTGGATTGTAATCAGGGTTACTTGCCATTGCTAATATTTCTCCATTCTTTACATTCATAACCACAATTGCACCAGCTGTTGCATCATATTTTTTTCCATATGTTCCAGCTCTAATATTATTAATTGCATCTTCTAGTGCTTGTTCTGTAACCTTTTGTAGATTTGCATCTATTGTTAAAACTAATGTAGAACCTTGTACAGCTTCTTTTTCTGTATATTCTTCTGTTACCGTTCCATCTACATCCATATCTATTTGTTTTACACCGTTTACACCTTTTAGATATTTTTCAAATAAATTTTCTACTCCAGTTTTCCCTATATAATCATTTATTAAATATCCTTCATCCTTTTTAGTATTATATTCGTTTCCATCAATTCTTCCTATATACCCCAATATATGTGAAGCTAAATTTTCATTTGGATAATCTCTCATTGCCTTCTTTACAACTGTTAAACCTCCAAACATATCATTCTGCTCTGAAAATATTGCAATACTTTGTTCACTTACATTGTCAGCAATTGTCAATGATCTTGTTTGACTATATCCTTCTGTTGATATTCTATACCTTACAATCATTATCTTTCTTGCTTCTTCTATACTATCAGTTTTTATATCATATTTCTTTTTAAAATAATTAAATGCTTCTTCTGCAGTTGCATTTTCATCTAATTTATATTTTTTCTTAAAATTATTTAATTTCGTATCTGATATTGAAAATTCATAAGGATTTATTTTAATTGGAAAAGTGTCTGTATAACTATCCCCATTTTTTTCAAGTGTATTTATAATATTTAATATAATATTATTTAATGTATCATTGTCTACTTGTGTTTTATATAATTCTATACTATATCCCAATTTCACAGTTGCTAATACATTTCCTGTATTATCTGTTATATCTCCTCTAGCAGCATATAATATACTTTCTCTGGTTAATCTTGTATTTGATGTTTCCCTATATGTTGCTCCATTAATTATTTGAAGATTAAATAGCTGTAATAAAAGCACTATTCCAATTATATATATAAATACTGAAAGCATATTTAGTCTTAATTTTGTATTTGGTTGCTTTTTAAATAATTCCATTTAATCCTCCTTCTAAAAATATCTAGTTAAAATATTGTTTTCTTTAAAATTACCTTCTATATAAAATCCTCCGTTTTTTAATAATGGATATAAAATTACGGTTAATATTATGTTATACAATACTTCTATTAAAAGCGTTTTTGCAAATATATCTATTTCTATAAATGCATAAGATAATATAAAATTTTGAATTATGAATTCTCCTAATTCAAATATAATTGTTGTTATAGCAACCATAAGCATTATTGTTATCCTACTATCCTTTGAAAAGTTTTTATCTATATATCCACCCATTATCCCTACTATTCCAAGCATTACAGATGATATTCCTATATTTCTACCTATTAAAAAGTCTAAAATTAAACCAAAAGCTATTCCAAAACATACTCCATAATTTCGTCCCATAAATAATCCAATAAATAAAACCAAAATCACAAAAAGATTTGGCTTTACTCTGAATATAACAAACCAATTAAAAAAATTTGATTGTAAAAAATATATTAGAAAGAATATTAATATTAATGCAATTATAATTTTTGCTTTTTTCATATTTAATCACATTCCTTTCTAATTATTTTTAATTTTTTATTACTAATACAGTTTCTAATTTTTCAAAATCAACCGCTGGTGTTATTATTGTATATCTGTCAATTACATTTTTTGTATTTTCAATCTTTGTTACATTTCCAATTGTTATTCCCTTTGGATATATTCCACCCATTCCAGATGTTTCTACTGTTTCATTTTCTAGAATTTCTGAATTAGTTGAAATATATGTAGTTTTTAATACATTTTCTTCTAACACACCTCTACATATTGCTTGATCACCACTTGATGAAAATAAAATGCTAACTGATGATGATGGATCTATTATTGTTTGAACTTTTGCTGTTTTATTTGAAACAGCAATTACATGTCCCACAAGTCCTTTATCAGCTATTACCGTCATATTTTCTTTTATTCCATCTTTACTTCCTACATTTATGATAAATGTATTACTATAATTACTTACATCTTTATTTATAATATAAGCTGGTATCGTTGTATATGATGTATATTTTTCTGTAAGCCCCAAATATTCTTTTAATGTTTCATTTTCTGATTTAATTATTTCTAATTCTCTTAACTTTTGTTCTAGTTCACTATTTTCTTCTTTCAATCTTTTGTTTTCATCTGATAAATTTTCTATATTTGAAAAGAAAGAAGTATTACCTGCAATTTTATTTTTTAGATATGTATAACCATTTTGAACTGGCATAACAATATTATTTAAAGCATTACCTAAAAAAGATATATTGCTTAATTTAGTATTCGATAATATAACTAATAGTACTAAAATAATTATTGTTATTATTATACCTATCATTTCACCTTTTTTATTGTTATACATTATTGACTTTCCTTTCTAAAATTTTTATTTATCTTTTTCTTCTTGCACTCATTAGTACATTTTTTAATTTTCCTAATTCTTCTATAGTCTTTCCAGTTCCATTTACTACACATTCTAATGGAGATTCTGCTACATGAACAGGCATTCCTGTTCTCATTGATATTAATTTATCTAAGTTTTCTATTAGTGCTCCTCCACCAGCAAGATAAATTCCTTTTTCCATAATATCTGATGCAAGTTCTGGTGGTGTTTTCTCTAATGATAATTTTATTACTTCAACTATTTCATTTATCGAATTTTTCATTGCCTCTTGTATTTGTGTGGATGTTAATACACATGTTCCAGGTAATCCTGTTCCTAAATCTCTTCCTATTATCTCTATAGTTTTCTCTGTCATTAATGGCAATGCGCAACCAATTTCTTTTTTTATCTGTTCTGCTGTTGTTTCACCTATTAAAATATTTTGTGTCTTCTTTACATAATCAATTATATCTAAATTTAATTCGTCTCCAGCAATTCTAAGTGAACTACTATTTACAATTCCACCTAATGATATTACTGCTACTTCTGTGGTTCCTCCACCAATATCCACTATAATGCTCCCACTTGGTGCTGCAACATCAATTCCTGCTCCAATTGCTGCAGCCATTGGTTCTTCTATTAAATATACTTCTTTTGCTCCTGCATGCATTACTGCTTCTTCTACCGCTCTTTCTTCTACTTCCGTAATTCCTGAAGGTACACCAACTACAACTTTTGGTCTTCCTGCATTATATCTACTTGATACTTTTGTTATCAAGTTCTTTAATAATAATCTTGTTGCTTTAAAGTCTGCAATTACTCCATCTTTTAACGGCCTAACTGCCATTATTTCACTTGGTGTTCTTCCGTAGCATTTCTTTTGCCTCAATTCCAGTTGCTAATATTTCATCGGTATTTACGTTAATTGCTACAACTGAAGGTTCGTTTAAAACAATTCCTTTTCCTTTTAATGTTACTAATATATTTGCTGTTCCTAAATCTATTCCCATTTCCTTTGAACCTAATTTTAAAAATTCTAATTTTTCTTTCATTACACGTAGTTAATGGTTAGTTTACACTAACCTCTCCTTTCCTTTCGAAACATTACACTCTCAAATTGATTATTTTTTCCTATTATTACATGATCTAATAATTGTATTCCCATTATATCAGCCGCCTCATAAATCCTATCTGTTGCTCTAAAATCTTGTTCACTAGGAGTTGGATCTCCACTAGGATGATTATGTACTAATATTATCTTTTGTGCTTGCATTTTTATTGGTTCTTCTAGAACGATTTTAGGTTCTAAAACCGCATAATTTGTCCCTCCGATTGATAAATCTATTATTTTCATAAGTACATTTTTAGTATTTAAAATAATTAATTTTGCGATTTCTCTCTTTTCATTTGACATTTCACTTATAAATAAATTTGCTACATCTTCAGTTGTTTTTATTTTATATTCGTTTCTTTTTTTAGGCTGATTTATTCTCTTTGCTAATTCAACCACAGCTAATAATTGTATAGCTTTTATTTTTCCAATTCCCTTAATTTTGATTAAATCATTTATATCTAATTCAGATAGAAATGACAAATTTTCATTTTTATAATCCAAAGCTAAAACTTCTTGAGCCAATGTTAATGCTGAAATATTTTTTGTTCCATTTTTTATTATTATAGCCAATAATTCTGTATTTGATAATTTTTTTGCTCCATATAATTCCATTTTTTCATACGGTTTTTCTGATTCAGGGAGCTCCTTCATTTTTAATGTCATTTTTCTCTTCCTCTCTTTCTAATTTGCTCCCAAAACTTTCTTTACATTTTCTTGTATACAAATAATGCAATTATGATTCCCAATATACTTGCAACATTTATATTAAATGTTAATCCAAATGCTACTGATATTACCCCCAATTCAAGTGTAATAGGTGTTGTTAGTCCAAATGTTTCTCCATATCCAACCCACCATAAAAAATCTACCTGTGATACTAATTTTCCAATTAATCCACCTAATACAACTCCACATAGTATAAATAGCATTAAAATCCATATATTTTTTTCCTTAGTTGCCATTTTTATTACTCCTTTTCATTAGCTAATTTTACAATTTAGTGTTATTATTATATCTTGTTCTTTTCTTTTTTTCAATAGCTAATTTTACAAATTTACAAAATATTTTTATTTTATTATTTTCCATATTTTACTTCTATCTTTTTTGATTTGAAGGTAGTATAATAAAAATAAATATATAATTAGGAGTGTTCATTATATGGAAATTCGACAATTAAATGAGAATAAACTTAGAGTATGCTTAGATGAAACTGATTTAAAAAAATATAATTTAAATTTAAATTATTTTTTATCCCTGAAAATTGAAAATTCTAATTTATTTATAGATATTCTTAAATTAATTTATAAAAATAATTTATTACCTTTAGCAGATAAAAATTTTTCTTTTGATAGTTATCTTATTAATAATTCTCAGGTAATTATTAATATATATATAACAAAATCATTTGTTTACAATAGTTACTCATTTGATACATTTTATGATAATTCTATTTTTAATATAAATAAATCTTTAATTTGTGAATTTAATGATTTTAATAACCTATATGAATTTATTAAATCAATAAATTTAAATTTTTCAAATTATCCTTTTGATTTTTTTAAAAATATGTATATTTCTGAATTTAATAATAATTATTTTTTTATATTAGAAAATCTTAATTTATTTTCTAATTTTATTAATTATATTATTTTTCAATTATCTGAATTTTCAGATTCAATTTCTTTTTCTGAAATATTAATTTCTAGAATTAAAGAATATGGGAATATTATTTTCAATTTTCAAAATATAAATTTGCTAATTAAACTTTTATAAATACAAAAGCCTTGAGTAATATTTTCAAGGCTTTATTTTATGATTTTCTCTTAATTATATTATTGTCTTTTTTTATTTTATACATTATTATGTTGTAAGTTTTCCATTTGGTGTATTAACTATAACTAAAATATCTTCTTCTTCACCTGTTTCTGCATTTATATATACTAAAAATTCTTTTTCATCCACTTTTCCTTGAAATTCCCAACAATATATTTCCGTATTATATTCTGTGGGAATAATTGCTAATCTTTCATTAGTTATCTCTAAATTTTTATTTATTTTTTTCTTTGCTATTTCTTTGTCAATAATATTCTTTTTTAAATTTCTTTCAGTATGACAATTTAAATAACCAGTTGCCTCAAATCCCATTATTTCTCCATTATCTAATGCTACTTTAACTTTAATTAAATCTGGATAACAAATTACTTTATCTTGTTCATATGCAAAATTTATTGTTATTTCTCCTTGCTGTGTTAATGTATATGTTGATTTCATATTTGCATATCCTTTTTCGTCAAGAAAGTCACCAGCTATTCTTTTTGCTTCTTCTTCAGAAATTATTTCTGCTTCTATATTTCTATTTGAATTTAAATAAACAATATGTCCTCCCTTTTTCGCAATTGCTATACTTTTACTATCTTCATTATATAGTTTTAAATTAAAACTATATAATGGAATATTTCCATTTTCAGTAAATCCATTAGAGATTACTTCCTTAACTTTTTCTTCCCCAATAAATTTCTTTGCAATTTCTTTTGCTTTTTCTTCATCCACTTCTTCTCCTGTTAAACCTTTTCTTTCTATACTTGTCATATGTTCAGAAAATGCGCCATCATAAATTAGTCCTGTATAATCATCAAATGTTCCTTCTATACTATCAAAACTATCTTGAGTTACATTACTTACTTGCTGTGATAATTTTTTATTTGTTTTTTTAGTTAATTCTTTCCAACTTATTGATCCATTATTTAATTCATCTGATAATTCATTTAAAGAGTTTTTTAATTGTACACTATATTCATGTAACCTATTTAAATTTTCTAATTCTTCATCTGTTAATTCTTTATTTTTTATATTTTTTCTTGACAATGAATAACTATAATCACTAACTTGATTTAAAAATTTTGATGCATTTGATAATCCATCTGTTGATATAGGAATTTGTGATAAACTATTTTCTGCCAAATTAGCATCTCTCCACACATATGTTAGTGTCTCAGCACTATGATTTGCTGATTTTGATATTATTGATTTTGCCAAATATGTTTCCATACTATCTACATAATTTAACATTTCATAAAAAGAATAATTATATGAATTTTCTAAAGCTAATTTATATTCATTATTATTTTGATATAAATTAAGCCCTAAAATAATAGCTATTGCCATTATTAGCATTGTTAAAGCTAAAATTCCATATTTTTTTAACCACTCTTTCATAATATTATTTCCCCCTCAATTTTTATTTACAAAATTTATGTTTTCCAATTGTACATATTTCTTTTCTTGACCAAATCCAACTACTTGTAGCCGTATCTGGATTAAAATAATATAAAGCTCCATTAGTAGGATCCCAACCATTTAATGCATCTTGTGCCGCTTTAACTACTGTTGATTTTTCATCCAAAGGTACATTTATTTGTCCATCTGATACAGCAGTAAATGCTCCTTTCTCATATATGACTCCAGATATCGTATTTGGAAAATTAGAACTGCTTACTCTATTTAGTATAACTGCTCCAACCGCAACTTGTCCTTCATAAGGCTCTCCTCTTGCTTCACCATTTATTGCTCTTGCTATAAGTTGTACATCTGATGTTTTATTATTTTGTGTTGCTGCTTGACTTTTATTATTAATTGCATTTAATAATAAAATATTTATAATTAATACAAATATTAGCAATAGCAATATATTAATCCTGTCTCTTATACACATCTCCTTTTTAATG
>CAKPSH010000028.1 GCA_934183325.1 uncultured Clostridia bacterium
ATAGTAACTCCCATTTCTCCTTCGCCAAAAGTTCCATTTCTAAAACTTTTTACATGCGGATGTTTTTTCAAATACTTTTGAATTCCTTCTCTTAATTTTCCTGTCCCTTTTCCATGTACAATTCTTGTATTTTTCATACTAGTCATACTACAATCATCTAAATATTTATCTATTATTTGTACTGCTTCATCAACCGTCAATCCAATTACATTTATTTCTGTTGCAACACTATTTTTTAATTTTATTTCTTTTTTATTATTTATTTCTTTATTCTGCATATTTTTTTGTGAATTATTTTTTATAAAAATATCATCAATACTAAAATCAGTTTTTATCATTCCAACTTGTACTCTCACTTTTTTATTTTTTTCATAAATATTTAAAATAATTCCATCTTGATTTATACTTCCAATATAAACTTTCATTCCTACTTTTAAATCTTCTATTTTAGTATTTGATTTTAATGTATTATTTTCTATTTTTAATTCTTTTATATCATTATTTAATTCATTTTTTAAATTATTTATTTTATTTTTATCATCAATTTCAGATATTTTTTTAATAATATCTTCTGCCTCTTCTTTTGCATCTAATAATATTTTTCTTGCTTGATAAGTTGCATCATCAATTATTTTTTTAGCTTGTAATTCCAAATCAATATTATCTTTTTCAAGATTTTTTCTTAATATTTCAATTTCTTCAGATTTTTTATTTATTTTCTCTTTTTCAGTTTCAATATATAATTTATCATCATAAATTTCTTTTAATACATCTTCTATATGTATTTTTTCAGTTTCTGTTAATTCTTTTGCCCTATCTAATATTTCATCACTTAGTCCTAAACGTTTACTTATTGCAAATGCATTACTTCTTCCAGGAACCCCCATTAATATTTTATATGTTGGCTTCATATTTTCTACATCAAATTCTGAACTTGCATTTTCAAAGTTATTTGTAACAATAGCATAATTTTTTATTTCAGAATAATGTGTTGTAATTACATTTAAAGATTTTCTATTATTTAGTTCTTCCAAAATACTAATAGCTAAATTAGCACCTTCTTGTGGATCTGTTCCTGAACATAATTCATCTAATAATATTAAACTGTCAGAAGTTGATTTTTTCATCATATCTACAATATTAATCATATGAGATGAAAATGTACTTAATGAATCTGCTATGCTTTGCTCATCCCCTATATCTGCAAAAATATCATCAAAAACATATATTGAACTATTCTCTTTTGCAGGGATGTATAATCCGCTCATCCCCATACAAGAAAGTAATCCTACAGTTTTTAAAGTAACAGTTTTTCCTCCAGTGTTTGGTCCCGTAATTACCAATGTATTATATTTTTCTCCAAGTTCTATATCAATTGGTACCACTTTTTCTTTATCAATTAATGGATGTCTGGCTTTATTTAATTTAATAATTTTTTTATCATTTATTATTGGAGCTGTGCCTAAAATTGAAATACCAAATTTTGCTTTTGCAAATATAAAATCTAATTTTCCTATTATTTTTATATTTAAATCTAATTCATTAGTTATTCCCATTAATTCCTCAGACAATTCCTGTTGAATTTTTTGTATTTCATTTGCTTCTTCTAATTTTAAAGTATTTATTCTATTATTCATTTCAAATACAGCTAATGGTTCTATAAACACTGTTGCTCCACTAGATGATATATCATGGACAAATCCTTTCACTTCATTTCTATATTCTTGTTTTACAGGTACAACATATCTTCCATTTCTTATAGTAATAAAAGCCTCTTGTAAATATTTTGAATGTAAATAATTATTTAATTTATTTTTTATTTCATTTTGAATTTGCTTCATATTCTTTCTTATTATATATAAATTTTTTGAAGCGTGATCATCTATTGTATTTTCATCTATTATAGCTTTAAAAATTTTATTTTCTATAATACTATTACTATAAATTTGAGTAAAATATTCCTTTAAATTATTTACAATTTCTTCTTCAATTCCAATTGCTTTTTTATAATATTCTTGTATTTCTCTGGACATTTTTAAAATAGAAGCTAAATCCAAAATTTGTTTTATAGATAAAGTTCCACCTGCCTCAAGTGTCCTTAAATGTATATTAATATTATCAATTTCTCCTAATGGAATTCCACCTATTCTATGTATTAAAATATCTGCTTCCATAGTTTCATTAATCATATTTTTTACCTTTTCTTTTTCAGTACAAGGCTTTAAATTTTTTATATACTCTTTTCCTATATATGTTAAAGAATATTTTTCTAACATTTCTAATACTTTATTAAATTCTAGTTTATCTAAATATTTTTGTTCCATATTTTTATTTATATTATTAAATAATATTCTCCCTTCATTTATAAATACTTTTAGCTTTCCTATAAATTATAATTATATAATATTTTATCAATAATTTCAATAATTCCTATCCATCCTTCTCCATTCCTCAAAAATTTACAAATCTATTGTAAATTTCCATCATTTATGTTATATTTAGAATGCTTATTTGAATATATACTTTAGGGGGGAATTCTTTTGGATAAATTTATAATAAATGGAAAAAAACGACTATCTGGTGAAGTAAAAATAAGTGGAGCAAAAAATGCCGCAGTTGCAATACTTCCAGCCACTCTCTTGGTAAATGGGGTTTGCACAATTGAGAATTTACCTGATATTAGTGATATTAATATATATTGTGAAATATTAGAAACACTTGGTGTAAAAATAGAAAAACTAGATGAAAATTCTGTTAGAATTGATACTCGTGATATACAATGTATTGATGCACCTTTAGAACTTACAGGAAAATTTAGAGCATCTTATTATTTAATAGGAGCACTATTAGGAAGATGTCATAGAGCTGTTGTTGGTATGCCTGGAGGATGCCAATTAGGTGCTAGACCTATTGACCAACATGCAAAAGCTTTCGAAGCATTAGGTGCCAACGTTGATGTTAGTCAAGGAAAAATTATGGCCATAGCTGATAAATTAATAGGAAATTCAATCTATCTTGATATTGTTTCAGTTGGAGCTACTATTAATGCTATACTTGCTGCCGTTTTAGCTGATGGTATAACAACAATCGAAAATGCTGCTAAAGAGCCTCATGTAGTTGATGTGGCAAACTTCCTAAATACAATGGGAGCAGATATACATGGTGCTGGTACGGATATCATCAAAATAACAGGTGTAAAAGAACTTCATGGTGGTACATATTCAGTTGTACCTGATCAAATTGAAGCTGGTACATTTATGTTAGCTGCCGTTGCAACACGTGGAGATATTACCTTAAAAAATTGTATTACAAAACATTTAGATCCATTAACTGCTAAAATCGAAGAAATGGGTGCACATGTTGATGAATTATCTGGTGATACGCTTAGAGTTTGGTGCGATACACGTCCTAAGAAAGTAAATATTAAAACTTTGCCATATCCAGGTTTTCCAACTGATTTACAATCACAAATTGGTGTTGTACTATCAACAGCTAAGGGAACTAGTATAATTACAGAAAGTATATGGGATTCTCGTTTCCAATATACTGCTGAACTAAATAAAATGGGAGCAGATATTAATGCACAAGGAAAAGTAGCTTTCTTCAATGGTGTAGATGAATTATATGGTGCACCAATATCAGCTTCAGATTTAAGAGCTGGTGCCGCACTTCTTATTGCTGGAATTATGGCTAATGGTAAAACTGAACTTTCAAATATTCACTATATTGATAGAGGATATGAAAAAATTGAAGAAAAATTTAATGCATTAGGTGCTGATATAAAAAGAATTAAAGAATAAAATTTATAGACACGAACTTTATCGTGTCTATATTAATGGGGGAACAGATGTTAAAATTTTGTAGCTTATATAGTGGAAGTACAGGAAATAGTTTATTTGTTGAAAATAATAATACCAAAATACTTATTGATGCTGGAGTTAGTGGAAAAAAAGTAGTTGAAGCTTTAGATTCTATTGATGTTAATCCCGAAGAAATTGATGCTATTTTAGTCACTCACGAACATTCAGATCATGTTCAAAGCATTGGTACATTATCAAAGAAATATAATATTCCCGTATATGCTAATTCTAAAACTTGGAGTAAATTACCAAATGAAATAAAAAAAATTGGAGAAAAAAATATATTTACTTATAAATCTTCTGAAGATTTTATCATAGGAGATTTAACTATACATCCTTTTAGAACTCCTCATGATGCTATTGAATCTTGTGGATTCAATATTTTAGATGACAAAACTAAAATAAGTATAGCAACAGATTTAGGACATGTAACAGATGAAATTAGCACTTGTTTAAAAGGAAGTAAATTTATTTTATTAGAATCTAATTATGAACCTGAAGTTCTAAGAATCTGTTCTTACCCTAGTTTACTAAAAAATAGAATTGCAGGTCCAAATGGTCATTTATCAAATAATGTTGCTGGACAAACTATTTCTACATTAATTGAAAGTGGCTTAACCAGAGTTATGTTAGGACACTTAAGTAAAGAAAGTAATTTTCCAGAAATGGCTTATGAAACTGTACTATCTGAACTAGAAATGAGGAAATTCAAAAAAGGAACAATCGATTTATCAGTTGCAAGTAGATCAGAGCCTAGTAAACTGATTAATATAAATTAAAAAGCACCTTTCGAGTGCTTTTTTTTATATAAATATATGATATAATATCATATATTATAAAATGGAGGAAAATTAAATGGGGTTAATTTTAAAAAATGTTTCCAAAACATTTGTAGGAAAAAAAGCAGTTGATAATATCTCTTTTGAGTTAAATAATCCTGGCGTGTTTGGGCTTCTCGGTACTAACGGAGCAGGAAAAACAACTACTATTAGAATGTTACTTGGAATAATAAAAAAAGATAGTGGAGAAATAACTTGGAATGGAAAACAAGTAGATAGAAAATCTGTTAATTTTGGATATTTACCTGAGGAAAGAGGTGTTTATCCTAAAACCAAAATATATAATCAATTAATGTATTTTGCAGAATTAAAAGGAATGAAAAAATCTGAAGCCAACGAATCTATAAAAGATTGGGCAAAAAAATTAAAAGTAGAAGAGTATTTAGATAAACCAGCTGAAAAACTATCAAAAGGTAATCAACAAAAAATTCAATTTATGACAGCTGTAATACATAATCCAGAATTAGTCGTTTTAGATGAACCTTTTAGTGGATTAGATCCTGTAAATACAGAATTATTAAAAAATATTATTATTAATTTAGTAAAAAATGGTAAATACGTAATAATGTCAGCTCATCAAATGTCCACAATTGAAGAATTTTGTTCAGATATATTAATTTTAAATAATGGAAAAACTGTATTAAAAGGAAATCTAAAAGAAATTAAAAATACTTATCCTGCTAACCGACTTCAAATAGCAACTGATAAAGATATAACTTCATATATTAATAATTTAAAATTAGAAATAGAAAATCAAAATAATTATAGCTATTCTTTAAAAATAAATAATGAACAACAAGCAAACAAATTATTAAAAGAATTAATATTAAATGGATTTAAAATAAATAAATTTGAAATAATGAAACCAACATTAAATGATATTTTTATAGAAAAGGTAGGTGAATAATATGAAAGATTTATTTACAGTAACAAAATTTACAATGAAAGATATGCTTCAAAGGAAATCATTTATTATTACTACTATAATATTTTTAATAATGATAATAATTGGTTTTAATATTCCAAATTTAATAAAATTATTAAATAAAGATTCTAACATCGAAAAACTTTTAATAATTGACTCTGAAAATATATTTGATGGAACACTTGAAAATTTAAAAGATATTAATAAAGATTATGAAATTCAAATATCTAATGATACCTATGATATGGCCAAAGATAAAATTATAAATGAAAAAATTGACTCTGTATTATTTATTGAGAAACAAGATGAAAAAATAAATATAAAATATTTAGTAAAAAATGCTTCATTATTATCACAAGTACCAGAAGACATTATTTCAACATTAAATACATTATATACAAATTTACAAATTAATAAATTAGGTTTAACAGAAGAACAAATAAAATATATTACTCCAGAATTTAATTTTGAGTTAGAACAAACAGACGAAAAAGCCAATGGAAATATACTTACTATGATGTTACTTTCACTTGTATTATTTTATGCCATATATTTTTGTGCATATCAAGTATCAAGTTCTATCACAACAGAAAAAACTTCTAAAATTATAGAAACTTTAGTAACTTCAACTTCGCCTAAAACTATTGTATTAGGCAAAACACTTGGAATTGGAATAGTAGGATTACTTCAATTAGTATTATTAGTAGGAACAGCATTAATTAGTGCCAAAACATTTTTAGAGCCTGGAACGCTAGATTCAATATTAGATTTATCAACAATAACTCCATATTTAGGAATTATAACGATAATATATTTTATATTTGGATATTTTGAATATGCTCTATTATATGCCTTAACAGGTTCAACAGTTAGTAAACCAGAAGATATTCAATCTGCTAATGGTCCTGTTGCAATTTTAGCTGTTATTGGATTTTATTTATCATATTTTACAATGATGAATCCAACTAGTAACTTAAATCTTTTTGCCTCTCTATTCCCTATCTCTTCACCTTTTTGTATGCCTTTTAGAATAATGATGGGATTAGCTAAGACAACAGATGTATTAATTTCAATTTTAATATTAATTTTAACCGGATTTATTATTTCAAAAATTGCAATAAAAATATATTCAAATGCAATTTTAAATTATGGTACTAAAATGAGCTTAAATGATATTATAAAAATGTATAAAGAAAAATAATATATAATTTATGTATGTGCTAATTGCACATACATTTTATTTTTTTATTAATTTATGATATTATATTTATGGAGTAAAAATTTATGAAAATAATTGAAAATTTAAAACATTTAATTAACAAAATAAAAAATTCAAAAAGAAATAAGCTATTGCTATATTCTCCTGAAAATCTTTATACAAATTTAATATCTAACTCTCAAATAAATTCTATTATAAATAATATGCCCTCTAATTTATCTGCAATTGAAAAAGCTTATTATATATATCTAGAATTAGGTAAAATTATTAGTGAAAATCCCAAATATGTATTTACTGATATTTCAGGAAAAGAAAAGTATTATAATGTCCATATAACTGATGATTACTACGGAATTTGTAAATCTATTTCTGAATTATACGTTAGTATCTTAAATGATAAACGTATTGGAATCTCTGCTGATCTAGTCAAAAGATATCCAAAAAGTCCAGTTACTCATGTAGATACAATATTAAAAATAAATGGTAAAAATTATATAGCTAATTTAATAAGTGATTTATCTAGAATTAAAACTTCTAGGCGAGTAAATAGCTTTTGCTTTGATTTAGGTAATCCCGAGCTTAATCCAATAATTTTAGAAGAAAATTTAATTTATTTGGAGAATCTAGAATCATATTATGGCACAATCGATTATTTATCAAAAGAAGATATTGAAAAATTAGATAAAAAATTAGGATATAGTTTTTTTATTCCTAATTTTTCATCACCTGATGAACGCGGAATTTATACTGAAGATACAATTGAATTACTAAAAAAAGAAATGAATAATCCAGAATTATTAAAAAAATATGTTTTGAATAATAAGGATATTCCTGAAGATGAAATATTAAAATATAAATTAGATTATATTTTTGATCACATAAATCAATTAACTGATTTTAACAGTGATAATATTAATTATTTAGAAAATATCCGATATTATTTATATATTGCAAGAAAAATATTATCTTCTGAAGAATGCTCTAGAATTAAAGCTTATGCCACTATTAGTGGTCACAATGTATCTAATATAATATCAATATTAAAAATAAAACCTTTGAATCAGTCAAATACAAGTAATGGTAACATCTATTATATTTATTCTTCTAAAGAACAAAAATATATTTATAAAACTCATGAAGAATTGCAAGAATTTTTAAATGGAATCAATAAAGATACATTAAATATCATTGGAACTTTTGATAGATATAATCCACAAAATATTAATGAACTTGAGATTTAATATTTTGTTATTTAATAAATTTTCTATATTTTAAGACTTTTAATAAAATATACTCTTATAATATATTTTATTAAAATTATTATATATTTATAGATATTCATAAAAATAAATTTAATAAGGATTGATGAAATATTATGATAAGATTTAAATATTGCGGAACACATATAAAAGATGAACAATATATGAATAAAATGAGCTCGCTTGGTTGGAACACTAAAAGCTTGGTTGAATGATTTTGGATATTTGAAAAAGGGAAAGAAAATGAATATACCTATAGAATTTATTATTTTATATATTAATCATAATTTCATACAAAATAAATCCATTAGCTGTTCTTCATAATTTACCAGTAAATATACAAAAAAGAGTTCAAAATTTGCCAGAGTACAATAATATAAAACCTAAAAAAATTCTATCTACAAAAGAAAGAATTATAAAGAAATTTCCAGCATTAATATTTTTATTGATATTCTTTTGTTTTCTTGTTTACTTAGCTGGAGCTAAAAACTATACCTAAGGTTTTATTTATTCATTTACAATATGGACTAGTATAAAATTATTTGTAGTATTTATAATAGATATTTTATGGTATTCAAATTCACCAAAATATTGGATTAAAGGTACAGAAGACCTAGAAAAAGATTATAAAAATTATAAATTTTATATAAATAGTATTCCAAGGAGTTTAATTGCTGGATTCATTGTTTCATTAATTATAGGTGTAATTATATGTGTATTTCATTAATAATATTATTATAAAAAAGGAGCATTAATTTAATTTATTAATTAATGCTCCTTTTTTATTCCTATTATTTCTAGAATTATTAAAATACTAATTTAATAGAATTTTTCTCAATACCAATAACTTTTTTCATAAATTATCTATAAATATTTTCAAATAAAATTCTAATATAATTTTTAATTTAATACATATTTTTTTATTTCACAATTTTTCTGATCACAGGCATTTAACACCATTCCATCTTCAGGAATATTTTTAAAATAAAATGGTATTGCAACAGTTATAACTTTATGCGTAATTAATAATATATTTTTATTTTTGTAATTTATTTTTATATCATCTATTAGGGAGTTCACTCTTTTAAATACATCATGCAAAGTTTCTAACCCTTCTACTACATTAGTTGAATAATAATTATAATATTCTTTATAGTAATATTCATCTGTTGGTTTTCCAGTTAATATGCCTCCTTCTCTCTCCATTAGTCTATCATCATAAATAACTGGAATATTATTTACATTTATTATTTCACAAGTATGTCTTGTTCTCACCATTGGTGAGCATATTATTAAATCTATATCCAAATCCTTAATTTTTTCTCTTGCTATTTCTGCTTGCTCTATTCCTTTTGCATTTATATCTTCATCTAATCTGCAATTATATCTTCTTTCTACATTACAGTTTGTTTGTCCATGACGCATAACATACAAATTCATATTATTTTCTCCTTAATTCAAAAATATTCTATCTTATGATAGTTTTTCACATATGACCAATATTTAATCACGTTACTCTTTATTGTAAAAAAATAATAGCAACGTGTTATAACGTTGCTACCACTAGTTTGCACTATGTTAAATATGGTCGAGGTGACAGGGTTCGAACCTGCGACCTCATGGTCCCAAACCACGCGCGCTACCAACTGCGCTACACCTCGATAAAGTCATTAACTTAACGTGCTTATATAATATAACATATTTAAAATTAAAAATCAAGATTTTTTTAAAATTTTTTGAAGTTTTTTTTATTTCCTATTGAAAAAATTGCTAAAAACAAGTATAATATAAAAGTAAATTAATGCGCTCGTAGTTTAGCTGGATAGAATGCGAGGCTACGAAACGAACATACACATTCACATACATATTGATAATTAAGGGATTGCGGTTCTCGTGAATCGTTTTTCCCCTGAATTTCCCCTTAGTTATTTATATCATATTTTAAATATTATAATTGTATGTTATAATATTTTTACATGCAGCTGTAGCTTAACTGGATTGAGCATTCGGCTACGAAC
>CAKPSH010000029.1 GCA_934183325.1 uncultured Clostridia bacterium
GTTTTTAAGTATTCATCTTTTAAAGTAATAACTGTACTTCCTGATTTTGAGTCATAATTTGTAGAATCTACTAATTCATTGTCTACATATACTTTGTTTGTAAATAGGCTATAATCCGCATCTACTCTAAATGTTGCATTTTTTGATTTATCAATAGTGTATGTTTGATTTGTTCCTTCAATGAACTTATACTCTTTTGGTTTAGTTTCTTCTTTTACATATTGAAATGTAAATTCATATTTACATTTAGTGTAATAATCATATCTTGTTTCAAGTATAATTCCACCATCAGTACTGTCATAGTCAAGTGCAGAACCAGTATATTTAGTATGAAGTCCTTTAAAAACTTCACTTTTTTTAGTTCCAATATTTACTGCAGTTAATATCGCTTTATTTTCTTCTCTATTTCCAACAATTTTTATAGCAGCTACACTTTCATCGTTTGTTACTAATAGGCTTTCATTAAATTTTTGGTAATATAGTGTTTTATCTAAATCTGCAAATGATTTTAACCCTTTTGTTAACTCATCATTTTTAGAAAAATCAATTATGTATTCTTTTCCATCAGTCAAATCAATTACACCTTTTGATGTTATATTTTCATAAACATTTTCAACCTTTATATTAAAAGCTGATCTTATTCTTACAAGTTTAACATCTAATGTTTCACTAAATTTACTTGATTCTAGTTTGAATGTAGATTTAGTTTCGCCTACTATTGTTGTCATAGGGTAATACCAATTGTTAATGTTTAATTTTATAGGTGTATTAGCACTAGAAACACTTGTATCTTCAATTTCTTCAATTACAAATTTATACTCTGCTTCATTTAAATCAATTACCATATTATTTGAAATATTAACAACTAATTCATTACCTTTGAATAATTGTAATTTTCCTATTTCGCTATATTCTACATAACCATCATGAATTGTTCCACCTTCAAAAGTTAATGTTACTTCATTTTTGCTTTCTGCATATACTGTGGTTATTGGAATTATTAAACTAACTAATAAGCAAAATATAAGTAATATTGATAATGCCTTTACTTTTGTCATTTTTTACTCCCCCTTTCTACATTTTTTATTCATTTTATCATATATATTTTTTTAGTACATTGCTTTTGCCAAAGTTTCATTGTTTTTTTGGCGATTGTTCTTTTTATATTTTTATGATATATTATAATTAGATTTGTATTATAAATATGGAGGTTTCTTATGACTTTTTGTGAACAATTAAATAAATATATAAAGCAAATTGGATGTTCTTCAAAAGAACTCGTGAATGCTTCAGGTTTATCAACATCTGTCATTAGCCGTTATCGTAGAGGAGATAGAAATCCTAGTATAAGAAGTAAACAATTGGAACAATTAGCAAACGGTTTATATGAACTAGCTAATCTTAAAGACATAAATCTTACAAGAGATGAAATTTATACTACACTATCTACTACTTTGAATGATATTTCTATTGATTTTGAACAATTAAGTAAAAATTTCAATGAACTTATTACAACTTTAAATATTAATATAGCTGAATTATCTCGTTCCAGTTCCTATGATTCTTCATTGCTTTCTAAAATTCGTACTGGAAACAAGAATCCATCAAAACCTAAAAATTTCATTGAAACTGTTTGCAGTTTTGTTGTAAAGAAATATAAGTCAGAGGATAATAAAAAGTCAGTAGCTATTCTTATTGGTTGTGATTTAAAAGACCTAAGAGACAGCTCTTGCTATTATAATAAGTTATTAAACTGGTTTTCTACTAATTCAAATCAATCTCATAGTTGTATAGATGATTTTTTGAATAATTTAGATAGCTTTAATCTAAATGAATATATAAAAGCTATCCATTTTGATGAGATGAAAGTACCTGCTGTTCCATTTTATAAAGCAATTTCTAAAACATATTATGGTATAGAACAGATGAAAAAAGGAGAATTAGATTTTTTCAAAGCAACTGTTCTTTCCAAGAATAATGAATCTGTTTTTATGTGCAGTGATATGCCTATGGAAGATATGGCACAAGATGTCGAATTCGGTAAAAAGTGGATGTATGCTATTGCCATAATGCTAAAAAAAGGATTACATTTAAACATTATTCACAATCTTGATAGACCATTTAATGAAATGATGTTAGGTTTAGAAAGTTGGTTACCAATTTACATGACAGGACAAGTCTCTCCATATTTCTTAAAAGGATTTCAAGATAATGTATATTGCCATTTTAATTATGTATCTGGAACTGTTGCTCTTTATGGAGAATGTATCAATGGGCATCACGATAAGGGTAAATATACTCTAATTACTAATAAAACTGATATTTCATATTATAAAACAAAGGCAGATTGCTTATTAAGAAAAGCCTCTCCTCTTATGGAAATATACAAAGAAGATTCCAAAAATGCTTATACTGCTTTTTTATCTTCAAGTATCAAAGTAAAAGCTAACTGTAGAAGAATTTTATCTTCACTACCAATTCATACTATTTCTGATGATTTACTTGTAAAGATTTTAAAACATAATAATATTTCAAATGAGGATATTAAAAAAATAGAAAAATCTATAAAAGTACAAAAAGAGATATTAGAAAATAGAACAGAAAACTATATTTTTGAAGATGAAATATCAGAACTTTCAAAAGAAGATTTTGAAAGAGCCCCTATTTCTCTTTTTCTTGCAGATAATTTCTATGAAAATAAGGTTTATTATAATTATGAAGAATATTTAGAACATTTAAATTTAACTAAAAAATATGAAAAGAATAATAAAAATTACAGGTTGAGTATTAATAATAATAACACATTTAAAAATATTCAGATCTTAATTTGTGAGAAAAACTGGGTTATGATTTCAAAAGCAAATAGTCCTTCTATTCACTTTGTAATTCACCATCCTAAACTACGAAATGCAATTGAAAATTTTATTCCACCTGTTGTTGAATAAAGCATATATTAAATAATAAAGAACTACTTTGTTTATATAGTAGTTCTTTATTATACTTGAAATAAAATTGTAATTTTTCTTTTTAATTATTTACTTTTTAATTTTTTTATTCTTGTAATCTTCTTGCTTATTTCAAAATAAATTCATATTTTTCTCCTTATCAGTATTTCTCTAATTAATAATTTATATCCTAATTCACTTTCTAAAATAACTATTTATTTTTTTATACCACAAAGCCAGATAATTATCAACTAATAAACTATCTATTCCTCCTCTTTAATGATATTTTTGCTACCAAAATATGTAGCTAAGAAGTATATACCATATATAACACCTATGATAATTACTGTTGCAATGGCTGATGGCAATAAATCTTTTTTACTTGCCAATCCTGACATTATTGATATTGCAAATTGTATTCCAAATATTGAGTGGATAATTGCTAAAATTAATGGTAACCCAAAGAATATTATTATTTGTCTAAATAATGCCCTATTTATCATCTTTTCATCACAACCAATTTTTCTTAAAACCAAATATCTCTGTTTGTTGTCTGAACTTTCTGTTAATTGTTTTAGTGCTAAAATAGCTGCACTTGCAATTAAGAATATTATCCCTAAATATATTGCTATAAAGGTTACTATTGATGCCACTCCTACACTTGATTGTATAATAACAATTTTTGTAATTCCATCTAAGTCTATTCCTTTGTTATCTAAGTTTTGTAAAAGAATAGAATTATTGTTATCAGCAAAATTTTTTTCGATTTCTTCTTTTTCTTCCTCTGTTTCTACATTGTAATTTGCTACAAAAACTGTTTTTTCTTTCATATCTTCTGTTAATGGGCAATTATCTGGAACTAAAATAATACCTGTATTGATATGGCTTGCTGCCATTTCTATATATCCATTTTTACAGTTTGCATATTTAGATTTATATTCTCTTCCTGCTATTGTTAGTTTATGTCCTCCTTCATTTAATACTTGATTTCTTATTTCTGCCATATTATCATAATTGCAAAGAACTATATATTCATCATCTTTTAGTTCATATTGCTCTGTTCCATATAATTTTGCTACTTTATTATAATCTGATATTTTCACTATTTCTTCTAATGCACCATAGTTAAGCTTTGAAAATTGTGCTTTTACTTTTCCATAATCTTCTCCAAAAAAATCTTTCCAAGTTAAATCATTTGAAGTATATATTGGTATTTCTACTACATCCTTTAATACACTCATGTCTAATCCATTATTTTTTAAAGTTTCTTCTATTGATATTTTAGAATCTTCTATCTGCTCTTTTGTATAATTGATTACTTTACCTTGCCTGTTAGTATAGCTTTCTGGTAAATTAGCTGTTTTAGATAAGTTCAAATCTACTGGTGTCATATCTGCTAATTCTCTTTGCATTGTATTTCTTAATGATAAACTAACTGATAAAATACTGATTGTCATAAATAACATTAGACATATAACACTCATACTAATAATTGTTGTATTAATCTTGTTATTAATTTGTCTTAATACAAACATATTTGTATCTTTTAAATATGTACTTTTCATTTTCTGAGCTACTTGTATTACAAATCCTGATAAAGACCAGAATATTGAGATTGTACCTACAATTCCCATTAAAATTGGTGGTAATATTTTATATGCCGTTGTGAGAGAATTGACATCTCCTGTTACTTTCCAATAAGCATATCCTAATATCCCTGCTCCAAATAAGAAAACCAATATTGAAATTACAGGATTTTTTATTTTTATAGATTCATTCTTTTTCGTTGCATTTAATAAGTTAATTAATTTGTATCTTGATATTGTAAATGTGTTAAAGAACATTACAGCTACATACATTACTGCAAAATAAATACAAGTTTTTATACAGGCATCTTTTGAAAATACAAATTGAAATTCACTCATATCTGCTTCAAACATTTTGGCAACTAATATTGACATAAATTGTGATGCAAATATACCTATAACTAGCCCTACAATTAGTGATATAATTCCTACTAATATTGTTTCCATCAGTATTATTTTGGATATTTGTCTTTTACCCATTCCGAAGTGTCATATATATTCCAAATTCTTTTTTTCTTCGATTAATCAAAAAGTTGTTAGCATATACAATTAATAATCCTAATACTACTGCTACAAATACTGATACATATCCGAGCATTGAAATCATAAGTTTTATAATCTCTCTTGTAGATTGTGATATTTCTAGCATTGCTTGTTGACTATCTATTGAGTTGAACATATAAAAGATTGCTACACCTAATACTAATGTTAAGAAATAAATAGCATAATCTTTAAAACTCTTTTTCATATTATTCCAAGATAACTTAAATAACATCGTTCAAATCACCTCCAAGAAGTGTTTGTACCTCTATTATTTTTTCAAAGAATTGTTTTCTTGTATCATTTCCTTTTATCAATTCATTAAAGATTTTTCCATCTTTAATAAATAAAATTCTATTGGCATAAGAAGCTGTAAAGGCATCATGTGTTACCATAAGAATTGTTGCACTCATTTTTTGATTCAGCAATTCAAAATTTTCTAGTAATTGTCTTGCTGATTTACTGTCTAATGCTCCTGTTGGCTCATCTGCAAGCACAAGTTTTGGATTTGTAATAATAGCTCTTGCTGATGCAATTCTTTGTTTTTGTCCTCCAGATACTTGATATGGGTATTTTTTTAAAATGTCTTTAATTCCTAGTTTTTCTGCTATTTCGTTTACTCTCCTATCAATTTCGTGTGCATTTACTCTTTGTATTGTAAGTGCCAAAGCTATGTTTTCATAAGCAGTTAGTGTGTCTAATAAGTTAAAGTCTTGAAATATAAAACCTAGCTCTTCTCTTCTGAATTTGTTTAAATTATTTCCCTTTAGTTTTGTAATATCTTCTCCGTTGATAATAATGTGTCCTGCTGTAACTCTATCTATTGTAGATATACAATTTAGTAATGTTGTTTTTCCTGATCCGCTTGCTCCCATAATTCCAACAAATTCACCTTTGTTTACTTCAAAACTGATATTGTCTATGGCTTTTGTTAAGTTAGATTTGTTTCCATAGTATTTTTCAATGTTTTTTACCTCTAATATTTTTTCCATTTAAAAAACTCCTTTCAAGGTTTACAACTTCACTTTGTTCAGTTGTATAAGTTATCTGTACAGTCGCTTTCGCTCCTTACAGCTAACTTAATTATAAATACTTTTTTGAAAAGTTGCCATCGATTTACCTTACAAAAGCCTTACATTTTTGTAAGGCTTCTCTATTTAACTCATATTTATATAACTACTTTTAGGAAATACTAATCTAACTTCTGTGCCTTCATTTTGAACTGAATTTAGCTCTATTGCTATTCCTAATTTGTTGCATAATTTTTTACATAGATATAATCCTATTCCTGTAGATTTCTTGTTTGATAATCTACCATTTGTTCCTGTAAATCCTTTTTCAAAGACTCTTGTTATTTCTCCATTCTTTATTCCTATTCCATTATCTTTAATATACAAAATTGCATTTTCTTTTCCTGACTCTGCATAGATTTCAATAGTAGAACCTTCTTCCTTTTTTCTATATTTAATACTATTTTGTATAATTTGATTTAATATAAACACAATCCATTTATTATCTGTATTAACTTCTAAATTCAAATCATGAATATTAATAAAGATTTTCCCTTGTATTAGGCTGTTTTTATTCTTCTTTATACTTTCATTTACGATCTCTTTTAAACTAACTCTTTTTATATAATAATCTTTTTCAACAGTATTACTTCTTGCATAGAATAAAGCTTGTTCAATATAATTTTCCACTTTATCCAATTCTTCATCTATACTTTTAGTTGTTGCATTTTTATTATTTTCAATTACCATTTTACTAGCAGCTATAGGTATTTTTACTTCATGTATCCATAATTCTATATACTCTTTATACTCCTCTGTCATGTATTTATACTTATTTACATTTTCCAACATTGACTTATCAACCTGTTCTAATACATTTTTTAATATTTTTCCTTCTAAAAAGTTCGGATTATTTACAATTGCTGTAATTAAGTATTTTTCTTCTAAATCATCTAATATTTTTGATAAATTATCATAAAATTTTTTCTTTTTAAAATATTCTATACTAATTGAAATAATATATAATCCAATTATTATAATAGGAATATATATTTTTATAAAAACACCTACATTATATATCATTAGGAAAATTTCTATTGTGATGATACCAAACAATAATATAAAAATAGTCAATACTTTTTCTTTCAAAAATTGCTTCCATTTCATTTACTCTTCTCCCCTTTTGAGAATATATCCTTGTCCTCTTTTGGTTTCTAATAGTTCTTTTAATTTTAATTCTTCTAATTTATTTCTTAATCTAGTAATATTTACAGTTAGCGTATTATCATCTATAAAACTTTCACTTTCCCATAAACATTCCATTATATCTTCTCTTGATACTATTTTTCCTCTATTTTGTAATAAATACTTTAAAATTTTATATTCGTTTTTTGTAAGCTCTATTATCTTTCCTTCTTTTTCAATAGTATTATTAGATATATTTAATATAAAATCTTTGGCATCTATCTTGTCATTTGCCTCTCCTTGCATATTTGTTCTTCTTAACACTGAACTAATTTTTGCAAGTAAAATTTGTATATTAAAAGGCTTAGTAATATAGTGGTCGGCTCCATTATTAATTGAAAGTAATTCATCTAACTCATTATCTCTACTTGTTACAATAATAATTGGCATATTTGATTGTTTTCTAATTTCTTTGCATATATACTCGCCATCTGTATTAGGTAAATTTATATCTAATAATAATAGATTTGGATTTATTTTTAATATATCTTGGATTGTATTATCAAATGTTGGTAATACTATAGCTTCATACCCATTCTTGTTTAAAAAGATTTTTAGCTCTTCTCTTAACTTTTCATCATCTTCTATTATTAGTATTCTTTGCATTTCATTTGCCTCCATTAGAATTATACCATATTTGTATTCATAAATATCTTACATTTTTGTAAGGTTCTATATAAAATTTTAAATACCCAAATATTTATTTTTTCTCCTTTTATGATAGATTATACTTTGTTACTCGTTTAAATCTTCTATTATTTTGTTTGTATCTTCATCAAACGAAATTGTTCTATTTCTTATTTCTAACATTGGTAACGGATAATCTTTGTTTATTCTTATAAGTGTTGTTTTTTCATTATTTGCTGTAATTTGTTCAAATGGAAATCTTATAATTCCAGGTGTATTAAATCCAACACCAATTTCTAGTAATACCACATTTTTATTTTTAATCTTATCTAAAAAATCTTCATATCTTTTAGATGCCTTATACCAATTTGAGTCTTGCACAAAATTTGCATCTTTTCTCAAATTCATATCCATATTGCCACCGCAAACTGGACATTTCATTACTAATTTTGATGGTATTTTGCAGTCTTTTGTATTTTGTAACCACTGTTCTACTAAATCTCTATTGTTATATAATTTATTATGACAAGCATTTTCACATTGCAAATAACTATAATCTCCCTGCACTTCAAATACTTTATCTTTGTCAAAACCACTATTATAAAATTGCCCATCTACATTTGTTGATAAAACAAAATATTCCTTATTTTTAACAATTTCATATAATTCTTGATACAATTTTAGTGGTTTTTCATTATATCTATTTAGTTTTATCATTTTTGCAAAAAATGCCCATTTTTCTTCTTGTGTCTTAAATTCATAAAACGATGCTGAATATAAATTATCGAAATGATATTTTTCTATAAATTCTTTAAAATCTTTTTCAAACTTTTCACCACTATATTCTAATCCTGCTGCCGTTGATAGACCTGCTCCTGCACCAATTATAATATAATCTGCTTGTTTAATTGCCTGTTTTGCTTGTATAATTCTTGAATTACATTCTTCCATAAATTCCTCCCAAATTATTCAAATAAATTTTATAGTCTTCATCTGAAAAAACATTAAATATAATTTTTTCAAAATATTTTTCGTTTGTATCTAAATACTCTTTTATTGTTTCTATTGCAATTTTTGATGCTAGTCCTTTTGGAAATCTAAATTCTCCAGTAGATATACAAGGGAAAGCTATTGCTTTTATATTATTTTCTTTTGCAAGTTCTAGTGAATTTATATAACATTTTTTCAATTCTAATATTTCTTTTTCTGTAACATCTTCGTATATAATCGGTCCTACTGTATGAATTACATATTTTGATGGTAAATTATAGCCATTTGTTATAAATGCTTTTCCTGTTTGTAATATTTCTATTTCTTGCATAATTTTATTACATTCTAGTCTTAACTGAGCTCCACTTGCAGAGTGGATTGCATTGTCAATACACTTATGGCAAGGTATAAAACATCCTAATCCTTGAGAGTTTGCGGCATTTACAATTGCATCTATTTTTAAAGCTGTTATATTTCCCTGCCATAAATATATTTGACTGCCTTTATATTTTATAAACGGAGTTATATCATTTGGTTCAATAATGCCTTTGTTTAGATTTTCTTTTGTTAAAAACTCATTTTCTATTCTTATATATTCTTCTGATATTGGCAATGGTTCTCTAATATTGCACAATGAACGATATAATCTTTTTTTATCGCTTATATT
>CAKPSH010000030.1 GCA_934183325.1 uncultured Clostridia bacterium
AGCTATAAATTTTCCTATTTTAATCTGATTCATATCTTTTACCTCCTTCAATTTAAGTGTAAATTATTATCTAAAAAGTACACATACTAATCGTTGGGAGGGGTATTTTTCTTTATCAACGATTAGTTGAATTGTTATAATTTATGCAATAACTTGTAATTTGGATTTCTAATTAAATATATTTACTAGCTTCTTTAATACTTAATTGGTCCATTTTATCTTTGTACTTTTCAACAAACTCTTTAACCTATTTTGGATTTGTTTTAGAATAAATTTAAAATTTTTAATTATAAATCTGAAGCAAATTCTATTTCATATAAAAACTTTGAACAAAATCATTTAGCTTTCCAAACTTAAATTTCTCCTTGGATTAGATTAAATTCTTTTATTATTTTTAGTATACTATAATAATCATCTGGTTCAACTTTTTTTGAAATGATCCCCATTGAATTACCTGTTTTAATATTATTTTTGTTATCGTCTATAAAAATGCTTTCATTTGGTATTAAGTTGTATCTTTCTAATAAAACATTATATATTGCTTTATATGGTTTTATCTTATGTTCTTGATAAGATAGTACATATCCATCTACCAAATCAAATAAGCCACTCTTATTAACAAATTCAAATGTATATGGATTTATATTTGATAATAAATATATTTTATAATTATTATCCTTTAATTTTTGTATTAGATTTAATACTTTTGTATTTACTTGGGCAAAATCATTATAATTTTTCCAAAAGTCGGCTATTAATTTATCATTACAATGATTAGTTCTATCTTTTACAATTTCTATAGCATCTTCCCTTGACATATAACCTGTATCAATTAAAGCGTTTCCTAACCATTCTGGAGATTTTATTATGTTTTTTAAAATAAATTTTTGTTCTAGCTTATTACTCGTAAATTTTTGTAAAACTTCTTTAATATTAAAGTTTAAAATTACATTTCCTATATCAAATATTATATTTTTAATCATACTCATTTCTCCTACAATTTTTTCGTATTTATTTGCCAACCTTGGCATGTAAATAATTTACCTCATATTAGGCAATATTTATATAATAAATTTTTCGCCTATTGACCTTTTTAAAATATCAATTGCCTCGTTGTGATATTTTTCTCCGCCACTACTCATACAATAGTCTTGTAATATATAGGCTTTTATATTATTTTCAAATAAATCAAAAGCAGTTTTTAATATACAGCCATCAGTATCAAAACCACATAAATAAATCTCATCTATACTATTTTTAGAAATATATTCAATTAAATCTATATTTACTGCTGAATAAGTATATTTTTCAATTATTGTAAAGTTACCATCTATCATTAGTTTACAATCATCATCATTTATACATTTTTTATATCCTAGTAAATTATAAAAAGCACTTTTATTATTATTTTTGAATATAGTAAATACTATATTGGAATAATCTTTTGTATTTAACTGTCCCTTTATTTTATTTACATATTCTTTTGTATAATTGTTTATAAATGCCTTTTGACAATCTATAATTAATAACATTTTTTTCATACATATCACCCCTTAATATTTAAATAATTTATCAATCGCTAGATTGAATTTAGTATATTACTTTGATAGCCCAATATACAATGGATAAATATTCCCTATATTTTCTCTTATAAATCCTTGCTTTAGAAATATTGCTATTAAACATTCAATTTACACCAGTTAAATTTGACTCTTCATCTTTAATTCTATATAAATTTTCTATTTTTATTTTAATAAGTATTTCTCCTTTATTTTACTAAAAATAATTTTATCATAAATTCTTATCTTTAACAATGCCTTATAAAAAGCTGTGGACAGCAGAGAGTATTATTCTCTCTGTTGTCCACAGCTTTATTAAAATTCTAAGTATAATAATTATTATAACATTTTGAGTTTTTCTATGAATCTTTCTCTCTCTTCTGGTGTTAATGTTCTGTATTCAACATTGCTTCTAATCATTGGAAGAGCTGCGAAAGGACGTGCTGCATCGTATTTTTGTTCCAGGTAATCAAACGAAGGAAACGCTGATCTAATATTTCCATCTAGAATATAAATATACCAGCCGCGTTCAAAAAGATCATCTAAAGAATCATCTAGTTGATATGACATTAAAATCATCTCCATTCAATTTTCAAAAGTCTTTCTACAATTTTAGCGCTAACTTCCATTATCACAGAAAAAGATATGCATAGTATTCTCCTTAGCAAGACTATCTTTGTTTAATTCGCGATAGTTACGAATATTTTATGCATTCATTATAGTATATTGGGTTTGATATGTCAACAAACACAAATAGCAACTGTTCATTATTGTATTTTTACCTTACTAGTATTTATAGCAATAAATTATTTTTCCAATTTCATATAAAAAACGTAGACACACACCTAAAGGTTGCATCTACGCTTTAATTTGTAGGCTACATCCTACAATTCCACTATGTCATTTCGTTTTTTCTACAAACCACTTGGCTGTATCAGGGACATACAAAGTTCGAATGCCTCCATCTTCGCCGAAGCAATGGTCATAACGGTAGTTGCCAACTGGACGACTTGCGAGCTCAGCTTGCAAGCATCTGATTTCTGACTGTAAGTCTCTAATGTACTCTGCTTGATGTCTATAAACATCGCCCTTTGATGAAGACATACCTTAGCCTCCTTTTAACGTTAGACATTATGTGTATTGCGAACAAAAACTAAAATATATTATAGTGCAAAATTTAATTCATGTCAAACTTTTGTATTAGAAACATTATTAAATATTTAAATTAAACGCAAATTATTAATTTCAAATAGCGATTTTCCCAAGAATTAATTGAATACTCGCTAAAATCATGCTATAATAAATTCATTGTTCGTTAGAAATCACTTGATTTATTCCGAAAATAAAATGGGGGTATCTTTATGAAAATTTATAACCCTGCTTTTCGTAGAGTTTTACACAAAAGGCAAACACCTTCAGCATACGAAATAGAATTGCTGAATTGCGTTGACGATTTAGAAAAATTAGCTTTCGGTGAAGGAAATTATACTAGCTTTCGCTTAAGACTTCGCACATATGCAGAAACAGAAGAAGGAGGATGTCGTTTAACAGAAAAAGAACGGTTGCGTCTACTTCACCACAGAATTTCCGAGTTAAAATCAATCTTAATCAAACAAGGTAAAGGCTTCGAAATAGAGAAACTAGACAAAGCAAATACCGAAGCAAATATCCAGCATCATGCTGAGAGATGGATTGTCAAGAAAGAAGGAACAGAGAATAAAAAATAGTGTTAAAATGTACTATGTATAGTACAAAAAATCCGTGGGAATATGTCTTCAGACAATTCTCACGGATTTTATAATTAAACTTATTAGATATCTTTGTTATTTTAATTTTTTATAATATATAATTTTTATTACATGTATGGCATTGATAATGAAAATCTTCTCGAATCTCTAATTGTTCTGTACTTTCTTTGCCAATAATACTGCTTAAATCTTTTATACATCTATCATGATATATATAATATTTATCTTCTTTAATATTATAAACAACTCTTCCTCTTGGAAAATAATCAAAATCAACATGATACTTTTTATAATAATATTTATCCCAAACTTCCATATGACTTTGAGGATAATTTATAAAATCACCATATTTTTCTCCATTTTCTTTTTTACAAGAATGAATTAAAAATTTTCCATTAACTACAAAGAATAAGCTAACATCCATGTTTTTTTCTCCTTATATCAATTTTTATAGCTTAAAGTCCCATTTATTTTATAAATTTTTTAATATAACAGCTAAAATCTATAAAAGTCTATCTTATTTTTATTCTTGTTAAATATTCTTTTTCTGTTTCTTTTACTATATAAGCTCTGTTATTTTGTTGTACTTTTAAAGAAATTGGATTATCTTTATAGACAGATAAATAGATTTCATCTTCAGGAATTATCTCTTTGCATTTATCAATAGCTAGTTTCAATCCCTTAGTTGCATATCCCTTTCTTCTAAAATCGGAAAGAATACTATAACCAATATGTCCGGGTCCATTTGCCAAGAATTCATTTAAGTAATGTCTTATTTTAAATAATCCTACAATTCTATTATCATTCCACAAAAAATAATAAGTGCATGGAACATATCCATTTGGAAGTTGTATTCCCTTTGAATGATTTATCAATTCAGGTATTACTTGTTCTTTAAATTCTTCTTCCGTCTTATCATAATATTTGTTTTCAAAGCCATTTTCATTTCTTGATATTTTCTTTATTGCCTCATATTCTTCTTTCCAATCTTCTAAATTTGCCTCTTTTAAATATAACATAATTTTCCTCTATTAATTATTTTTCTAGATTTCTATATTTTATTTTCTTGTTTATCATATACTTCATAAAGTATAATTCACTGCTAAAATTATATAAAAAGAACTACTATTTTTCAAGTAGTTCTCTAAAACTGAGATGATTAATAATTTCTTTTACTTTTTTCAAATTTATCTAGTATCAATGTAATCCACCTAATTACAGAAAATTCTGCTATTGCAAATAGTGTGACAAGAGCAGCAGCTCTTCCTGATATTGCTTTTATCGCGAAAAAATTAGGCATAATGTTAATTGTTAAAATAATTCCAAGAATACATAATCCCATAACACTTGTTCTATATTTGTTTAATGGTCTAATAATTTTATATAAGATTAAAAATCCTCCTGTAAAAAATAAATAGCTACAAGCTGTTGTTATTTCTTGGCCTCCTACATTGAATAATACCGAAAATCTAACCATAGCAACAATTGCTAAAAATGATGTTATTGCAGCAGGAAGTGAATTTTTAAATACTCTTCCTAAAAATTTTCCATTCTTCTGTTTTTTCTGGTTTTCTTCAAATGTTAATAAAAATGCGGGTATCCCAATTGTAAATGCACTTCCTAGTGATACTTGATTTGGCTCTAGTGGGTATTGCATTGCAAAAATTATTGAATATATAGATAATAACAATGAAAATATATTTTTATATGTAAATAATGAAGCTGATCTTGTTATATTATTAATATTTTTTCTTCCCTCATATACTATATCTCTCATATTTCCAAAGTCAGAATCAAGTAATACCACTTGTGCTGTTTCTCTAGCTGCATCTGCCCCAGAGCCTATAGCAATTGAACAGTCCGACTCTTTCATTGCCAAAATATCATTTACTCCATCTCCTGTCATTGCTACTTTTAATCCTAATTCTTTTAAAGCTTTGATTATTAGCTTCTTTTGTTCAGGATTTACTCTTCCAAAAATAGTGTATTTTTTTACTGCTCTTTTAATCTCTTCATAACTTTCTAATTCTCTACAATCAATATATTTTTCATATTCTTTTATTCCAGCTTGTTTAGCAATTGACGAAACAGTAACCGGATTATCTCCTGATATAACCTTAATTTCAACTTTTCTATTTTCAAAAAAATTAAAAATTTCTTTTGCATTTTTTCTTATCTCATTTTTTAAGCTTATGAACAAGATAGGAATATTTTTCTTATTTTCTTCTTTAACAAAAACAAGTACTCTTTCTCCACTCTTTGTCCTTTTATTAAGTATCTCTTCAAATTCATTACCCAATAATATTTCAGGTGCACCTAGTTTGTATATCACGTTCTCACTAACTTTAATAAATGAAAATTTATTTTTTGAATTAAAGTTTTCTTTACTTATGTTAGGTAACTTTTCATAAGAAATGCCATCTAACTGTTCCTTTATAGCGTCCATTGTAATATTATTATCATCTATTGTATTAACATATTTAGATAAGATTTCTAATTTTAAATTTTTTCTTTCCTTTATTAAACTGTTTTCTTTTTCATCAAATATGTCTAATATCTTCATTCGATTGTTTGTAATTGTTCCTGTTTTATCAACACATAAAACATCAACTCTAGCCAGACTTTCAATGCTTTTCATATCATGTAAAATGACCTTCTTTTTAGCTAGTTTTCCAGCACTTATTGCTAATGAAACAGTTGTTAATAAGTATAAACCTTCTGGTATCATTCCAATTAATGCTGATACTATTGAATTTACGCTTTCTTTATAAGTACTACCATTTACAAAAAAAGAGTCCCAAAATAATAATAGCCCAATTGGAATTATTACTATTCCAGCAAATTTAACAATACTATCAATTGACGAAATCATCTCTGATTTTGTTTCTTTAATTTTTTTTGAATCTTTCATTATCTTTGCCGAAAAAGACTCATCTCCAATTTTTGTCAGCTTTGCAACAGCCTTTCCAGATATAACAAAACTTCCAGACATTAATTCACAATTTACATTTTTCTCAATTTCATCTTGCTCTCCTGTTAATAAAGATTCATTTACATATATTTTTCCTGAGATAACTATTGCATCTGCTGGAATCTGATTTCCAGTTTCCAAAATCACAAAATCGCCTTCAAGAAGATTATCAGAACTTATTCTTTCGTTTCTTCCATCTCTAATTACCATATAGTCAGTTTTATCAAGTAATGATAATTTGTCTAAGGTAATTTTGGATTTTATTTGCTGAAAAATTCCAATTAAAATATTTATTGTTATAATAATTAAAAATGTTAGGTTTCTATATGATTGAGATGTAATAAGCAAAACTGCTAGTATTAAAAAAATCAAATTAAAATATGTAAATATATTTTTACTTATTATCTTAAGAATACTTTCATTTGCTTTAAATTTGATTTTGTTTGTTCTTCCTTGTTTTATTTTTTCTTCTATTTCCTTTTGTGTTAAACCTTTTAATTCTTCCATATTTTTTTGTAATTCGCCTTCCTATTTTTATATTATTTGTAGGAAGTAATAAAATTAGCTATTACTCCCTACTCTATTTTATGCAAATTGACTATTATATTTTTTATAAATACTTTCTATATTTTCTAAATCAATTTAAAATTAACAATCTAATTTTACCTTTTTATTGATTCTGTAGTTATGAGAATAATTATATTGTAAATCATTTGTATCTGTTATATATAATGTTATATCACTATTTGTTAATTCAGATATTGTAATGTTCACTTTATCTTTAGTATTATAACAAAATCTTATGGTATTATCAGGAATTTGTATATTAGTTTTATCTTTTATAATTTTAATTTTTTCAATATTTCCAAATTGTTCTGGATAACTTTCTAGTAATACTCCATTAAAATATATTAAAATTTCTTGTCCTTTTTCAAATTTCATATTTTTAAAGTCATTTAATCCTACACTATATAATCCTTCTCCATTTTCTATTCCCATAACTAATAAATCGTTTTCATTTTTTATTATGGTGTTTTGAATTTTTTCAAAAATCCATAATCCTAAAATAATTATCAAAATTAATATTATTGATATGATAATTTCTCTTTTTTTATTCATAAATCCACCTCAATTAGAAATTATTAATTATTGATCTTTATATCATAAAAACAGATAATTATCAACTAATTATCTGCTTTAAAACTATATTATAACCATTTTTCAATTTTTTCTTTAGCCGAATTTACAGATGAACCTCGAATTACTGCTTTTATTTTGCCATATCTGAAACCACTTTTAAATATCAAATTAATTACATAAATATATTTACATCTTCTTTGCATGTAATACTACTCGATATTTATTATTATTTGCACAAGTTGATAATGTTAATATATTATATTCTTTTGAAATATCTATATTAAAATTTTTAATACTTCTTTTCTTTAATGTTTCTATAAATCTCTCAAATTCATTATCATTGCTAAATTCTGTTTTTATATAATAATCTTCACTTTCTATTTTATATATTGAGAAAACTTTATAAATGCTTTTTTCGTTTTCAGTATATAATGTAATATTAGTGTTTTCATCATTCTCATACCATTCAGAATTCAAAATATTTTTTAAACTTCCAAACATTGATTTATCTCTCATATTATGTCCATATATTACGATGTTTTTATCTCTGTTATCAAACTTATTTCTATAATCTGCAAAAATCCATCCTGCTGAATTGTTACTTTTATCAAAACTATGGTTTAAGTAAAAGCTATTATTGGTTCCTTTTACTACAGGATATTCGATATTTGTATTGTTTACTTTAAGCCATGCAATAGTTTCGTTATTTTGCTCTTTTAATTTATTAAAGTCTACTGTATATTCTTCTTTATTTTCATCTTCGTTTTTTTCTTCAACAATTACTGTACTTTTTATTTGTTCTGCAATTTTATTGTTGCTTTTCTTATCTTTGTACCATTTAAAAATTTTAATTCCAGAATATATTAATACAAAAAGTAAAATCATATAGATAATAATATTTAAAATCACTTTTTTATTTTTCTTTCTTCTCATTGTTAAATTGTCCTTTCGTATATAAAGACTAGCTAATACTCTAGCTAGTCTCCACATATCTTGTAGTTATTATTCTTTTGATTTTTTTCTTTTTACTATTGTTAATGTACCAATGGTTGCTACAGAAGTTACAAATAAAATCATACTTGTTATAATGTTATCTCCTGTTTTTGGATTATTTGTTTCATTCTTTGTTTGTTCTGTTTTTTCTTCAACATTTGTTGCAACAATTCCATATTGACTTAAGTGTGATGTTTCAAATACTATGTATCCAGTTTCTACTGTTGCTGGTATTGTTTCTTTTATTTCATCATTTGAAATATATACTACTTCATATTTGTTAAATTCTTTTAAGTCTTCTGGTAATGCAATTCTTATTTTCATTTTAGTATCAATAATTTTAACTATTTGACCATTTTCTAAAACATTTATATCCACTACATATTTAACATTTTGGTTTGTTAAATCTTTTTTTACTTCTACAGGTTTAATATCTAGTTTGTAGTCTTTGCTAACTTCTTTTTCAAATTCAATTTTTGCTTTTGTCTCTCCTGTGCTTTCAATTTCTTTTACTGTTTCTTTAGCAGGTTGTTCTGGTTCTCCTGAAATTTTAGTCCAAGAAGCATATAAAGTAACATTTTGATAATATTCAGCTCCAAGTGCATTTTTTATTATTGTATCTTTTTCAACAGTTGTTTCTCCATCATTATCCCATAATCTCCAGTATATATATTTAAAGTTTTTTCCACTTCCATCATTTTTAGAATTCCATCCATTAAAAGTATATCCTTCTCTTACTGGTATATATGGTAAAAG
>CAKPSH010000031.1 GCA_934183325.1 uncultured Clostridia bacterium
TGCCGAACACAGAAGTCAAGCTCTATATGCCGAAAATACTTGGAGGGTTCCTTCCTGGTAAGATAGGTATTCGCCAGTTTTTTTTATTTTAATAAACTGTTCTAATAATTAGAATATTATTTATAGTTAAAACGAATTAAAAAAGTATTTAATAAATCAAATATTTTTTTAATTCGTTTTCTTATATAAAGTATTGCAAAAAACTATACAATATTATAAAATGATACAAAATATTTGTATATTATTATCAAAAGAAAAATAAAAGAGATGATTTTTGTATTAAACTTTTTTATAGGATATAACTAAATATGACAAACATTTTAAATATATAGTTATATACTTTAGAAAAGTTAGAGGTGGTTATTTTATATGTTTCAGAATATAGATGTAAAAAGTAGAGAATCTACTGTTAATACAACAGATAATAATTATAACAAAGGAAAAAATGAGATTTTTAATTCAATAATTGGACAAGTATTTACAAAACAAAATATAGTTTTATATATAATTGCATTTATGCTTTCGATGGTATCTGCTGGAGATGGAATAGTATCTTTTTCTATGCCATTTTTTGCAGCAGCATGTTCAAATTTAATACCAGTAATGTTTATATATATAATAACAATGATTGGTACAGCTATAAAATTTGGATCAGCAGGTTTGCTAACTTATATCTTGACATCATTACTATTTATAGCAATGATATTAATTTTTAAACCTTGGTATGAAGAAGAGTATAAAAATGAAAGAAGAAAACTTGGAAAATATGTTTTTTTATCAACTATAATTATTCAATTTATTCAAATGTTTTTTAGTGAAATTTTGATTTATAATATATTATTAAGTATAGCAAGAAGTATATCAGCATACATATTTTATAAAATTTTTGCTGAATCAATAAGTGTTGTAAATGAATGGGATATAAAAAAAGCATTTTCTATTGAAGAAATAGTTGGAGCATGTTTGATGGTATCAATCGCATTATTGTCTTTAAATAATACATCCTTGTTTGGACTTAATATTGGACAAATTATAATGATAGTTATAATTTTAGTTCTTGGATGGAAAAACGGAATTATGGTTGGAGCAACAGCAGGAATAACAATTGGGACCGTTGTTGGAATAATAGGGAATGCAGAACCAATTTTGATAGCATCATTTGCTTTATCAGGAATGTTAGCAGGCCTGTTAAATAGATTTGGTAAAATTGGTGTAATACTTGGATTTATGATTGGAAATGCAATATTAACATTTATATATAATGGAAATACAGTTGCAGTCGTTTACTTTAAGGAAATAATTGTTGCATCGTTAGCTTTGTTATTAGTACCTAAAGATGTGAAAATTAACATAAATGATTTATTTGATAAATCAACAGCATTACCGGAAGGTGCTATATATAAATTAGATGGTGGAACAGAAACAGCATCAAAGCTAAATAGTGTGTCTAATCTAATCCATGAAATTTCAAATACATATAATCCAAATAAGAAAAATAAAGAAATAGATTCTAAAGAAATATTTTCAGAAGAAATAGAAAAAAGATTAGAATTGATAGAAAATAATGTATTATATGAAGATATTATAAATGATTATAATAATGGAATTATTAATGAAACCTACAACATACTGAAAGAAAAACAGAAAATATCAGAATATGATTTACAAGAAATATTCCAAAAACATAATGCTTATATATTTTCATTAGACAGTGATACTAATTTAGAAAAAGTTGAAGAAGATACAAAGGAAATAGTTAAAATAATAAATGAAGCTTATAAAGTTAGTAAAATTAATTATATGTGGTCTAAGAAAGTAAATGATGATAAAAGAGTTATATCAAATCAATTAGAAAATGTTTCAGAAGCGATAGAAGATATAGCAAATGATATATCAAAAGAAAATAACTTTAAAAATGAAACTATAAAGATAAAAATTTTAGCACAAAATAAAAAGATAAAAATATTAGATATAAACATAAAAAAGAAGGAAAATAAATATATAGTAAATTTATATACAGAAATATGTAAAGAAAATTGTTATGTTGAAGAAATGCAACAAATTCTATCTGATGTTTTAAAAGATGATATTATTTTACAAAGAAAGGAATGTGGAATAGATTTAAATAATAATCTATGTAAACAAATTTATGCTTCAAAAGATAAATTTACATTACGAGTAGGTATAGCTAAAAAAACAAAGGATAAGTCAGTAGTTTCAGGAGATACATATATAAAGACGACACTAGATGACGGAAAAATCCTAGTAGCATTAAGTGATGGAATGGGCTCTGGAAATGACGCAAAAAAATGTAGTCAGACAGCGATGAAGATGTTAAAAAGCCTATTAAAAAATGGATTTGAAAAAGATGTATCTTTAAAGTTAATAAATAATACAATGTGTTTAAATTCAAAAGATGATATGTATTCAACATTAGATATTTCAATTTTTGATTTATATAAAGGAAATGTAGAAATTGTAAAAAATGGTTCTTGTCCAACATATATAAAAAGCAAGAATAATGTTCAGATGATAAAATCAGTATCATTACCAGCAGGAATATTGGATAATGTAGATTTAGTAACTTATGATAGGGACCTAGAAGATAATGATATATTGGTTATGTGTTCAGATGGAATAATGGATGCAAATAGGGAAGAAAAAGAACAAGAAAAATGGATAAAGAATATATTAGAGGACATTAGTACAGATGATGTAAATAGAATAGCAAATATAATTCTACATGAAGCAGTAGACAGCAGCTATGGAAAAGCAAATGATGATATGACAGTTATAGTAACTAAAATAAAAAAGAATGAAGAAATCTAAAATCTTCATTCTTTTTTTTATATTCTTAGGAAAGTCATCTATGAAATAGTGAGTTTCCTTAGAAAATGTTATTCTTGTTTTTTATAAAATTAATAAAATTTTATAATTGAATGAGTTATACTTAAATCATCATTTTTTATAATAACGATATGTTGTTTCCTTTCTGAATCATAATGATAAAAGCAATTAATTAAAGCATTGTATTTAATTTGTTGCTTATATATAATTTCAATATTATCAAATTCTTGATTATAACAATCTTGAGGTAATGCATCATAAGCATAGTCTAAATAATATAAATTATTAACATGATGATTAGTATCTAGGTCTCGTCTTTTGATAGTATAATTATATACAAAATTAGCATTTGTAGGTTCATGTTCTTTATCATTGACACTAGTATCAAAAACAGATTTTTCAAAACCATTTCCATAGGCAGAAATCATTTCAGGTGTGATTTTAGAAATAGAACCTGTAATAGAATTAATTAAAACCCATTTAGATGAAGCAATTGCAACTAATTCGTTATTATCTCCGTAAACCTCAAAATCACGTTGAGAAGATATTCTAGTAAAATTTCTAGGCCAAGTTTTAATGGTTAAAGTAGTATTCCAACATGGTGTTGAAAAAGTTTTAACTTTCCAATCTAAAAGCATCCAAGTAAGGTGAGTAGAGGAAGTTTGATTTAAGCCATAACCAGCTAGATCAGAATGTAAACCTGCAACTTCACCTAAAATCCTTAATAATCCTCTTTTAGACAAATGATTAAATTCATCAACATCACAAAACTGTATCCTAGATTTATGTTCAAAAATATTCATTTTAATATACACTTTCCTTTCTTACGACATATAATATAATATCATAAAAAATTTAAAAAATCAAAAGTATGCAAAAATAATAAGACACTTGCTAAAATTACTAATTTATGGTATAGTATATAATATTTTATAAACGGAGGTTATAAATATGTGTGGAATAGTTGGATATATGGGAAACAAAAAAGCAAATAAAATATTAATAAATGGATTATTAAAACTAGAATATAGAGGATATGATTCAGCAGGAATAGCTGTTTTAGAAAATAATAATATAGTATGTATGAAAAATGTAGGAAGAGTGAGTGGATTACAACAAAAAAAAGGAATTAATGACTTAGACAGTACTATGGGAATAGCACATACAAGATGGGCTACTCATGGAAAACCATCTGAAATTAATGCACACCCACATTTAGACTGTACAGGAAAATTTGCAGTAGTTCATAATGGAATCATAGAAAATTATAATGAATTAAAAACAAAATTAATGGCTAATGGATATACATTTGTATCTCAAACAGATACAGAAGTAATACCGAATTTAATTAGTTATTATTATAAAGAAGAAAAGGATTTATTAAAAGCTACTTATAAAGCGTGCAATGATTTCAAAGGTAGTTATGCTATTGAAGTTTTATCTAGTGTTGAACCTGATAAGATAATAGTTGCGAGAAAGGATAGTCCAATAGTAATAGGTGTAAATGGTGATGAAAAATTTGTAGCTTCAGACATACCTGCTGTATTAGAATATACAAAGAGCTTTTATTTAATAAATGATGGAGAATTTGTAGAATTAACTAAAAATAATATTAAATTTTATGATAAAGATCTTAATGAAATAAAAAAAGAAATTGCCAAACTTGAATGGGATGAAAGAGCTGGTTCAAAAGATGGTTATGAAGATTATATGATAAAAGAGATATATGAACAACCAAAAGCAATAAGAGAAACAATAGGATCAAGATTAAAAGAAGATGAAGAATGTGAGTTTACTGATCTGAATTTTAATAAAGAATTTTTAAAATCTATAAATAAAATAAAAATAGTAGCTTGTGGAACTGCAATGCATGCAGGTCTTGTTGCTGAAAAAGTATTTGAAAAATTACTAAGGATAGAGACAGAGGTAGAGGTAGCATCAGAATTTAGATATAATGACACAATAATAGACGAAAAAACATTATCTATATTTATAAGTCAATCAGGAGAAACAGCAGATACTATAGCAGCATTAAAATTAGCGAAGAAAAATCATAGTAAAACAATTGCAATATCTAATGTTATCGGAAGTTCAATTACAAGAGAAGCTGACTATACAATATATACTCATGCAGGCCCAGAGATTGCTGTTGCATCTACAAAAGCATACACCTCACAAGTGGTTTTATTAGAAATATTAGCTATTTATTTCGCTGAGATTTTAGAAAAAGACGAAAAAGAAATTAAAAAACTTAAAGATGATATTTTAGATTTACCTAAAAAAGTTGAAGAAACATTAAAAAATGAAGAACAAATAAAAGAATTAGCAAAAAATATTGTGGATAGAAAAGATGTATTTTTTATTGGAAGAGGAATTGATTACACAGTTTCACTTGAAGATTCATTAAAATTAAAAGAAGTATCATATATTCATTCAGATGCATATGCAGCTGGAGAATTAAAACATGGACCAATAGCATTAATAGAAAATGGTGTACCTGTAATAGCAACTATGACAGATGAAAAGCTTGTAAAAAAGAGTATAAGTAATTTACAAGAAGTTATAACAAGAGGAGCTAAGGCAATAGTTGTAACAAATCAAGATTTAAAAGAATATAATTTTGAAAATGTAATTCAAATACCAAGAGTTAATAAACTATTATCACCTGTTATTTCAGTAATACCAATGCAATTATTTGCATATTATGTAGCTAAATATAAGAACATTGATGTTGATAAGCCAAGAAATTTAGCAAAATCTGTAACAGTGGAATAGAAAGCTAATTAATATTTAATATTGAAGAATAATATTTTATAAAGCGTTCATAGACGCAGTAAAAAATATTATTCTTTTTTCATATGTTAAAAAAGTTTTCAAAAATAGATAATGTTAAAGCATATTGCAAACAAAATCATAAAAAAACATTAAAACATATGTAAAAAAATACTAAAAATCAAAAAAATATCATAAATATTTTATAAAAAATATTAAGAAAATTTTGCTAAAATTTACTGTACTTTAAAAGTAAAATATGATATAGTTTTAATGGACAAAATTATCTGGAAAGGAACGAGGGCAATGGCAGGTAAAGGAAAAAGATATAGTGATGAAGGAACATTAAATTATAAAAAAATATTTGCAGTTTTTATTTTTATTGCCGTAGTTATAATGTTTGTCTTTGGAATAAAGAAAATTATAGCTCTTGGAACAAGTTCAACAGGAAAAATCAGTTCAGTTAATTACTTTTCAGTTTATTCTAACGAAAAATGGGGAGTAATTGACTCAAATGGAAATTATATAATTAAACCTCAATATGATGAAATGATATTAATACCAGATAGTTCAAAAGCAATATTTGTATGCACATATAATGTGGACTATGAAAATGGAACATATAATACAAAAGTGGTAAATGATAAGAATGAAGAAATTATAAAAGGATATGATAGTGTAGACTATATAGATTATTTAGATGAAAATGGTAAAATTACTTATTTAAAAGATTTATTAATAGTAGAGAAAAATAGTAAATATGGAATTGTAGATTTATCAGGGAAGGAACTGTTGGAAACTGAGTATGATAAGATTTCAAAATTAGAGAACATAGGTAATAGTTTAATAATTGAGAAAGATGGATTAGTAGGTTTAAGTGATTATCAGGGAAATATAATTATAAAACCAGAGTATAATGAAATCCAAGGAATAGGAAATGATTATAAAAACGGTTATATAACAAAAGATAAAGGAAATTTATATGGAATAATTGATTTCAATAAAAGTATGATTTTTGATAATAAATATTTAGATATAAAAAGTATATATTCATCAAATAAATATGCTGTTAAAATAGATAAAAATTATAGGGTAGTTGATAAGCAAGGCAAGATTTTAACAGATACAGAGTTTGAGGATATATTAGACATACTAGGTGAACAAATCATATATAAAGAAAAAAATAAATATGGAGTAATTACGATTAATGGAGAAAAAATAGTAGAACCAGAATATGAGGACTTACAGTTTATAAATAATAATTTCTTTATTGCTCAAAAGAATGAAAAATATGGTGTTATAAGTAGCAATGGTGATCTAGAGATAGATTTTAAATATGAAAAAATGAAATACTCAAAATTAGCAGGGGTATTAATAGCAAAAAAAGAAAATAATCAATATGATTTATTTGATTCAAATATGAATTTGAAATTAACAGCAAATTCAGTTGAAATGAATGATGACTATATGAAAATACAATTAACTGGAGAAACCAAGTATTATAACTTTAAATTTGAGGAAAAAGATATACAAACTATTCTTATCAATAATAGTTTGTATACAAAAGAAAAAAATGGAAAATATGGATTTGTAGATGAAAAAGGAAATGTAGTAGTTGATTATAAATATGATGACGCGACCGAATTTAATAAATATGGATTTGCAGGAGTTAAAATTAATGGTGTTTGGGGTGCAATTAATATAAAAGGAGAAGTAGTCATAGAACCTAAATACAATTTAGATAATAATAAGGAAATAGATTTTATGGGAAAATGGCATATAGGAATAGGTGCTAATTATTATACAGATATGTAAAGGAAAATAAAGAAAATGCGAAATTTATGTGGTACAGATATAATTGAAATAGAAAGAATAAAAAAAGTTATAAATAGTTTAGAAAATACATTTATAAATAAAATTTATACAGAAAATGAAATAAAATACTGTGAAGAAAAAAATAATGCAAAATATCAACATTATGCAGCAAGATTTGCAGCAAAAGAAGCAGTATTTAAAGCTGTTTCACAAATTTTAGATACAAAATACAGTATAACATGGAAAAACATAGAAGTTATAAATGATGAGAATGGAAAACCAAAAATTAATTTTATAGATAGTAAAATTGAAAAATTAAAAAATATAGATATAAGTATATCTCATTGTAAAGATTATGCGATAGCATTTGTAATTGCAGAAATTGAAGATTAAGAAGGTGATAAAATGGAGTTTTTTGATACACATTCTCACTATAATGATGAAGCTTTTGATGATGACATAAATATTGTGATAAATGATATATATAAAGAAGGAATAACTAAAACAGTTGTTGTAGGATATGATATAGAAAAATCAAAAAGATCAGTAGATATTGCTAATAAATATAATTTTATATATTCAGCAGTAGGAATTCATCCAAGTAATATTGAAAAAACAGAAAAAGAAATATTGAAACAAATTGAAACAATAAAAGAAATGACTACTAACCCAAAGGTAGTAGCAATAGGTGAAATTGGATTGGATTACCATTGGGAAAAGGAAAATAAAGAATTACAAAAATTTTCCTTTTTAAAACAAATAGAATTAGCAAATGAATTAAAACTACCAATAATAATTCATACAAGAGATGCTATAATGGATACAATTGAAATATTAAAAAGTAAGAAGATAAAATATTCTGGGGTTTTACATTGCTGTTCGTTAAATAAAGAATTAATAGATACAGGATTAAAAGTCGGCTTATATATATCTTTTGCAGGACCAATAACTTTTAAAAATACAAAAAATACAGAAATGATAGAAAGTATACCAGAAGATAGAATTTTAATAGAAACAGATTGCCCGTATTTAAGTCCAGAACCTAATAGGGGAAAAAGAAATGATTCTAGAAATATTAAGTATACTGCAAAGAAAATTGCAGAAATTAGAAAAACGACTTTAGAGAATGTTGCCATTACTACATATAAAAATGCATTAAAATTATATAAAATACGGAGAAGCATAATAATAACTAATTATTATGCTTGAAATTTAGATAAACAAGGTAGGTAAGAAAAATGTAATTAAAAGTAAAATATCAAACAAGCAATTTTATATTCCCATTTATAATTAAACAAGAATAATATCAAAAATATATT
>CAKPSH010000032.1 GCA_934183325.1 uncultured Clostridia bacterium
CTATTGTAGAACTAAAATAAAAAATTATAAAAAAGATTTAAATTTTAAATTTAAATCTTTTTTTGTTTAATAAATTAAAAATATTAATATTATTTCTTAATTTATCAAATTAATTTTAATATTTTATTAAATAAATATATTTGTTAATAATTTAACTTTTTTTATAAAAATTTATTGATTTAAAATTATTTTTTATTTAATTTTTATTAGCAATTGTTTCTTTTAAATTTTCAAATATTTCTACTAGTTTAAATTTAAATTGTATTTCTTCAGAATCAGAGGAAATTAAATCATATTCTTCTCCAGGTAAATTTTCTTGTAAATTTTCTTTAGAATCATCTGGAACTATACCACTTGTGACATCTACAAAACATAAAGGAGGAAACATTACACACCACCAATTTTGACCTTTAGCATTTCCAATTTCTACCCTAAGTGCATCATAATATCCTGCTGGTAATGAAATATCACCATAATATTTTGTTGGGAAATAAAAATTACCAATAGAAATATTTACATTATAATTAAAACCATTTTCATAAACAGTATTCTGAGCAATTGATTTTAAAATGTCGATGTTTTGATTAGCTATATTTATAATGTCTTCTTTTGAATTAGAATTAACATCTATTAAGGTATTAGTATATTCTAATATTTTGTCTCTAACTTTGTATTTTAGACTTTGATCTTCTACAGAATCGCTATTAGCAATTACGTGAAGTCTAAATACAGACGAAGATATATTATTTGAAACAGCATTAACATAGGAATTAATACATAATAAAATATAAATAATTAATAAGAAAATAATAAAAAATATAGGAAGTAATTTCTTTTTCATAATACCAATCCTTTCATAATATGTAAATTGATTACTTGTTAAGTATTTACGATATTACTAAAAATATACATTAAAATTATTGATGTAATAAAAAACAAAATAATAGTAAATATCAAAATTATTATATTTATATAAAAAATTGTTTTAATATAATAAAAAAATATATAAATAATAAAAAAATCAAGGTAATAAAAATATAATAAAATAATAAATAAAAAAACAAAATAAAAATTTATCAAATGTCGAAAAGAAATTGGTAAAAAAGCTTTGATATGCTTGACTATCAAAAAAACGAATGGTAAAATTTACCAGTATTAAAACATAGGAGGTGTTAAAATGATATTTAAAGAAAATATGAAAAAAACATGTGGATTTTATGTGAGCGATTTTCATTTTGTTACAATGCTATTACCACACATTGAAAATAAGATAGAAAATGGAATACAAATTAAAACTTTATTGAATAAAGGAATAGAAAGTGAAGTAAAAGAATTAATTCCAAGGATGAATTTGAATGATATTACAAAGGCAAGAGTTTTGAATTTAAATTGGAAAAGTGTAGAAAATAATGAATATAATGATATAAAAAAATATATGAATGAAATGATAAAAGAACGGTGATAAATTAGAAATAATAATAAATGGCACAAAAGAAGAAATTGATAAAACCAATAAAAATATAGAATATTGGATGGATATGAATATTGACAAAGTATACGGAATAGATATTAATATAATTAATTGCTATGAAGTATCTGAATTTAATGGTAATATTAACAATATTCTTGATGAACACGATTACATAATAAATACATCTGGTGAATACCCTGTTGAAGAAATGTTTGAAAGTCATGATAAAAGAAGGAAAGTGAGTTAAAAACAATTAGAGGATAGATATAAAATCTAGGCCTCTAATTTTGCTTTTAAGCATTACGGAAATGAATAAAAAATGTTGTTGACGAATTATAAAATTTGGTATACAATAGCAATGCAAAAGGTCGAAAAATGTTTGCAATTAATTTAGGGAGGAATTAGTATGAGCGTTAGAAAAGCTGTTATACCAATTGCAGGATTCGCTACAAGATTTTTACCTGCATGTAAAGCTGTTCCAAAATGTATGTTAACAATACTTGATAAACCAATAATTCAATATATAGTTGATGAAGCTGTTAACTCAGGAATAGAAGAAATTGTAATGGTTATTGGTAGAAAAAAAGAGGTTGTACAAGATTATTTTAGTGAAGATGAAGAACTAAAAAGATTTCTTGTGGAAAGAAATAAAGAAAAATTTTTACCACTTGTTACAGACGTAGCACATGGTGCTAAAATACATTTTATTGAACAAGATGGAGGAGCAAAAGGATTAGGTCATGCAATATATCAAGCAAAAGATATTATAGGAAATGAACCTTTTGCAATTCTTTATGGAGATGTTGTTTTCCATGGAGAAAAACCTTGTTTAAAAGAAATAATTGAAAAACACGAAGAATGTGGAGGATCTGTAATTGGAGTTGAAAAGGTAGATTGGAAAGATGTACCTAAGTATGGAAATGTATCAGGTGTTCAAGTATCTGATGGATTCTATAAAGTAGAAAAATTACAAGAAAAGCCTCAAATTTCAGAAACTAAATCAAACCTTGCAATTTCTGACAGACATGTTTTAATGCCAGATATATTTAAAATACTTGAAAAAACAAAACCAGGTCAAGGTGGAGAAATTCAAGTAACAGATGCATACAATGCAATGGTGGATACAAAAGAAGGTGTTTTTGCTTATGATTATAAGAGTAAAAGATTTGATTCTGGAGATAAATTAGGATTCGTAATGGCTGCTGTTGATGAAACACTTAACAGACCAGAATTAAGAGAACCATTTATAAAATTTTTAAAAGGATTAGACATATAAATAAAGTACCTGATGCTAGTTAGTATCAGGTATTTTTAAAATAATTTCTGAAAGAAGGTAAATATAATGGGATATAAAGAAAAATATGAAGAATGGCTTAATAGTCCAGTATTTGATAAAGAAGTAAAAGAAGAATTAGAAGGCATAAAAGGTAATGAAAAAGAAATAGAAGATAGATTTTACAAAGAACTTGAATTTGGAACAGCTGGTTTAAGAGGTGTTGTTGGATATGGAACGAATAGAATGAATAAATACACAGTAGGAAAGGCAACATTAGGATTAGCAAGATATATTGTAAAACAAAATGGACAAAATAGAGGAGTTGCAATTGCTTATGATTGTAGACATATGTCAAAAGAATTTAGTGAAGAAGTTGCAGCAATATTAAATTATAATGGAATAAAAACTTATGTATTTGATGATTTAAGACCAACACCAGAATTATCATTTGCAGTTAGAGAACTAAAATGTATTTCAGGAATAGTAATTACAGCAAGCCATAATCCTCCTGAATATAACGGATATAAAGTATATTGGGAAGATGGTGCTCAAATTATAGCTCCAGTGGATGAAGAAATTATAAATGAAGTAAATTCAATTCAAGATTATTCTCAAATAAAATTAATGGATAAAAAAGAAGCAATTGAAAAGGGATTATATAATGTAATTGGAAAAGAAATAGATGATAAATATATAGAAGCAATTAAGAAAAATATTTTAAATTGGGATTCAATTAAAGCACAAGCTGATAAATTAAAAGTAGTTTATACTCCATTACATGGTACAGGAGGAAAATTAGCTCCAAGAATTTTAGAAGAAATGGGATTAAAATCAATTTATTATGTAAAAGAACAAATGGAACCAAATGGTGATTTTCCTACTGTTGAATATCCAAATCCAGAAGATCCAAAAGCTTTTAAATGTGCTATTGAATTAGCTAAAAAAGTTGATGCTGACATTATTTTAGCAAATGACCCAGATGCAGATAGAGAAGGAATGTTTGTAAGAGATAACAATGGAGAATATATTAGATTTAATGGAAATATGACAAGCCTTTTAATTGCTGAATATTTATTTTCACAAATGAAAGAAAAAAATATTATTCCACAAAACGGTGCAATGATAAAAACAATAGTATCTTCAAATTTGGCAGATGCAATCGCTAAAGAATATAATTTAAAATTATATCAAACTTTAACTGGATTTAAGCATATGGCAAAAATAATAAGAGAAAACGAAATTTCAAATGAAAATAAAGTATTATTTTCTTATGAGGAAAGCTTTGGATGTATAATAGGTACACATGTAAGAGATAAAGATGGAATTGTTGCAATAATGAGTATTTGTGAATTAGCTGCATATTATAAAAATAAGGGAATTAGTGTATATGAACAAATGCAAAATATTTATAAAAAATATGGATATTATTTAGAAGATCAATATACAATTACTATTAAAGGTGCAGAAGGTGCAATTAAAATTAAAGAAATCATGGAAAAAATGAGAACAAATCCACCAGAAAATATAGGTAAATATAAAATTGTATCAATTTCAGATTATCAATTAAAGAAATATAATAATTTAATGACAAAAGAAGAAAAAGAAACAACATTACCAAAATCAAATGTTTTATATTATGAACTTGAAAATGATAATTGGTGTTGTATTAGACCATCAGGAACAGAACCTAAGATAAAAATGTATTTCGGAATAAAAGAAAATAATTATGATGATGCAAAAAATAATCTAGAATATTTAAAAAATGAAATGATAAAAATTGTTGAAGGATAAAATACAAAAATAAAAAATCTACATATAATTATTTATATGTAGATTTTTTATATTCTTAGGAAAGTCATCTATGAAATAGTGAGTTTCCTTAGAAAATGTTATTCTTGTTTTTTATAAAAGATTTAAATTTTGCTTTCTTTGTTTGTATTATTTAATTCCCAACCTTTAATATTACTTCTTTTAATTGCACCGGATAAATTTGCTCTAATCATAGGAATTTTTAAACCTAAATTATATACTAAATTTTTAGTTTCTTCTCTTTTAGTGAATCCATCCATAGGACAAGCTTTTCCCATAACTTCTATATTATTTTTGCGTATAAATTTTTTAATTTCTTTTTCAGATAAGAAAATTAATGGTCTTATTAATGTGATTTTAGAACGATCCATATAACTTTTTGGTGCTAATGTAGAAATATTACCATTATAGAATAAATTCATTAAAAAAGTTTCTAACACATCATCTTCATTGTGCCCTAAACATATTTTATTACAATGTTCACGAATTGCTACTGAATTTAAAATACCTCTACGTAAATTAGCACAAAGTGAACAAGGATTTTTTTCTTTTCTTATATCAAAAACAATTTCTTTTGCGTGGCTATATTCAATAAATAAAGGAATTTCTAATTTATCACAAATATTTTGTAATAAAGCTAAATCAAAATGTTCAAAACCGAGGATGAATACTTATTGCAATAATATCAAATTTTTTGGGATAAAAAATTTGCAAATGCTTTAATCCGATTAATGTGGTAATTGAATCTTTTCCACCGAGATAAGGCAACTGCTATTTTATCATTTTCTTCAATCATTTCATAAGTATCTATTGCTCTTCTCATTTGACTTAAAATTGGTTGTATGCCCTCAAATTTAATCATTTTAATTACCTCCTTAAATATTATAATATCGTAATAACAACTTGTCAATAATATAGATATTGATTAATAGGGGTTGAAATATAAAAAAAAGTATAATATAATTACAAAATAAATGTGCTCATAGCTTAGCTGGATAGAGCAGTTGCCTCCTAAGCAACCGATGGCCGTTCAAGTCGGCCTGGGCACACCATTTTTAATTTATAGGGAAATATATGGAAGAAAAAAATAAATATATGAAGGAAGCCTTAAAGGAAGCACAAAAGGCTTATGATAAATTAGAAGTTCCAGTAGGAGCTATTATTGTAAAAGATGGAAAAATAATTGCAAGAGCATACAATAAAAAAGAAGAAAAAAAGGACACGACTATGCATGCGGAAATTATAGCTATAAAAAAGGCAAGTAAAAAAATAGGAGCGTGGAGACTTAATGATTGTGAAATGTATGTTACATTAGAACCTTGTCCTATGTGTGCGGGAGCAATAATAAATTCAAGATTAAAGAAAATTTATATAGGAACAATGGATGAAAAAAATGGAGCTATAGGCTCTGTTAATAATTTGCTTGATGATTATTCTCAAAATTATAAAGTAGATAGTGAAACAGGAATTATGCAAAAGGAATGTGAAAAAAAATTAAAAGATTTTTTTAAAGATTTAAGACAAATTAAGAAAAACAATAATACGAAGGAGAAAAAATAAGTGAATGATGAGATAAAAAAAATTATACATATTTTTATAATAATTTTTATAACAGTTCTTATAGTTACAATAATTGCTTTATTAATATTAAAATATAATGTTGAAGGCGAAAACAATATGCCATTTGAATTATCCAAAATAATGGTTGTCAGTTCTGCAGAGGGACAAGAGAATAATGAAATAGATAATGAAGCAAAATGGAATTTAAAATTATTTCAAAATAATGATATTTATTTAGAAATTTCAAAAAATAAAAATTATAATCAAACAGAAATAATAGATGAAATAATAATAGATAATTTTAATATTGACGAAGCAACAAAAATTGGAAAAATAAAATTATATAAACCAACAAATAATGAAGAAAAAATATATGAGAATTCTCAAGAAAATGAAATAACAGATAAACTTATATATAAAGGAAATGAAAATTCAAGTATAAAAAATTTAGAAATTGCAAATCAAGGTGGACTAGTTTTATTTAGATATTCCATTGAGGATATAGGAGATATTATTTCTGATGATGATGAGATAAAACATGATGGAACAATTTTGTCAAAAAATAATATTAATTATGAGGATATTAAATTTAAAGTTTCTTTTGATGTTTCAATAAAATTAAAAAATGACGTAACATATACGGGAAACATTAATTTGAACTTGCCAGCAGGTAATATAATTAATGATGGAATTTCTCATTATGAAATAACAAATTTAAAAAATATAATTTTTAAAAGAAATTTGAGATAAAATCATTGAAAAAAATATATAAAAGATATATAATATTAAAAAATCTAACTCTTGTATGGAGAGTAGATTTCAATAAAAAGCTATGAATCTCGTCAGGTTCGGAAGAAAGCAGCGATAAGTAGTGCATTTATGTGAAAGACTACTTTCCATAGAGGAGTTAGATTTTCTATCATCTAAAGAAATTTATTAGATAATAAAATTTTTTAGAGGATTTTATGCATTAAAGTAAAATCAAAGTATATAAAAAAGGAGGAAATGCTGAGTTATCAGCATAAAAAAATAATGGCATATACCGCATTATATAGAACTTTTAGACCAAAAACTTTTGCAGAAGTTGTAGGACAAGAACCTATAAAAACTACTTTAAAAAATCAAATAAAAACAGGAAGAGTAGGACATGCATATTTATTAAATGGTACTAGAGGAACAGGAAAAACATCTATTGCTAAAATTTTGTCAAGAGCGGTAAATTGTGAAAATCCTCAAGATGGAGAGCCTTGTAATCAATGCGAAATATGTAAAGCTATATTAGAAGGGTCATTAACAGATGTTGTAGAAATGGATGCAGCATCTAATAATAGTGTTGAAGATATTAGAGAAATAAGAAATGAGGTAAACTTTTTACCTACAAAAGCAAAATATAGAGTATATATTATAGATGAGGTTCACATGCTTTCAACAGGGGCGTTTAATGCTTTGTTGAAAACACTAGAAGAACCACCTGAACATGTAAAATTTATTTTAGCAACAACAGAACCTCAAAAATTACCAGCAACAATTTTATCAAGATGTCAGAGATTTGATTTTAAAAAATTATCAAGTGAAGATATTGTTAGTAGATTAAAATATGTATGTAGTGAAAGTAAGGTAACAGTAAGCGAAGATGCTTTAAAACTTATAGCTGTACTATCAGAAGGTGCAATGAGAGATGCACTTAGTATATTGGAAAGATGTATTCAAGATGGAGAAGATAATGTAAGTATAGATAAAATAAAAGAATTGGTTGGAATACCAAAACTTACATATATATATAATATAACTAAAGCTATAATTGAACAAAATGTTGAAATGGCTATGACAGAAATAGATACAGTTATTAATGATGGAAAAGACTTAACAAATTTCTTATGGGAAATTATAAAATATGTAAAAGATATTTTAGTAACAAAGATAGGAAAAAAATTAGAAGTATAT
>CAKPSH010000033.1 GCA_934183325.1 uncultured Clostridia bacterium
CTCCTGTTTTACTATATTACCAGTTTGTATATTTTATATACACTTTTTAATATTCTGTCGCTCTCTTCAGCGCTTATCTATATTAACATTTTTTCGCTCGGATGTCAACTCTTTTTTCGTATTTTTTTATAAAAATATGAAAGTTCCTTAACATCACTTTATTCAACTTAGTTTGTATGCTTTCTCTCAAGCAAGTTTTAAAGAAATATTTCTACATAATATATTCTTATTCATAAAAAAATTTTATTTAGTTTTAAATAGTTATTCATAGATTACTTTATAATTTTCCTTAATTTTAAAAGGTATGTACTATTTTGCTTCTAGTACATACCTTTATTTTTATTTTTCTAACTTATGAAATACTTTCTTGCCTTTCTTTATAATTGCGTACCCTTCTTTAAAATCATTCTCAGATAATCGTAAATTTATATCTTCTACTTTTTCATCATTTAAAGTTATTCCTCCTTGTGTAATTAAGGTTCTTGCTTGTCCCTTTGATGGTGCTATTCCTGTTAATACTAATGCATCAACAATAGATATATCTGTATTTTCTAATTTTGTTGTTGGCATATTTTCAGTATTTCCTTTTCCATTAAATAAAGCCATTGCTGCTTCTTCTGCCTTTTTAGCTTCCTCTTCTCCATGTATTAGTTTTGTAATTTCGAAAGCAGCTATTTTTTTAGCTTCATTAATTTTTTCTCCTTCTAATGAAGATAATCTATTTATTTCATCCATTGGTAATCTTGTAAGTAAGCATAATACTTTTCTTACATCTGCATCATCTATATTTCTCCAATATTGGTAAAATTCATATGGAGATGTCTTTTCTGGATTTAACCATAATGCTCCCTTTGCTGTTTTTCCCATTTTTTTGCCTTCTGAATTTGTCAAAAGTTTAAAAGTTAAACCATAAGAATCTTCTGCTCCTATTTTTCTTATTAATTCAACTCCTCCTATAATATTTGACCATTGATCATTTCCACCAATTTGCATTTTACAATTATACTTGTCATGTAAATATAGGAAATCATAGCTTTGAAGCAATAAATATCCCATTTCAAAGAATGTTAATCCTGTATCTAATCTATTTTTATAGCAATCTTGTGCTATCATTCTTGATATTGTGAATTTTGTTCCTATTTCTTTCATAAAATCAATATATTTTAAATCCAAAAGCCAATCTTTATTATTTACTATTATAGCAGCATTTTCTCCTTCAAATGATACAAATCTTTCTGCTTGTTTTTTTATAGCTTCTACATTTGCATCTAATTGTTCTCTTGTAAGCATTTGTCTCATATCTGTTCTTCCTGATGGATCTCCTATTGTTGCTGTTCCTCCACCCATTAAAATAATTGGTCTATGTCCAGCTTTTTGTAATATTGAAGCTACCATTAATGCTACAAAATGTCCTATATGCATGCTGTTTGCTGTTGGATCTATCCCTATATAAAAACTTACACTCTCTTTTTGAAATAATTCTCTCATTTCTTTTTCATGTGTTAGTTGTTCAATATATCCTCTCTCTTCTAGTTCTTTTATAACATCTGTCATTAATCTTCCTCCATTCATATATAACATATTTTACTATTTTTATCTTTGTATTATATCTTATAAATATTGGTATGTCTAGTATTTTATTTAAAATATGTTCTTTTTGTTTTATAATTTTCTTTTTCTTTTATTTATACAGCAAGAGGCTGACAACTTCACGTTGTCAGCCTCTCTGCGGATTAGTAATAATACTGCTCCGCCAGCCCCGGTTCGTAGTCGCGATCGTGATCGAAGCTCTCAGCCTCTTTCTCGCTCATTTCGCTACGGGGGTAAAAGTTCTTGTGAGCTTTATCCCAGTAGCCGAATCTGGCGCCTCTCGTGTACAAACTTGCGGGGATCCACATCCATTTGTTTTCTGCCATAACTTTTGTCCTCCTTATGGCTTCCATGCTTTCCTGTTCTTTGACAGGGTTCATATTTATTATAGCACTTTTTTTACAAAATGTCTATACTTATTTTGTAGTGCTTGTTTTTTCAGGTATTTTACCATCTCTGTAGGCTTGTAGTAAACACATTAATGCTTCAATTTGCTCTTTTAATTCTTTTCCTATATCTGTATCTCCTACCATTTTTCTTTTTGTAACTCTATCGTCTATTATTATCTCTGTTTTCAAATCACTTTCATCTTCTACTGCTTTTTGTATTGATTCAAATGGTTTATTTGCATTTAACACAAATCCATAAGAATTATATGATAATGTATATCCCGCTTCTCCTGTTTTTTCTCTAAAACTCTTTGCTAATCCTCCATCAATTCTAAGTAATCTACCATTAGCTTTAATTGGACTTTCACCATCTTTTGCTTTAACCGGTACATGCCCATTTATAATATGTGAATATTCATCTTCCACACCAAATTCTTTTAATATCTTTAAGCATATGTCTTCGCTTTCTGTTAAATGATAATATCCAATTTGTTTTTCTTTGTGTGTAGTTTTATCATCTATAAAATATTGTTCAAAAGTTGTCATTCTCTCTTTTCCAAAGAAAGGTGAATTTTGATTACACCACAGATACCACATAAAGTCTTTTTTATCTTTATTATCTGTAAAATATGCCTTTTCAATTATTATATTTAAAAAATCAAGGTATTCTTTTCCAGCTAATTCTTTACCAAATATTTTTACTTTTTTAAATTCTCCATCTTCTGTCATAGGTATACAAGCATGTAATAATAAATTAGAATTAAATATTTTATATATTGAACCTTTATCATATAAAAATTTTATTTGATGATTTAATTTAGGACTATTTGTAAATGACTCTTGCAATCTTTCAACCAATTCTTTTTCTTCACTCGTTAATTCATAAGGCTTTTTAGGATTAATTGTGGGAAAATCAGTATCATTTAATTCATATTCTTTTCCATAAATTGTTATTGTTCCCTTTTTATAATCTATTTTATCTAACATTAATCTATCATCCATTTCATATTCAGGATGTTTTTTTATTAGTTGTCCTTCTAACTTTAGTTGTATAACCATTATAGCTTTCTGAATTCTTGCCATTATTGTTTTATCGCTGTCTTGATATTTAGAATAGTCAAATACTTTTGGCAAAAATTTTCCTGCTGGCTCATCTGGATAATTCTTCAACGCAAACATTGATAATGGTCTTATATTTATTCCATAAGCATCTTCTAAAAGTCGTATATTATTATATCTAGCACATATTCTTATTACATTTGCTATACATGCTGTATTTCCACATGCAGCTCCCATCCATAAAATATCATGATTTCCCCATTGTATATCCAAGCTATGAAAATTCATTAATTTATCAATTATTAAATCTGGGTGTATACCCCTGTCAAAAATATCCCCTACTATATGTAAATGGTCTATTGACATTTGTTTTATTGATGCTGAAATCTCTTCAATAAATTCATCTGCTCTATCAATTTCTATTATTGTTTTTACTATTTCATCATAATATTGTTCTTTATTATCTTCTTCCCAAGGAGCATGCAGCATTTCATCTATAATATAATCAAAATTTTTAGGTAAAGCTTTTCTAACTTTTGATCTGGTATATTTATTTCCTGCTTGCCTACATACCTGTACTAACTGTCTTATTGTTTTATCATACCATTTTTCCATATCATCTGTTTTTTCTTTTACTATTTTTAATCTTTCTTTTGGATAATATATTAATGTTGCTAAAGCGCTTTTTTCTTTCTTTGATATTGTATCTCCAAAAGCAGCATTTATCTTAGCTTTTACTTTTCCAGCGCCATTATTTAATATATGTACAAATGGTTCATATTCACCATGTACATCACTCAAAAATACTTCTGTTCCTTTTGGTAAATTTAAAATTGCCTTTAAATTTATTATTTCTTCTGTTACTTCATCAATATTCTTAAATCTCTTGCTTAACAGATTTAGATATTCCTTTTTTGTATATTCCATCTTTCTCTTCTCCAATCTAAAACTATTTTTAGGACCTAATTATACATCATATAATAAAAAAAATCCAATTAAATATATGAATATTATTATAATTGATTATATTTTTTATTTTGCTTGATATTCATAATTTAATTGGTTTTATATTAATATCTAAACTTTTGCTCTTCTTTATTTTTCAAAGTTTATATATTTTTTTATTCTCCTTTAGTTTTTCTTTCTTCAAATAGACCTCTTATATATTCAAGTTCGTCTTTATTTTCGCTTTCTATTTCTTTGCTTGTATCTCTTATATATGCACTTTTTTCTTCTTGTGAACCGTCCATAAAAATTGTACTTATTTCTATCATACTTTGAATTATATTTTCTCCCCAATTTCTTGTATGTAATCTTCTTCTTAATGTTTTATTTCCTTCAGCTTTTATTATTGCTTCTTCATCACCTGTTCTTATTTCAATTCTTTGTTTACTTGCTAATTCTGCACATTCACTTCTTGTTCCTTCTATTTCTGATTCTTGTCCTTCCTGTATTTTTATAAAGTTTTGTGCTTGATGTTCATGTGTTATGTATGAAGCACCTTCTCCTTCAAATAATATTGTATGATATTGTTTATTTACATACACTCTATATCCTTCAAAGCTTCCTCCTGCAACAACTAATACTTCATCATTTTCATTTGTTAATGCTTGATATCCTAATTTAGTTAAAAGAACATCCTTATCATCTAATTCCATCTTTCCTTTTATATTTTGTATCGTTTCTTTTTGTTTTTTTCTTCTATCTATACTTTTTCCTTTTGTTTTTTCACTTTTTAATCCTTTTTTCAATTCACTAATTACATTTCTTTTTTCTAAAATCGCTGTCGCTTCTTTTTCTGAAATAATATCCGCTTCTTTTAATTCTTGTAAATTTTCAAATGTGACTAATTTATTTAAATATAATTCCCCTAACTTTTCTATTTTATCAACTTCTGGTAATGTATTAATTACATCAACCCAATCTATATTTCTATTTACAAATTTGACCAATACATCTATCTCGATTATTCCAATTAAATACATCATGGCTAAGTTTTCTTGGCTTATTTCATTGTTTTCTATTTTTATTTTAAAATTTTCTTCTTTTAATTTTTCTTCATTGAATTCATAGATTACCTGTAAATTTTCTTTGCTTATAACTCCGCAATAATATAATCCTAGTAATACTCTATCTCCCATTCCATCATCATATAATTCTAACAATTCATCAATGTTATTGTCATCTATTACTTCTGAGACATATTCTGAAGTTATTATTCCGTATTTAAACAATTTTATCACAATTAATATTTTTTCTTTTTCATCATTTATGTTTTCTTTTATGACATCCATTAAATTTTTACTTAAATCTTTTTTGTTTTCTTTTTCATTTTCTTGTATTTTCTTAATTGCTTTGTAAAATCCCACAAATTTTTCTTGATATCTCTTTTGATCATCTTTTTGTTCTAGACTCTTTGCATTTTGTTCATTTTCAATATATTTTTTTAAAATTTCTATTACTTTTTCACTATTAAAGAATATTATAATATCACTTAATTGCACTGGTACAGCTTCCAAAAAATTTTCTTCTTCATTTGAAGATCTATTTTCATATTCGATTTGTTCTTCATAAGCATCTATCAATTTAGTCTCATCTTCACATATTCCTGATGTTATTAATGTATAATATGCTCTTGCATAATCTTTTGGTGTTCTTTTTCCCAGCATTAATAATTCATCTACTTCTTCTTCTGAAAATTTTCTTCCTTCTTTTTCATATAACTTTCTTAAAAATATTGCTATAACTGTTGAATTCATTGTTGAGCTTCCTTTACTTGCTCTTTTTAAGTCTTCAAATGTTATTTTCTTTAAATTTATATACCTAAGTACATCCTCTTCATTTACTACAGCATAAATTTTCATGATTTCCTTTAAAGGCATGCTCTTTACACTTCTTATCATAAATTCTTTGAATTGTGGAATATTATATATTTTTTCAAATGTTTCTAACACTATAATGTCATTTCTACATAAACATATTACATCTTTTTCATTAAATCCTATCTCTAATAAAGTATCTATATATTCTTGTTTTGTTTGTTCATCTTCTTCACTTAGAATTCTTCTTAAAAGCATTACTTTCTCATAATAGAATTTTCCTTTTTTCTTATTGCTAAATTTTCTTCTTACATTTTCATTTATCTTGTCTTTATCACTATATTCTTCTTCAAATTGGTACATTACCTCTTTAAATTCTGCACTATTCTCAATTCCTTTTGGAATAGTTCTATTTATTAAGGCTTCATCATATACATCTTCCTTTGAAATATAATTAAATATATTTATGCCCATTGCCTCTAATTCTCTACTTAAATTTAGATATATACTTACTAGTATTTCTTCTGATAACTTACTTAATATTTTTTCTGATGATTCTTTATCCATAAATGTAATGAAATATATTTTCAATTTTTTCATAAAATTTTGCAATTCATCTTTAACTTTATTCGTTAATTCTGTCCTATTATCTATATTACTTAATTTTTCAGCCATTTTTATTAATTTATCATAACTTCTTTTATTAAGAACTATATATAATTGTAATGATACACAATATTCTGTATCTCCATACAGTATTGTTACATTGTCATTTCTTGCATCTTCTACTTTTTTTATGTATTTTCCATTTACCCATAAATCACATATCTTTTGCTCTATTCCAACATCATTTATGTTTCTTAAATTATAAACTACTCTTTTCATTAATTTTTCCCTTCTTTGTTAATAAAACATATCATAAATTGTATCATAATTTACATAATATTTCAACATTTGTTTTATTTTAACAACTAATTTATATAAAAAAATATATATAATATTTTCTAAATACTATATATATTTTTTTAATTTTATATTATTTGTTTTCTTCGTATCAGCTTTTCATCACTAATATTAAATTTATACTC
>CAKPSH010000034.1 GCA_934183325.1 uncultured Clostridia bacterium
TATTATTTATTATTTATTATTTATTATTTATTATTTATTATTTATTATTTATTATTTATTATTTATTATTTATTATCTATTATTTATTATCTAATTTTTTATATAGTGATTTAGTAACACTATTATATTTTTCTTTAGTTCCTATTAATACTTCTAGCACTTCTTATAATATTGTTGAAATTTTAAATTATAAATTAGATTCAGAAATCATAAATAAAAATTAAAACAAAAGAGTACTTTTCATTTTGTAGATTCAAAATCCTTTAAATATAAACTTATCATCATGTGAATTTAAAGTTTAGTTATAATTAAAAAATAAAATATATATATAATTAAATTTCCATTATTTGTATATTGACATTTACAAAATTTGGTAATATACTAATATAGTATTAGTTGCACAATTATGCTGATACTGTGAATTGAATGTTTCAATTCACAGTTATCAATACTTGTTGTTTTTTGCCTTATTATGTATGTAATAGAAAGGAACACTTATGCATAAACACTTTAAATCTTTTAGCGCAATTCTGGTGACTCTTAGTCTTTTGGTCGTTATGTGTTGCGGAGTTTTTGCGGCAAATGGTAATAATTATCCATACAATTCTTCTAAGCAATTGCAAACTTCCACCTCTTGGAAAACCGTCGCAAGTTCTACCAAAGGCTTCAATTGCAATGTGATGATCAAATGTGAAAATACCGTCTTTGTTGGCTTTCACATTTCACGAAATCATATTCGGATGTTAGGAAAAAATGGTAATGTTCTTTGGGAGGAAGAAGGTGCAATTGACGGTTCTTCTAAAAGAATCTTCAAATGTGGCAGTGATGTATATACAATTCAAATCCGTACGGAATCTGGCAAAGGGTTAGCCTATGCCTATGAAACAACAGATGCTCCTACCTAAGTTATCAGGTCAAAAGCTTGAATAACTAACAAACTATATAAAGGCAACTAACAACAAGAGAGTCCTGAACTTTTTCAAAAGTTTGGGACTTTTTTACCAAAATTTGACAGATTTTTTATAAAATAGTATAATTATACTAAGGAGGTTGATTCTTATGAATAAATTAAGTAAAATTTTTTGCGTAATTATAATAATTTTAACTATTGCATTAGCAATTATTAGTTACAAATTTTTCTCTATTAGAAAAAAATACACCTCTCTTGGCGAAGACCTAATGAAAATAGTTGAAGAAGTACAAGGTACCGAGGAAGACTAAAATTTGTTTTTAATAGTAACAAAAGTAAAATGGAAGGATGTGATTTATATGAATAGGTTAAATAAAATACTATTAGCAGTAATTATAATTTTAACAATCTGTTTATCAGGAATGACTTATTTTTATATACAAGCAAAAATAGGTTATGCTTCACTTGAAAGAACATATATGGACTATAGTTCTAGAAAATAAATTTTATTATAATAAAAAAGTACTTCAATTAAGAAGTACTTTTTTACTTTGGTGCGTCATCGCGGGATCGAACCGCGGACCTTGTGATTAAGAGTCACCTGCTCTACCAGCTGAGCTAATAACGCATATATTTTCCTTAAGCTTAATTATTATAGCACACCTTTTTATTTCTTGCAATACACATTTTACATTTTTTAATATTTTTTATTTATTCCCAAAAAAACAATTCTGATACACTAACTTCTAATGCATTTGCTATAGTATGCATTACTTCTCCTGACGGATTATTTCTTGTTCCCTTTTCTAAAAGACATATATATCCGTTCTGATATTCCTGTTCTTCTTGATAGTTCTGCTATTGAAATCCCTAGTTTTCTTCTGTATTCTTTTATTCTGTTGTATACCATTTTTATCCTCTCCTTTTTAGACAATAAAATATTATCATATTACTTATTGACAAGTCAATAGTATTTAAATATTTTTGCATAAAATAAAATTTTTACATAAAATGACGTTTACTGGTAGACAAATGATGTTTTTTTTTGTATAATACTATTATATTATTAAGAAAGAGGTTGAAAATTATGATTGGAGGAATGCTTGCTAAAGCTAGAAAAGCTAAAGGAATGACAAAAACAGAACTTGCTAGATTAACAGATATCAACATTGGACACTTAACTCACATTGAAAAAGGAGAAAGAAATCCAAGCCATAAAGCCTTAAAAAACATTTGCAAGGCTCTTGATATACCATATCAACAACTAATGTTTACTTATGATAAAACTATTAATGAAGAACAAGAAAGTTATAATGTAGTAAAACACATTGCTTATGATAAAGTACTTGCAGTAGAAAATATTAGTGGATTTATAGATTGCCCATCTGATATGCCAGGTGCAGCTCTTGCAATCAAAGTTCCTGATGACGCAATAAATAAATATTTTAAAAAAGACTCTTATGTATTTGTAGAATTTAATTCACCTTTAAACAGTAAAGATTACGGAATATTTAATTTAAACGGACAAGTAATTATGAGAAAATTCTATGATAAGAATGGAAAAATCACATTGAAATCTGATAATCCTGAATTTAAAGATATTTCAGTTTCAAATAATGATACGTTCTACATAATTGGAAAAATTCTAATGAAACCTAAAAAATAATTTTTTGGCATCAGATTAATCTGATGCCATTTTTTAATCTACACATATATTATTTTTTATACTATTAAATTTTGCATCTCCTATTCCTGAAACATTTTTTAAATCTTCGATACTTTTAAATTTGCCATTATCTTTTCTATATTCAATTATTTTTATTGCTGTTCCTTCTCCAATTCCAGATAATTTTTCTAATTGTTCAATTCCTGCTGTATTAATATTTATTTTTCCATTTATTTCTTCTAAATCTCCTCCATCATCTATTATTACTTCTTCTCCATTCTCTTCTGTCACTATCGTTTCTGCCTGCACGATTTCTGATTTGTTAGGAATATAAATTTTCTGTCCATCTTTTAATATATATGCTAAATTAACATTACTAATATCAGCATCTTCCCTAAGGCCTCCTGCCATTTCAATTGCATCTTTTATTCTTGCATTATTATTTATTTCTACAACTCCTTCTTTTATAACTGCACCTGTAATATGAATATATATTTTTTCTTCTGTATTTTCCTCGCTTTTATTTGTTTCTTGTATTTCTTCTTTTTCTTCGATATCATTTTCATTTACTATTGTATATGTATTTGAATTACTTTTAGTATTCATATATATTGCAAATAAAACTACTACAAAAATTCCTGCAATAGCTAATACTATTTTCTGTTTTTGAGTTAATGATTCCACAAAAAATTCTCCTTTCATATATTATCTTTAACTTTTGGAATTTTTCCTAAGAATTTTAGGATATTGAAATTTAATTTGTTCTTGAATAAAAATTAATTTTATTTTATCATTTTTTCTTATATTTGCAATAGTTTTTTGTAAAAATCACAATAGAAATATAAAGATTATTTTATAAATAATTTTACTATTTTATAAATGACTCTTCTTATAAAATAACAAGAATAACATTTTCTAAGGAAACTCACTATTTCATAGATGACTTTCCTTAGAAGATAAAAAAAGAAAGAGTTTTATATTGCTCTTTCCTTTTATAATTATTGTTCATCTAATATTGGATCAATTGTTGATCTAATTGTTGCTTCTAGTGTATTCCAGCTTGCATCAAATTTTGCTTGTTCTTCTGATGTTAGTTTTAATTGTAATATTTCTCTTGTTCCATTGCTATTAATTATTGCTGGTACACCGATAAATAAACCACTATGATTATATTCTCCCTCTAGTTTTGTAGAAATTGGTAATATTTCATTTTCATCATTTAATATTGCTTTTACTAATTTTGTAAGTGCCAATCCAATACCATAATATGTAGCTTTTTTTCTATTTATTATTTCATATGCAGCTTGTTGAACATCTTTATATATATCATCTAATACGCTCTTATCAATATGTTTATCATCCAATACTTCTTGGATTTTTTTACATCCTATATAACAATGTGTCCAAGGAACAAATGAAGAATCTCCGTGTTCTCCCATTATATATGCATGTACATTTTTGCTAGATACTGCTAAATATTCTCCTAAAATATATCTTAATCTTGATGTATCTAATACTGTTCCTGAACCGATTACTCTACTCTTAGGGAAACCTGATACTTTTTCTACTACATAAGTCATAATATCTACTGGATTGCTTGCTACTATAAATATTCCTTTAAATCCATTTGCTATAACATTTTGTGTAATATCTTTCATTATTTTTGCATTTATTGTTGCAAGTTCAAGTCTTGTTTGTCCTGGTTTTTGAGCGATTCCTGCTGTTATAACAACTATATCTGCATCTTTACATTCAGAATATTCTCCTGCTTTTATATTAATTCTGCTTGGAGCACAAGAAAGTCCATGAGATAAATCCATTGCTTCTCCTTCTGCTTTATCTTTTAATACATCAACTAATACTAACTCATTAACACCTCCTTGGTTTAATAATGAGTATGCAAAACTCATTCCAACAAATCCTGTTCCTACTAAAACAATTTTTCTTTTTTCAATCATTTTAATTCTTCCTTTCTTTATCTTATTTTAATTTCATTGATAACAACTTACTAATTCCACTTTCCTCCATTGTAACTCCATACACAGTCTGAGCTTGTTCCATTGTTCCTTTTCTATGTGTAATTGTTAAAAATTGAGTTTGATCTGTGAAATTCTTTAAATATTCTGCAAATCTATATACATTAACATCATCAAGAGCTGCTTCAATTTCATCTAATATACAAAATGGTGATGGATTTATTTTTAGCATTGCAAATAATAATGCAATAGCTGTAAATGCTTTTTCTCCTCCTGAAAGTAGTGTCATATTTTGTAGTTTTTTTCCTGGTGGTTGAACTCTTATTTCTATTCCTGTTTCTAGTACATTATTTTCATCTTCTAATATTAGTTCTGCATTTCCTCCACCAAATAGTTCCTTAAATGTATTTTGAAAATTTTCATTAATAATTTTAAACTTTTCTATAAATTGTACTTGCATTTTTTCTGTCATTTCTTCTATTATACCTTTTAATTGAGCCATTGTATTTTCAATATCATATCTTTGTTCATTCATGAAATCATATCTCTTAGATGTCTCTTTATATTCTTCTATTGAATCTATATTTACACTACCCAATTCTTTTATTTGATTTCTTATATTGTTTGCATCTCTTGAAGCTTTTGCAACATTATCTGGCTTTTTATATTCTTCAGATATATTATTCGGTGTTAATTCATATTCTTCCCATAATTTATTTGTTACATCTTCAATATCTTGTTCTGTTTTTTCTTTTCTTACTTGAATTTTTGTTAATTCAGATTTAATATTTTCAATAGTAGAAAATTGTTCAATTATTTTATTTTCATATTCTTTCAATTTTTCAGACTTATTGTTTCTTTCATTTTTTAATTCTTGAACTTCATTATCTTTATCATTAAATTGATTATTAATTTCTTCTAATCTAATCTTAAATTCTTCAATCCTTTTATTTAATTCTATATTTTCATTTTCAATATTTTGAATATTTTTTTCTTTATTTTCAATACTTGTCTTATTATTTTCTATCTCTTGATTAATTCTTTCCACTATTTCATTTATTGAAGTTTCACTTTCATTAAATGAATTAACAGATATTTTTAAATTTGTAACATCAAAATTTAAATCATCTATATATTTCTGTTGTTCTTTATTTTTTATGCATGCTGCCTTATCGGAATGTTGATGTTACTCTTTTGTGATAAGTACAATTTAAAACGGTACAAACAGGTGTATGTAATAAAAGGATATGTTAAGAGTGTGATACCATATCGAGGCATGACAT
>CAKPSH010000035.1 GCA_934183325.1 uncultured Clostridia bacterium
TATATATACATTTTTCCAATTCCGATTTTGCATCATTATATTCTTCATTTTCAGTATTGCTCTCTACCCCTACTAAATATACATTCACCTTTTCAAGTTCATCATGTTCAACATAATAAGCCATTTTATTTGCCCTATCTTTCCAATTTTCCTTTGCATTTATAACTTTTTCACTTATTTTTTTCTTATCTTCTGTTTCTATTTCCTGTTTTATTTGATATAAATCGCTTTTCAAATATTCAACCGAGTCCTTTGTGTAATTTCCTGTTACCATTTCCAATATTGCAATAAGTATAATCACAACTATACATATAAAACTTTCATTTCTCATTTTCATTTTCCGTATAATATTTTATTATACTTTTCCCTTTCTTTAAAGTTTGCTATACCATTTATATATTTTTCTTTTATTTTAAGTTGTACCTAAGAGTTATGTTAATTTTTCTCTTTTTTTTGGCAAAAAAACTGTCCTTTTCCATCTAATGTAATTATTAGTGCTTCTTCTGGAAAGAATCCAAATTTCGAGGTTTCTTTTTTTAGCCAGTTATAGTCTTTATTTATCTTTTCTAGATTTTCATTCATAATTTTTCCATCTATCACTAAATCATATGCAATTCCTTCGTATTCTGGCATTATATTAAAATCTTCAGGAATTGTATTTCTTTTATTGGTTTTTTGTATTACTGTTAATTGTCCGCTCGTTTCTAATATCGCATATTCCACGTCTCCGATATTATTTACATTATTTCCTCTAAGTCTTTCCTCTAATTCATTTATTGTAAATCTTTCTTTTCTTAGCATTTTTTCATCTATTCTTCCTCTGTATATTAATATTGATGGTTTTCCACAGATTATTTCTCTCATTTTAATGCTTTTCATATTTATCGCAGAAATTGCTAAATGCATCACTAGTAATCCTAATATTGGTACAATTCCATTTGATATTGGAACTCCACCTTCTGTCATCGGTATTGATGCTAAATCCGCTATCATAATTGCAATTACTAATTCAAATGGTTGTAGTTGTCCTATTTCTCTTTTTCCCATCATTCTCATCACTATTAAAATAATAATATACAAAATTATCGATCTTACAAAAATTACTAACATTTTATTTACCTCATAAAATCATTTTTATTTTATTTTTTCCAGTTTTTATTTTTATATTCGATTTTGTATAAAAAAATATTTTTGGTCAATAATAAAAATGAGAAATTTATTTTTCTCGACTTTCGATTATTTTAGGAGGTATTTAAAATGGAGAATAGTCGTACAAATAGTAACCAAAATACTGGTGCAAATACAGCTTGGCAAATTATTGGTAGATTAATTGTTGCAGCCATTGTTTTAGGAATAACAGCTTTTTTTACACCTGGTTTCTCTATTAATAATATATGGACTTTAGGTCTTGCTGCCATTGTTTTAACAGCTATGGATTATTTAATAGTTAAATTTACAGGACTTCATGCTAGTCCTTTTGGTAAAGGCTTTGTAGGATTTATTTTATCTGCAGTTATTTTGTATGTCACTCAGTACTTTGTTGCTGGATATTCAATTTCTTGGCTTGCTGCTATCATAGGTGCTTTAATATATGGTATTGTGGATTATTTAATTCCTGGCGAACAACAAATGTAATAAAAGAAGGCTTTTGCCTTCTTTTATTACATACAAAAAAAATCGTTCTTAGCGAACGATCAAATCTTGGTGCTCCTTCAAGGGCTCGAACCTTGGACCTACCGGTTATGAGCCGGTTGCTCTAACCAACTGAGCTAAAGGAGCATTTTTGATGAAAAATTATGTCAAGAAGAATAATTGGAGCGGGTAGTGGGAATCGAACCCACGTAATCAGCTTGGAAGGCTGGAATTCTACCATTGAACTACACCCGCGTAACTCCTCCTGACAGTTATTTATTATAAAGGTTATTTAGTTTTTTGTCAATACTTTTTTAAAATTTTTTTATTTTTTTTACATTTTTTATTTTATTAGCTATTTTAATATGTTTTAAGGCTTATTTTTGTTTGAATTATTATATTAGTTTTTTAATTGTAATTAATAAGTATGACTTTTTGCATAGTATTTTTTCACTATTTTTTATGTTTTGCTATATTGTTATATGAGATATGTCTATATCTTCTTTACATTTAATCAAATTCATTAACAATTTATTTTCATTCCTTAATATATTGTATCATAGATTGTTTAACTAAAAAAGAAAAAACAACATATCTCATTTAATTAAGATATGTTGTTTGTATATTAATTATTTATATTTTTAAAATGCTTGATTTTTCTTGTCTTTTTTCACTATCGGAACTGCTTTATATACTATTTTAAAGCATGAAAATTTTTCTAATTCATTATCTTCTAAACAATCCAAATAAATATCTAGTTCTTCTAAATTTCGGCAAGCTGATATTATAGCTGGGTGTAAATTAAATTCAAACATTAACTCAAGTCCAAGCATAATAGCATTTTTCTTTGATTTGCCTTCTTTATTTCTCATTAAATTATATCCTTCTCTAAACCTTGCTTTTATTGAACTTTTGTATTTTTCCATAGGAATTATATAATTTTTTTCAATTATTTCTTCTATGTCTGTATTTCTGCTTTCTTCTATTTTTCTTTTTACATCTGCTTTCGTATATGGTAAATACACTTTTCCTTCTTCTTCTGAAATTAAAAGTACTTTATTATCTTGGATTTTGCTTTCTAGCATTTTTTCTTCGTCTATTTTTAATTTTAATTTTCCATCTATAGTTTCAATTTCTGATAAATTTGATACTGTAAAACTAAACATCTCATTTGTTTTTATTAGATTTTTTACAACATAATCTAATTCTATATCTTCATTCGTCTCTATTGTAAAACTTTCGTCGTTTCTTGTAATGTCTAAATAGAAATTTCCATAATTTAATTCTAATTTTGGCTGTTTTGCAATTATATATGATTTTGCATTACTACTAGTATAAACATCGAACTCATCTAATTGTATATCTACTTTAAAATTCTTATCTTTTAAATTAATTTCAATTGTTTGTTCTTCTTCATCCGTTCTTATATTTAATTCTTTATTATGTTCTGTTTTCTTTGTTGAAAATAAACTTATTTTTCCAATATTTTCTTCTTTCTTTTTTCTTGTTTTCTTTTGTTTTTCTTCATCATTTTGTTGAATCACACTATCTATTAATGCATTTCCAATTTTTATTTCTTCTATTTTATCTTCTTTTTTCTTTCTTCCTCTTTTTTTAGGTTTTACTTCTTCTACATTTTCTGGAGTTATTTTTTCTTCAACTATTTTCTTTTTTCTTCCTCTTTTAGGCTTTTCTTCAAACCCATTATCTATTAATGCACTTCCGATTTTCACTTCACTATTTTCATTAGATTTTTTATTTTCCTCTTTCCTAAATTTTAGCAAGTTTTTAGGGTTGTTTTTTCTTAATTGTTCTATATCTATTTCTTTAAAGTCAAAATCATCTAATTCAATTTCTCTGTTTATCTCATTAAAATTATCACTTTTTTTAACGTTTCCAGCCATTTTTACCTCCAGTTCTAACTTCTCTTTTATATTATAACACTTCTTATAAATAAACCTCAAGTTTTTGCTTATTACTTTTTTGTAACCTTTTTGTAATGTTTCTGTAATATTTTTCTATGTTATATTGTTAATATTATTTCTCTTAATTTTAAATTTAAGTACATCTTTTAAAATTTTACATAGGTTTATGATTTATATGTTTTCATACAAACAAAAATAGAAGTCAAATTATGTAAAATATATTTCTATACTTCATTAATTTTACTTCTATTTTTATTACATATTATTCTTCATTTTCTATATCTAATTTTATATGAACGTCTTTCAATTGCTTTTCATCAACTTTTGATGGTGCCCTCATTAATAAATCTCTTGCTCTTTTATTTTTTGGAAATGCTATTACTTCTCTTATATTTTGTGAGTCTTCTAATAACATTATCATTCTATCTACTCCTGGTGCAGCTCCTGCATGTGGTGGTGTTCCATATTGGAATGCATTATATAATGCACCAAATCTATTTTTTACATCTTCTTCATTATATCCTGCAATTTCAAATGCTTTTACCATTATTTCTGGATTATGATTTCTTACTGCTCCTGAAGCCATTTCATATCCATTTCCTACTAGGTCGTATTGATATGCTAATATATCTAATGGATCTTTATTTTCTAAAGCTTCCATTCCACCTTGTGGCATTGAAAATGGATTATGATTAAAGTCTATTGTTCCTTCGTCTGATAATTCATACATTGGGAAGTCTACTATAAAACAGAATTTGTATACATTTTTTTCTATTAAATCTAATCTTTTTCCTAATTCTATTCTTACTAATCCTGATATTTTTTGTGCTGTTTTGAATTCATCAGCTATGAAGAATAAACTTGAGTTATTTTCTGCTCCAAATTCTTTTTGTAATTTTTCTTTTATTTCATCTGTTATAAATTTTGCAATTCCGCCTTGTACTGTTCCTTCATTATCTATTTTTGTCCAAGCTAAACCTTTTGCTCCACATTCTTCTACTGCAAATTCTGTCATTTTATCGAAGAATTTTCTTCCTTGTTCTGCTCCATTTGGTACAACTATTACCTTTACTGTCTTATCCTTGAAAGCATTGAATTCTGTGTTTTCAAATAGTTTTGTTACATCTTGAATTATTAATGGATTTCTTAAATCTGGTTTATCAATTCCGTATTTTTCCATTGCTTCTCTATATGGAATTCTTATAAATGGTCCTTCATCTACTTTCCAGTTTGTGAACTTTTTGAATATATATGGTACTAATTCTTCAATTACTTTAAATACATCTTCTTGTGTTGCAAATGCCATTTCAAAGTCTAATTGATAAAATTCTCCTGGTGCTCTATCTGCTCTTGGGTCTTCATCTCTAAAACATGGTGCTATTTGGAAATATTTATTAAATCCTGATACCATTAATAGTTGTTTGAATTGTTGTGGTGCTTGTGGTAATGCATAAAATTCTCCTGGATTTAATC
>CAKPSH010000036.1 GCA_934183325.1 uncultured Clostridia bacterium
AGTATATAGTGAAGAAGAATTAAAACAAATAAATGAATTAGCAAATAATACTTCAAAAGAAAGATTATTAAAAATAATATTTAAATTATCAGAAATGGAAAACAGATTAAAATTAACAACTCAAAAGATAATTGTTTTTCAAGCTGGAATTATAGATTTATGTATTAATGAAGAAAATAATGGACTTGAGGAAAGAGTAAAAGCATTAGAAGATAAAATTAATAATAATTCTGTAAATATTACAAATGTCGTACCTAGAGTTGAAGTACCAAGACCAATAGTAAATAGCAAAACAGAAATCAATAGCGGAATTAATATTGCTACTGCTGAACCTAAAAAAGAAGTAAAAAAGATAGAAAACAATGTATCTAATAGTAAATCAGCACAAAATAATACGACAGTACAAACAGCAAATTTAAAATCACAAAGCTTTTGGCCAAATGTTTTACAAGAATTAAAAAATAATGGAAAAGTAATGATTTACGCAAATTTACTAAATACTAGAGCTGTCGAAATTAATGATATGACCATAGGTATAGAATTTCCAGGAGGATTAAACGAATTTAGGAAGAAACTTCTTGAAAAAAGTGAAAATATGCATGAGATTGAAAGATTGGTGTCTATTGCTTGTGGAAAAGAAATGCAAATAAAATATATAAGTAAACCTATAGATGGATTTAGAATGGAAACACAACCAAGAGTTGAAAAACCTAAGATTATAGAGGAAAAGAAAGAAAAAGATAATAAAGATGATATAAGTAGTTTAGATGATTTAGAAGATTTAGGATTGCCAATAAACTATGTAGACGAATAAATAAATTTTTAGAAAGGAGAATGTGAAATGGCAAGAAGAGGAGGATTCCCTGGAGGAATGAATGGATTTGGAGGAATGAACATTAATCAACTAATGAAAGAGGCTAAAAAGATGCAAGCAGATGTAGAGAAATCTCAAGAGGAGTTAAGTTTAAAAGAGTTTTCTGCTACTGCTGGAGGAGGAGCTGTAGAAGTTGTTGTAACTGGAGCTAAAGTTATAAAAAAAGTCACAATAAAACCTGAAGTAGTTGATCCAGAAGATGTAGAAATGTTACAAGATTTAATTTTAACATGTACAAACGAGGCACTAAGAAAAGTTGATGAAGCTCAATCAGCAACTCTTGGAAAATTCAATATACCAGGAATTATGTAAAAGAAGGGTAACATAGAAATGTCTTATTATTCACCATCAATTGAAAAATTAATAGAAAGTTTTGCGAAACTTCCAAGTATAGGAAATAAAACAGCAGCAAGATTAGCATTTTATATGTTAAATGCGAGTGAAGAGGAAACTCAAGAATTTATAAATTCAATAGTAAATGCGAAAAAAAATCTAAAATATTGTTCTCAATGTTATAATATTTCTGATACAGACCCATGCCCAATATGTGCTAATCCTAAAAGAGATCATTCAAGTATTTGTGTAGTAGAAGATGTTAGAGATGTAATCGCAATGGAGCGAACACATGAATTTAAAGGTGTATATCATGTGTTACATGGTTCAATTTCTCCTATGAATGGGATAGGTCCAGAAGATATAAAAATAAAAGAGTTATTAAATAGAATAGCTGGAGAAGAACAAATAAAAGAAATAATTATTGCTACAAATCCACGAGTAGAAGGAGAAGCAACTGCTATGTATTTATCAAAATTAATAAAACCATTTAAAATAAAAGTTACTAGAATTGCTCATGGGGTTCCAGTAGGTGGAGATATAGAATATGCAGATGAAATAACATTAACAAAAGCTTTGGAAGGGAGAAGAGAAATATGATGAAAAATGTACTGATAGCATTAAGGACCTCAGTAAAGCTTATAATAGTTTTTATTATAGCTACACTATTAATAGCAAGTATAATTATATTTGTATATAAACCAATATATAAAGTATATTTAAATGGGGAATGCTTAGGTTACAGTCAAGATAAACAAAAGTTGCAAACGAAAATAAACAATTATATTGAAAAAGGTGATGAAGATCATGTAGCATTTGTGCAAATTGATGAATTACCTACATATGAGTTATGTTTATTGAAAAAAGGAATAGTAACAAATGATGAAGAAATATATAATGAAGTAAAAGAAACAGGAACTATTTATTATAAATTTTATGCAATTGCAGTTAATAATGAAGAAAAATTATATGTATCAACTTTTGAAGAAGCAGAAAAAACAGTTAATGAATTAAAAGAGAAAAATAGTGCAAACAAAGATAATTTATCTATTGTCGAAAAATATAGTACTGAATTAAGCGAATTAAAACTTACAGAGGAAGCAGTATCAACATTATATGAAGAGAAAAAGGTAGTAAAAAAAGTAGTAATATCTTCAACCAATACTAGTAGAGCAACAGCCACTTCAACAAGAGGACCAAGTATAGGGTTATCATTTAGATATCCAGTAAGTTCACCTGTTATCTCTTCAAGATTTGGACAAAGATGGGGAAGAAAACATCAAGGATTAGATTTTGCTGCAGCTACTGGAACTAATATATATGCTTCTGCACCTGGAACAGTAACTTTTTCAGGATGGAATTCAGGAGGATATGGATATTTAGTAATAATTTCTCATGAGAACGGAATTCAAACATATTATGGACACTGTAGTTCACTTGTTGCAAGTGTTGGACAAACAGTTTCAGCAGGACAAGTCATAGCTAAAGTTGGAAATACAGGAAGATCATTTGGGTCTCATTGTCATTTCGAAGTTAGAGTAAATGGAGTTGCATATAATCCAGAAATTTATTTGAAATAATGTAAAAGGAGTGATTAAAATCACTCCTTTAATGTTATAAAAAAACATAAATTAATTATTAAATAAAATATTACATATATCTTTTGTTGAATTTTTTCTAGCAAATTTTTTTACATTTTCTTTTAAATCTTTTAATAAATCTTTATTTGTTATAATTTTAAAAATAAGACCTATTGGTGTATCACTTTTTTTTATCCAAAAACCAAGATGATTTTTTTCAAGAAAATCTGCATTTTCTTCTTCTTGACCAGGAATAGGATTTATAACAATTATTGGTAAATCAGAAGCTAAACTTTCTGAAGTTGTTAAACCACCTGGCTTTGAGATTACAATGTCCGAAATATGCATTAATTCTGGAACTTTATCAGTAAATTCTAATATTTTTATATCATTTTCTCTATTATATTTATGAACAATTTTTGTAAAATCATCATATACTTGCTTATTTTGACCTGAAATTGCTATTACTTGAACATTATCCATATATCTGGCAATATCTTCTAGAATTTTTGGAGTATTTTTTTTAGCTAAACCAAATCTTCCTCCTGCAAAAAATAATATTGTAAATTTATCTTTTGATAATTGAAAATCTGATAAAATCTGGTCTTTATTAAAATTAATTAGAAATTTATTTGATAAAGGAATACCAGTATCAAATATTTTATTTTCATCAATTCCTTTATTTATTAATTCTAATTTCATTTCTTTATGAGCAACAAAAAAATAGTCAATATAATCAAAACCAATTAGCCATTGATCATGAGGTGCAAAATCTGTCATAACTGTAGCTAATTTTGTGTTATTTAATTTTCCTTTTTTCTTTAAATAAGCACACATTTGAGAAGAAAAAGGATGTGTTGAAATAATATAGTCAGGTTTATATTTTTTTATTAATAAATGTAATTTTATTGCCATAATTTTATTTGAATCTATACTAATTTTTGCAAGAGGTCCTTTTTCAGAACCAGAATAAAATGTGCCCCATAAAGATGGTATTTTTTTTGCCATTTCTTCATAAGCAGTTGTTGTTAATTTATCTATTGTCTTACTTAAATATTCCATAAAATCAATAGAAGTAACTTCGATTTCTGGATAATTTGAAGTTATACATTCTTTTATTGAATTTGCAGCACTAATATGACCACCACCATAGCATGCATAAAAAATTAAGACTTTTTTCATAATAAAATGTCCTTTCATAATAATAAATAGATTATACTACCTATGAAAATAATTGGCAAGAAAAAATACATGAATAATGATAATAATAAAAAACAAATAATAAATAATAAATAATAAATAATAAATAATAAATAATAAATAATAAATAATAAATAATAAATAATAAATAAT
>CAKPSH010000037.1 GCA_934183325.1 uncultured Clostridia bacterium
ACTTTACATTAAGCATAAACTTTATTAAATTTTCTTTGTTCTTCGAAAATATTACTGTTGTTTCGTTATATGCTAAATAATTAATATGTGCTATCGCATTATCTATATCATTATAAAAAACATCTATATCAAAGAAATTAGTCAAGCAATACAATTGTATATTTTGTACGTTTTTTTCTTTTTCGTCATCATCACAAAATAAAGCAATATACCCATAGCCATTATATTCTGTATCAATGTATAGTCTCTTTCTTAATTCTATATAATCACATTTATTTCCTATGTAGATTATTTTATCTATCATTTCCTGTGAGCTATATATGTCATCATATCTATCAGTAATATTTATAACATCTATATAATAATTATTTTTTGATATTACTTTTTTCGCAATATCAACTAATACTTTATTAATTTTTAGATTATTTTTATCACATAAAATGATTTTATTATGTGTTTTCAATCCTTTTAAAATCATTCTTAATGTTACTTCAGGTCTTCCATTATATATTACCACCACAGTCCCAATACCATCAATAATTATCTTTTCATCTATCTTTTCTGTTATCAATATCGGACTCTTATTTTCTTCTTCAAAGATTTTTTCAAGTTCATCAATTCTCATTTTAAAATTATATCTTTCATAGTCTTTATTAACAGCATCTACTAATTTAGAAGTATTATATCCAAACTCTTTCTGAAAATCCTCTATAATATTTTGTACCTTCTTACTTGAAAAGTTATATATATCATTTTTTATTTTCTCAATTATTTGCTTCATAAAATTCTCCTATAATTTATTAATTTCTTGTTTTTCTTTCTTCAAATAATCCGTTTATATATTCAAGTTCATCTTTATTTTCATCTTCAATCTTTTTACTTGTATCTCTTATATACACTGCTTTTTCTTCTTGTGAGCCATCCATAAAGATTGTACTTATTTCTACCATACTTTGAATTATGTTTTTGCCCCAACTTCTTGTATGTGTTTTTCTTCTAAGAGTTTTATTTCCCTCAGCTTTTATTATTGCTTCTTTATCTCCCTTTTTCCTTGCATTTCTTTGTTTAATTGCTAAACTTGCCCATTCACTTCTTGTTCCTTTTAATTTTGATTCTTTTCCTTCTTGTATTGTTATAAAGTTTTGTGCTTGATGTTCATGAGTCAAATATGAAGCTCCGTCACCCTCAAATAATATTGTATGATATTGTTTATTTAAGTAAACTCTATATCCCTCAAAGCTTCCTTTTGCAACAACTAATATTTCATCATCTTTATTTCTTAATGCTTGATATCCTAAATTAGTTAATAAAACATCTCTATCTTCTAGTTCAATCTTATCGCCTATATTTTTTTCTACATCTACTGCCTCTTCTTCGCTTTTTGTTTTTTTCTTTCCTCTTGCTTTTTCACTTATTAATCCTCTTTTTAATTCTTCAATAACATTTCTTCTTCCTAATATTGCAGTAGCTTCTTTTTCTGAAATCAGATTTTCTTCTTTTAATTCCTGTAAGTCCTCAAATGTAATCAGTTGATTCAAATATAATTCTCCTAATTTTTCTACCTTATCAAACTCAGGTACTATATCAATTACAGTTATCCAATCTAATTGATCTTGAACAAATTTAGATAACATCTCTATTGAAATTATTCCAAGTAAATACATCATTTCCACGTTTTTTTGACTTATTTCATTATTTTCAAGCTTTTTTCTTAGGTTTTTTTCTTCTAATTTTTCTTCATTAAATTCATAAACCATATATAAATTTTCTTTACTTATAACCCCATCAAAATATAACCATAATACTTCTTTATCGCTCATTCCATTATCATATAATTCTAGTAATTTATCACTATTACTATCATTTACTATTTCAGAAACATATTCTGCTGGTATAATCCCATATTTAAATAATTCTAATGTTACTAAAATTTTTTCTTGTTCACTCTTACACCCTTCATTTATTGCACTAATCAGTTCTTTATTTAAGTTCTTGTTGCTTATCTTTCCATTTTCTTGTACTTCCTTAATTGCTTTATAAAATGCTAAAATTTTTTCTTCATGTATTTTTATGCTTTTTTTATCTGCTTCTTGTGTTTTTTGACTAATAATTGATTCTCTTAACATTTCTATTATTCTTTCACTATTAAAATAATCAATTATCTCATCTATATCAACTGGTTTTGCTTCCCATTTTTCCATTTCAGCTTTTGAACTTTGATTAAGATATTCTATTTGTTCTTCATAGGCCTCTATTAATTTTACATCATCCTTTATTACTCCTGTTGTGTTCAATTTATAATATGCTCTTGCATAATCTACTGGAAATTTTTTACTAGTTAATAATATTTCATCCAATTCTTCTTTTGAAAAATGCATTCTTCCTTTGTCATACATCATTTTTATGAATATAGCCATATAAGCTGAATTAATTGTATCTTTTTGTCCCTCTTTTTTTAATTGTTCAACTGTTATCTTTCTTAAATTAATATATTTTAATACATCATCTTCTTTTATTAATCCATAAATTATAATAAGCTCACTTAAAGGTAGTAACTTTATACTCTTTAATGCAATTTCTTTCAATTGAGGTATATTATATATTTTAGAAAACATCTCCAATGTTATAATATCATTGCTACACATACAATATAAATTTTCTTCATTAAATCCAATTTTTACTAATGTATCTGCATATTCTTTTTGCTTTCCTTCATCACTTGTTGACGTTAATGTTAAAAATAAGATCATCTTTTCATAATAAAGTTTCCCTTTTTTACTCTGGTTAAAATTTCCCAATGCTTTTTCTTGTATTTGTTCCACACTTCCATATTCTTCTCTAAATTTAAACAATACTTTTTGAAATCCTTCATTATTTGTATCTTGTAAATACATTTGATTTTTCATTATTTCATCAAATATATCATCTTTAGATATAAAATCAAATATATTTATTTTACAACTTTCTAATTCTTCAGATAGCCCTAAACATATTCCTATTAACATTGATTTAGACGATTTTTCTAATAAATTTCTAATTCCTTTTTTTGTCTCATCATTCCAAGCTAATTCCAAATATATTTGAAACTTATTTATAAATTTTTGAAATTCATCTTTCAATTTACCATTTTCTATCTCAGTTATTCTAGGATTTAGTTTTCTTAATTTTTCAACCATATTTGATAATTCTAAATAGCTTTTTCCCATAAAACCTCTGTAAAACTCTAATGATATGCAATGTTCATTACCTTCATAAAGAAATCTTAAATATCTTCCTTCATTCTCTAATATTTTTCCATTTATCCATAAATTGTATAGTGTTTCTTCAATTCCCTCATCATTTATATCTTTTATATTATAAATTATTTTCTCCATACAATCTTCCTCTCTTTTTACAATCTCTTATTAATTATATCATAATTTACATAATATTTCAATATTACCTTTATTTTCCTCTTTTCGTAATTTTAATACTCTATTATTTTTATTTTGTATATTATTTCTACTTTAGTAAATAATACAATTAACTTTATTTTGAAAGGATTGATTATAATGGATAATTTTGAAAC